>CAYTBI010000001.1:0-159710 GCA_964435975.1 uncultured bacterium
CGCCCAGACGTTGGCGCTTTCGCGCTGTTGTAGGGTTGCGGTCATGTTGGTATAAGTCCAGTTGATTTGGATATGAATTACCTCCGGGTTTTTTCGGAGGTGAGACCATGCTAACGAATATTTTTCGAAATGTAACGGTGGATTAAAAAAATAATCCTATTCTTGACATGAGGCTCTCTTATGCTGGCGGCATTCGGTGCCGAGATATCTGCCCGTCAGACTTCGGATATTTGTCTTCGGTGCTACGCAGATCTGCGACCAGTTGCTGGCAAGCTGCTAGGTCTGCCTTGCCTCGGTCGTTGCGGGGAATCTCCAGCACCCGGAGCCAAGTTTTGGGGTGTTTGTAGCGGGCGAGCTGCAGGCGATCGCCAATTGCTTCGGCATTAATGGCTCCCTCAGCGGTGTAGAGGACCGCGATCCGCTCGCCCCAGTGCCGGTCGGCAACCCCCACAACACAGACATCAGTGACGAGACTGGTCGCAAGAAGGGCCGCCTCGACCTCCTCACACATCACCGTCTCGCCCCCCGTGTGAATCGCGCGATCGCAGCGGCCGCACACGTGCAAATACCCTTCAGCATCGAGCCAGCCGAGATCGTCGGTCCAGAACCAGTCGCCTGCAGGGCGCAAATCGGGATAGTATCCGCGAAACAGCGATGCAGCTGCAATGCCGATGCGACCCATCTTGCCTGGAGCAGCGGCAATTTTGAGGCGAGCGTGGGGGAGTGCCGGGCCACTGCTAGCATTCCCTGCCAGAAAATCCGCTGGTTTGAGGGTGGCGACCTGGGAGGCCGTTTCTGTCGAACCATAGGTCAAGCCTAGGGGAATGCGGCTGCGGCGGGCGCGCTCGAGTAGCGTGGGCCAAGGGGGCGCGCCACCGAGCAAGACGACTCGAAAGCCAGCCAACCAGGAGGCTGCTCCGAGATCTAAGAGCTGCTGTAGCTGGGTAGGAACCAAAGAGATAAAAAATTGCGATCGCAAGTTACTCCCCAAAGCTTGAGGAGAGCCGCCCTCGCGCCACGCCTGCTTGAGGGCGGCATAGGGCTGCAAGACAAGCTGCCCCCCTGTCAAGAAAGCCCGCAGAAACTGCATCAGACCGCTGACGTGGTGTAGCGGTAGCAAGCAGTAGCTATTGAGGGGGCGGCGATCGAAGTAGGCATGGGTTCCTGCTACCGAAGCACTAAGAGTTTCCCAATCGTGCAGGGCAAAGCGGACTCTCCCCGACGATCCCCCCGTGGGAATGGCGATCCCTACAGAAGGGTTGGAGATTGCAGCTGGGGCCATCGGTCTCGTTACCGAACTGGGCACCGGGCCGAGAACGACATCCGGCTCGACCAGCTCGAAAACCTGCTGCCACTCCCGCCGCTGCCAGCCCGGGTTTCCTAAAAATATGCGGCAGTTCTCAGTGGCGACACCAGCCAAAAACGCGCAGAGAAAGTGAATCGGGTCGGGGTCGGCGACTAACACCGATTTCGAGCCAGCAAACTGCTGGCAGTAGCGCGCGAGCAGCGCGACCGGATCGCCATTGCCCCACCCCACGACCCGAAATGCCCGCAGCCGCTCGCACAGGCGCTCGAGGGTGGGATCGAGCCGTTGCAAGGCGCTACTCAAGGCTGAGGGCGTCGAGGTTTGCCGATCGGACGGTCAGCTCTAGAGTGTTGCCGCCGCGCACGAGATCCACGCTCAAAGGCTGGCCGATGCGGCTTTCTTCGACGAGGCGCTGCAGCTCTTCGGCAGAGGCCATGGCTTCGCCATCGACAGCAACGATGACATCCCCCCGGCGTAAACCAGCAGCTTCGGCGGGAGAGTCGGGGACGACTTGCAGCACCAACACCCCTTCAGCTTCTGGCAGGAGGATCGCTGAGTTGGGGTCGGCATTCGATTGGCGGGCCATCTCCGGCGTCAGCGCCACCATACGGATGCCAATGTACGGGTGGGGAACCTGCTCGCCCCGCACCAAGCGGTCTTTAATTTCTTTGACTTTGTCAATGGGGATGGCAAAACCGATGCCCTGACCGTCGGCCCGAATGGCAGTGTTGATGCCGATGACCTCGCCACGCTCGTTCAGGAGCGGACCGCCCGAGTTACCTGGGTTGATTGCCGCATCGGTTTGAATGAAATCAATGCGCTTATCCGGGATGCCCACTTTAGCGCTGGGGCGGTTGAGGGTACTGACGATACCGAGGGTGACCGTGTTGTCGAGACCCAGGGGATTGCCCACAGCGATCGCCCAATCTCCGACGGCAATATCGTCAGACGAGCCCAGCGGCGCGATCGGCAGGTCGCGGCTGGGAATCTTGACAACGGCTAGATCGGTAGGTTCGTCATAGCCGAGCACGGTTCCTTCGAATTCGCGGCCGTCGCGGAGAGTAACGGTAACGGTATCGGCTTTGCTGACCACGTGGGCATTGGTGAGGACGATGCCTTCGCCATCGATGATGAATCCGGAGCCCTGACCGCGCTGCTGGAACTCGCGGCGCTGGCGCGGCAACTCTTCGCCGAAGAATCGACGGAAAAACGGATCGTTGGCAAACGGATCGGCACTAGCAGCTACCGTGCGCTCGGTGTCGATGCGGACCACAGCCGGCCCAACGCGGTCGATCGCACTAGCGACAAAGTTACGGCTGCTGCTAGGGATAGCAGGAATCTCCTGGGCTCGCGCCTCAGGAGTCGTTATTCCCCAAGCACCCCAGCCCAGGCCGAGGCTAAGGAAGGTTGCCAGAGCATAGGAGACAAGCTGTCGCCCAAAAGCAATCTTGCCGAGACAAAATCTAGACATATTTAGGTCGGTCCTCCGGTCAAATCGTCGTTCGATAATGAGTAGTATGTGCTTTTCAGGGAGCTTAATGCCCCAACAACAGGCTTCTAGAGGCGCCAAGAGGATCGCCATCAGCAACACCGGAAGTGCGCGATCGATGCTTGCTCTCTCCAGTCGGAATACATCATTATTGCAGCGGGCACTCCGTATCCAGATTATTACCTGCAGCAGCTTCGCGGCTTGCGACCGGCTCTGCTGGCACATTTTTTTTCTGTCGTTCGGGCGCTCGTTCGCACAGCTTTGAGATAGGATGGCGGGGCTCGCAAGCTCAAGCTTCAGTCGTGGCCAAAAAATTACGCGGATCCGCACTCCGGCACCTGGGCGTGCTGGTGTTGCTGGGGGCAGTCGGCATTGGTTTTGGCATCAGTCGGCTCCCCGACGCCCCGCAGGCGTCGCTACCCGACACTGCCAACGATAGAGCGGTCGCCGCTCCCGAAATTGCCAAGATTCTCCCCAACGGCCGCCCTCGGCTCGACCCGCTACCGCCAGAGTTTGAGGTGTGGGAGTGCGACGTTATCGTTATTGGCGGCTCTCTCGGCGGCGTTGCTGCAGCCGGACAAGCCATGCAAGCTGGGGCCACCACCTGCACCATTGAGGCCGCACCCTGGTTGGGGGGCCAAATTAGCGCCCAGGGTGTCGCCGCGATCGACGAATCGGCGATCATGCGGCGACAGCAAAATTTTTCGCCGCAGTGGCAGGCATTTAAAGCCAGCCTCAGCGAGCACCCGATCGCGCACCTGCCGGGCAAGCGCGTCGCTGACACCAACCAGTGTTGGGTGGGCAAACTCTGCTTCCCGCCCAACATTGGCGACGCTGCCGCGCGCAGTTGGCTCTCCCGAGCCGCTCGCAATGCGCCCCAAAGCCGTTGGGCGAGCGAGACTGCCTTCAAAGGCGCAGAATTCGACGCGACCGGCCGAGAGATCGTTGCGGTCTATGCCGTCCGGCGAGCGGCACGATCTACAAGCCACGTCCCAGCCGGTCGCTATTCCCAAAGCCTGGCTCGCTGGTACTCTTGGTCGTCAGGCCCGGTTTTTGAGAAAACCCCCCTGCGCCTGCAAGCCCCTCCCGGCAAACGCCCGATTGTCATCGACGCCACCGATACTGGCGAGCTGGTGGGTTGGGCGGGAGTTCCCCATCGCCTGGGCTCGGACTCCCACGCGACCACCGGCGAACTCAACGCCGCCGATTGGGATAATCCTCACTGCACCCAGGCCATAACCTATCCGTTCATTGTCGAGATTGGCGATGATGGCGGCCAGAGTCTGGCGGCCCTAAAAACCATCGAGCCAAGCTACGCCCTTGCCGAGCACTACCGCGATTTTTCACTCCAAGGCACGCCAGCGTTTGTCGGTCGGAGCTTTTTTCATTACCGACGCATTTTGAGCGTCACGGGCAACGATCCCTTCACGGGCGCTCCGGCCCTCGGAGACTGGACGCTGGTTAACTGGAATCCTGGCAACGATTGGAATTGGATGAATCCGCCCCTGGTCTTCACCGCCAGCGACCTCGACAGCTCCGGCCAGCGCCAGAATTGGCTCGGGGGGCTCTCGGCCATTGCCCTCAAAAACGCCGAGGACCGAGCGCTGGTTTTTGCGCGCTGGCTGCTCGAAACCCAACCCCAGCCAGGCTATCCACTGAAGTACCTCTCCGGGCCGGCATCGCCACTGGGGACGACCTCCGGCTTGAGTCAGGTGCCCTACTTCCGCGAGGGCAGGCGCATTCTCGGCCGGCCGGCGCGGGGTCAAGAAGCGTTCTACTTGCGCGAAGCGGACTTGCGCCGCGACCTGCCGGGGGGACGGAACTTTGGGGATACGGCCGTGGCGATCGCGCACTACGACATCGACATCCACGGCTGCCGCTACCGCAATGGCGAACCCACCGGCGAGGCCAGCAGCGCCCCTCGCCTCGAAGGGGGGGTGCGACCGCTGCAGATTCCCCTGGAGAGCCTGATTCCCCAAGAGGTCGATAATTTGCTGATTGGGGGCAAAAGCCTTGCCGTCTCTCATATTGCCAATGCCGTCACCCGCGTTCATTACAGCGAATGGGGTGTCGGTGGCGCTGCGGGCAGCACGGCGGGCTGGCTGGCAAGCCAACCCGAAATTGCCCCCCATGAAATTATTTCGGGCGGCCACATGCCCGCTTTGCAAGACTTCCTACAGGAGCAGGGGCTGCGCTTCACCTGGGAGTGAAAGCTCGCATCACATGCGCTCGAGCACTGAAATGCCCAGTAGCCCCAGGCCGAGCTTTAGGGTTCGGGCCGTCAAGTCCACTAGCGCCAGGCGAGAGCTACGCACGGGTGCTTCGGCTTTGATGACCGGGCATCGGTCGTAGAATTGATTGAATTTCTGGCTCAGCTCGTACAAGTACGCGCACAAGCGATTGGGTAGTAGTTCGCGCTCGACTTCTAGCACCGCATCCTCGAGCTGCAGCAGATATTTCGCCAAAGTAATTTCGCTGGCTTCGCTCAGGGTGATGGTGGCAGTTGCCAAGGCGTCGCTCTCGATTTCGGCTTTGCGCAGAATGCTGCGAATGCGGGCGTAGGCATAGAGCATGTACGGAGCCGTATTGCCTTCGAGCTGCAGCATTTTGTCATAGCTAAAGCGATAGTTGGTGGTGCGATTTTGGCTGAGGTCGGCATATTTGACCGCACTCAGGCCGACAGTGCGCGCCACATCGGTGATAAATGCCTCGCTTTCTTCGAGTTCTTTTTCCTGGAGGCGCGCGACCAGATCCTGTTTGGCGCGGGCGATCGCCTCGTCGAGCAAATCTCGCAGGCGAACGGTATCGCCCGAGCGGGTTTTCAGCTTTTTGCCATCTTCGCCCTGCACCAAACCAAAAGGCACGTGCGTCAGCTCGACGCCTGCAGGGACCCATCCAGCCCGCTCGGCCACTTGAAACACCTGGGCAAAATGGTTGGCCTGGCCGGCATCGGTAACGTAGATGACGCGCTCGGCACCGTCTGTTTTGATGCGGTAGCGAATGGCGGCCAAATCCGTCGTGGCATAGTTAAAGCCGCCGTCGGATTTGCGCACGATCAGCGGCAGGGGATTGCCTTCTTTGTTGGTGAAGCCCTCCAAAAAAACGCACTGGGCGCCGCCATCTTCTTCGAGGAGGCCCGCCGCCTGCAGGTCGTCCACTACCGCCGGCAGCAAGGGATTGTAAAAAGACTCGCCTCGCTCGGCGAGCGTGACATCGAGCCAATCGTAGATGACTTGGAATTCTCGCCGCGATTGGGCGCAGAGCAGCTGCCAGGCGCGGGTGCTGTCTTCGGCGCCGGCTTGCAGCGCGACTACCTCTTGGCGGGCAGACTCCTGGAACGCTGCGTCTTCATCAAAGCGCGCTTTCGCCTGGCGATAAAGGGCGACTAAATCTCCTAAGTCCAAGGCATCTGCTGTCGTCAGAGCCTCTGGTACCGCTTCGCGCAAATACCCAATCAACATCCCGAACTGAGTGCCCCAGTCGCCAACGTGGTTGAGACGCAGCACATCGTGGCCGCGAAACTCCAGCACGCGGGCAATGCAGTCGCCGATAATCGTCGATCGCAGGTGACCGACGTGCATCTCTTTGGCAATATTGGGGCTAGAAAAATCCACCACCGCCCGCACCGGCCGGTCGGCTTGGGCGACGCCGAGGCGCGGATCGGCCTGCAGCCGAGCGACTCGGTCGTTGAGAAACGGCACCGAAATCTTAAAGTTGATAAATCCTGGCCCAGCAATGGTGGGTGCCTCGCACAGGTCGGTCACATCGAGCTGCTCGAGGATCCGAGTGGCGATGTCGCGCGGCTTTTGGCCGAGCTTTTTAGCCAGAGACATCGCCACGTTGGCCTGATAGTCTCCAAACTCGGGCTTGGCTGCTGGGACCACCATCGGATCGACATGGGCCGCGTCGTTGCCAAAGGCCGCGCCGAGGGCTTGGCGGGTGCGGTCGTGCAGCTGGGCGAGAATCGAGGACATGGCAAGACTGCTCCGAGATACCCCCTATTTTTAACCAGAATCTTGCCGGAGATGCTATGTTTGATGCCCAGTTAAACAATGGGATCCCGCGCGATGATCGTTGTGATTTGGGCGATTCTTGGTTTTATTGCCGGCACGGTTGCGAAATTTGTCTACAACCAAATTTTTCGGTCCTACCAGCTCGTTCTGGGGGTTGCCGGTACGATTCTCCTCGGGATTTTGGGGGCCTTTGTCGGCGGCTACCTCGGCCAGCGCTTTTTGGGCACCGGCCCGATTGGCTCATTTTCCCCGAGCGACCCGGAGTCGTTGGCCACCGCCGCCTTTGGCGCTTTTGCAATCGTATTCATTTGGGGCTTGCTCACGCGCCCCAGCGAATGAGGGGATCTAAGCCGCCGGCAGCAGTTGCAAGATGCTGCGGACCTTGGCAATGCTCTCGCTGTAGAGCGGATCGCGGCCCCAGCGCTGGAGCTGCTGCTGCAGAAGTTGCTCGGTTTTGCGCTCGGCGATAGGCGTTACCTGCTCGATACGGCAAGCCTGGGCGCCCCCTTCGGCTTCCATGCGCATACAGCCGGTCGATTCGGAGCAGAGCACCGTGCAGCAATCGGCTTGCAAATTTGTCGAAGAGAGCCGCAAACCGACGAGGTCGCCTTGAATGCTGCCGGGGTTGGCCACGGGCAAACCCGCCAACTCGGCTTCAATTTCGCGATCGTCGCTACTGGTAAATTTGACACGCCGTAGGTCGTAGTCGCCGCCTTCGCAGGTGTAGGCCGTTGGGGTCCATTGCAAGCGCGAAGCCAGCCAGCCTAGATACAGCAGCGCTTGGGCGGGGTTACCTTTTTCGTAGTCAATCGTCGCGCGGTCGACCTCCCAAACGTGGGCGCGCCGCTCGGGCGGATCGAAGGCAGCGGCGGCCAGCTCCTGCCAGGCGGAGAGGCGCAGCCAATTCAAGTCAGAAACCGCCAACTCCCGATCGCCGAGTTCGCCAAGCTGTAGCAATCCAGTCTCGACTTCTTTAAAGGCACTAGAATCGACAACCAGCAAGTTACTCTCTGCGGCCAAGCGTTGTAGCAAGGCATGTTCGGGATCGGGGGTCGCCTTCCACCAGGTAATCGTTGGCAGGTGCGACAGCAGCAGGCTCGAGACCATGCCACCGACGCGATCGAGGGCTTCGGAGCCGCCGGTCAGCGTAATGTACTCGCAGCACACCAGCGTGCTCTGGGCTTGTTTTTGAACCGGGCAATAGGCCGATACCTGGGCAGTGACGCCCTCATCGGAGCGGGCCGAAGGCACCAGAGTAATAATGCGGCAAGGGTTGGTCGCCGCGATCGCATCGGCGATGCCGCTGCCTTCGAGGTCGGGAACGTAGGTGACCTCGGGAGTGCCGGCTGGGGCGGCCTGAGCCTTCGTAAGAGCCGCTCGCAGGCAATGAACCAACTCGGTGTCGGTCTCGCCACTGACTTCTAAACCGAAGGCCTTTTGGGCGGCCTTGACAGCAGCCGTGGTGCGCGGCCCGGCAATGCCATCGACGGGCCCGGTGTAGTATCCCAGAGCGGCCAGCAGCTGTTGGGTTTCTTCGGGCTCGAAGACGACCAGCGTAAACGTCGAAGCGCGCGTGACGCCCATTCCCTCGATGGCACGGTTCGACTGCCAGATCTCGCTGAGGTCGCGCTCGATCTCGTCGATGCCAGTGTCTTTGGGGCTTTGGAGCGAAACGAGTGGGGGAGAGTCTACAGAAGTCATAGTGAGGTTCGAGTGGCGGGCGCGATCGCCCTGTTTTTTTAGCTTTTCTAGGCCAGAAATCTTAACTCACGGACGACGCCAGCGGCGACCGCCGCGAGCCAGCAGTAGTTCTGACTCCTGGGGCTGCCAGGTACCGGCTTCGTATTGCGCGACGGTGGCCGGATTGGCATAGCCATCCCAGGCCGACAGGATGGGCATGACGATTCGCCAGGCTTCTTCGACTTCGTCAGAGCGGGTAAACAGGGTTTGGTCGCCGAGCATGCAGTCGAGCAGCAGGCGGCTGTAAGCATCAGAGCCTGCCATTCCCAGGGCAGAGCCGTAGCTAAAGTCCATGTCAACGGAGCGCGTGCGCAAGTCGGGCCCCAAGACTTTTGTCTCAAAGTTTAGGGAAATTCCCTCGTTGGGTTGAATGCGCATGACCAGTACGTTGGGAGTGGCCTGCTGAGCGGCAGACTGGAAAATTTGCTGGGGCGTATCGCGAAACTGGATGGCGATTTCCGAGACTTTTTTGGGCATCCGCTTGCCCGTGCGCAGATAAAAAGGCACGCCCTTCCAGCGCCAGTTATCGCACATCAGCTGCAGGGCCACAAAAGTCGGCGTCGTCGAATCCGGGCTGACGCCTTCTTCATCGTGGTAGCCCCGGACGGGCCGCCCCTTCATCCAACCTGCAGAGTACTGACCGCGCACGGCACACTCTGCCAAGTTTTCCGTATTGGCTAAGCGAAAAGCTTGCAATACTTTGGTTTTTTCCGACCGAATGCTATCGGCATCGAGACTATTGGGAGGCTCCATCGCCGTTAGGGCCACCAACTGCATCAGGTGATTCTGCACCATGTCTCGCAGGGCACCGGAGGTTTCGTAGTAGCCCGCACGCTCCTCGACGCCCACGGTTTCGGCAACGGTAATCTGCACGTGATCGACAAATTGCCGGTTCCAGAGGGGCTCGAAAATCGCATTGGCGAAGCGGAATACCAATAGGTTTTGGACGGTTTCTTTGCCCAGATAGTGATCGATGCGGTAAACCTGTTGTTCGGCACAGACCTCGCGCACGACCCGATTGAGGGAACGAGCGGTTTGTAGGTCCCGGCCGAAGGGCTTCTCGATAACCAAGCGGTTGTGCAGTGGGTCGTCGAGCATGCCAGCTTCGCCCAGATTTTGGATGGCCGGCTTAAAAAGCTTGGGAGAAACCGACAAGTAGAAAACCCGATTGCCACGAGTACCGCGCTTGCCATCGAGTTCTGCGAGGAACTCTTTTAACTTTTGGTAGCTGGCCGCCTCGTCCATGGTGCCGGCACAGTAGAACAAGCCCTGGGCGAAGTCTTGCCAGAGTTCTTCACTCTGGAGGCCCGAGGAATAATCGACGATTCCTTGGCGCATTTGCTCGCGGAAATAATCGTGGCTCCAATCGCGTCGGGCGACGCCGACAATTGTCAGCTCGGGAGGGAGGCGACCCGCTTTTTTGTGTTCGTAGATTGCCGGGACCAACTTGCGCTGCGTGAGGTCTCCCGACGCACCAAAAATCACGAGAATAACCGGCTCGGGCGTGCGCTCTTGGCGCAAACCCACCCGTAACGGGTTGTCTAACAGGGCTACCATAACTTGCGTTTCGTTCCTATCTCAACGGGTAAAAAGCTCGACACCCGCGATCGCCAATCAGCTCGCGCGAGCAATTTTTTTCCAGCTCGGATGCCATCATCCCGGCGCCAGGCCCGACCACTCGATTCTAGAAGCGACCTTCCCGCCCTTGCGGGGCGGTTAGGAAGTTTTAAGGAAGAAAGCAGCAGCAGGACTTTGAGGATCTATTGAGTTGGCCGGCGGCCCTGGAGAAACGCTTCGACGGTCTCGACATTGTCGGGACTGCCGATGTAGAGAGGCGTGCGAGCATGCAGGCGATCGGCACTCACATCGAGAATGGCCTCGGTCCCCGTCGAAGCGCGCCCCCCGGCTTGCTCGATAAGATACGCCAGAGGTGCGTTCTCATATACCAGCCGCAGCTTGCCCTCGGGATTCTTGACGGTACCGGGATACAAGAAAACACCGCCTTGCATCAGAATGCGGTGAAAATCCCCAATGAGCGCGCCACTGTAGCGGGCGGTGTAGCCTTCGGTGCCGTGGAGGAAGCGGACGTATTCGCGCACGGGCTCGTCCCACTGCCAGAAATTCCCTTCATTGACGCTGTAAACCGGACCCCACTGCGGCACGCGGATATTCTCCTGGGCCAGGATGAATTCTCCCAAGCTCGGATCGAGCACGAAAGCATGGACCCCCTTACCAAGGGAGTACACCAGCATCGTACTGGGCCCGTAGAGAATGTAGCCCGCCCCGATTTGCTTGCGTCCTGGCTGCAGCAGATCGCGCGCTTCGCCATCGAGGTCTTCACCTTCTTGCTGGCGGATGGCAAAAATCGAGCCGACATTAAGGTTAGTGTCGATATTGGACGAGCCGTCGATGGGATCGTAAAGCAGCGTGTAGCGCCCGATCGGGCAGTTTTCCGGAATGTAGTAGGGCTTCTCCATCTCTTCGGAGGCCAGACGGCAAACCAGCCCGCTCTGCTTAAAGACAGAGATAAAGACATCGTTGGCATAGACGTCCATCTTCTTGACCGATTCGCCTTGGACGTTGACCTCGCCTGTAAAGCCCAGTACGCCTTCTACTAAGCCCGCACGGCTGAGGCGACGGGCGATCAACTTTCCTGCTAGGGCAATGCGGCCCATT
Source organism: uncultured bacterium (assembly GCA_964435975.1). Taxonomy (GTDB): domain Bacteria; phylum Cyanobacteriota; class Cyanobacteriia; order Cyanobacteriales; family Rubidibacteraceae; genus CAYTBI01. The sequence goes on from CAYTBI010000001.1 coordinate 11,225, forward strand.
AGCGCGCTGAGATCTTGGGCGTCGGGGCCGAAGCTGCGCAGTTGCTCGAGAATGTGGCGCGAGAGCGTCGTGCAGTCGCGATCGAGGCTGCGATCGCTCTCGAGTCTTTCGGTTACAGCAGTCATCGATTGCCTCCGGAAACTTAGGTGGATAATTGTCGAGCCATTGGGTTTAGAACTCCACTGAGGGACATCTCAGCGGACTTGCAAGGTGGCGTTAGCTTGAACGTAATCTTTCAATTCGACTTTTACGGGCTCGACCTTCCAGATGTGCTGGCAGTATTCGCGAATCGAGCGATCGGAGGAGAACTTACCCATGCGGGCGGAATTCAGAATTGACATGCGCGTCCAGGCTTCGCGATCGCGGTAGGCCTCGCTGACGCGCTCTTGGCACTCGAGATAGGAGCCAAAATCGGCCAACAACAAAAAAGGATCGTCATAGAGTAGCGAATCGGTTAGCGGCCGGAATAATTCCGCGTCGCCCCCAGAAAAGAACCCATCGCGGATGGCGTCGATCGTTGCTTGCAAGACGGGGTTGCTCTGGTAGTGCTGCATGGGCTCATAGCCCTGCTGCTTGAGTTCTTTGACGCGATCGGCACTCATCCCGAACGAGAAGAAGTTTTCTGCTCCGACTTCTTCGCGAATCTCGACATTGGCCCCATCTAAGGTACCGATGGTCAGCGCGCCGTTGAGGCTAAATTTCATATTGCCCGTGCCGGAGGCTTCTTTGCCGGCGGTGGAAATTTGCTCGGAGAGGTCGGCGGCCGGGTAAACGCGCTGGCTATTGGTGACGTTGTAGTCAGGCAAGAAAACGACCTTGAGGCGATCGCGAACGACCGGGTCGTTGTTGACCACGTCGCCAACAGAATTAATCAGTTTGATAATGCGCTTGGCCATAAAGTAGCCCGGTGCTGCCTTGCCACCAAAAATAAACGTTCGAGGCACGATATCGAGATCGGGATCGTGCTTGAGGCGATTGTAGAGCGCGATAATATGCAGCACGTTAAGGTGCTGGCGCTTGTATTCGTGAATGCGCTTGACTTGAATGTCGAAGAGCGAATCGGGATCGACGACAATGCCTTGGCGATCGCGGATGCGCTGGGCGAGTTCGACTTTGATCGAACGCTTGACATCGCGCCAGGCCTGGCAAAAGCTCGAGTCTTCAACAAACTCCTCGAGTTTGTTGAGTTCGCTGAGGTGGGTTTTCCAGCCCTCACCAATTTTGCTCGTAATGATTTCGCTCAGGCGCGGATTGTTGAGAATCATCCAGCGACGCGGCGTGACCCCATTGGTGACATTGACAAATTCCTGCGGCCAGTTCCCCTGGGCAAACAGCTCGGCAAAATCGTTGAGAACGTCAGATTTTAGGAGTTGGGTGTGCAGGGCAGCTACACCATTAATTCTATGGCTGCCGACTGCAGCTAAATGAGCCATTTTGACGTAGCGCTCGCCCGACTCATCAATTAAAGAGAGTGCCGCTAGCTTCGAGTTGACATCAGAGATTTTTCCAGAGTATTGCATCCGCACGCGATCGAGGAAGCGACGATTGATCTCATAAATAATCTCCAAGTGGCGCGGCAGCAGCTCGCCAAAGAGGGCAACCGGCCACTTTTCTAGCGCTTCTGGCAAAAGCGTATGGTTGGTGTAGGCAAAGGTTTTACGCGTAATTTCCCAGGCCGTTTCCCAAGGCAAGCCGCGCTCGTCGACCAGCAAGCGCATCAGCTCGGCGACGCCAATGGCCGGGTGGGTATCGTTGAGTTGGACGGCAAACTTTTCGTGGAAGGTTTCGATCGGCTCGCCGCGATGCAGGTGAATGCGAATCATGTCCTGCAAAGAGCAGGAGACGAAAAAGTACTGCTGCTCGAGGCGTAGTTGCTTGCCTTGTATGGGCTCGTCGTTGGGGTAGAGAACTTTTGTGATGTTTTCGGAGGTGACTTTGCGATCGACCGCACCGTAATAGTCGCCGACATTAAAAACCTGAAAATCGAAAGATTCGGGAGCTTCTGCTTTCCAGAGCCGTAGGGTATTGGCAGTGTTCACCTGGTACCCCAAGATGGGCGTGTCATAGGGGATGCCCTTGACAATATTGTGAGGCACCCAGCGGACCCGAAATTTACCCTCATCATCGGTGTAAGACTCGGTATGGCCGCCAAGCTTGACTTCTAAGGATTCCTCTGGGCGGGGGATTTCCCAGGGGTTGCCGTACTGTAGCCACTTGTCGGTGATTTCTACTTGCCAACCGTCATGAATCTCTTGGTCGAAGATGCCAAATTCGTAGCGAATTCCGTAGCCAATGGCCGGAATTTCCAGGCTAGCTAGCGAATCCATATAACACGCCGCCAGCCGACCGAGGCCGCCATTACCCAGGCCGGGCTCTTCCTCGCAATCGAGGAGCGTTTGCCAGTCCAGGCCGGATTCGACAATCGCTTGGCGAACGCGATCGCGAATTCCTAAATTAATCGCATTGTTTTCTAAGTGCGGCCCGAGCAGAAACTCGGCTGATAGATAACAAACGACGCGAACTTTTTGTGATAGGTAAGTGCGCGTGGTATTCAACCAGCGCTGCAGCAAGCGATCGCGCACGGTGTAGGCTAGCGCCATGTAGTAGTCATTGCCCGTCGCAATTTCAGGAAATTTGCCTTGGATGTAAAACAAATTGTCAGCCATCGCGCGCCGCAGGGTTTCGACTTCGAGGCCGGTGCGGTCGTCTTCGATGAGCGTCTCGGGGCAAGCAGCAGCGTCAAACATGGGTACTGTAAACTCCTTTTTAATTAGGCTTAACTAAGACATTATTGGATGCGATTGGGGCACGAGCGACCGGCCTTGAAGTCGTTCAAGTTAGCAATCGTCGTGCTGGCGATCGCCTCTAGCGCGTCGCGCGTAAAAAAGGCCTGATGGGGCGTGATGACGACATTAGAAAAAGATTGCAGCAGTTGAAAGGCGTCATCTTGAATGACCGTATCGGAGAGATCTTCAAAGAATAAATTTGCCTCTTCTTCGTAGACATCGATGCCGAGATATCCAATTTGTCCGGACTTGATGCCTTCGATGGCAGCCACGGTGTCGATGAGAGCACCGCGACTGGTGTTAATTAGCATGGCACCGGGTTTGAGGTGGGCTAAAGATTGGAGGCTGATAAGATGGTAGGTTCCTTTGTCGAGGGGGCAATGCAACGAGATAATATCGGATGCAGCCAGCAAATCGTGGAATTCCACGTATTCCATACCCAGCGATTGGCACTCATCGTTGGGATAGAGATCGTAGGCGAGTAACCTACAGCCGAAGCCATACATGATGCGCGCAAAGCAGCGACCGATTTTCCCGGTGCCGACAACCCCTACAGTGGTACCGTGCAAGTCGAACCCAAGCAACCCTCGAAGCGAGAAGTTGTCTTCACGTACGCGGCTGTAAGCGCGATGCAGCTTGCGATTGAGCGTCAAGACAAGCCCCACAGCGTGCTCGGCAACGGCGTAGGGGGAGTACGCCGGAACGCGCGCGATCTCCAAGCTCAAAGCGCCAGCCGCTGCCAAATCGACCCGGTCGTAGCCTGCCGATCGCAGGGCAACGAACTTCGTGCCGCCTCGGGTTAAGATTTGCAGCACGGCTTCGTCCAAACAGTCGTTGATGAAGCAGCAAGCGGCCGGAAACCCGCCCGCTAGCGGCGCGGTTTGTGCTGTCAGTCGCACCTCAAAAAAAGTAAACTCAAATCCGCTCTCTCGATTCGCTGCTTCGAGAAACTCGCGATCGTGTGCTTTGGTGCTGAAGACAGCAACTCTCATGCCATCGAACTCCTTGCAAACGCGGATTCACTCGGGGTTTGTAGAAGTTGGTATGGCCGCGTGCCTACCTGACGACGTCTCAGCCCTGCCCCCCATCGTTCGCCTCGATCCTAGGCCCCTCATCGAGCCGAGCCCCCCATTGCCGGGATTTTATTCATGTTTCTTCTCAGACGAATTTGCGTTCGGCAAGTTAACAAATATTTAAATATTTGCAGCGCCTTCGCATCAATTCCACTAGCGATTGCGACAATGGACGCGCTCGATACTCTCGCAAGCGGCCGTCTATGCTCTCTTTTCTCGGTACGAACATCGAACCAGCCGCCACTCCCGACCGAGCCCGCGTCGCGATTCTACCCATCCCTTACGAGCGCACTACCAGCTACCGCAAGGGCACCCAGTACGGCCCGGAGGCCCTCCTAGAGGCGTCCGAGCAACTCGAGCTTTATGACGAGCAACTCGGCTGCGAAATTGGCTCGAAATTTGGAATCTACACCCATCCTCCCGTTGGCGACACCCGCACGGGCGATCCCGGCCCGACCGAGGCCGTCATGGATGCAATTTGCCAGGCAACTACCCGCCTCGTTGCTAGCGGTGGCTGGACGATTGCCATCGGGGGAGAACACAGCATCACTGCTGCAGTCGTCCGTGCCTACCAGCAAATTCAACCCGACGAGCCGTTCACCGTCGTTCAAATTGACGCTCACGGCGACCTGCGCCACAGCTACGAGGGGTCCGTTCGCAGCCATGCCTGCGTGATGCGCCGCATTTTTGAGATGGGTTTGCCATCGCTGCCTGTGGGCATTCGCAGCCTGTGCCAGGAAGAAGCCGATCTCATTGCCAGCCACGATATTCCGGTTATCTGGGATCGCGACATCGCCTGCGATCGCCATTGGCAAAAACACGCCATCGAGCGCATTGGCACCGCTAAGATTTTTCTCACCATCGACCTCGACGGCCTCACGCCCGCGCTAATCCCTGGCGTGGGTACCCCCGAACCCGGTGGCTTGAGTTGGTATGGCCTGCTCGAGTTTTTAAACGAGCTTTTCTGTAGCCGTGAAGTCCTCGGCTGCGATCTGATGGAGCTCTCGCCCATTCCCCATTCGGTCGTCTCGCAATTTGTGGCCGCGCGGCTGACTTACAAATTAATTGGCTTGCAAGCTCGGTACCGGCACTGGCTCTGAGATGCAGCATAAAGTCACACTCGAATGGAGACATCGCCCCCAAGCGAGTTTTGGATCGGGATTTTTAGACAGTAAAATGCACGCAGTTCTGCATAATAACTACAATGTCTTAAGGTTTCCTGCGTTGCGGTCTACCTGACCCCACGGTCTGGAGGCCGGCTGGCTCTCTTGCCTGTCGAGGTGCCGCCCGCGTGGCTGTGCTGGCGACCCCACCTGTCGGGTGCCGCGCGAAGAACCGCTGGCGATTGCGAGAGCGCGAACTCATCTCGAGAAAAATTTATTGGGGAGTTCGGGGCACCAATGGTTCATCCCCGCAAGAGGAGGGCTACAATCGGGGAGATCTTTAGATTTCCTGTACATTCTGCAGTTCGCTCCAATTAAGCGATCCTGTCGAAGCGGTGGCATTTTTTCATGGGGCTGCGCTCGCTGCCCGGCAACATTTCGATCATCAGAGATAGCTTAAGGAGCAAGAGGAACACGGCATGACTCAAGCGCAGGACTTACTCGCAACTGTCAAGATCCCCGAAGGCGAACTGGAAGAATTTCTGGGCGATGGAGCCGCCGCCGCGGAAACTCAAGGGGGAAATGCTGAAGCCAAGTCAGGCGCCTCTGGAAAGCCCGCCAAGCCTCCCGCGCGGCGGCGCGAACAGCTCAAGCGCAAGTCCTACACGGAAGACTCCATTCGCCTCTATCTTCAGGAGATCGGTCGCATTCGCTTGCTCAGAGCCGACGAGGAGATCGAATTAGCCCGCCAGATTGCCGAACTGCTCGAAATTGAGAAACTGCGCGAGGACCTCGTCGCTACCTTAGAGCGCGAGCCCAACGACGAAGAGTGGTTGCAGCAGGTTAACGAAAAACTCGGGCTCGGCCTCACCCTCCAAAAGTTTCGTCGCCAAGTTCATTTCGGTCGCCGCGCCAAGGAAAAAATGGTGCAGTCCAACCTGCGCCTGGTGGTCTCGATTGCCAAAAAATATATGAATCGGGGTTTATCCTTTCAGGATTTAATCCAAGAGGGCTCTCTCGGCTTGATTCGAGCCGCCGAGAAGTTCGATCACGAGAAAGGCTACAAGTTTTCCACCTACGCGACCTGGTGGATTCGCCAAGCCATCACCCGCGCGATCGCCGACCAATCCCGGACGATTCGCCTACCGGTTCACCTCTACGAGACCATCTCTCGCATTAAAAAGACGACAAAATCCCTTTCTCAGGAAATGGGCCGCAAGCCCACCGAGGAAGAAATTGCCGAGCACATGGAGATGACTATTGAGAAGCTGCGCTTCATTGCCAAATCCGCGCAGCTTCCCATTTCTCTCGAGACACCCATTGGTAAAGAGGAAGATTCGCGCTTGGGAGATTTCATCGAAGCTGATGGCGAAACACCCGAAGACGAAGTCTCCAAAAACCTCCTGCGCGAAGACCTCGAAGATGTTCTCGATACCCTCAGCCCCCGCGAGCGGGATGTCTTGCGCTTGCGCTACGGTCTCGAAGACGGCCGCATGAAAACCCTAGAAGAAATCGGCCAAATTTTTAACGTCACCCGCGAGCGAATCCGCCAGATTGAAGCCAAGGCGCTGCGCAAATTGCGCCACCCAAACCGCAACAGCATACTCAAGGAGTACATTCGCTAGAGTCGGCAATTGGGTTTTGGCATTCTAGACCCGACCCTGGCGCCCTAGAACAAGTCCTCGAAAATACTCGATCGTGCCCTCGCCCGGCGAGTTCTTGGGGCGGGCATTTCAATTATTCCCTCAAAACCCATGACCGTTCCGCCAGAGTTAACTGCCTACGCCCGCGAAGTTGCCGAGGTTATCCTGCAACGGCAAAATCCCATCGTCGGGTTACTCCCAGCCAGCACGGCCGTGACCGCCCACGGCGACTACACCGATGCCTGGGTTAGAGACGGCGTCTATAGCATCCTGCCTGCCTGGGCCGTTGCCTTGGCCTATCGCAAGTACGACCCCGATGCCGTCGACGGCATCGAGTTCGAGCATGCCACGGTAAAAACCATGCGCGGCCTGCTCTTTTGCATGATGCGGCAAGCTCACAAGGTCGAGGCCTTCAAACTCAGCCAGTCACCCCTAGATGCCCTCCATGCCAAGTACGGCACCCAGACTGGCGATGCCGTCGTCGAAGACGACGCCTGGGGCCACCTGCAGCTCGATGCAACCTCGATTTTCTTGCTGATGCTAGCCCAGATGACGGCCTCTGGGATCCAGATTATTTACGGCCTCGATGAAGTCAACTTCATCCAGAACCTGATTTACTACATCGGCCGCACCTACCGAACCCCCGATTACGGCATCTGGGAGCGCGGCAACAAAATTAACAAGGGCAAGCCCGAACTCAATGCCAGCTCGGTTGCTATGGCCAAAGCCGCCCTCGAGGCGCTCAATGGCCTCAACCTGTTTGGGGCGCGGGGCTCCCAAGCCTCGGTCTTGCACGTTCTGCCCGACGAAATCGCGCGATCGCGCCTGACGCTAGCGTCGCTGCTGCCGCGAGAATCGAGTTCCAAAGAAACCGATGCAGCTCTGCTGAGCGCCATTGGCTTTCCGGCTTTTGCCATTGAAGATAAAACGCTAGTGGCACGAACTCGCCAGAAAATTATCGATAAGCTGCAGGGCAACTACGGCTGCAAGCGCTTCTTGCGCGACGGCCACCAAACCGTTATCGAAGACCGCGATCGCCTGCACTACGAGCCCACCGAGCTGCAGCAGTTCGAGCACATCGAGTGCGAGTGGCCGCTGTTTTTGGGCTATCTCATGCTTGAAGCCTATTTCCGGGGCGACCGCGACACGGGCGATGTCTATTACACGCGCCTGCAAGGGCTTGCGATCGAGCGAGACGGCCGCAAACTTTTACCCGAGCTCTACTACGTACCGGCAGAGTCTATCGAAGCCGAGCGGGCCGAGCCCGGTTCTCAGACGCGCTCGCCCAACGAGAATGTGCCTTTGATTTGGGCCCAAAGCCTCTACTACCTGGGGGGCATGATGCACTCGGGTTTACTCGCGCCAGGAGACCTCGATCCCCTCGGACGTCACCTACAGGTCGGCCGACGGCGGGCAGTGGTGCAGGTGGCGCTTATTGCTGAAGACGAGCTGCTGCAAGACCTCCTGGCCGAGCGCGGCATCGCCACCGAAACACCACGCCAAGTCGAGCCGATTGTCATTCGCAAAGCGGCCGAACTCTCGGCTGTCTACGCACAAATCGGCCGCAACGAAAAGCTCGGCCTGAGCGGTCGACCCGTACGCCGCCTGCGCGGCCTGACCACCTCGCGAGTTTTCCGCATTCGCGGCGAAACAATCGTTTTCCTGCCGTCATTCTCCGACGAGCAGCAGTTCTACCTGGCCTTCGATCGCCCGCTGACCATCGCCCAAATCGAGAGCGAAATCGCTTACATCAGCCAGCACTGGCAGCAACTCGGCCGCCCTTTGCTGGCGCTGCCCCTGACGCAGCAGCTCGTCGCCTCTGAAGGCGATGACATTCAACCCGCACTGCTCGAGCTGATCCAAAAAATGCAAAGCGGCGGGTGTGGCGGCGCGCGCGTCAAGCTCGGTCGCTTGTCAGAGCTAATTTTGCAGGCCAGCACCGAGCGCATCGATTTTCTTCATGATTTTCAGTTCGGTCGGGCGACGGTCCAAAATGCCCCACCACGATGCCGGTACCTTCGGTACGAGCGCGCGCTCAGTCAGCCCCTCAGCGGCGCTCAAGAATTTTCCCTGGAGGTCGAAGCAGATCCCGAGCGCCTGCGATCGCGCCTGTGCGCCTCTCAGAATCTCTACGAGCAAATCGAACTCCTCCAGGCCCTCGCGCGGCTGCGCGGCCTGCATGCCGATACGAGCCTCGGTGCCGAGTGGGAAACCGTGACCGTCGCCGACCTCATCGAGGAAACCTACCAAAAAGCTGGTACCGAAGAGCCTATCTTTTGGGCAATCGTCCGGTACGGTGCGGGCCTGCTCGACAAAATCGATGTCGGTCTCTCTGATGCGGTTGCCGAGATCCTGGTGCAGGGCAAGCAGATCGTCGTCGGCCGCGCCTACAGCCCCGACTCCACCATCGACCGGCCCCTCTCGAGAGACGAGCTTTATGCCAAAATTTGCGAGTTTTGCCGCGAGGACATTCGCGATCGCGCCCTCACTCAGGAGATTTTGATTTATCTCGGCTCGATCGTCAAAGCCGAGCCCCACCTCATTGACGGCCTGCTGACGCTGCGAACGGGCTATCTCATTTTGTTGTTGGTGAGCGAGTTGGCTCAAGAACTCGGCGTGACCCAAGATGAAGCCTACGAGCGACTGATGGAGCGCTCTCCGAGCGAGATGCGCCAGCGTCTCCTACAGGTGCTCGCAGGCTACGACAGCACCAATCAGTTGCTCCAGAAGCAAGAGTCGCTCCACATCAAAACTGTAGAGCCAGCAATCGACTGGGTCGTTCGCCCCCACGAACCCGCTGGCGAAGAAATCGGCGACAGCTGGTTGCGGCGGCGGCAGCTTGAAGGGGCCCTCAACCGAGTTCCTCCTGGATTTTATCCGGGGGTTTGGCAGCTGCTCGATCGCTGTCAGGGTCTGGTGATTGGCGACAAACTCGAGCGCCGCAACCGACTCGACAGCGCTCCCATCGTGGCTGAGATGACCCCTGGCGAGAAAAACTTTGCCCTGCGCGTCGAACACCTCCTCAATAAAATTGAGGCCCCAGAGTACCGCCAGGTCAACATCGAAGCCCTAATAGAACTCAGCGCCCTCATCGAGCGCAATCCCAAACTACAAATTGCCGAGTACCTCGTCTTGGATGTGATTGTCGGTCACGCCGTCCGCATTGCCTGGCTCGAGACGCATCCCGAGCGCGCCGACCGCTACGATGGGGAAAAGGCGGCTGCCTGGCGAGGCTTTTACGAGCGATCGCCTTCTGAGTGCGCGAGCTACATCGCTAAGGCTTTCCGTTTCCTGGTCGAAGCCGGCTCGCCTCTGGCAAGCTAACCCAAGCCTGTAAAACTTGCAGTAGCTCGCGCGTTTGCAATGCGACTGATGAAACCTCATGGCCGTCGAACTCGAGAGTATCGTGCCCTTCGGGCGCTCGTTGGCTGAATACGCTCGCATGTTTGCACTGACAGCAGCCGACTGGCAGCGTCGGATCCTCAGCATTGCTGACGGCCCGGCCAGCTTCAACGCTGAAGCCACAGCTCTCGGCGCGAGCGTTATCTCCGTCGATCCAATCTATCAATTCTCAGGTGCGGAAATTCGCCAGCGCTTCGAGGCCGTTGTCGATGACATCATCGCCCAAGTGCGCGCTACTCCCGATGACTGGGTTTGGAAAACCCATGCCTCTCCCGAAGCGCTGCGCGCCAGCCGAGTCGAGACTCTGGAGCGATTTCTGGCCGATTACGATCGAGGCAAACAAGTCGGCCGCTATCGCTGTGGCCAGCTCCCACAGCTTGCCTTCGCCGACGGCGAGTTCGATCTGGTGCTGTGCTCCCATTTTTTGCTGCTCTACGCCGCCCACTTGGATCTTGCCTTTCATCGGGCAGCAGTGCGCGAGCTGCTGCGAGTGGGTCGAGAAGTCCGCGTCTTCCCGCTACTGACCCTAGCAGGCGAGCGCTGCTCCTACCTCGACGACCTGGTATCCGAGTCGAGCGGTTGTGGCTACCTCACAGCAATCGAGACTGTCGAGTACGAACTGCAAAAAGGGGGAAACCAAATGCTGACGATCCGCAGGAAGCCTACCTAGAACTCCCCGGCACGACGGCGGCAACTGTTTAAGATGCTCAGATCGCCAACACTCGGTGCGTCCAGGCGATGGTAGCCCTGAAGGCCGACTCCGATGGTGGGCGCGCCGCTGCTGGCCAAGGGCGATACGGGTACCAGCGCAATCGCATAAGGGTAGCTGTCTCGGGTGTAGTCATCGTCAATCGTCAGCTCGAGCTGGCGCGGCCCAACCACGCCGGAGAAGCAACTAAACTCCGATCTCGGCAAGTAAACTGCACCGATAGCGCGGTCGCCCTCAACCTGTAGTACGAGGTATTCGCGGCCTAGAACGCCCGGCTCGGGAACCTGCCCGTACAAGTGCAGTCCCTCAGGCAAGCCTGCCGCAGTCGCGCTGCGACGCTCGGCACTACCGCTGGCGCGCTCTACCTCGGTGGCCTGTAGCCCGGTCGCACCGCCGAACGCACCGACTGCTACGAACGCAACCGACAGAATCACTCGCGGTAGATGAAACGCCAGTAAATCAAAAGTTCTCATGTCGTCCGTCAGCTCTCCGCCTAGCGTTGTCTTGAGAGGCTCTATCCCTGGCACCCTAAAGCCTTTGGTGCTCTCCGGGATATCGCACGTCTCAGCTTTGCATAGCTTCACCATAGCCCGGTTGCAGGGTGGAGTGCGACGGCCGCGTGACATATTTTGATGTGGCCCTAATTGCTGCCAAAAAAAGGCAGTGGCGTCTGCCACTGCCTGAGAAGGAGCCCGACCGAAGCCATGCCAAGCTGGAGGCGGACGCTAGCTGGCGATGTACTCTTGGACGGCAGTGCGGCGCCGCCGCAGCTGCGACAGTGCCTGATGCTCGAGTTGGCGCACGCGCTCGCGGCTGAGATTGAGCTTCTTACCAACTTTGGCCAGGGATAGCTCGTTGCCGTCTTCGAGGCCGAAGCGCAGAGAAAGAACGGCACGCTGCTGCGGGGTCAACTCCGCCATGAGCGTATCGAGGTCTTGGCGCATGGATTCCTGGGTTAGGTAATCTTCGGGGGAGTTATCGCTGCTGTCTTCCAAGAGGTCCGAGAGCTCGGTGTCTTGGTTATCCCCAATGCGAACGTCCAGCGAAATAGGCTGCCGTGCCACACTCAGATACTCGCGAATCTGGCCGGTCTCGAGACCCAGGGCTTCAGCAATCTCGCCAGGCGTTGCATTGCGACCCAGCTGCTGAGAGAGCTCGCGCTGCATGCGCTTAATTTTGTTGAGTTTCTCGGTGATGTGAATGGGCAAGCGAATGGTGCGAGCCTGCTGGGCGATCGCCCGGGTGATTGCTTGCCGAATCCACCAGTATGCGTAGGTCGAGAACTTGTATCCTCGGGTCGGATCGAATTTCTCTACGCCGCGCTCGAGACCGAGAGTTCCTTCCTGAATCAAATCCAAGAACTCCATGTTGCGCTTCTGATACTTTTTGGCGATCGCGACGACCAGCCGCAGGTTAGCTTCAATCATCTTGCGCTTGGCTCGGTTGCCGCGGTCGACCTTAGCCTGTAAGTCGGTCTCACTCAGTTGCACGCGAGCAGCCCACTCCGAATGTGTGGGCGCGCGGCCAAGCTCTTGCTCCTGCTCTTCATGGGTTTTCAGCAGAGTCATGAGTTCTTGCACCTGCTTGCCGTAAACAATCTCTTGCTCGTGAGTCAGCAGGGGGACTCGACCGATCTCGTGCAGATAGGTTCGTACCATGTCCGCTGACATCATCGGACGTTCCGCTTTAGCGTTCACTTTGGCAGTTGGCATGTCTGGTGTCTCGTCCTCGTAACTTTTTGAATTGGCTGCTTCTCGACTGCAATCGGTCTCACACCCTCAACTTGGAAAATGGGAAAACAAACACCGTTCGCGACTACCTGGGCTCAGAAGAGCTTCTGGCCGCGAAGCGGTTGGGGTCAACCAAGCGCGAGTCGGATTCGTTTGGCTGTGCTGACGACTGCGTGCGGACTTCAAAACTAAAACTTTCCTTAGTAGGCCGGTCGGTACTCCAGCCGCCCTCGTGGCGCTCTCGCTCCCAGTCAATCCCGGGAACTCCCAGCGGTACCGCTTCCCTCACCCAAACTCGTTTCAAGTTCTTTTATCTTTCCTCATCGTAGTACAGGTATAGACGCTGGTAAAGTGGGAAGGTTCAGCATTTAGGTGTGGTTATCTTGGCAGGATGAGTACGGTTCCGATTGCTGTTACCGATGCAATCTCCGGGGGTTGTGAGGGTACTAGCTCTCGACGGAACAGCTGCCGCATGCTGCAGGAAAATATGACGCGAGGTCGAATGCCTTCCGTACCAGATGTTGGCGATCTCCCTCACTTAATTATTGAGTTTCTTGTCGGATTGTGAAACGCGTTCTTGGTGGTTTTGGTGCAGTTTCAGGGGCGACTTACCCTCTGCGCGCGCTGGTATTGTTACGCAGGTCGCCGCAGCTTTGGAGCTACACGATCGCCCCGGTCGCTCTCAACATTGCCATCGGGAGCATTCTTTACATCGGACTCTGGCCCTACGCGCAGCGACTGCTGCAGGCTATCACCTCAGAGACGGGGGCGGTCGTCGCGCGGCTACCTGCATGGTTGGACTTTCTAGGCAACGTCACTGCTGCTTTGGGCTGGGTCTTCCAGCTAATTGCGGCTATAGGACTTTCGCTTTTGGTAGGGCTTATTTTGGTGCAGTTTGGGACGCTTCTGGGAGCCCCCTTCTATGGCAAGCTCTCGGAACGGGTGGAGAAAATTCGAACTGGAACGCTTGTCGCGATCGAAGTAGGCCTCGCCCGCGATCTCGGCCGGGCAATTCTTTTCGAGCTTAAAAAACTGGTCCTCGCTCTACCTATTGGATTGATTCTGTTAAGTTTGAACTTCGTGCCGGGTCCGGGGACCGTAATCGCTAGCTTGGGGGGCATGGCACTCTCGGCACTGCTGGTGGGCCTGGACTTTTTTGATGGGGCTCTCGAGCGGCGGCGGTTGCGATTTCGGCAAAAACTGGCGATTTTTATGCGGGCCTTGCCTGCAAGCGGTACCTTTTCGCTGGTTTGTCTGGTCTTGGTCGGCCTGCCGATACTGAACTTTTTGACGATTCCCCTGTGCGTGACTGCTGGGACGCTGTTTGCGTGCGATCGCATTTTGCCCCGGCTAGATTCGTCCCCTGACGATAGCCTCGAGCGCTCCTAAGTCGGGGGTGCCCCATACCGTGTGAATGCTCCTGTAAATTCTCTCCTCGCCCGGCGAAGTGGCCCCGGGTCATCCCATGCTGACCAGCCTGCAAAATCCCTTTGTCAAGCAACTGCGGAAGTTACACAAGGCCAAAGAGCGCCGCAGCCAAGAGCTGCTATTGCTCGAAGGGACCAACCTCATTGGGGCCGCCTGCGACCGCGACTGTACTTTGAGCGCCCTCTGTGCCACCCCCGATTGGCAAGAAAAACATCCCCAGCTCTGGCAGAGAGCCGCTCGGCTGGCCCAAAGGGCCGAATTGGTTTCTGCCGAAGTGGTCGCGGCGATTGCCACGACGGTCAATCCCGATGGGGTAGTCGCGGTGATGGCCCGCGGACTCTGGCCCCAAGTGCCGAGCCTCGAAAAACTCAGTTTGGGTGTCGCCGTCGAGCGCCTGCAAGATCCGGGCAACCTCGGCACGCTGATTCGGACCGCCGCCGCCACTCAAGTCCGGGGCGTGTGGCTCTCGGCCGGGAGCGTCGAACCCGACAATCCTAAAGTTCTGCGCGCCTCGGCTGGTGCCTGGTTTGGCACTCCTTTGGCAGTGGTGCCGGACCTGGGCCGGATCGTGCGGGATTTTCAAGGGCGAGGGGGTCAGGTGGTGGCAGCTTTGGGTGGGGCCAGAACCAGTTTTTGGGACGCGGATCTGCGGCGGCCGACCCTCATACTCCTGGGTAACGAAGCAGCAGGCCTTTCCGAGGAGCTTGCAGCCACCGCCGACCGGCAGGTGTCGATTCCGGTGGCCCCGGGAGTGGAGTCGCTGAATGTGGCTATTGCCTCGGCTCTGCTGCTCTATGAGGTGCGGCGACAGCGGCGGCTAGACGAGGGTTCGTTAGTATAAGAGACTGGAATAATTCTTTAAATTAAGCCGCAGTGACAAGGGAGAGAAGCCGTGAGCGAAACATTTGATTACGATTTGGTCATCCTGGGCGCGGGTGTCGGCGGCCACGGCGCGGCGCTCCATGCAGTCAAGTGCGGCCTCAAGAGTGCGATCGTAGAAGCCAAAGATATGGGCGGCACCTGTGTCAATCGCGGTTGCATTCCTTCTAAGGCTCTCTTGGCCGCCTCCGGGCGCGTTCGCGAAATGCAGGATGCCAAGCACCTGCAAGCGATGGGAATTGACGTTGCGGGTGTGAGTTTCGATCGCGCGGCCATCGCCGCCCACGCCGGCAACCTGGTCGGTAAAATTCGCGGCGATCTGACCAACAGTCTGGCGCACCTCAAGGTAGATACCATTCGCGGTTGGGGTAAGGTTGTCGCCCCGCAGAAATTGAGCATCTTGACTGACGAGGGCGAGAAGATTGTTACCGCTCGCGACATCATGCTCTCACCGGGCTCGACGCCCTTCGTCCCACCCGGCATCAAAATCGATGGCAAAACCGTGTTCACGAGTGACGACGCGGTCAAGCTGAGTTGGCTGCCAGACTGGGTGGCCATCATTGGCAGCGGCTACATCGGTCTGGAATTTTCCGACGTATACTCCGCACTCGGCTGCGAAATCACGATGATCGAAGCCCTCGACAAGCTCATGCCAGGTTTCGATCGCGACATTGCCAAAATTGCCAAGCGCCTTCTGATCGACCCCCGCCCCATAGAGACGCGCACGGGCGTGTTCGCCGCTAAAGTCACGCCCGGTTCGCCAGTGGTTATCGAACTCATCGATGCCAAAACCAAAGCACCCGTCGAGACTCTTGAGGTTGATGCGGCTCTGGTGGCAACCGGTCGCATTCCCGCAACGAAAAATATCGGTCTCGAGACCCTGGGCGTCGAAACCCAACGCGGTTTTATCCCAGTTGATGACAGAATGCAAGTTCTCGCCGATGGCGAGCCTGTCGCGAATCTATGGGCCATTGGCGATGCCACCGGCAAAATGATGCTGGCTCATGCGGCCTCGGCTCAGGGCATCATTGCCGTCGAAAACATCTGCGGGCGCGCTAAAGAAATCGACTACCGCAGCATTCCGGCGGCAGCCTTCACTCACCCGGAAATCAGCTACGTGGGCCTCACTGAAGACGCTGCCAAGCAGCTCGCCGAGGCAGAAGGCTTCACTGTGGCTACGGCGCGGACCTACTTTAAGGGCAACTCCAAGGCCCTAGCTGAAGGTGAAACCGAGGGTCTCGCTAAGGTTATCTACCGCCAAGACACCGGCGAATTATTGGGGGTCCACATCATTGGCATCCACGCCTCTGACTTGATTCAGGAAGCAGCCAATGCGATCGCCGCGCGTCGCCCCGTTCGGGAGCTAGCCTTCAACGTTCACACTCATCCCACGCTCTCGGAAGTCCTCGATGAGGCCTTCAAGCGTGCGGAAGCCACAGTAGCAGCAGCTTAGGCTTCTGCTTGGCTGGGTTTGCTGGCAAAGGCCGGACAGTACCCATCGGGCGTAACTTGCAGGCCGAACAGTGGCGAAGCAGAATTGCGGCAGCTGCGGTGCTGGTAGTACGAACAGTTGCCGCAACACTGCAGGTCGACCGGAACGGCGCGCTCGGCGCGAGCAGAATTAAGCAGCTCGCGGGCCGAGATGCCCCGCAGCACGAGTTCGTTGCCCTGCCAGCGGGCTTGGATGGCCCCGGTATCGGCGAAGTTATGCCAGCGCGGGTCGCCGCGCACGGAGTCAGACAAGAAGATGGCAATCTGGCTGCCATCGTCCCGGACCTCACCCCCGTGGTGGCGCTCTGGGGGCGCGGCGGGCTGCAGAAA
This sequence comes from uncultured bacterium, assembly GCA_964435975.1. Classification (GTDB taxonomy): domain Bacteria; phylum Cyanobacteriota; class Cyanobacteriia; order Cyanobacteriales; family Rubidibacteraceae; genus CAYTBI01. The sequence continues at coordinate 27,799 of CAYTBI010000001.1, forward strand.
TTTATCGCCCATGGGCAGCTCGACAAGCTGGTCGGGGCTGGGAAGGTGGAGTTGGTAGCGGTTTTGTAGTTCTTCGAGGGCCGCTAGGTCCGCTAGATACTCGGGCGCTCCATGGACGAAGAGGACGTGTTGGGGCCGTAGATTGTGAATGAGTTGAGTCGTTCCCAAGCCATCGCTGTGCTGGGCCAGCAAGAATGTGTCGATCGCCGCGCCGCGGGCAATTTCGGCCCCAAGAGTCGGACGATCGCCCCGTTCGGGGAGCAAAATCGCCCAGCGGTCCGGTCGCGCCCGGCAGTGTCGCTGCCAATCGCCCTCTCGATCGGCCAAAACGATGCTGGGTGCCGGAGGTGGAGAGGCCCCAGCCGGTAGGCGATGCAGGCGCGGCCGCACTCGCTCGTCCCAAAACAGAGGCTGGTGGCGGGCAAAGTTTTGCACTGCTGCGGGCAAAGTAGGCAGCAGGTCTAGATAAGTATCGCAAGCAATCGCTACAGGTTCCTCGACCCAAATATCGAGGTCGCGACCCGTGAATTGATGGTGCGATCTCAGCAGTACCAGAACTTCCTGGGCAACACCAAAGGCGGGCAGGGGGAGCAAGACCCCAACTTGGCGCTCGAGCCAAGCCGAGATTTGGGCCATTAGCTGGTTTTCTTGGCGGCGGCGGTGAGGATGGCGAGCGGTGCCGTAGGTCCCCTCCACAATTGCAATGTCGGGCGAGAACTGCCGCAGCAACTCGAGAGACAGTCCTTCTGCGAGGCGGGAATTGGAGAGGAAAAAATCGCCAGTGTAGAGAATTCTGTAGGTGCGGCGCGGCGTGTGATGCGTCAGGGCGATCGCCGCTGCCCCTGGCAAATGACCGGCTGGAAATAAAGCGGCGCTCAACTCAGGGGCGACCCGCACGGGAGCCTGCCAGCCGATTTCTTGGCAAAAAGGCACTACCGCCTCAGTGGGCCAATTGAGAGGCAGCAAGCGGGCCGTCTCCCAGCTAGCGTAGACGGGTAGCTGGGGCCGCGCCCGGTGCAGCGCGAGCAGCCCGCGAGCGTGCTCGGCATGGGCGTGGGAGCAAAAAACAGCATCGAGGGGTGCTGCAGCCAGATCGAGAATTTTGTCTGCCTGTAAGCCGCAGTCTAAAAGAACGCGGCGCGAGCCCAGGCGCAATTCCAAGCAGACACCTTCGCGGTCGTGACCCACCCCCCGGGCGTAGCAGGAAAGCCGATCGAACAAATCCCGTCAATCCAAATTCGCTACTTCTTCAAAGACCGCCCCAGCCTAGTCAGTGCTGGGAGCGGACAAACCGCTGCAACGGAGCGCTTCTAGTGAGCGGAACCGTTGCCGTGGTAGCGATCGGTGTTGTAGAAGCCGTTTTTGGTTGCAAAGAAGAGCGTTGCAGCAATAAAGAGGGGAGAAAGAACGATTAAAAGCAGCTTGATATCCATGACAGTGGCCTCGCGAGGATGATGTCAGGTCGTAGGCGCCGCCGCCATGACCTAATTGCATTCTAAGAGCAGACAATCGCTCTCTGCTGGGGAGGGTTTGTGAAACGATCCTAAAAACTAGGACTCGCTGGCAGCTTTTTCTAGGCGCGCCCGCAGATCCACGCGCAACTCAATCGCGCTGCGAAAGTCGGGTTTGACCTCGATGGCGCGATCGAGGACGGTCAGGGCAGCTGGGAGCCTGTCGAGGGCTGCTAGGGAGAGCGCCTTGCCGTAGAGTGCCTCGTAGAAGCCCCCGTCGATTTCGACCGCTCGTTCGTAGTTGCCGATCGCTTCTTCATGAAGGCCCAGCAGCCGGTGAGCGTTGCCGCGTCCGTTCCAAGCATAGCTATAGGTTGGGTCGATTTCGATGGCAGCCGCGAATGCCTGCAGGGCCTCAGGATACCGTTTCAGCCGCAACAGGGCGTTCCCTTGATTGGTTTGAGCGAATAAGTAGTTGGGTTCGTAGGATAGAGCCAGATTGAATGAGGAGAGGGCGGCTTCGAGGCGCCCCATCGCGGCCAGAGCCTCGCCTTTGTTATTCCAAGCCTGATGGAAACGAGGATTGATGCGGAGGGCGGCATCGTAGGCGGCAATCGCTTCGTTGTGGCGTCCCATGCCATTCAAGGCCAGGCCCCGGCAATTGTGGGCGGGAACGGAGTTGGGTTCGAGTTCTAAGGCGCGATCGCAAGAGTTCAACTGCTCTTGAAAGCGACGAGCTTTCGAGAAAACGAAGCCTCGATTGATCCAAATAACCGTGCGGTCCGCCCAATCAGGCAGATGCTCGAGGGCCAGATCGTAGAGAACGAGCGCCCGTTGGTATTCACCCGCCCGGACTAATTCGTTTGCCTGCCGGTAGCGCCAGACAGCCAGTGCCACCGGCCCCACCCACAAGCAGCCAAGACAAATTGCCAATCCACAAGCCAGCCGCACCCAGTGCTTTTTCGGCTTCTGGGGAATAGCCAGACCGATTGAGGCGGTCTCGACGCCCTCTTCTGAAGGTTGATGGATCTCTTTGGCCTCCCTCATAATCCAAATTTCTGACGAACGGTTTGTCGCTGCTGGATGGCTGCCTGGTAGTCGGGTTTGATCTCGATGGCTTTGTCGAAGGCTGCAATGGCCTCTCGGGGCCGGGGCGGGTCTAGTTCGGCCAGGACAATCCCGCGGTTGTACCAGGCTTCGAAGAAAGCGTTCGGTGCGAGTTCGCTCGCTGTAATGAAATCCTCCAGTGCTGCTGAGTTGCGCCCCAACCTACGACGGGCCACGCCTCGACCGTTCCAGGCATAAGGGTATCCGGGGTCGATGCCAATGGCTGCCTCGTAGGCCACCTCGGCTTCGGCAAAGCGCGCCAGCTCTCGCAGAGCATTACCGCGATTGTTCCAAGCAAAAAGATAATCCTTTTCATAAAGGATAGCTTTATCGAAAGCAGCTAGGGCAGCCTCGGGACGTTTTAGACGTAATAAAACTTCTCCCAGGTTATTCCAGGCTTGGAAGAAGTCTGGCTGCAACTCGACAACTTGCTCGAAGTCAGCGATTGCTGCATCGTAGTTGCCCAAGCTATTGGAGGCAAGCCCCCGGCAATTCAGGGCCTCGACAAACGACGGATCGATTTCTAAGGCGCGATTGCAAGCGTCGTACTGATCTTGGAAACGGCGCAACTGGGAGGCCGCGTAGCCCCGCAACTGCCAGGCTGGTGCGGAGTTAGAAAAAACCTCCAATACGCGATCGTAAGTCTCGATCGCCGTTTCATATTGGCCTTCCCGCAACAGCTCGTTCGCTTCGTTGTAAGCTAGCATGGCCTTACCGTAGGGCAAGCCTGCGACCGTGCCCGTCCCCAGCAGTCCCAAAACAATCCCCGCTGGTAGCAAACGGCGCCACAGGGGAACCGGGAGTTTCTGGCCTTGAGAGGTAGTAGATCGACGCCAAGGCTTGAGCTTCTTAACCTTGGTATTGACGATTGCATCGAGGTCTTCGAGGACTTCACCAGCCGACTGATAGCGCTGCGTGCAATCCGGGCAAGCCATGCGCTCGAGCAAATCTGCAAAAGGCTCGGAAATCTCGGCAACATAATCGCGCCAGACAAGTTCCCCAGTTTGGGGATCTTCGGCTAATTGCATGGGCGCTCGACCGGTGAGCGCCTGGATGGCGATGAGCCCGAGCGCGTAGACATCACTATTGGGGCGGGGACGGCCGCGCAGCTGCTCGGGCGGCATGTAGCCTTGGGTCCCGGCCACGATGCTGGGTTTGGGCTGACCGCTGGCTGTCATGACGAGAGTCTTAATCTCTTTGACCGCACCAAAGTCAATTAATACGATGCGGCCGTCGCGGGCCCGGCGTAAATTAGAGGGCTTGAGGTCTCGGTGAATGACGTTTTTTTGGTGAATGTGGGCGAGGGCGGGCAGGATGCCGAACAGAAGATCGCGAACTTTTTCCTCACTTAGAGGCTCGCCCTGGCGAATTTCTCTGGTTAAGTCGTGACCGTCGATAAATTCCTGAACCAGGTAAAACTCACCATCTTCCTCAAACGAACCCAGAGAGGCAGGGATTTGCGCGTGATCGCCGAGACGCTCGAGTACTTCAGCTTCGATTCCGAAGAGTCGCTTCGCTTCGCGCAGGGTAAGTTCGTCTGTTGCTTGTGGCTTTAAGACTTTAACGACGCATCGATTGGACTTTGGATTCTCCAGGTCTTGGGACAAATACGTCTGGCCGAACGCCCCCCTCCCGAGCACCTTGAGCAGCTTATAGCGCCCGCCTATTACTCTGTCGACCATGGGAAGATCTCTGTTGTCCCTACTCCGTATCATCTCCGGTCAAGACTGGCGTTCCGCACGGCCCTAACGACAGCGGTCCCAAGTCACCGCCTACACTCTATCCTACACATGCCCCATGCAACCTGTGGCAGTTTTCTAGTTCGAGGCTGAGAGCGACCGGAGTGTCACGCGAATTTCTCCTCGAGAAACGGGCCGACTTATTCTGAAGGGAAGAAAATACCCACCCACATTCAGGCGAAATTTAGCCGCAGTCGAGCAATTCCATGTCTTCTATCCAATGGTACCCCGGTCATATTGCCAAGGCCGAACGGGAGTTAAAAGACCAGCTCAAATTGGTCGATGTCGTGTTGGAGGTTCGCGACGCGCGCATTCCGCTAACATCCCATCACCCCCAAGTTCCCCAATGGATTGGCAGCAAACCACGGCTTCTCGTACTCAACCGCATGGACATGATTCCTAAAGACACGCGCCTGCAGTGGCAAGAGTGGTTTGAGGCTGGCGGCGAGACGCCTTACTTTGCTAACGCCCAGCAAGGTCACGGCGTTCGGGCGATCGCAGCTGCGGCGCAAGTGGTTGGTGCTGCTGCCAATCAGCGTCGGCACAATCGCGGCTTGTTGCCCCGGCCAGTCCGAGCGGTTGCCATCGGGTTTCCTAACGTGGGCAAATCAGCTCTTATTAACCGTCTGGTGGGGAAAAAGGTTGTCGAGAGCGCTCGAAGAGCGGGAGTCACCCGGCGGTTGCGGTGGGTGCGAATTTCGGAGACGATCGAACTCCTGGACGCGCCGGGAGTCATTCCTTCGCTGCTCAAAGATCGATCTGCAGCTATTAAGTTAGCAATCTGTGAAGATATCGGCGAAGCAGCCTATGACAATCAGCGTATCGCTGCTGCATTTATCGAATTAGTTGTCGAGCTCGACCTCGAAGCCGCCTTGGCCGAGCGCTACGAGCTAGAAGTCGGGCTCAAAAGCGGCGAAGACTATCTCCACGATGTTGCTGCCCGCTGCGATCGCAACGATGTCGAGCGCTCCGCGCGTCGCTTGCTCGATGACTTTCGGAAGGGATTGCTCGGCCCCCTGCCTCTGGAGCTGCCACCCCAAGGGTCGAAGAAATGCTAGCCATCGGCGGCGTCAGGTAGGGCCCGTAGAGTCGGCGTGGGGCGGGGGGATCCGCATATTGTGGCGTTTTGTAACGCTCCGCCAGGGTTCCGCTCGAAAATGACGCAAAGTTGTAGAAACAGAAATTGTATTTGCATCTAAGGAGCTTGCCCGACAATGTCGCTTTCAGATACTCAGGTTCTCGTCGCACTGGTTATCGCTCTGATTCCTGGCATCTTGGCATTCCGCCTGTCTTCCGAGCTGTACAAGTAAAGCGCGATTGGGCAGGCTGCTAGAGCGCTTGGCGCGCCGATTTGTTGCAACCATTTTTAGCGGGGGCCGTCCTGGCAGCCATGCCGAGCGGTCGAACGTCCGACCGAACGTCCGACCGCCTCTCCATGCTTGATGGATTTTGCCATGAGAAAACCGACATCGATGCCAGCTCGCCGCCAACCGGTTCCTATCTCCCGCCCATTGCACGCGCGGCGGCAGGCTGCTGCTGCAGCGTTGAGTCCTTCTGCTCAGTCTCGACCCTTCCCGAAGGGCCGCCTCCTCGAAATTGGCTGTAAGTTGGGCATCGATCTCTCGGCTATTTTGGTGGCGTTTGCCGCCCTCTCGAACCTCGTTCCCCATTACTGGTCCCAGCAGGTTCGCTTGCGAGCCATTCGGGCGGAGGTGGCGCGTACCGAGCGCCGAGTCACTCGCCTGCAGGCCCGCTTGGATCGCAACCTCGACCCCCGGCAGGCAGAGGCCGTGATGCAAGAGCAGACCGCGCGGGTTCGCCCGGAATTCTGGCCGATTAAGTTTTTAGAGGAGTCCACTCCAGGGTCGACCCCGCAATCAAGCGCCGATTAGGGTTTTGCGGGCTAGCGCATGGCTCGGCGCAATTGTATTGCCCTGGCAGGCGAAGCGGCGGTATCTTGAACCTGGCTCGTCGATAACTTCAGTTCCATGCCATGCCCGATTCGATCGTCACGCTGCGCGCTACGGGAGGCCGACAAGACTTAACAATCGCGCCACCGGCTGCAGGATTGGCCCTGCAAGGAACTCTGCAGGTGCCGGGGGATAAGTCGATTTCCCACCGCGCCTTGATGCTCGGCGCGATCGCTGCAGGCAAAACACGCATCCGGGGCCTGCTTCTGGGTGAAGATCCGCGCAGCACCGCCAAGTGTATGGCGGCTATGGGAGCGGTCGTCTCCGAGCTTGATAGCCACGAGGTGACTGTCGAAGGGATCGGGCTGGGAAACTTGAGCGAGCCAGCAGACGTGCTCGACGCCGGGAACTCTGGCACGACCCTGCGCCTGATGTTGGGTCTGCTAGCATCCCATCCGGGCCGCTTTTTTAGCGTTACGGGAGATAAATCTTTGCGGTCGCGGCCGATGGGCCGGGTCGTCAAACCCCTACAACAGATGGGGGCCCAGATTTGGGGGCGCGGTGGTGCCACGCTTGCCCCCTTGGCGGTGCGTGGCGAGCGGCTGCAGCCCCTGCACTACTACTCGCCGGTGGCCTCAGCCCAGGTCAAATCCTGCATTCTCCTAGCGGGCTTGAGCGTTGCGGGGCGCACGACCGTCACCGAGCCAGCACTCTCGCGCGACCACAGCGAGCGCATGCTCGGGGCCTTCGGGGCGACCCTGGAAATCGACCCGGAAACCCACAGCGCCACGGTTGTCGGGCCTGCCACCTTGCAGGGTCAAACGGTGGTGGTACCGGGAGATATCAGTTCGGCAGCTTTTTGGTTAGTCGCTGGGGCGATCGTACCGGGCTCGGCGCTGACTATTGAGAACGTTGGCGTCAATCCGACCCGCACGGGCGTACTCGATGCCTTGGCTAAAATGGGCGCCGATATTACGCGCCTCAACGAGCGAGAGGTGGCCGGAGAGCCGGTAGCCGACCTACACGTTAAAGCTGGCCCCCTACAGGCCTGCGAGATTGGTGGGGCCCTAGTGCCGCGCCTCATCGACGAGATCCCCATACTTGCCGTGGCAGCCGCTTTTGCAACGGGCACGACTGTAATTAAGGATGCAGCAGAGCTGCGCGTCAAAGAAAGCGATCGCCTCGCCGCGATGGCCACCCAGCTCGCTCGTCTGGGGGCTCGGGTCACCGAGCTACCCGATGGTCTAGAAATTCGGGGGGGCGCGCCCTTGGCGGGTGCAGAAGTAGACGCCCACGCCGACCACCGCATCGCCATGAGCTTGGCAATTGCGGCACTGGCCGCCAAAGGTCCCACAATCGTCGGTGGGGCCGAATCGGCAGCTATCTCTTATCCTGATTTCATTCCTAATTTGCAGCAGCTTTGCTGCTGAAGCCCCATCTGCGAGGAAGACTCACGATGCCCCTCTCACGCATGATGCGATATGCCTCGGTTGGGGCGCTCGCCGCGGTTTCTCTATCAGCCTTGGGATACTTTTGGCTCTGGCTTGTAGGGCTCGGCAGCGGTGGGAAGCCCTACCGAGCCACCATCGAATTTGTCAATGCTGGCGGCATGCAACCCGGCACGGCCGTGGCCTATCGCGGCGTGCGCGTGGGTAAGGTGGTTGCCGTAACACCCAACCCCACCGGCGTGGATGTTGAAGTCGAGATCGACGCTGGCACGTTGTTGATTCCGAGCAACTCATCAATTGAAGCCAACCAGTCTGGCCTAATTGGCGAGACGGCAATTGATATCAAGCCGCTCGACCCGGATCTCTCTTTGGAGTCTGCCGCACCGCCTTTAGACTCGGCTTGCGATCCGGCGATCGTCATCTGTGATGGATCGCGCTTATCCGGCGAATCTCAACTGAATGTCAACGCGCTCATCCGCTCCGTGCAGCGAATCTCAAACATTCTGAGTTCGCCGGAATTTACCGCCAACCTCAATGCGGTCTCGCGCAACGCCTCGGTTACCCTCTCTGATATCGCGAAGTTAAGCGACGAGCTAGAAACTTTCGTTACCGACGAATCCCTACAAGAACCTTTGGGGGCAATTACTGAGGCCACCGTTAGTATCGATGGCTTTCTCGACGAACTGGAGAGACCGCTCGTTACCAGCCTCGAGTCCCTAGACAAAGCAACACAGCAGATCGGGACGGTCATCGATGTCGAGGGCAATACAGTGCGAGCGACCCTCACCAATATTGCGGCTATCAGCGATGAGTTGCGCGGCGTGGCCGATGAGCTGGCGCCGGTTCTCGCGCGGGTCAATCAGAGCGAAATTGTGGCAAATTTCGATGCCCTCTCAGTCGATGCGGTAGCAGCCGCCAAGAGCCTACTGGATCTGTCCGATGAATTTGGCGATCCGGAGAGCATCGAGCGGCTGCAGCAAACCCTAGATTCGGCCCGGGGAGCCTTCGAGGCCCTGATGAAGGTGACTTCAGACACCGACGAGGTGACAGGCGATCCGGAATTTCGCGATGGCATTCGGGACATTGTCGAGGCGCTAGAAGAGCTGCTCTCTTCGACCCAGCAGCTCGAGCGGCAGCTCGCGCGCGCTCGGCTAGAGCGTGCTTTGGCGACGACCGCGACCCCAGATCCGCAAGCGCAGTGATAGGTGTTGCTGTCGCGCTCCTGATGGTCCCGCGCTCGGCTGCGATCGCTAAACTAGAAAAAACCTTGGCAACCTCCGGCCCATGTCCGGCTTACCGCAAGCGCTCGAAGCAGCTATCTCTCAAGCCGACGCACTCGCCTTTGCCAGCAGCGGCAAGCACCTCAACGACCTGCAGCGCGCGATCTTAGCTGGCGTTTGGCATGGCGAGCGTTATGGAATCATTGCCGAGCGCCACGGCTACACCGAAGGCCACATCAAAGACGTCGGCGCGCATCTTTGGCAGCTCCTGTCTCAGGCTGCCGGGGAGCGCATTGGTAAAGGCAATTTTCGCACGGCCATCGCTCGCCATCCAGCAGCGGCCGCCGACGCCAGCGACTCCGAGGGCAACTTTGTCGGCCGCGAGGCGATGATGGCCGAAATTTCGGCAACGATCGCGCGGGGACATCGCACGGTCGTCATCCAAGGCGAAGGGGGCATCGGCAAAACTACCCTCGCCCAGCAATACCTGGCGTGCGGCAACTTCGATTGCATCCTCGAGCTGTTGATGGCTAAAGATGCTCGCAATCTCGCCCCCGCTGCCACTATCGTGCAAGAGTGGCTCTCCCGAGACTTGCAAGCAGAGCCCAGTGGCGACTTTGCGACGGATTTGGCTCGCCTGCGAGGGCAGCTCCAAGCCAAGCGCGTCGGAGTCTTGGTTGATAATCTCGAGCCGGCCTTAGACCGTAACGGCTGCCTTCAGGCCGAGCGCCGCGACTATGTGGAGCTGCTACGCGCGCTCGGCAACGACCGCAGCCAGAGCATTACCCTTGTCACCAGCCGCGATCGCCTTTGCGAAGCGGATCTCAACTTTGTCGTCCTGCGCTTATCCGGGCTATCGGTTGAGGCCTGGGAGGTGTATTTCGGTGCCCGCAGCCTGGGCGTCGACCCTGACACGATTGCAGCCCTGCAGAAAACCTACGGTGGCAATGCTAAGGCCATGGGTATCATCAGCGGTGCAATCGCCACGGATTTTGCTGGCGACGGCCGCGCCTACTGGCAAGCACATCGCAGCGACCCGCTGGCGGAGATTCCCCTCAAAAACCTCATTGCCAGCCAATTCGATCGCCTCCAAGGCCTCGACCCTCCGGCTTACCACCTGTTGTGTCGCTTGGGGTGCTACCGCTACCAAGACATTGCCAGCTTGCCCCTCGAAGGCCTGTTGTGCCTGCTGTGGGACGACCCGAGCCAGTCGCCGCACCGCACGATTGCCGCCTTGCGCAACCGTTCTTTGGTTGAGTGTGCGGGCGGCCAGTACTGGCTGCACCCAGCTATCCGAGCCGAGGCCGTCGCGCGCGCGACCCCCGATTGGCAGCGCGCCCACCAGCAGGCCGCTGCTTTTTGGCGCGATCGCATCGAGACGATTGCCAACGTTACCGATGCTCTGACAGCGTTTGAGGCTTACTATCACGAGCTGGCGATCGGCGATTTCGCGGCCGCTGCCCGGACGATTCTAAGGGGCCGCACCAATCAGTGGGGACAGTTTTTATCGTTGGGGAGCACGCTCTATCGTCTGGGATTGGTCCGACTGGTTCTAGATGCGATTGCAGAAATTGGCGATCGCCTCAGCGCTCCCGAACTCGTCGCCGAGCTGCAAAACATCTTGGGGGATGCGTGCTGGATTGCTGGCTGCGCTAGCAGAGCGATCGCCTGCCAAGAAAAAGCCATCGCGTGCGCCCAACAGGCCCTCAGCGCGCTCGATGGCGACCGCTGCGAGCGCCGCGAGCTGTATTATTTTCAGATGCTGCTGGTCGATTCTTTTCTGAGCCTGGGATTGTATTACCTAGACCTGGGTGAGTTGGCGCGGGCAGCAGAATTTTTCGAGCGGACGATCGCAGCGGCTGACAATACCGACCGCCAAGCTTGGGCCGATAAAGCCACCATTTGCTGGGCGCTGGCCCAAGCTAGTCTGGGTAATCGCGCGGCTGCTCGCGACGCTGTCGCCCGCTTGGGGGCGATGGCAGATGGCACCGATGCAACGACCGACGGGCGCTGGGCCTTCTTTTTGCAGCTCCTAGGGCACGCCTGCGAGCTTTTGGGAGATCTGCAGACAGCCAGACACTTGAGCGAGCGGGCGATCGCCGCAGCTCGCGGCGGCCACTACCGCCAGATAGAGGCGCGGGCGACCCTGTGCTTGGCGCGGGTGGATGCTGCTGCGGGCGACCGGGCAACAGCGCGATGCCGCTGTGAAAGAGCGATCGAACTCCTGGCAACTGTGGGTGCCAAGTGCGACTTGGCCGCGGCCTATCATCAGTACGGATTGCTGCTACTCCGAGGTGAGGATGCAGGCGAGGGGCGCGCGTTTTTAGAGCGCGCGCTGGCCTTGTTTGCTGCCATTCCAGCCCCACAGCGCGCGGCAGTCGTGCGAGCTGCCCTACGAGATCTTGAAGTTGGGCCGTAAAACCCACAACCTCGAGCGATCGTACAAGTTGCAGCAGTCTCTGGCTGTCGAACTTGCTTGGAGACTATTATTACTCGGGGCGATGCAACTCTTGGGTATAGGTCCGGAAACGCTCCAGGTCGGCTTTGATGGTTGCTTCGACAGCCTTACCCAAAAACAAGTTGTCCATCAGCCTGCCTAAGAAACCCGGAATCGAGTAGGCAATTGTGAGCCGGACGATACTGCCTGCCCCGTGGCGGTCGTAGAACCGGACGGCCCCCCGATTGGGCAAGCCGTCGATCGACTCAAACTGGATGAGCTGTTGGGGCACGACTTGGAGATTGCGAGACATCCATTTGAATTCCAAGCCCCCCGTGTTCAGGGTCCACCGCGCCAGGGCCGGATCTTCTGGCAAGACCTCCACCGATTGAATCCATTTCATCCACAGGGGCATTTTTTCGAGATCCGACCACAGGCTCCACACCAAATCGATGGGAGCATCGACTTCTACCTGGACGCTATGCTCTAACCAGTCGCTCATGGGGAGAGATTCCTCAACGTGCGGACATTTTTAGGCAGGGACTGGCACGGGGAGCAGCGCCTCGCGAAGGGCAGCAGCAGCCTGACGGCCCGATAGGGTCGCGCCTTCCATGCTATCGATGTAGTCTTGCTGGGTGTAGCTACCAGCTAAGAAGAAGTTCTCGATAGGTGTCTTCTGAGAAGGTCGGTAGGGATCCATACCGGGAGCCTCGCGATAGAGCGACTGGGCCAGCTTCACCACGCCGTACCAAGTCATATTTAGCTCCCGCGCTGAAGGGAACAGATCCCGCACCTGGGCCAAAACATGCTGGGCGATGTCTTCGTTGCTCTTTTTGATAAACGGATCGCCGGGAGTGAGCACCAGTTGCAGCAGGGATCCTTCGCCGGGCTTGTAGTAGTCGCCGGGGCTCGCGAGTGCCAGGTCGGCAAAACAGGAAAAATCAGCATCGGGAGTATAGAGCAAGTTATCGATTCCTGCTGCATGCTCGAGCTGCTGGCGCTTGTCGGCGGCTTGCAGCTCCGTCACCCAACCATCGAAGCGCAGTTGCACCGTCGCCACGGGCACCGCCTCGAGCTTGTAGATATTCTCAAAAAGCTCCCACTGACGCCACGCGGTAGGCAGCAAGCGCTGAATGCCCGGTACGTCGCAGGCGCAGATGTAGGCATCGGCTGTGACGAGTTCTTCGCCTTCGTCCTTGGCTACTGATAAGCCGGTTACCCGCTCGCCAGCAAACTGAATCTCGCGCACGCGGCGGCGCAGGTGAATCTTGGTGCCGCGCTCTTGGAGGTAGTTCGCAATCGGCGCGTGCAAATAGGTGTCGGGCGAGCCTTCGAGCATGCGCAGTACCGAGGCTTCCGTGCGCGCGGCGAACAACTGAAAAATTGTCAGCATGCAGCGCGCTGAAATATTTTCTGTATCGATGAAGCCCAAGGCATAGGCAATGGGGTTCCACATACGTTTGAGGCTGCCGTTGTTGCCGCCGTGGCTGCGAAACCAATCGGCAAAGCTGATGCGATCGAGGTCGCGAATGGTTTGCATGGCCCCTTCAAAATCGACGAGGCCACGTACGATCGGGCTGGTGCCGAGTGCCAGGGAGTTAGCCGCCTTATCGAAAGCCGAGAGCTGCGACGTGGTGAAAAAAGCCTTCAGGCCGTTGAAGGGCGCGCCCGTGAGGAAGCGAAAATCTAGCTCGCCGACGCGACCGCCAGAATTGATAAACGTGTGGACGTGGTCTTTGAGGCGCAGATTGCCAATTGCGCCCACTTTTTCCATGAGGGCAAACAAGTTGTAGTAGCAGCCAAAAAAGACGTGTAGGCCCATTTCGAGGTGGTTGCCATCGGCATCAACCCAACTGCCGACCTTGCCGCCCACAAAGGGCCGAGATTCAAAAATTTCGACCTCGCAGCCGGCATCGGCAAGCTCGACCGCCGCACTCAAGCCAGCCAACCCCGCTCCGACAATCGCTACGCGCATTCGATACTTTCCTTAGCTTCTCAGCAATGTTTACATATTTTAATGCAATTGGTTCGCGCCAGTTTCATAACGAGTGCTGGCTCACTTAGCTGGTGTCGCTTCTGGCAAAATTTCCCTGTAGAGCTCGGCATACTGCTCGGCAGACTGCTCCCAACTCGAATCCCGCGCCATCGCCCGCTGCTGCAGGGCTCGCCATTCGGTTTTGTAGTTGTAGCCTTCTAGGGCGCGCGCCATGCAAGTGTAAAGATCCATCGGCTCGTATTGCAAAAAGCAATAGCCCGTACCCGTACCAGCTACCGGGTCGTGGTGGGAGACCGTATCGGCCAAGCCACCAGTGCTGCGCACCAGCGGAATGCAGCCGTAGCGCATGGCAAACATCTGGCTGATACCGCAGGGCTCGAAACGAGAGGGCATCAGGAGCGCGTCGGCACCCGCGTAGATACGCCGCGCCAGGGTGTCGTTGTAGAGCAACTGCACGGACATGCGACCGGGAAAGCGAGTTGCGACATCCCACAGGCGGGCTTCGTACTCACGATCGCCCGTGCCGAGAATGAGAACCTGTGACGGCGTGTAGCTTAGAAAAGTCTCGAGGGTCTCTAGCAGTAAGTCGAGGCCCTTTTGCTCGACCAAGCGCGAGACCATGCCCATCAAGAAGGTCTCGGGATCGACGGTGAGGCCGACTTCTGCTTGGAGACTGGGCTTGTTGGTGGCGCGCTTTTCGAGGGTTGCGGGAGTGTAGGTCTGGTAGATTTTACGATCGGTGGCCGGATCGTAGAGCTTGGGGTCGATGCCATTGACGATGCCGACGGTTTTGTCGCTGGCAGCCACCAGCAGCTCTTGCAAGCCTTCGCCATACTCGGGGGTCTGAATTTGGCGAGCGTAGGTGGGCGAGACGGCATTGATGCGATCGGCATGGTAGAGCGCCGCAGACATGGCGTTGTGGCCGCGCATGGCCTCGAGATCGGGGTCGATTTCTTCGAGGCGCTGGCGAGCTGGCCCCTGGTAGGCCAAGTTGTGAACGGTGAAAACCGTCGCAACCTTGGGGTCGTCTGCTAAATATACGGGAATGGGACCCGTATGCCAGTCGTGGCAGTGAACGATCTGCGCGGACCAGCACTCTTGACAGAAAGTCGCGGCCGCCCGCGAAAAGAAGGTAAAGCGCCAATCATCGTCGCTGCCGTAGATGTATTTGGGGGCAAACGCCGCATTACCCAGCAGGTATAGCGGCACCTCCGATCCGGGCAAAACCGTTTCGAAGATCTCGAAGGTCTTGCCTAGGGCCTTCCCTTGCCAAGTGTGTTCTGCGGGAATCTCCATCTTGTCTGGCAGCGTGCCGTAGTAGGGCATCAAAATCCGGACATCGTGCCCCAACTCTCGCAGAGCCTGTGGCAGCGTGCCGACAACATCTCCCATTCCCCCGACTTTGGCAATGGGTGCTGCTTCGGCAGCCACAAATAAAACGCGCATGGCAAATTGTAATTAAGTGACGGGATATAAGCGCCTGCAAAGCTTTAGTCTCGCGTCAGCAAGACGTAGCCGTAGTAGGTAGCCATCGGGATAGCCGTTGCCAAGACCAAGAGCACGACAACCCAAAACGTGGACCCTTCGGTGTCGGCGTCTTCAGCACTGATAAATGTCCCTTCGACTTGAATGTCGTCTTCGACAGTGGGGGGACCGGGATCGGGGTTGCCGGCAAGCACGGCAGCAAACCGAGCGATGCCTGCTTCAAAAGCTTGGTTGTACTTGTCGCCCTCCCGCAGTTGCTGGCCGATATTCTCGCTGAGGGTACTGTCGACAATCTCGGGAGTTAGCAGCTCGCCGCTGCCGGTGCGCGCGGCAATATTGTTGGTCACGGTATCGAGAACTAGCAGCGTCTGCTGGGCGCGAGCCTCAGCGTCAGGGTACCAGCGCGCGAACAGCTCGTCGGCAAAAGTCTCGATCGAAAGACCATAGTCCAGGCGACGAAAGACCACCAAGCGCAACTGCTGGTCGGTCTCCCGGGCGAGGGTTTTGAGGGCGCGGTTGAGTTGTTGTTCTGTGGTGCGGCTGATCACCTCGGCCGTATCGACGACCCATTGCGAGCTGCTGCTGCTGATGTCGGGCACCTCAGCCGGGCTCGTGGCCGCAGCAGGCAGGGCGAGCCAGCCAGAGTAGGCCAGCACGGCGATCGCGATCGCCAGTTTTTGGAGAATTTTAAAACGTCGTTGCATTATCTTGGCTGCCCCTTGCTCCCATAAGCTCCATCACATTGTGCCATTAGGCGGGCACCGGGCAAGCGGCCCGCGCCAAATGGGCTGTAGGTTGCGCGACTGCCCTCAGTGGCACCCTAGAGCTGCCGGGCTTGCAGAAAATGCGCGATCGCCGCGGCGGTGGCGGTGGCGGCCTCGAGATGGGGAACGTGGCCGCAGTTGTCGATCCAACGGATCTCGCTATCGGGCAAGCCCTCGGCAAAAAACTGCGCGTCGGCAGTGCCGAGAATGCCATCGTTGCGGCCCCAAATAACAAGAGCTGGCGGCGCCACCTGGCCCAGACGATCGCCGAGGGCGGGGTAGCCACCGCTTTTGGTGAACGTTGCCAGGGCGTTGTGCCAGCCCGGGAGCGGCAAGTGCAAGGCCGCGCAGCGATCGGCCTCGGCGGTGGCAAAGGTGCGTTTGTCGAAGTAAGCCGCGCGGCTAATTTGGCGGCGAATGACCGGCTGGCGCAGAAATTCTGCAGCCAAAAAATCCAGCGGCGGCACCAGATACTTCCCTAGAGAGGGGCCAGCCTTTGCCCCGGCGGCATCGATTAAAACCAGCGCCGAGACGGCCTCGGGATAGCAAGCAGCAAACTCGACGGCAGCAGCACCTCCCATCGAGGCCCCGACCAAAATGACGGGTCGGGCGATCGCCTGCTGCCAAAAGGCATACAGGTGCTGGCGGATAGCCGCTGGCGAAACCCGCAACCCTACCGGGCGGGCAGTGAAACCAAAGCCAAGCAAATCTAGCGCCCAAGTTTCGCGTGCCAGCAGGGGCAGAAGCCGCCGAAACTCCAGAACCGAGCTATCGAAGCCGTGTAGCAATAAAAAAGGCGACTCCCCCTCCCCGACGCGGACGTAGCTGGTGGCTACGGGCTCGGCAAAGAGTGGAGTCGCAATGTCTCGGCGGCGGATCGCCCGGGCAACTGCGATGGATTCGGGCTCGCTGAGGCGATCGGCTACTGCAGGCAAGAAAGTCGGAAATTGACCGCTCATGTGAGGCTCGCTCGGGGATCGCCATTTATGGTGACACACCGGCGAGCGAGCTGTCTGCTGCCTAGCGCTAGAACCCAGAGACGTTGCCGGCAGGCTTAATGCGCTTTTCAAGCTCCTCAGGGGATTTTTTCGCTTCTTCTTTGATTTGCTTCTCGAGTTCCGAAGGAGAGCTCAGAGCTGGGGCAATTTCTTCGGGGGTCGGGGCATCTTCGGGGTTAATCGCACCGAGATTAAACAAGAAAGGAATGCCACCGGTCTCGCCGCCTGTGACCAGCGTGCGGGGCATCTGGGAGCCACCCTGGCGCCAAGCTTCGATGGCCTCTTTTTGGAGGACGAGCTGTCCGCCTTGGGCGCGGAGGGTTTCGGCGAGCAGGCGCTGGGCTTCGGCTTTACCCTTGGCACGGTTGATTTCTGCTTGGGCGTCTTGCGCGGCCTCCTGGGCAACGTAAACGGCCCGTTGGGCGCGCTGCTCGGCAACCTGTTTCTCTTCAACGGCCTTGGCAAACTCTTCAGAGAATTTCAAGTCGATGACACTGGTGTCGAGCACGATGATGCCGTACTTATCGAGCCGCTCGGCCAGAGCTTGGTCGAAATCTTCTTTCAGCTCGGTCCGGCGGGTGATGATTTCTTCGGCGGTGCGGCGCGCGGCAGCAATCTTGAAGGATTCTTGGGTTTGAGGCGCAATAATCTTGGAGACAATGTTGCCCAGGGTGCCCTGCTTGCGGCGGATATCGACGACCTGGGTGGGGTCGAGGCGGAAGTTAATTGCAAATCGAGCGGAGAGATCCTGCAGGTCGCGCGTCGAGCTCTCGCCGGGAACCTCGAACTTCTGCACCGTAACGTCGTAGATATCTACGATAGAAACAAACGGGGCTTTAAAGTGCAAGCCTTCGAGCAGCGCGCCATCTTGGGCAGATCCCAAGATGCTCAACACGCCCGCCTGTCCGGGGTTGACGATCACCACAGCATTGAGACCCAGCAGCACGATGACGGCGGCGATAATACCCGCGATAAGGGTGATGGGGTTTTGATTCTTGACGTTTTTCAAGGGAATTCTCCTAGGAGTCTTGATATAGATTGTGTCAGCCTCGAGGGCAATTGCCTCGGCTGGCCCCCTACGCCTTGCTAGTCTACAAGTCTTGTCTTGCCGTAGCGAGCGGCCCTCGGAAAAACTTAAGCGCACCTAGGGAGTCTCGAAGGCACTGAATTGCGGCAGGGTCTCTGCAGGCTCGGGGACGACAAACTCGCTGCCCAAGCCAATTTTTGAGGGGCGATCGGGCGCAAACAGCGCGACGGCATGGGGCACGGGGCGCGGCGTGTAGCCCACCTGCGAGGTGCCCTCATAAACAAGCGAGGTGCTCGCTCCCGAATCGAGCATCACCGCATCGCGCAGGCCCAGCTCTTGCAGCATGCGGCCCAACGCAACCGAGTCGATCGGACTCGTCGAGACTCCCACCACCGGCTGACCCGACCAGTTAAAGCCCCAAAATGCCCGAAAGCGGTAGGCATCGAAGCCATAGAGGTCGCGGAAGGTCGACCGCTCCTGGGCTCGGCCTGCTTTGACGAGCCAAGCTGCCCCGACAAAGGCATCGGTAACCTCGGGTAGCTCGGCACGGACGCCTGCTAGGGTGTTGTGTTTGGTGTGGTCGAAGGGCACGAATGCGGCGGCATCCGGACCGATCAAGACCAAAGGCCGCCCGTCGAGGAGGGGGATTTCGCCCCGCTGGCCCGGCACGAAGGCACCGGGGTCGGCCCCGTGCTGGCTGAGAACGGGGCCGATCATTTGGTTGGAGTCGAGAAACCGCAGGTTAAAAAAGCCACCATCGACCGCTGCGATCGCCTCGGTATCGGCAATGACATCTTCGAGCTGGTAGCGACTGTCGGCATGGACGGTGGTCGGCCGGCCGCCTGTAATGAGAATCGCGCCGCGCCGGCGACCCAAGCGGTGCTTGGTGCGACGCACGGTAGTGCTAAAGTCAAAGCCACCATCGGTGCGCGGGGGTGGGTCTCCCCCCCAAGCTTTGGGGGCGACGCGCTCGAGGCTAGATTGGCCGAAGCGGGAGACGACCAGCAGATCCCGCGAGGCGTTGGCAAAGTCTTCGCCGTAGTCATCCATCGAGAGGGCTGCCCGAAAGCCCGCCTCGGCAGTGAGGCGCTCGACGCGATCGTCGGAGCGACCGGCCGGGTAGGTAAAGTACTCAATCGGGATGCCGAGTTTTTCTTCCAGGACGCGCTTGGAGGCGAAGATTTCTTCGCGCAGATCGGCGTCGGGCAGATCGCGCAGGTCCTCGGGGTGAGAAACACTATGGGCGGCGATCGTCACCAGCGGATCGGCGGCCATTTCTTGGAGCTGCTCCCAGGTGAGGCTGCTGCGAGCGGTCTGGCCTTTGAGCTTGTCGAGATAAATCGAAAAAACCGCCGGAAAGTTATATTTGCGCAACAGCGGATAGACATGCTCGTAGTGGCCGCCGTAGCCATCGTCGAAGCTCAGAACGACGGCTTTCTCCGGCAGGGGTAAGCCCGTGCGCAAGTGAGCCACGAGCTGCCAGAGGTGGACGGGCGTGGCCCCCTGCTCGCGGAGAAACTCAAAATCTGCTTCGAGTTCTTCAGGGGTGACATCAAAAAAAACCTCTTTGGGCGCGAGGATGTCGTGGTACATAAATACTGGCACCTGCGCCGCCCGGGCGAATTCGTGAATCTCCGGCCAGGGGGCGGCTGCAGGCAGGGCTGCCACCGTGGCTTCGACCTGCTGGCTCAACGGCTGGGCGCTTGGCTGCAGCGGCTGCAATTCGAGGGCAGTTGCCCGCCCCTGCAGGTGATAAAACCCCAACAAACCAGCCGGAATGGCCGCCGCACCGAGCAGGCCACCCCCAAAGAAGAGCCAAGGCATCAGGCGCGATTGGCGCCGCCGAGAAGACTTTTTTCGCATGCGCTTTTTGTGTTGTTGGAGGGCTTGGCGCGTGGGATGAAGGCGAGGCATGGGCACCTGGAATCGGGCAAACCTTTCGGTGTCGATTTTAAAACCTAATCACCCAGCCCGGTTGACGCGCGCATTTGCCCTCGGAGTTCCGGCCAGCGGGCCAGCAGGCGATGTAAGATCTTACGCGCCCAATATTAACCAATAGTGCGTAACGCCCTCCGGTGCGAGTTTGAAACTGCGTGCCCGATCTTGAGGGATCTTGCGCTCGAATCAACATGGCCCCAGCTCGCCTTGGCAATCTCCCAAAAGCCTTACTCGAAGTCAACCCCAGCCGCGCGACCCGGCAGTTTTGGCTGGCGGCAAGCTTATTTTTTGCACTCCTCTACAGCAGCTTGAATTTGTTGCAAGCTTTTGCCGGGCCTTTTGTCGTTCAAGACGACGCGCGCCAGCACGTCTTCTGGATGCAGCGCTACCTCGATCCGACACTTTTCCCCGACGATCTTGTCGCCGACTACTTTCAGTCGGTAGCGCCTTTAGGCTATGCCACGCTCTACAAAGTCATGGCTTTTTGGGGGGTAAGCCCGCTCGTTTTTTGCAAAATCCTGCCGGTTTTTCTGTGCGTTGCCCTCGCAGCGCTTAATTACCTGCTTTTTTTGAAGATTTTGCCCGTTCCTGCCGCCGGTTTTGCCAGCACGCTCATTCTGTTGCAGGCGCTTTGGATGACAGACGATCTCGGTTCGGGAACGCCGCGCGCTTTTTTCTACCCACTCTTTTTGGGGTTTCTCTGGGCTCTCCTGCAGCGGTCTTGGTGGGGATGTGCGGCCATGATTTTGCTCCAGGGTTGGTTCTATCCCCACACGGTGTTGATTTCGGCGGCGCTTGCGGTCGCGCGCTCATTGACTTGGCAGCATGGCCGCCTGCGGCTGGTGCGAGAGCGACGCGATCTGATGCTGTTGGCGATCGCGCTGGGAACGGCATTTTTGGCGCTGTTGCCCTTTGCCCTAGAGACCTCGGCCTACGGCCCGACCATTTCGGTTGCCGAGGCCAAGCTGCTTCCCGAGTTTCAGCCCGGTGGCCGGACGATTTTTTTTAGTTCGAATGCGCTGCGCTACTGGATCGCCGGTCGCAGCGGCTTCCTGCCGATTCTGGCGCCGGTAACACTGTTGGCGGGGCTGCTGCTGCCATTTCTAATGGTTTGGCGGGCGAAGATTCCACTACTGCACGCTCTGAGCGAGCACTTTGCAATCGTCACCCAAATCTTGCTGGCTTCTACCGGGATGTTCTTTTTGGCCCACTTGCTACTTTTCCGGCTGCATCTGCCCAATCGCTATTCCAGTTACAGTTTGCACCTGCTGCTGGCTTGGACGGCGGCCATCGTGCTGTTTGCCCTGCTCGATGGGGTGACGCGCTGGGCGGCGGCCGATTTGCCGCAACTACAAAGCGCGATCGCCGGGGCTGCTTGTCTGGTTTTGGGGACGATCGTCATCGGCTACCCCGCTTCTCTCAATAGTTTTCTTGATGTGAACTACGTCAAGCCTTCAGCGGCCGAGCAGGAGCTGTTTGCGTTTTTAGCCGAGCAACCCCGAGATAGCCTGATGGTCTCGCTTGCGGCCACAAGCAGTAATATTGCTACCCTCGCTGGCCGACCCGTTTTATTTAGCCCGGAGCACGCCATTCCCTATCAAACGGGATACTACCGGCAAATCCGCCAGCGCATAAGAGATACCATCCACGCCCAATACGCTCCGGACGCAACCGCGCTGCAAGAGACGATCCGCCGCTATGGGATCGACTTTTGGATCCTCGAGCGCCGCGCTTTCGACCGAGAAGCCATCGCCAGCAACCGCTGGCTACAGCAATACCAGCCCGAAGCCATCAAGGCGGTCGTGCGACTGGCAGACGAGGAAGCGCCCCCTCGCTTGCAGGGTTTGCAGGCGCGCTGCGAGGTCTTTGCCAATGCCGAATATACCGTCTTAAGTGCCGAGTGTTTGCTCGCAGTGCGATCCGAGAGCGCTGCTGCCCTGCTGCGATAGCCTGGAGACGAGTGAGGCCCGTATCTGCGAGTTCCTGCCAGGAGACAAATTCCCATGCCAACATTACCGACGGTCAGAGCGCCAGAACCACTCCAGGCCCTCCAGTGGATTCTCGATCCCGTGGGTTTGATGCAATCGAACTATAAAGAGCTCGGCGATATTTTTCGCGCCCATCTGCTGTGGCGGGGGTCAGAGCCCCTAGTCCTCGTCAATAGCCCCGAAGCGGTTCGGTACATCCTCAGCCGCGATGGCGGCCCGGAATTTAGCGCGCCGGGGGAGGTCAATCACATCCTGGCGCAAATTGTCGGCTGGCAGAACCTCATGCTGCTCGATGGCGATCGCCATCGCGAGCGCCGCAAGCTCGTAATGCCCCCTTTTCACGGCGAGCGCCTCAAAGCCTACGGCCAGCTCATTCAAACCATTACTCGCGAGGCCATTGCCAGCGCGGCTAACCCCATCGACACCCGCAAACTCGTGCAGAAAATTACGATGCGGGTCATTTTACAGGCTGTGTTTGGGCTACATGCGGGCGAGCGCTACCAAGAGCTAGAGCGCCTGCTGGCCCTACGCCTCGATACCGCCAGCACGCCCCTGGCCTCGGCAATACTTTTCTTGCCCTGGCTGCGCCGAGATTACGGCCCTTGGAGCCCCGGCGGGCGCATCCGCCGCCTGGCCGAAGCCACCGACGAGCTGCTCTTTGCCGAGATTCGCGAGCGCCGCGCCAACCCAGACCCCGAGCGCACGGATATTCTCTCGCTGCTGCTGGCCGCTCGCGACGAGGCGGGCAACGGCCTGAGCGATCGCGATCTGCGCGACGAGCTGATGGGCCTGCTCGTCGCCGGTCACGAAACCACCGCCACGG
Source organism: uncultured bacterium (assembly GCA_964435975.1). Taxonomy (GTDB): domain Bacteria; phylum Cyanobacteriota; class Cyanobacteriia; order Cyanobacteriales; family Rubidibacteraceae; genus CAYTBI01. The sequence goes on from CAYTBI010000001.1 coordinate 50,130, forward strand.
CCTTGACGTGGGCGCTGTACTGGATTCACGCCTTGCCCGAGGTTAAAGCCAAGCTCGTGGCCGAACTCGATAGCGTTGCTGCCAGTGGCGATCCCGCCCAGTTCGTCCGCCTGCCCTACTTAAGTGCAGTCTGTAATGAAACGCTGCGCATCTATCCGGTGGCGATGGTGACCTTTCCGCGTCGCGTCGAAGTGCCGGTCGAGATATGTGGCTGCGCGATCGAGCCAGGGACGCTGCTGATGGGGTGCATTTATCTCATTCACCATCGCGAGGATCTCTACCCAGAGCCCGAGCGATTTCGGCCGGAGCGCTTTTTGGAGCGACAGTTTGCGCCCCACGAATTCATACCCTTTGGGGGGGGCGCGCGGCGCTGCGTGGGGGCGGCACTGGCCCAATACGAACTGAAAATTGTGTTGGGGACAATTTTGACTCAGTTCGATCTGGCCCTTGCCAACAACCGCCCGGTTCGCCCCAGTCGTCGGGGCGTGACCTTGGGTCAGAATGGTCCCGTGCTGCTGCGCAATTTGGGAGAGCGATCGCCGGCAAGAGTGCCTGCTAGCACGCCTGGCTGAGGGAGCTAGTGCCCTACACTGCTTCTAAGAGAAGCTAGCTTACAACTTGCCCCATGCCACCCAAACTCGACCCCGAGCGCTACGCTCGCCTCAAAGCCGAAGCCGAGAACCCCTTTCGCGGCCTGCGCCGGTTTTTTTATGTTGCCTTCGGTCTCTCGGGCGCGTGGGGTGGCCTCATCGCGCTGACGCGCTTGGCTGCAGGTATCGACATTCCCCAGACCCTCGGCAATATCGCTATCCAGAGCGGCGTCGTGGCCTTGATGGTCGTGCTTTGGCGGTGGGAGGGCAAACAGGAAGAGAAACAACGCGATTCTTCCAAATAGCCTGGGGGTCTCGGCGGCGTCTGTAGAGAACGGCTGCCAGCAGCAGAGCCCCACCAGCTGCTTCCATCTCGAACGGAACGGCCTCGACTGGCCCCGGAAGCGCGACCGCCAAACGCGGCGAGCAAGGGCCCTGGGGCCAAGAATACAGCGCGCCGATTTTAGGGTGATGGGACCTTTAAAAATTCAACTCGATTGGGCAAACCGATCGGGATCGCTACGCGGCTATCTACGGCTGTTGCTTTCTCAACCATTTGCGAAACTGTTTCACTAACCTATTTTCACCAACAGTTGACTGCAATTGCAAAAACCGCTGTATGTCCGCAGCGCACAAGGACGGTAACGCCAAGCTAGTCGGATTGATATCATACTCCCCTGAGTTTAAGGCGTAGAAAACAAGAGTGCTGCCGTCGAATCGCCAAATCTCTGGGATCCTCAGTGCTGCGTAAATAGCAAATCGGTCCAGCGAACTACTCGTAATATCCACTTCCACGGCTCAGTCAGGGGGCGGATACTGGGTGAGGTCGATTTGAGCGACGCCCCTTACCCGAACCTCATTCTGGATGTAATAGCATCGATCGGGTTCGAGGCCCTTAGCGAGGTCTTCTCGGTCGCAGGTCCGAGAGCCCATACTGCGAATTTCTAAATCGAACTCCTCCGTTGCCGCCTCGATCGAACGACCCAGGAGCTTTTTATAGGTTTCGTGAGGGTCGAGGGGCATGCGAATTTCGAGGGTGCCGCGATCGTAGGTCAATCGAATCGCTGGTTCCCGCTCGAAGTCGGCAATCAGAGATCGATAGGTTTGCCAACTAATATTCTGCAAAATGACGCGATCGGGACTCTGAATCAGGGTGGCGGTCATCTTAGCTCCCTTGGCTGGAGTTCCTCGTTCGAGTTTGACACAACTGGGAGGGCCAATACCCCCCTAATGCGGTCGCTGAGTTGCCGATGCCCTTCGGCCCCCGCGCTCTGCTCGAGGGTCATAATATATTTCCTATGGGGAAAGAAGCCGCAAACCCAGTCGGAAACTCCCCAGGAGGTCCAATGGTCATCCGAGCCCCACATCTGAAATTCACCACCGAGCAATACCACCAGATGGGCGAGTCGGGGATTCTGACGCCATGCGATCGCGTGGAGCTAATTGAAGGAGAAATCGTTCAAATGTCCCCGATGGGCTCCAGACATGCTGGCTGCATCAATCGCTTAAACCAGTTACTTTCTGCATCTTTGGCATCCCAAGCGATTGTCTCAGTCCAAACCCCCGTAAGCCTGAGCGATTATTCTGAGCCCCAGCCTGACTTTGCAATTCTCAAGCCTCGCCAGGATTTCTATGTCGAGGAGCATCCCAGGCCACAAGATGTATTGGTCTTAGTGGAAGTGTCGGACTCGACCATTGATTATGACCGTACGGAGAAAGCTCCCCTTTACGCTCGTTCGGGCATTCAAGAGCTGTGGATCGTAGATCTCAACGCATTAGCCATCGAAGTCTACCGATCGCCCAGCCCTGATGGTTACCAGGACGTGCGGGTGCTGCAAAAAGGTCAGTCTCTCGCTTTCCAAGCCTTCCCAGATGCGGTCTTCACCGTCGAGCAATTGTTGGTGGGGTTCCTGTAAAGCTCGCGATGATAGCGAGGCAAAGGGGCTGATGAGACCCCACGGGTGTGGCAGCTCTGACTCGGGGAGAGGCAGTTGCCGCTCGCGTCTAACGGCGCGCTCGAACTCTGAAATGGCCGCGAACAGCTTGATGACGTAGCTGCAAACGCGATCGACATCGGGACGGCGGCTGTAGGGTTCGCATAAGCAAGGTTGTGCGGCCATCCGTCCGAGTAGCCCAAGCTGCTGCCGGTTGATTCGGGTTGAGGGCTGGGAGCGAACCAAACATGAATCTGGCGGGGCTCGTCTTGGATTTCGGTGCCGGTTCTGACTTATCTTATCGGGGAGAGCGGCTCGTCGAGAAGCTGTTTGCTGAAACTGTCGAATAGTCCTTTGGCATGGAGACGATACTCGAGATGAGCTGGATGACCTCGACTGCAACTGCAGCGGCTGTATGTGCTTAACTCCCTCCCTTGAGGATTTGGGGGAGTGCCTGCTAGCACGCCTAGCTGAGCGAGTTGGCCGCGCTGCCCTACACTGCTTCTACGAAAAGCAGCGCAATTCTTCCAAATAGCCTGGAGCGCTCGGCCCTTCACGACCTGCCTCAGGAAGGCAGTTCCGGCTTGGCGATCGCATCTCCGGTGTCATCTACTGGTTTGTCTTTACTTCTGCTCAACCGATCGGTAGCTGTCTCGAGCGAGCCCGTTGCCGGAATAGCCGAGGTTGCTGCAGCTAACCCATAGGGAGGCACGTTCCGGTAGATTGCCTCATACTGCTTTTCCTTAATTAAATAGGTTTCGTGCCAAATGCCGACGGAGCCATTGTCTGCAATCTTCTGGTTGAAGTTGCTCCATGCCGGTAAGTGCTGATTGTCTGGGCTGCGAGCGTAAGCAAGCAGCTCTGCAAATGAGCGCCAGTATTGAATCACCTCAATGTTGCGACCACCCCAACGCGTCCGGAAGCCGAGCAAACCTAGGTTCTTTTGGGCCGAGAGTTCTCGAAGCATCTTAGGCATCGCCAGAAAGACAGGCAGCCACTCCTGCACCTGCCAAAACGAATTGATTCGCATGCCTATTAAGAAGACCACGAAATCGCCCTCGACATTAGCAGTCATCCGTTCTCTATTGATGGCTACCACTTATCTCAATCCTTTATAGAAAGTTCCTAGAGGCGCAGCCCGAGAATGAAGCAGAGCCTAGTGCGTCATCTTCCGCACCCGCGCAACAAGCTTATAGGGACACCTAAGATTAGAGTAGCTCCAATGCCAGCAAAAATCCCGCCAAAAAGATAGCCAAGCCGACGATCGTCTCGTCCTATAGATAAAGACATCTGAGCCTTCGTATCAATAAAGGTGCGAATCTTTCTGGCTTCAGCTTGATTTTTGTTGCGCTCCGAGTTGGAGGATTGACTTAAGGGAAAATTTCCTTCCGTTGTTAGTATGACTATACGATAAGTTGTTGTCGTGCGGCGACTCGCACCACTACGACCGCTCCACCTGGTAACTGATTTTTCAATATCTGCGTCCTGTAGGGATTCGATGGGTAGAGATAAGCTCTCAGACCCGAGTATCCCTCGAGAACCCAGCTCGCATTGACCTTTGTTGGTAAGAGGTTCGAGGCGCCTACACTCAAAAGCATGTGCTTGGGAAAGAAGCGCGATTAGGGTGCCCATTCCCAGAAATATAGCGCCGACAGAAATGCTTCCAAAGCATACCAAAAGTTTCCACATGGCGGCGGACCTCCTTTTTATGCTTTTACAGTTTTACCGAGTATTTAGCAGAGCGCTGCGAGACCGGGAAAGGCAAAAAACAAGGTTCCCTCACCCTCCCATCACTTGAAGACGGGGCACGCAGGAATCTGAAATCGAAAACCTCTCAGGCACTCTTCACTGGCGCGGCCGTATGATTTCTGCCTCAATGAGCGCGGGAAAGCACTCAATGTTATCCGGGCCGCAAGCGATGCCAAGCTCGCCTCGGGCCCTAATTCTTTGACCTAAGTATGTGGAACTCTCTGTTCCGGAAGCTTCAATAATATAAAATCGGCCTCCACCCTCTATGTAGTAGCCCTCTGGAGGCAAGCCACTAGCACCAGCTGTCTCCTCGGGATCGTGCTCCTCTCTTCGTAGAGTGCCGCCGATGGTAATACTCTCGTTAATGAGATCTCTTAGATAAATTATCCCTACAATCGCAGCGGCAACACCGAGCATGAAAGAAACGCCATTTGTTACCAACAAGACTAGCATCCTACGCATATGGCTTCCTCGATCTATTGCTATCTGCGTACTCTATCTAAGGCTTTCGTTACGAAGCGGAGCCCGCCATTAGTGAGTCTAGTGGAAAGCCCTGCAATCTCATCGATCGGGTTGCGGTGTTTGGAAAGTACGTAGTCGCTCGGGCTAACGCCACACCGACGACCCGTGCTTCACTTGCGGCAACTCGTACCTGTTTGCAAGACCGGCACCCACTCGTTTGGCAAGCTGGGGATTTCACCCGAGCGCGACGAAAGTTAACCCAAGCTAGAAGCCAGGAATCGCTCCCCCGGGAAAATTGGGTAAGGCTTGAGGGGTAGCTGGTGGTGCGAAAGCGCTGGGATCGACCGGTGTTTGGAAGGCTGTTGCTGTCATCTCCCAGGCACCTTTGGAATTTTGACCCTGCATGTGTAGGGGCACGCCATGTTTGTCCGAATAGCAGGAGAGCCAAGTGGCATTATTGTCCTGGGGTTCGGTGACTTTAAAACAGGTTGTCGGCTCGCCTGCGACCGTCCGCGTGCCCGCGCGCGCGATGCGTCCCTGGTAGCTTTCTGGGCTGACCCGAGCACTTTCTACCTGGGCCAATCCAGGTGCGGCAGTTGCCAGCGGGCTCCCTGAGTTTGGCACGGCCAAGCAGTTCCAGCGTCCGCCCTCAGAAAAGCAGGTCGTCGTGCGATCGCCTGACTGGTAAAGGCGCACCTGACGGCCGTTCATATCGGCATCCATGCGCAGCGTACTGCCCTGACGCCAGAGCACCATGTCTCGGCGAGGATTATCAGACGTGCTGACGCGATACGCCACTCGGTGGCTGGGGGTTTTGGCAGCCTTCAACATAAAAGCCTGGAACTCTCTGTAGGCATCTGTTTGGGCTGCTAGCGGGCCACCAGTTAACAAGACAATCGCTGCCGGGGCAGCCACGAGCTTGATGCGTTGGCGAGGGTGATGTGCGGTTGCAGGCATTGCCAGTCACTCTAATATTTCATCGGGCATTCTAACGGCGATCGCAAGTTCTTTCGGGATGCTCGCGCGAGAACTCCCGAAACAAATAATATTTCTCCCGAAAGCATTCTTCTTTTGTAAAGCAAGGTAACAAAACGCAGGCGCGGGCTTTTTAGTGCCGATCGCGACTTGCAGGCAAGGTCGAACCGGCACTGACAGCCAATGCTGCGAGAAACCACCATAAGGTATTAACCTGGGGCCGATACCATACCGTATCTACGAGGCCGTGGGCGAGCATCCCGACCATGCCTGCAACCGCAGCAACCAACCAAAACCCTTGGCGATTGCCGAGATCGCGCGCGCGCAGCATGCCTTGCCAGCCCCGACCCAGAAGGCTACCCACCAAGGCCAAGAAAGCCGCTAAGCCCACCAGCCCGGTCTCGACGGCAACCTCGAGGTAAATCGAGTAGGCGCTCAGAGCGCTGTAGTTCGGACGCATGAACAACGGGTAAATCTGGTTAAACGCATCATTACCCGGTCCGATGCCAATAACGGGTCGGGCGCGGATCATGTCAATCGCGGCCGACCAAACATTAATGCGAAAGTTGTTGCTGCTATTTTCTCGACCGGCAAAAATGCTCGCAAAGCGTGCCTGCAGGGGCTCGACCGTGGCGATCGCAGCCGCCAGCAGAGCAACGGTGCTGGCTACAACCAAAGGCAGCAGCCAAATTTGCCAAAACTTCGGCAGCTGGGGCCGCCACCAAAAATACAGCAGCAAAGCAAATGCCAGACCCGCGGCCAACAAGCCGATCCAGCCGCCGCGGCTATCGGTGAAAAACAAGCAGGCGGCATTGGTCAGCAGCAACACCAAAGCAGCAGCCTTCTGAACCCAGCCGCGCCAGACAAAAAGTGCCGCTCCACTCAAGGAGACAGCCGGAATTAGGTAGCCCGCCAGGAGATTGGGGTTGCCTAAGTAGCTATAGGCGCGGGTGTCGTCGGCCAGAGGAGAGTTGGGATCGTTCCAGGTTGCAAGCTGCTCGGCACCAAAAATCTGCTGGCGCACGCCATAAACACTGACGATCGCAGCGACTAATAGCACCGCAGCAACCGTCCAGTTTTGCAGGCGCGGCACCCGCAGTACTCTTGCCGAGAGGGCAAACCACAGCAAGTAGAGCGTGAGTTTGACCCAACCGGCGAAGGCTTCCGGCCCGACCGGCGAAAAAGCCACCGCCACAATGGCAATGCCCCAATAAAGCAACACCAGTAGGTGCGCGACGGTGACGCCACCGCGATCGCCTTTGTCGGCGGCGGTCAGAAGCGCCCAGTAGCCCCCACAGGCCAGCAACAGCACGCCAATGAGCGACGTCGAGACAAAGGGACCGAGACCCAGTACGCAAACCATTAGAGCCGCGCCGAGGGGCTCGGCCCACCGAAGTAGGGTACTGCTCTCCTGCCAGGGATGGAGCAAGCCAACCAAGCGATAAAAGAAACTCGCCCCCCGCCAGCGATGGAGAGATTTACCGGGAAAATAGCGGTCGCCACCTAAATTCATACGTCCCTTAAGCTTCGAGGAAATGCTTCACCAATCCTACCGACGCGCGCTGCTGCTGGGAGTTCTCGTCCTCAGTCGCTAGCGGCCACCATCAGATTGCATCTCTAACTCCTCCCAAAGCTGAGGGGTAACCTCTAGCAGCGAAGCCAGCACCCGATCGGCGATCGCAAATCCTGGTGCCTGCTCGGGATAATCTTCCGGTACGGCCAAACAGCACATGCGGGCCGCTTTGGCTGCCAGCACGCCGTTGAGGGAGTCTTCTAGGGCCACGCAAGCCGTGGGGGCGAGGCCGAGCTTTCGGGCCGTGGTGATGTAAACCCCCGGATGGGGCTTGCCGTAGTCTTCTTCGGTGGCCGAATAAACAAACTGCAGCAAACGGCCCAACTCCAGGCGATCGACGACCGCATCGATAAGACTGTAGGCCGATGAAGAAGCCAGAGCCACGGGTAGCCCGAGGGTTTGCAAAAATTCCTCGAGCTGCGTCACGCCAACCTTGGCTTTGCCTTCTAGCCTGACAAGTTCGATGACGCGCGCCACGATGCGATCGGCAATTTCAGTTTCTGAGGCCCCGGTCCAAGGGTGGCGCTGGTGCCAGTAGGCGACGACTTCGTCAATGCGCAGGCCCTTGGTCTGCAAGCACATCTGGTGGGTGAGCTGCAGGCCGACACTACCAAAGACCTCCATTTCGGCCTGTTGCCAGAAGGGCTCGGAGTCGATTAAAAGCCCGTCCATATCGAGAATTACGGCCTGGAATGCTGCCATAGACTTTCCCTGAGGGGTGGGTTGCTGTAGATTCTCACCTAGATTATCTTCTTCAGCCGGGGAGAGCGCGACTCTCCCTAAGGCTGGAACGAATCGGCAGTCGAAACGGGAATCTCCCAGCGCATTGGGGGCTGCAGCGGTGCCTTGGCTGGCAACACCGAGTCTACAGTCAGCCGGTAAACATGCCAGTGGTAGTCGTAGGCATGGGACCAGTCCCGTTCGTACATGCCGACGTTGACAAAATATTGGCCGCTACCGAGATCGAGGCGATCGATGACTAATTTAATTGTGCCGGCGTCGTCCAAGCAAACTGGGGGGATACCCATTTGCAAGGTATCTACATCGAATAATGTCGTGCCTTCGAGAGTACCGATTGAGATGCCGAAGATCGCGCGCTCTGCTGTCTTGCGCTGGTAGTCGAGTTCGACGCACAGGCCCGCACCCGATTGTAGAGTCGAGCCGGGACGAAACCGAACCGCAGTAATTTCAGCTTCGAGGGAGCCAAAGCGATTTTTGTTGACCTTGAGAGCCTGGCCGGGCGTCGTTGGGGTCTTTGGGGTCAATTTCTGGGTCTTTTGGTGCATCTGAGCCCGGTACTGACCCACAATCGTCTTGGGATGGCCGCAGGCCATGGCCGTACCGCCATGCAACCACAAGGCGCGATCGCACAGCCGCTCCACTTGACCGGTATCGTGAGAAACCAAAACGATCGCGCAGCCAGCGGATTTCATGGCGGCGATGCGCTCGAGGCATTTGGTTTGGAAGGACAAATCCCCCACCGAGAGAAACTCGTCAACCAGCAAGATGTCGGGTTCGGCGTGGATGGCCGTCGCGAAGGCCAGACGCATCATCATCCCCGAGCTGTAGGTCCGTACGGGGTTGTCAATAAACGCTTCGAGTTCGGCAAAAGCAACAATGCGATCGAAGCAACGGACGACTTGGCGATGCCCCATGCCCGCGATCGCTGCTGCGACGAAGACATTTTCTCGGCCCGTCAGATCGCCGTGAAACCCCGCCCCCAGGTCGAGCAGAGCGCCAATGCGCCCTCGCGTTTGGATTTGCCCCTCACTGGGGTAAGTGACGCTCCCCAGTAAATTCAGAAGGGTCGATTTCCCCGCCCCATTGTGGCCGATGACGCCTAGCATCTCCCCAGCCGACACGGTAAAAGAGATACCCCGCAGCGCCCAAAATTTCTCCATCGGGCCGCGCAACCCCGACAAGGCAGCCTCCATAATCGTAGTGGGTCGCTTGGGGTGCTGGCGGCTGAAAAATTTACCCAGGTTCTCGACCGTAATTGTAGGTTCGGGCATTCAAACCTCCTCAACAAACCTACGGCTTTGGCGCAGAAACGTCCGGTAGCCAATCGGAAGAAACAAGGCCGTGCAGCCAACAATGATGGCAAGGGCAAGCCAATCTGGTGCCGTGCCCCAGATTAAAATTTGCCGATAGCAAGTGACGAGGTGAACCAAGGGATTGAGGCCGTAGGCGTACCAGTAGCGATCGGGAATACTCTTGAGTTCGTAAAAGATTGGCGTCAAGTAAAACAAAAACTGCAGCAGAACGCCTAGGGTGTGTTGGGTATCGCGAAAGGTGACATTAAGAGCGGCCAGAAAATAAGAGAGCGTCACAGTTAGCGCAAATTGAATGAGGTGAAGCAAGGGCAACACTAGAACGAACGGCGTGAGCCGCACGCCATCGAGTAAGAGAAATACCACCAGCACCGGCAAGGCCAGGACAAAATGCAAGAGCCCAACGGTCACCACAACGATAGGCAAAATGGCACCAGGAAATCCGGGCTGCCGAATTAAAGGGCGGCTGTGAATGACGACCCCCGTGGCCTGAAACAGAGAATTCTGAAACCAGTTCCAGGCCAGCAAACCCGTAAAAACATAGGACGAGTATTGGGGAATCTCGATTTTAATGATGACCCGAAAGACAAAAATAAAAACCAGCAGTTGCAGCAGAGGGCTAATGAGCGTCCAGGCAATGCCTAGCACCGATCGCTTGTAGGTAATTTTCAGGTCGCGATCGACGAGAACGCGCAGCAACCCCCACACCTGGGAGAAGTTTCGCCAGGTATTCTGACGGCCGATCGAACTCATTCTTGGGGTCGTCATGGGCTGTTCGCCTTTAGGAGCGGGCTACTTCTACAGATGGCGCTTCGGAAGCTACTGGCCGCTCGGCGGGAAGGCGATATGGCTCGCTCCGGCCCTCCTCGCGCACGCGCAGGCGCGAGCGCCACAGAGACCAGGGACCGGCGAGATTGCCGCGAACCTCTAACCAGATAAGAGAGGGTGGATAGTCGCTGCGTCGTAACAGGTATTCCTTTAGACGGTGGGCATGCCAAAGCGGCAGAGACAGAAATAATTGAGACAGGCCGCGCCAATCGCCATCACGCAATAAAACATTAAGATGATAGGCAACGTGACCTTTGCTATACCCGTAGAGCTGGCGCTCTAGAGCCGCTTTCGTGCGCCGGTGCTTGTGCCAAACGTGGGATCTGGGTTCGTAGGCAATGGTGTAACCAGCTCTGATGACCTTGTAGAAAAGATAGGTATCTTCTCCCACACCCGAGGGCATCCCTGGTCCGAGGCATTCGTCCAGCAAACCGATATCAGGGTGGGTAAATATAGACGCCCGAAAGGCCGCATTAGCCGTCGCTCCCAATGACCAGGTCGGAGATGGTTTGTGTGGGAACAAATCGTACCAATTGCCACCAACTTCCAAGGGCTCGAAGCCGCGCCCGAGCCCACCATAGTTTTCAAAGGCTTGTTGGTATTTGGTTTCCAGCTCCAGGGGCAAAACATTGCCCGTTACCACCATGATGTCCGGACGCACGAAGGGGCGCACGAGGGCTTCGAGCCAATCTGGCGGCACGGTGACATCATCATCCGTTGCAATTGCAATCTCCCCTCGGCTAGCCGCAAAACCGGTATTTCTGGCATAGGCTAAGCCCTGGCGCGGCTCCCTTACCAGAACGACATCCTCAAATTCGCGGACGACCGGCGGTGTCAGTCCGGATTCTGGGTGGTTGTCGACTACTACGATCTCGACTGGGCGCTGGGTGTTCTGAGCTTTGAGATGGTGCAAGCAGTTGCGCAGGTCGTCGGGCCGGTCGAAGGTGGCCACCACGACCGAAACGGGCACATCGCTGGGCAATGCAGGGAGCGTTTCTTCCTGGGCCAGACAGAATCTGCGGGCAACTGCAGCCGTTGCCCCGGCCCGAGTCAACGTTGGCGCAGCCGTCTCAGACAAGCAGAGCAAACGGGCTCCAAAGGTCTTGACAAGCGCGTGGCTGAGGGAAGTAACGGAAATGGCTTGGTGGCAGTTGGGGTAGTCGAAGCTGCCAAAGGGCTTACCCTGCCAGGTGGCAAAAATGCGCGCTTGCGGGTAGTCTTCGAGGCCCTGCAGGGGTTGGAGCGGCTCTGCGAGTTCTAGCGTCCGCACGGCCATTGCCGCCGACGCTGCAGGCTCGGCGAGACGCTCGGCGAGGCGATAGGGCAAGGGCTCGTCTGTCGGCCAACCCCGTTCGCGGACGATCGCAGCTGCAACTGCCCGCGCCCGAGGGTAGGCGATCGTGCCTGCAAAAGCACCCTTGAATTCAGCCAAAATCAAATCTCGAGGAAACTGCGTGCGATGCAGCAGGGCAATAATCGTGCGGCGCACGTTCCAATACAGCATCCACCAGACCGCAATTTTGAGACAAGACCACGCAAGCCGAGGGTAAGCAACGGCTAGACTGCCCCAGAGGGCGTACAAGCTGCCGTTAAAGAAGATTTGCCGCCGGAGTTGCGCGTACTCGCGTCGGTGGCGGTGGCGAATCATCGCCTTCGGCTCGTAAGCCAGGGTGTGGCCGGCCAGGAGAATCCGAACGAACATCTCCAAGTCGCCACCACCGTTTGTGACAGTGCCGACATCGAGCGCCGGGTCGAAATAGCCAATTTCAGCAAAGACCGAGCGACGGTAGGCCATGTTGGCCCCCGTACCAAACTGTCCCGCCCCCAACCATTTCCAGGGCAGAGGCCGGCCTGGTTGGCGGCGATAGAACTTGGGCTCGAAGCCCCGCCCGAAGCCACCGTAATGCTCGAAGAGCACCTGAGCTTCGGTTTCGAGTTCGTAGGGCACCACCAGCCCCGTAATGGCCATAACCCCTGGGTTTTCCGCAAAAGTGCGAGCCAGTGCTTTTACCCAATGGCGATCGACGACAACATCGTCATCGGTAAAAGCGATAATTTCGCCTGTGGCCTCCAGAATGGCACGATTGCGCGCCCAATCGAGGCCCGGACGCGGCTCGCGTACGTAGCGCACCTGTGGGTAGGCACTCTCGACGGCAGTCTGGGTTGCCTCGGTGCTAGGGGCGTTGTCTACAACGAGAATTTCTAAGTGCGGGTAGTCAAGCTGCGCGATCGCCGCCAGGCACCGCTGCAGGTCCTCCGGGCGATCTCGGGTACAGACGGCTACCGTAACGGTGGGCCAGGTGGTGCAAGTTTCAGCCGGAGGCAGATCGTCGATCGAGGCTTCGAGATCGAGTTTTCCCGAGCGTTGCCGTTGCGGCGAGGCCAAGCCATTTTTTATGAGCTGACACAAAATGGCCTCGCCATACTGCTCGAAAATTAGCCGTGAAAGGGTTTCACGGGAGCATCTCCCCAATGAAATTGGTGCTCGCACGTAGCCCAACGGCACGCCATGGAAGCGCACCAACCCCTGTAGGCCGAGATAGCCCTCCAAATTCTCAAAAGATGGAATGGATGGGGAGATCTCGATGTCAACAACTCTAATTGGGTAGAGTAGTGCCATAAATTTTTCTTTTCCGAGGATATTTGTAAAGAAAAAATTCGTCTGGATGTTACAGAGGCATTGTTACTCGAATCTTACCGGGTAAGTGATTCGAGGGCCAGTCGATTTAACTCAATTCACGCCCGCTACCATGGCTGGCACCAGCCGGTTCCTCGGGCCGGCCACAGCTATGGAGCTTTGTACGGCGCCACCGTAGGAGAGCGGGAGTCCGCCGCTCTTCTGCCTCGGTAAGAGCGTTCGGCGGCTGCCAACGGCGGCGCGACCGGGCTTATTTCATCTCGCCAAGATAGTCGAGCTTGCCTACCTCTACGCCGCAGTGGCGCAGGATGTCATAGGCCGTCGTGACATGGAAATAGACGTTAGGCATCACAAAGTACAGCAAAAACGCCTGCCCGTTCATCGAGAGGGTTTGTCGGCCGACGGGCAGCTCGATGGTTTTTGCTTCCGTGCCGTCGATTTGTTCGGGAGTAAAGGTCTTAAGAAACTCGATGGTTTTGCTCAGGCGATCGCGCAGCTCGGCAAAGGTGGTTTCGTTATCTTCCATTGCCGGTGCCTCGACCCCTGCCAGGCGCGCCGCGCCGCGTTTGGCAATGTCGGCGGCGATTTGTACCTGCCGCGACAGCGGGAACATGTCCGGGTAGAGACGAAAACTAATGAGCGCGGCCGGATCGACTTTCTTGGCCTCGGCATAGGCAGCAGCCTTGTCCAGAATGCCCATGAGGTTGCTCAAGCTGTGGGTCAGCGGCGGAATTGCTGCTTGGTACATCGAAAGAGTCATGAAAAATGCTCCAAACCTTAGGATCTAGTTGAGTGGCGGCAACTGCGACGGTCGCCCACACCAATCTTGAGGGATTTTGAGCTTCTAGGGCTCGACATAGATTCCCGTTCCAACTAACTCAGCAATCCAAAATTCCAGCTCTGGGTCTGCCAAGCGCGTCGAAACCTCCTCGCGGATCTCGCAAGCCCTCTCCTGAGACTCACACAGGGCAAAGACTGTCGGGCCGCTGCCGGACATCATTGCTCCCAAGCTTCCTGCTGCGGCGAAAGCCGCCCGCAAGCACTCTACTTCGGGGTGGGCAGGGAGCACGACGCGCTCGAGATCGTTTTGCAAGCGCTGGCCGACAGCAGCTGCGTCGCGCCGCGCGATCGCACCAGCCAAGGGGCCTGAGTGCACTCGCGAGCGGCGCGCGTCGATATCTTCGGGCGTACTGAGGTACTCTGCCTCGAAGGCCTGCCGATAGTTTTGGTAGGCCCACTTCGTTTCGATTTCTAGGTTGCGATACTTCGCCAGCACCACGGCGATGCCACCGAGCCCGGGCAGCGGATCGAGGATCTCGCCGCGCCCAGTGGCCAGAGCGGTCCCCCCCAGCACGCAAAAGGGCACGTCCGAACCGAGTTCGGCCCCAAGAGCCTGAAGTTCGCCTTTGGTTAGGCCCAAATTCCAGAGCAGATCGATGCCGACGAGCACCGCAGCAGCATCCACAGAGCCGCCTGCCAAACCAGCCGCGACGGGGATATTTTTCTCGATGGCAATATCGACACCGCCGAAGCGCGCGTGGGCCTGGGCAAAGCGCTCGCACATGAGTCGAGCCGCTTTGTAGGCTAAATTCGCCGTGGGATCTACCGGCAGCTGAGGGTGGCGGCAATGCAGGCGAATCTCCTGACGATCGCTAGCGCGCACCGACACGCGGTCGGCCAGAGCCACATTTTGCATGACCATGACTAGCTCGTGGAAACCATCGGGCCGCACGCCAAGAATTTCGAGATGCAGGTTGATTTTAGCCGGAGCGATAAGAATGTAATCTTGCATGGCACATATTCTTCAAAGGGCGTCTTCTGCAGCTAGGCGATCGCACAATGCGATCCAGTCATCGATGCCGAGATCCTCGGCTCGGACTTGCGAGTCGAGGCCCAAAGCTGCCAGCAGTTCGCCGAGGCGATCGCCGCCTGCGAGGGATTTTAAGTTATTTCTTAGCATTTTCCGCTTGCTGGCAAACCCCAGGCGCAGCAAACTGTCTAGTTGCTTGGGGGCGCGGATGGGCGTCGGATAGGGCCGCGGTCGCAGGCGCATGACCGCAGAGTCGACCTTCGGAGGCGGCACGAATGCCCCTGGTGGCACCGAGCAAATCAATTCGCACGCCGCTAACAGCTGGCAGCGGACTGTCAGCAGCCCGAAGGCTCTCGAGCCGGGTAAGGCGCAAACGCGCTCGGCAACTTCTTTTTGCACCAGCAACACGATTATCTCGTAGGCTGGGGCCGGTCGAGCGATCGTCCCGAGAAGCTTGGCCAAAATCGGGCCCGTGATGTTGTAGGGAATATTGGCAACGACTTTGTTCGGTGGGGGACTGCCTTTTAAAAGCTCGCCGAGATCGAGAGCCAGAAAATCGCCCTGGAATAGCTCTAGGCGCGCTTGGCGAAACTCTCGCTCCAGGCGGCGATGCAGGTCCCAATCTAGCTCGATAGCCACGACGCTGCCTGCTTGGCTCAGCAGGCGGCGCGTCAGGATGCCCGTGCCGGGGCCAATTTCTAGGACGCGATCGGTCTTCTCGAGAGCTGCTGCGGCCACGATTTTATCGAGGATGCGATCGCTGCGCAGCCAATGCTGGCCGAATCGCTTGCGGGCCTGCGGGGGCATACCTAAAAAAGACCGCGCATGTCCTCGAGTTCGATGCCCCAGCTAGATTTGATGTAACCTACCAGGACCCGCTCTTCCGGACTGCTGTCACCATCAATACCGGCAAGTTGATTGATAATGCCAAATAACTGGCGGCGCTCGCTGAAGTTGGTTTCTTTGGCAAACGCATCGACCGAGGCATGGAAACGCTGCAGGCGGTCTGCTTCGCTGAGATCTCGCAATTTCTTGAGGATAACCATCGGCTCGAACTGAAAGCGGCTGTAGGTCTCTGCGAGGGTAGTGCCGATGAGACGAATCTCCCCGTCATCGACTGTGCCGTCGATTGCCGAGAGCGTGTAGAGAATCTCGAATGCCGCCTGAGCCTTATCCATGCTGGGGAATAATCGCGAGAAAAAGTGGGGGTGTCAATCGTAAGAGCGCTCGCCCGCCATCCTACCGCGAAACTTCGGCTGTCGGGGCAAAGGCAACCCCTCGCTCTCCGGTGTGAATCTCTCTCCAGAGACAGAGGGCAATCGCCGAAACTCGAGATAAAGATGCCCCCATCGACCGATGTCACGGGCCGTTGCTACCGATTAGCCTAGTAGGCGTTGAGATGAGAAAGGGAGGCAAGGTATGAGACTACCGATTGCACTCGCACAAGTTATTGCAGAACAGAGTCAGGGTTTCCTGATGGCGGCGGCTGCCGTGCTGGGCGTCGGCTTTGTAGCTGCTGCGTCCATTGGCTCCATTGCCTGGTTCCAGTCTAAGAGGCAGTTCTGGTGGCAGGCGAAGAGAGATGGCAGCGGCGTCGAGAAGGGAGCCGGTCCGCACTACGACCCCGGCATCATCCCGAACGAGAACCGAGCCCGCCAGCAGCGGGAAGGGGAGCTGTACAAGCAGACGCCGCAACCCGCTCAAGGAGATGCGAACGTAGCCGAGGGCTTCACGGTCGACCGCGAGGGCTTACTAAACAACTACGCTGTCATGCCGGAACCCTACATTGAGGAGCCAGGGGACCTGGCGGAGCAAGAGCGCGCCGCCGCAGAGCAGCGCCGCCGCGAACTCGACGAGGTGGCTGCCGCAGGTGGTAGGGGGCCGGGCGTTATCTAGCGCGCAGAGACGTCAGGGGGGCTCTCCTCGCGCGGAGTCGCGGGCATCTCCTCCGCGTACTGCCCGGCCCACGCTACCTAGACAGTGCGAGGCGGCACAGTACGAAACGGCGCAAAACAGCATGGAAGCATTCAACAAGTGAAGGATCGATTTATGACAGCTCAACCTGAGATTCAATCTGAAGTCGCCCCGAAGGTGGGTGGCAACGATGCAGCTACCACGACCAAGCAGGACTACGTTCGTCGTGTGGAGGCCGAGAAGGCAGAACTAGACTCCCGCATTGACGAGCTGGCTGCGCGAGCCAAGCAATCCGTTGCTGAGGTCAAAGACGAGTATTCAACCGAGTTTGAGGAGCTGCAGGCCAAGCGCGACGAGGTTGTCGCCAAGCTGGCCGAGATTCAGCAAGCTGGGGAAGGAGCGTGGCAGGAGCTGGAGACGGGCTTCGAGCAGGCATGGATCAGCCTGACGCAGGCCTTCGAGAGGGCCGCTGCAAAGATCGGCCAGGTCCAGTAGGTTGACAGACCCCGGCTCGTGCCGGCGAGGCCATTCGTAGCCATTCACGAGGAGGCCACCAGGCGGTTTGCTTGGTGGTCTTTTTGTTCGGCTTTGCTCTAGGGCTGGGGAAATTCCGTGACTGGCCGCTGCTGCGATCGCGCCACGTTGATTTGCCGCTCGAGTTCTTCTGCCGACGAGACCAGGTCACTCAGGCCTTCTACTAGCTGGCGGAGGTTGCGGCGCAGCTCTGGGTCGCCAGTGAGTTCGTCGAGATCGGCGGTGATTTTCTCGGCATTGGCGAAAGTCGCACGTGCGGAGCCAAGGGTTTCTTGCAGCAGGGCGATGTTACTCGAGTCGTTGAGGCTCTCAGAGAACACTTTGAGGCTCTCGGTGGCGGCGGCAGCATTGGCCGTGGCGGCCGTGAGGTCGGCAACCAGGCGATCCGTATCGGCATTGATGATGGTGTCGCTGATAGTTTCGACTGCAGGCGTCAGGTCGGCCAGGACGAGGCTCAGTTGGGCGCTAGCCTCCCGGACGTTGGTTACGATCGTGACGATTTCGTCGCGGTTTTCGTCCACGATGCCATTGACCGAGGCCACTAATGCCTCGATGCGCTCGGTCGCGTCGCCGACCTGGGCGGAGGTGCGATCGACAGCAGCCGTCAGTGTCTGAAGTTCGCTCTCGATGGCGCCGGTGATGCCAGAGATATCTTTGCTCAAGCCAGAGAGGTCTTTGCTCAGGACGGCTAGCTCGTCGGCAGCGATCTCAAAGCTCTCGGCCGCATCGGCAATTTTGGCGAAAAGATCGGTGCGAGACACATCAGCCGCCAGGCGCGTGGCGTCGCGCAGGAAGAAATCGATGCTCGAGCCGATGAAGCCTTCAACCCGGTCGCCGGGGCAAATCGTGTCCCGGTCGGTATCGTCACAGGTGCGCTCCAAGGGTTGGGGCAGGGGAGCTTCGCTGTAGGTCCCAGCCATATAAATATCGACAGAACTCTCGCCAATCAATCCAGATTGGTTGACCGTGAAGTCGGCATCGAGCGGAATTGCTAGGTCTCCCGGCGCGACGACAACATCGACATTGATGCCATTCTCTACAGGGACGAGTCGGTTGACTTTACCGACTTCGAGGCCGCGGAAGCGTACGGGCGCGCCGACACCCAGGCGGCTGACGTTAGCAAAAAAGATCGTGAACCGGAGGCGGTCGCCGCGCACCCCAGCCCCTCGCACGAATATGGTCAGCGCTCCGATGGCTGCCAGGCCCACCAAAATGAAGAGGCCGACAGAGCCTTCCTTAACCGTTCGCGCGCGCATCTTCAACCCTCCCTCCCGAACCGACTGCTCGAAACCACTGGCACCCCCAGGGCGATCGCGCTAGCGCCCGCGAAGGCTACCGGCGATCTCCAATGATTTGGATGGGGCCTTTTACACTAGCACTAAAGAATTGTCTCACCATCGGGTTGTTTGTCGCGTCGATTTGGTCTACGGCATCCTGCCACTGCACCTTGCCGTTGTAGAGGAACGCGACGCGATCGGCCGTGCGGCGGATCGTACTGTCTTGGTGAGATACCATAACGTAGGTTCCGCAGCCCCTCACAGAGCACTGCAACTGCCGCACTAAGTCTTCCACAATAGTCGAGGCGATAGGGTCGAGACCGGCAGTCGGCTCATCGTAGAGCACCAGCGTCGGCTTCTCGGCAGGCTCTGCTGGGTTGCGCACGATGGCGCGTGCGAAGCTGACGCGCTTGCGCATGCCCCCTGAGAGTTCTGCCGGATACAGGTCCCCAACTTCCGGACTCAGACCCACCATCTCCAGGCAATCATCGACGGCCTTGCGAATCTCTTCGAAGTCGAGCCGCGAATGCTGCAGCAACGTAAAGCCCACATTCTCAGCTACCGTCAGCGAGTCGAATAAAGCTGCTTGCTGGAAGACCATGCTGATCGCAATTGGGTCTTCATGCTCGTCTGCCAGGCCGAGGCGGCGCACGCCCCGCACCCAGACTTCCCCAGCATCGGGAGAGAGCAAGCCCGCAATGATTCTCAAAATAGTGGATTTGCCCGTGCCGGACGGCCCGATGATGACCAGGGCTTCGCCGGCATAGAGCGTGATATCGACGTTGTCTAGGACGACATTGCCACCGAACCGCTTACTGACGCCACGCAGCTCGATGAGGGGGGTGCGGTCTCTGATGGCTTCCATAGTCTGTCCGCAACAGGGCTTGTCTTCTGGTACTAGCAGCGACCCACAGCTGAAGGCAACTTGCTGCCAGGGCTGCCTAGGCGTCAGACGCTTCTGCGAGCCCGAAGACCTGGGCCACAATCTTACCGACTTTATAACCGGAATCGACCGTTTCGAGTGGATCTTTGCGCAAGCGATGGCGCAAGCACAAAGGCATCACCCGGCGGATGTCAGCGACCGTTGCCTCGGTGCGACCCTCGAGGGCCACTAGGGCCTTGGTCGCTCGGTTCGTGACAATGTCGCCCCGCAGCCCATCGACATCTAGCTCGGAGCAAACCTGAGAAATCTTAACCCGCAGATCGTAGTCGAGTTCGACGCTTCCTAGGCGATCGCGAGCGGCGACAATCTGGGCGCGCAGATCTTCTTGGGCAACTTGGTGCTGGCTGGCAAAAGCTTCCGGGTCGCGGTCAAAGGCGGCGCGCTCTTCGACGATGCGTACCCTCTGATCGGGAGTTTTAATGGTGTGGATCTCGACGTGCATGCCAAAGCGGTCGAGGAGTTGGGGGCGCAGCTCGCCCTCTTCTGGATTGCCGGAGCCCACCAGCACGAAGCGGGCGGGGTGACGAATGGAGATGCCCTCGCGCTCGACCGTATTCCAGCCGCTGGCAGCCGAGTCGAGCAACACATCGACGAGGTGATCGTCGAGAAGGTTGACCTCATCGACGTACAAAATGCCGCGATTGGCTTGGGCCAAGAGGCCGGGCTCGAAGGCTTTGACTCCCTCTGAGAGGGCCTTTTCGATGTCGATGGTGCCGCAGACCCGGTCTTCAGTCGCCCCGAGGGGCAAGTCCACCATTGGGACTTTCTTCTTTTCTGAGGGGAGATCGCCTTCTGTCTCGTAGCGCTGGCGGGCCTCCTCGCCCATGCTATCGGGATCGTCGGGGCTCGAATTAAACGGATCGCCAACTGCGACTTCGATTTCGGGGAGCAGGTCGGCTAGGGCGCGGATGGTGGTGGATTTGCCCGTGCCGCGATCGCCCATGATCATGACCCCGCCAATCTTAGGATCGATTACGTTGAGCAGCAGGGCCAGCTTCATCTCTTCTTGGCCGACAATTGCCGTGAAAGGAAAGACGCGACGCTTGCGAGTTTTGGCGGGCTGAGGGGCAACTGCTGTCATGATTGTCGGGGTTCCTCTGTAGATGGGAGGCAGACTGGGAGGCGCGCGGCCCTCACCAAACATTTTTTTGTTAGGCGCTTTTCATTGTGGCACAGGGCAGCTGCGGGCCTGCAGCGCGGGCCGCAGTGTGCCAAAGATACGGGTCTTCAGCACGCTCTCAGCAGACTCCCAGAGCAGTCCTGGCATGGGTGTCTAAAGTGAAGTTCCAAAGATTCACAATGTGTAAGGAAATCCTCCCCCATGCAAGACCCACGCGTAAAGCTCAACCCGATCGCGACTGCCCTGTTCCTGTGGGCCGGACTGGCTTTTCTCGCAGGCCTGCCCTTTTATGTTCTGGTGATGCCACTCTACGCGATCGCCGCGACCCTGATGGTGCGTGCCTACAGCGCCTTGCGACTCTTAGAAGAGGTCGTTGTCGACTGCTCGGGCGATGACTGAAGCGTGCGGTGGATCTGCCGAGCGCTGCCGTCCCGCATAGGATCTTTGCTCGCAGCTCCGAACGGCTCTAAGCAATTTGCTGCAAAACCTTATAGTTACTCGGCTCGAAAGGCGGCTCCTGTCCGGGTTGATACCACTGCCGCGTGACTAAATTATTCGGATCGCTCTGAATCCAGCAGATCCGTTGCTGACCCCTGCGCTCCCAAATCCCCATTAGTCTGAGTTCCCCGAACGCGCACTCATCCAAAAATAGATAGATACCCATAGCTACTCAAATCACTTTACAGGCTGCTTACGATCGCATTCTCCTGGTTATTCAGGGACAAATGTTCGGTGAGATTCAGGAGTGCAGCTCGGTAAACTTGGGGAGGGTCCCGGGCAAACACCGGCTGCCGGAGAACGTGTAATGCTTCGCGTGTGAGGCCTCAAAAGCTCGGAGGGGCGGTCCACCCATGCTCGGGAGTGCGATCGCTGCAGCTGGCATAAGGTAGCGCTTCGGGCAAGTCGCGCTAGACTCTAGCTTTGAAGTAGCTCGGGCGAGCCTGCGCTGAGTATCTGTAAGGAAGCGATCGATCGATCGCCACCACACCTATGTCCGAAACATTAAGAAGCTATGCCATCACGGGTGGGGTCAAGCGCACTCCCAACCGTGCCATGCTCCGCGCCGTTGGTTTTGGAGATGCCGATTTTAGCAAGCCCATCGTCGGCTTGGCCAACGGTTACAGCACCATCACCCCTTGCAATGCTGGCATCAACGCGCTGGCCCTGCGGGCCGAAGTTGCCCTGCGCGAGGCGGGTACTATGCCGCAGATGTTCGGCACGATTACCGTCAGCGACGGTATTTCCATGGGAACTGAAGGCATGAAATATTCCCTGGTGTCGCGAGAGGTCATCGCTGATGCGATCGAAACCGTTTGCAATGCCCAAAGCATGGACGGCATTCTGGCCATCGGCGGCTGCGACAAAAACATGCCCGGTGCCATGCTGGCGATGGCGCGCGCGAACGTCCCGGCCATTTTTGTCTACGGCGGCACGATCGCACCCGGCCACCTCAACGGTGAAGACCTCACGGTGGTAAGCGCCTTCGAAGCTGTGGGCAGACACAGTGCGGGCAAGATGAGCGACGCCGAGCTACTCGAAGTCGAGAAGCATGCCTGCCCCGGTTTCGGGGCCTGCGGCGGCATGTTCACCGCCAACACCATGTCGTCAGCCTTCGAAGTGATGGGTATGAGCCTGCCTTACTCTTCAACAATGTCTGCCGAAGCGGCCGAAAAAGCCGACAGCGCCGCCGAGTCTGCTCGGGTATTGGCACGAGCGATCGAGCGGCAAATTCTCCCCAGCCACCTCCTGACGCGCCAAGCTTTCGAGAACGCCATCACCGCCATCATGGCCGTAGGCGGCTCCACCAATGCCGTGCTGCACCTGCTGGCGATCGCTCGCACTATCGGCGTCGAGCTGAGCTTGGATGATTTTGAAACCATCCGCCAGCGGGTGCCGGTCCTGTGCGACCTCAAGCCTTCCGGGCGCTACGTCACCACCCAGCTCCACCAAGCCGGTGGCATCCCCCAGGTTATGAAGATTCTTCTAGAGCGCGGCCTCCTCCACGGCGACGCGCTCACCATCACCGGCCAGACTATTGCCGAGGTACTCGCCGACGTGCCAGCCGAGCCCCCCACCGGCCAAGATGTCATTCGTCCTTGGGGCCAACCCCTCTACAGCAAGGGCCATTTGGCCGTGCTCAAGGGCAACCTGGCTCTCGAAGGCGCGGTGGCCAAAATCAGCGGTATCAAGCAGCGCACCATCACCGGTCCCGCTCGCGTCTTCGAGTCGGAAGAAGACTGCCTGCAAGCTATCTTGGACGGGGCCATCAAAGCTGGTGACATCGTCGTCGTGCGCTACGAAGGTCCCAAAGGCGGCCCCGGCATGCGCGAAATGCTCGCCCCCACCTCGGCTATTATTGGCGCGGGCTTGGGAGACTCTGTGGGCTTGATTACCGATGGGCGCTTCTCCGGGGGCACCTACGGTCTCGTGGTCGGCCACGTCGCCCCCGAGGCAGCCGTGGGCGGCGCGATCGCCTTAGTACGAGAAGGCGACACCATCACCATCGATGCCGACGCCCAAAAGCTCCACCTGCACGTCGAGGATGGCGAGCTCGCCATCCGTCGGGCCAATTGGCAGCCCCCCGCACCGCGCTACACCGGTGGCGTCTTGGCCAAGTATGCCAAGTTAGTGTCTTCGAGCAGCTTGGGTGCTGTCACCGATCGCGACTAGCGGCAATGTTCTGGTCTCGATCGGCCGGGTTCTACGGTCCCCGCGCCGCCGAATTTAAAGGTAATTCCCAGACGACTTGCTGCAGCGGTCGTTACAGTAGTAAGCAGAGATAGACCTGCCACAAGCACCCAAATTGCAATGTCCGAGAATCCCTCGAGCCGGCGTAAGTTCTTGCTGGCCGGTCTCGCCGCTGCTGGCGGGCTGGCCGGAGCGGCTGCCAGCGCCACCCTAAAATCATCATCTCAGCCGCCGTCACAGGTTCCTGAAACTACTCCTGAGATTGCTGCAGCGCCAGCACCCGATGGCGACGCTCGCGTCCTACCCGCACGGGTCTTGGGGCGCACCAACGTTACTCTCCCCGTCCTCGGCTTGGGTGGCTCTGCCTCGCCCCTCTCGCGATCGCAGGATGCCAAGCTCGCCCGCGCCATCATCGAGCGCGCCTATGCCCTAGGCATTCGCTACTTCGACACGGCCGCCAACTATGGCCCCAGCGAACTGCGCCTCGGCGAGGTGCTGCCTGGGGTGCGCGATTCGGTCTTCATTGCCACCAAAACCAGCAAGCGATCCTACGACGAAGCCTGGCGCGAGCTAGAGCGCTCCCTCGAGCGCCTGCAAACCAATGCGATCGATCTCTGGCAATTTCACGCCATCACCCACGATTGGGACATCGATACCCTCCTCGATGGCCGCCGCGGTGCCATTCAGGCCGCCGAAGAAGCCAAAGCACAGGGCATCATTCGCCACATCGGCGTCACCGGCCACCACAACCCCGATATTTTTGTCAAAGCCTTGGGGCGCTATCCCTTCGATACGGCTCTGATTCCCGTTAATGCTGCCGACATCCACACGCCCCGCCCCTTCATTCGGCACGTGCTGCCCGTCGCGCGGGCCAACAACACTGGCATCATCGCCATGAAAGTCCCTGCCTACGGTCGCTTGCTAAAGCCCGGCATTCTTACCGGCATGCCAGAAGCGATGGGGTATGCCCTCTCCCAGCCGGGGGTACACACCTGCATCATCGCCGCCGAGACGATCGCCCAGCTCGAAGAGAACGCGCGCGCCGCTGCCGATTTCCAAGCGCTGCCCGACACCGCACTCGCCCGCATCGAGCAGCGCACGGCCGCTGCCTGGCAAGAGAGTAGCTTCTTTCGCCGTTGGGGCTAACGCGCCTGCGGCTAGATCTCGAGAAGGGAATCGTGCGGGGTCAAAAGGCGGTTGCTTGGGAGGCGATCGCGCTTTTCCTTGGCGCGAGGCACGCCTAGTCGTCGTCTTTAAAGATGTACTTGACGACAATCACCAGCACCCCTAGCACGTTAGCAGTGGTGGTGCCAACGAGGGCAATTAGAACGTTGTCCGACAGATTGAGCAGGCGCTTCTCTTCCTCGTCCCTGGAGATCCCAGACAAAGCAACTATCGCGGTCACGACAACTAGCCACAAGCAAATCACCACGAAGATTGCGCCCGCATACCGCTTGCGCTCCTTGATATTTTGGCGAAGCTGCTCGTTTTTGAGCCGCTTGGTCTCCAGCTCTAGATCTTTCCCCTTGAGGTAGGCGTTTTCCTCGCCAACGGCCCTGGGGCGAGTTTTGGGGTCATCAGCTGTTTGCCGCAGACCTTTTTCTTTTATTAGGGACGCACGTTCCCGTGGGTTTGGCATTCCTACGACGCAGCAACCTCGGCTTCTCCCTCAAAAACCTCTTCGGCGGTATTGAGAAAATTGTCAAAATACGCCTCGATTCGTTCATTCCTAATAGGTGTTATCCCATTGAGCGCACCACCCCGCTCCTTGACGACCTGCGACCAAGGAGAATCGGAGAGGTGAGTCAGTTCCGAGAGGGTTATCGCATCAAGGTCGCCAAATATTTCCCACACCGCGTCGAGCACCTCGGTGGTTGCTGCATCTAAACCGGCTTTCAAGGGGCCGACGGCCAAGGGCTTCTCGATGGGAGAGTCTCTGTAGCGCTTGAGATCTTGATAGAGGGACACAATGACCGGCCCGTAGCGCCACGCCTGAAATTCTTCATCTATTAGTGGCGTGCGATGTTGGACTAGATTCAACCCATGCGCGAAGTAGACAAGCTTCTGCATTTTCATGGGAGTGATTTGCTTGCCCTCCTCTTTTGCCCGCTTGAGGAAGTAGTTCGCTATAACCGCCGGTTTGTAGGACGCGTTCATGACTGTAGTACGCAGGTTCTAGCCCATCACTACTATTCTAAGAGTCTTGGCGCGACTCTCACGACCTGTATGTGTCCGGAAAGCCCGACCGGATGCGGAGCAATGAAGCTTCGCTTCACTTACCTAGATACTAGGATTGGTGTAGCGATCGCCTCCACTACGCACAAGGCAGGTACTTTCAAACCGGTTCTCAGACAGCCGAAGCCCCAAAGTAAGCCGGCTCGTTGCCGGGGGTCCATTTGATGTTGCAGCCGATGCTGGGTTTTTGCTCGGCAACCGGAGCCCGTCCGGCTAAAGCGGCCTCAATAGCAGCGCGCAGGTCGCGACCATCGACTGGCTCATGGTTGCCGGGGCGGCTGTCGTCGAGCTGGCCGCGATAGACCAACTGGCGATCGTTGCCAGCAAACAAGAAAAAGTCTGGCGTGCAGGCGGCGCTATAGGCCTTGGCAACTGTTTGGTCGGCATCGAAGCAATAGGGGAAGTTAAATCCCAGGCGCTCGGCTTGGGCTTTGAGTTCGGCCGGGGCATCACTGGGGTGAGTTTCGATGCTATTGGCACTGATAGCAACTACGGCGAGGCCCTTGGCGGCATAATCTCGACCGATGCGGGCCAGCTCGCCTTCGACGTGCTTGACGAAGGGGCAGTGCTGGCAAATAAACATCACCAGCAGGGCGGGCGAACCCGTAAAGCTCTCTAAAGTAACGTTTTGCCCCGATACGACATCGGGCAGGGCAAAACTCGGGGCAGTAACCCCCAAATCGAGCATCATTGAGGCGGTCTTAGCCATAGGTACCTCTACAAGCGCCAGCAATTCTCTCCACGGCAATTGTAACGAGATAGAGGGCGCGGCTAAACGGCTACCCCCTCTGCGGCTCGGGCCAGCGCCGAAGCCACCCGTGCGGCGTAGGGCCGAATCGCCCACCATAAGAAGGGGGAGAGCCACCCACGCAGCGTAATCGAGCAAGAGACATAGCTCCCCATCAGAGTCGAATGCACCTGGTAGGTGACGCGATTTTCCACTCCCGGAATCGCCAGCAGGCGCACGCTCAGCAGCTCCCCCGGGCAGACGCGCTCGACAAAGACGCGCACTGGAAACGGGGTCAGGCGCGTGACGACTTGATAAATTAAGCCCGGCTTAGCCCTCAGGCCGCGAGGCGCGTTGGTCCCCTGCAACAGCGGGTTCCAGGATATATCTGCCAGGTCCATCAACTTTCCCCAAAGGACATTGGCTGGGGCGCTGCAGGTGGCACGATAGGTCTTGAAGAGGGAAAACCTACAAAAAAACTTTTCTCGGCCTGCAATCAACTGAAAGGAAAAATTTAAAATCACGTTCGGTCTCCATGGCGACCCAGTCCCAGACACCCTCAGACCAGGAGAAAATGCCCGCTCGTGGCGAGGGCCGAAAGATGCTTCCTGTATTCTAGGGTTTGGAGATCTAGCCCGGCTTGAAATATCTCCCGAAACGGCAACGCAGTTTTTAAGTTTATTTAAGAAATCATGACTTCAGCCAACGCGACCCCCTCAACCGCGCTCCCCCCCAGCGACGCTCGCGATCGCGCCAAGGGCTTCGTAGTGCAACTCCAAGACGATATCTGCGCGGCCCTCGAAGAACTCGACGGCACGGGTAAGTTTCGGGAAGACACCTGGGAGCGTCCGGAAGGGGGTGGCGGGCGATCGCGCGTCCTGAGCGAGGGATCGCTTGTAGAAAAAGGCGGCGTTAATTTTTCGGAGGTTTACGGCAGCAAACTGCCCCCGTCGATTGTCAAGCAGCGCCCGGAGGCCGAGGGTCACACGTTCTACGCCACGGGAACTTCGTTGGTTATCCATCCGCGCAACCCCTATGTGCCCACGGTCCACCTCAACTACCGCTACTTTGAAGCCGGTCCGGTGTGGTGGTTTGGCGGTGGCGTCGACTTGACGCCCTACTATCCTTTCGCTGAAGATGCCGCCCACTTTCACAAAACCTGTAAAGCAGCCTGCGACAAGCATCATCCCGAGTATTACCCCACTTTCAAGCGGTGGTGCGACGAGTACTTCTACCTCAAGCATCGCGGCGAAACCCGTGGGGTTGGCGGCTTGTTTTTTGACTACCAAGACGGCCAGGTCGGGCCACTCTATCGAGGTCCCCATGCCGATGGTGAGGCAGCCACCTACAGCGATGGTGTCGGCCCGGTCGGCCCCCGCAGTTGGGAGTCGCTGCTGGCTTTTGCCCGCGATTGTGGCGCGGCCTTTATTCCGGCCTACAGTGAGATTGTTAGCGCCCGGCGCGACATGTCCTACGGCGATCGCGAGCGTCAGTTTCAACTCTACCGACGCGGGCGCTATGTAGAATTCAACCTAGTCTACGATCGCGGCACGATCTTCGGGCTGCAAACTAATGGCCGCGTCGAGTCGATTTTGATGTCTTTGCCGCCTCTGGTGCGCTGGGAATACGATTACCATCCCGAGCCAGGTACCCCAGAAGCCGAGCTATACGACACGTTCTTGCAACCTCAGGATTGGGCCAATTGGTCCCCATAACTCATACGGACCCAAGCGGTAGCTCGAGTCTGGGAACTCGGTAGCACGCACACTGGTCTTGCAGGTTCTAGAGAATCACCTTTTGCGACTTGCAAGATATGGCATCGAAATCCCGTTTTAGTTCCCAATATGCCGCTCGGGAATCTCCCTCCGTGCCCATGTCCGTCTACCGCGAGCTAGCCGGAGAACTACAGGCCGCGCGGGCGCACGCCAACGTCTTACGAAGCAAAAATCAACAGCTTCAAGCGCACAACCTGGCCCTGCGCCAAGAGATCGAAAGACTCGCGACCGCCACAGATCGCGCCCGCGCCTTGGCCGAGCGCTCCGAGCGAGAATCGGGCCAGCAGGTTGTCTCGCTGCCCATGCCGCGCCTCGCCCCTGAAGAAGACGACCCGCCAGCCTCACCGCCGAGCCCGCCGTCTTTGGCAGCCGCCGCCGATGGCGAAGCTGCCGAGACCGGAGGAAAAAAGCGCCTGGGCCTTGCTGCTTTGGCGATCGCAATTGCCATTCTTTTTTCCGGACTGGGATTCGCTGCCATGCGCGCGCTGACGACCTCCGATCCCATTTACCCACAGCAGCGCCGCTAGAGGCGCCCTGTCTCTAGCGGGCCGCCCGCTGCCACGCAATCGCCAGCAGCCACTCCCTCGGCAGGGCCTGTTGGCGTTTTTTTATGCCAGCGGATGCCGATGAAGATGTCGTAGACAAACCCCCAAAAATCCCGCGGGCTCTCGAGCAAACCCGCACGTTGGGGGCTTCCTTTAGCATCGAGCAGGGCTTTTGTGTCCCAGTAGGCCGGTTGGTACCAATACCACGGAATCGACGGCCACAGATGGTGAACGAGGTGGTAGTTCTGGCCGAAGATTGCCAGGTTCAGCAGGCGACTGGGGTAGACCCGCGCGTTGCGCCAGCGATTTCGCTCGCTAAAGGGCCGATGGGGCAAATAATCAAAAAAGAGACCCAGCCCCCAACCCACAATCAGAGCCGGAGAAAACCAGTAATTAACCAAATAAGGGAAAAAACCCCACACGAACGAGGCCCAGACAATGCCACCTAGGATGGCGCGGCTGACAAACCACTCGAGCAACTCGTAATTGCGCCACAGGCGGCGCTGGAAAAAATAAATCTCGTGGTAGAAAAACCGAGGCGGAATCAGCAGTAGCGGTCCCCCCGTAGACACATAGTGATCCGGGTCATTTTTGGGATCGTTGACGTGGGCGTGGTGTTGGAGGTGGACCCGCGCGAACACCGGGAACACGAACCCAATCATCAGCGCGCTGCCGTGGCCGAGGAGGGTATTGATAGCGCGGTTGGGATGGGCGGCTCGATGGCCGGCATCGTGAATCACCGTCCCAGCCATGTGGATGGCCAGCACGTTGAGCCAGAAGCAAACCCAATGTTTCCAATCCCAAAGCCAATAGCCGCAATGAGAACTAGCGAAGATAGCCAGAGCGCCCAGGAAGAGCCATACATCCGGGTTCCAGCCTCCCGGTGCCTCAATATATTTTCGCGGCACCGACTTCGGCCGCACCTGCGCCCCTACCATGTGGATCCGCCTCCGCTCGCCGAGCTCGCCACAGCTCGGAAATAAACATTTGTAAAACCTATCTCATTTTTTCAGTGTTTTGCAATCGATCGCGCCTCTGCATTACAGGCAGGAAGTCGCGCGCGTGCAGGATCTCGTAAAGATGAGTGTCGGTCTCTAGCAAGCAAGTGTGGCCGCTCTCAGGCAAGATTTCAACCTTAGCCTCGGGCAACACTGCAGCCAGGCGCTCGGCTTCGGTCACCGAAGGCAGCAAGCGATCGGACCCACCTGCTACCAACAGCGTCGGGCAGCTCAGCTCTCGCAGCCGCGAAGGCTCCACCTCAAAGGCTCCCAGCAGCGAGAGTCGCCAGCCCGCCGTTTTGGGGGGAACGGATTTCATCGCCGCCACTAGCGCCTCGCGCACCCCCGAATCGATGGGCCGGTTGGCCGTCAGCAGCGGCAGGATTGTTTGTGTCAGACCCTGGTACGCCGTCTCGGGCAGCCAGGGCAACACGGCCGTTGCCAGCTTCAGGTAGGGCCGCTCGTTGAAAGAAGAGGCCGGATTGACCAGAATGAGGCGATCGCACAGCTCCGGAGCCCCCAGCGCCACCGACAGCGCCAGACAGCCACCGAAGGACTCACCACAGAGGAAAACCCGTCGCCCGGGCCGACATTCGCTTCGCACGAGGGCAATGGTTCGAGCGATTAACGTGGGCCAGTCGCTGCGATTGTGCGGCGGCAGCGCCAGGCAGCGGATATCAAAGTGCCGCTCTAGTTCGGCAATTTGAGTTTGCAGGAGTGCCCCCGTCCCGTCCAGGCCTGGCAGAAACGCGAATAAGGGTAGCTCTGGCGCGCGCGAATGGGGCATCCGCCAGCGAAGTTCGGTGAAGGAGTCGGCAATCATCGATATCTTGTCGTCGGCAGTCTGAGGTCTCGACCGGGAGGGTCGCAAAGAGGCTTGGATACCTGTCGAGAAGCTGAATTCGGGCACTTCTCAACCCCCAGCGAGCAATGGGAGTGCCCGAATGTAAGGTTAACTTTTCTTAAAGAACCCTATCGATTCTAACAAGCGCCCACAGCGGGTGTCGGCTCGATGCCAGTATTGTTTTTGCCCGGAGGGCTCGAGGGATTTGCACGCTCTAGATGAGATCGGACATTGAGATAAGATTCTATCCCTACCGGTAAACGACTTTGATATCTCGCTACTGACACATCGAACCCAGATTGAGATGAGCGATCCTACGACCAAGCCCGAGAAGCCGACATTCACGCTGACAACACCGCTTTACTACGTCAACGATGTGCCCCACATTGGCAGCGCCTACACGACCTTGGCCGCTGATGCCCTAGCACGGTGGGCGCGCCAACAAGGGGGAGACGTTTTATTCGTTACTGGCACCGACGAGCACGGCCAGAAAATCCAACAAACAGCAGCCGCCAAGGGCGTTCCGCCTCAGGAGCATTGCGATCGCATTGCCGCAAGCTTTGCCGAGCTCTGGCAGCATCTCGACATCCGCCACGACCGCCTCATTCGCACCACCGACGCGCGCCACGCCACCATCGTTACCGAGTTTTTCCAACGCCTCTGGGATCGAGGCGACATTTACCTCGACCGCAAGCAGGGCTATTACTGCGTCGGCTGCGAAGAATTCAAAGAAGAGCGGGAACTCCTCGAGAACAAGCACTGCCCCCTGCACCCAAACCAACTGGCTGAGTGGCGCGACGAGCAAAATTATTTCTTTCGCCTATCGCGCTATCAAGATGCCCTCGAGACCCTCTACCGCGAGCGACCTGATTTTATCCAGCCAGAAAAGCGCCGCAACGAGGTCTTAAGTTTCGTCAGTCAGGGTCTAAAGGACTTTTCGATTTCTCGCGTCAACGTCACCTGGGGCCTGCCGGTCCCCATCGACACCAGTCACACCATTTATGTCTGGGTCGAGGCTTTGCTCGGCTACGTGACGGCCCTACTCGCTCCTGACGACGACCCCACCTTGGAAAATGCGCTGCGGCGCTGGCCGATCGACGTGCATTTGATTGGCAAGGATATCTTGCGATTCCATGCCATCTACTGGCCGGCTATGTTGTTCGCGGCTGGTCTCGACGCCCCGGGAAAAATTTTCAGCCACGGTTTCTTGACTAAAGACGGACAAAAAATGGGGAAAAGCCTGGGCAATACCCTCGACCCCGTTGCCCTCATCGATAAGTACGGGGCTGATGCCGTGCGATTTTACTTTCTGCGCGGCATCAAACTCGGAGACGATGGCGACTTCAATGAAAAGCGTTTTGTCGAGCTGCTCAACGACGAACTGGCCAACAGCCTCGGCAACTTGCTCAACCGCACCCTCAACATGGCCAAAAAATACTGCCAAAGCAGCGTGCCGACCGTAGAGATTTCCGCTGACGATGCCCTCGAGCAGATCGGCTGCGGCCTTGGAGAGCGCGTTACCCGCGCCTACGCCGAGCTGGCCATTCACCAGGTCTGTGAGGAGACCTCAAAACTCGTCGATGCCGGGAATAAGTATCTCGACGACCGTGCCCCCTGGACGCTTTTCAAGCAAGGGAAACAAACCGAAGTCGAGATAGTCATCTACTCCGTGCTCGAATCAGTTCGCTTGGCTGCCTATTTGCTAGCTCCAATTATCCCAAATCTCAGTAGCAAGATTTACCAGCAGTTGGGATTCTCGATCGACTTTGACAGTGATTCTCTACCACCCTTCGCCGCTCATGCAAGTTGGGGGATGCTGCCAGCAGGACAATCTCTAGCCAAAGCAGAACCGATCTTCGCAAGGCTCGAATTACCGGCAGAGGACGCGCTTTAGCAAGACTTCGCTGCTGGTCTTGGCACGAATATGAGAACAATGCGATCGACTTTTCTCAGTAAACTTCAAATCTGCCGGGAGTGCCGTTGGGAGAAATCTTCAGTACACTAGGGGAGTGATCAATCCATTTTCAAAAACCGAATTTAATATAAAACTCTGGGGAAAATGCCATGATCGACCGATTCGATCGCGACCCAATCTTTACGCCAGAACAGGTTTTGGAAAACCGCGGACGCGTTGCCATCTTTATCGATGGCTCTAACCTGTTCTATGCCGCTCTACAGCTTGGTATTGAGATTGACTACACCAAGCTGCTTTATCGCCTGACCTCCGGCTCGCGGCTGCTCCGTTCTTTCTTCTATACAGGCGTCGATAGCAGTAACGAGAAACAGCAAGGTTTCCTCCTGTGGATGCGCCGCAACGGTTACCGCGTTATCGCCAAAGATCTCGTGCAGCTTCCCGACGGCTCGAAGAAAGCAAACCTTGACGTTGAAATTGCCGTCGACATGATGG
Source organism: uncultured bacterium (assembly GCA_964435975.1). Taxonomy (GTDB): domain Bacteria; phylum Cyanobacteriota; class Cyanobacteriia; order Cyanobacteriales; family Rubidibacteraceae; genus CAYTBI01. The sequence goes on from CAYTBI010000001.1 coordinate 82,747, forward strand.
CCCTGGTCGGTGCCTACGATACGGCAATCCTGGTCAGTGGTGATGGCGATCTAGCCTATGCTGTCGATGCTGTCAGCTATCGTGGCGCGCGCGTCGAAGTAGTCAGCCTGCGCTCGATGACCAGCGATAGCCTCATCAACGTTGCCGATCGCTACATCGATCTCGATCAAATCAAAGACGAAATTCAAAAGACCCCCCGCCACCAAAGCAGCAGCACCTACACGCGCAACTTTCCCTCCCTCGTCCTCGACGAGGACCGCCCCAGCTATCGCAACGGTCCCGACGGCAACAGCTAACGCGTGGGAAGCCGCGCGCCTACGCTGTGAGTTTTTGCCAGCACCAAAAGCCGAGCCATCGATTAACCTACGGGGAGCGGCAGCTTCTGAGGAGATATATGTCTTATGGGTAAGAATCGCTGGCTCGCAGCCGCAATCGGCAGCGCGATCGCCGCAATCGCACTAGGAGCCTGCCAGAGTTCGGAACCCACCGCGACAGACTCGGCCCCAGCAAGCGAAACCGATGCTCTCGACCGGCGCATCATTCTTGAGAACGCAACGCTCAACCAAAACGACGAGGCGGGGCAACTGCTCTGGCAGGTCAATGCCGCCCGCGCCACCTACAGCCAAGATCGCCAACAGGCCGAGCTGGAGTCCCTGACGGGCAACCTTTATGAGGCCGGGGAGCTGGTGCTGCAAATTCGCGCCCGCCAAGGCGCGATTCTGCGCGACGGCGAGGAGATCGTCATGCGCGGCAAAATCGAGGCCATCGATCCGCGCAATGAGGCCGTCATCAGAGCCGAAGAAGCCCGCTGGATCCCCGAAACAAACTTACTCATCGCCCGAGACAATCTCACGGGCAATCACCCGCGCTTGGATGTCAAAGCGCGCGAGGGCCGCTACGATGCCAAGGTCCAGAGCCTCGAGCTTGTCGGCAGCATCGAAGCCGTCTCTAAAGATCCCGCTTTGCTTTTGCAAACCGAAGCCCTGACTTGGGAGGTGCCTGCAAACCGCTTGCAGGGCGATCGCCCCCTCCAGATCGACCGCTTCGTCGGCGATACGGTGGCCGACCGCGTGGTGGCCGACCGTGCCGAAGTCGATCTCGACGCTTCGCTTGCAACTCTGCTTGGCAATGTCGAGCTGCGATCGGTAGATCCTCCCCTGCAGATTGCAAGCGAGTCCGCAACTTGGAACGTCGGCGCCCAAGTTGTCGAGACAAATGAGCCCGTCCGCATCATTCACACCGCTGCCGAGGTAGATGTCACGGGCAATCGCGGCCGCCTCGACCTAGCCGAGCGGGTGGCAACCCTTAGCGGCGGGATTGAAGGCCGCAGCCAGACCAACCAAGCCGAACTTTACGCCGATCGGCTGGATTGGTACGTCGATACCCAACGTATGGAGGCCAGCGGCAATGTCACCTATCAACAACAAGACCCGCCCCTGATTTCCCGAGGCGATCGCGCCGAAGGCAATCTAAAAGCTCGAGAGATTGCCGTGCGCGGTACGGGTGGAGGCGCGGTTGTCTCCGAGATTGCCTTCTAGCTGCTCTGTGGCTGCCTTCGCTACAATCTCACCAGGAGATTTCCTTGCCAAATAATATTGTCCGCGCGAATGCTACGGGGGAGAGACCGCTCATGACGCCTTCTACAAAGGGTCACAAGCCCGGATCGGGCTTTCAGCAGCAATCGGCACAGCCCAAAGCTCCGGCTGACTCTGTCTTCAACACTGACACGACTGGGGGCGGCGATTCTACCGGCGGGGCGGGTAGCTCCGCGCCAACCTCCATACCAACTGTCGAGGATTTCGAGCGCTGGGCCCAAGAGGCGCGCGGGTGGTTCTTCGAACTCCCTTCTGCCGGTCGCGTTGCCGTTCTCGCCCTGGCGGTCGTTGTTGGCTTTTCACTGCTGCGCACGGTCCTAGAGGTAGTCGCGTCGCTCGTCAGCCTGACCTTGCTCCTGCTCGTCGCCTACGTGGTCTACAAGATTTTCATTGCCGGCGATTGGCCCGCCCAAAACGGGGATCGCTAACTTCCAGGGCAGCGAGAGTTGCCTGTAGGCAGGCCTCGAAACGAGCGGGCGCTAGCGCTGGAGATCCGGTTGCCAGCATTGCTGGGTCGAGGGGTAGCTCGAACCAAGAGCGGCAGCCGCGCGGGCGCGCGGCCAACTCAACGGGCGCGGTCAAGGCGTAGGCTCGCAGCAACAATAGCTGTAGCGGGCGCTCGGGCTGCCACGCCAGGCGCCGCTCGATAAAAGCTTCGGTCCAAATGTGGAAGGGCCAGAGCGCTGCTACCTGGGAGGGGCCCGTGAGGGTCAGGTCGCCGACAACTTCGGCCCAGCAGGTGACCGTCGGGGGGTCGGCAGCCCGAGCCGCAAACTCGGGTTTGAGCCACTGGGAATCCTGGTGGGAATGAGTCGGGTAGAGCAAGATTTGTCGGGCCGCTAAGTCAAACCCCGGCTCGCGAATGCCGCCTTTGCGCAGCAGGACGATCGTGTCGCCTCGCCCGAGGGCCGCAACTGCTGCCGCCCATTCTTTGAGTGCCCAAATTTTGCCCGCCATGACCCTGTCAGTGAGGTCTCTTTATCTTAGGATGGGAGGACTTCTCATTGAAGAGTGACTGCGGCTTATGGAACTGCGCCCCCTCGGACGCTCGGACGTTGGCATTGGGTCGATTTTGTTGGGCACCTGGCAGGCGGGCAAGCGCGGCTGGGCAGGCATCGACGATCGCGAGAGCATCGAGACGATCCGTGCGGCGATCGACGCAGGCATTACCACCATCGATACGGCTGAAATCTACGGGGACGGCCACTCCGAGCGGATCCTCGGCGAAGCTATCGTTGGTATCCCGCGCGAGCGCCTGCAGCTGGCCACCAAGGTATTTGCCCACAATCTCAAGGCCGACGCCGTCATCGCTGCTTGCGATCGTTCTCTGCAGAACCTGCAGACGGATTATTTGGATCTCTATCAAATCCATTGGCCATCTGGCAGCTTCAAGAGCGAAATCGTCCCCATTGCCGAAACGATGGCGGCCCTCGTGCGCTTGCAAGCCTGCGGCAAGATCCGTGCCATTGGCGTTTCTAATTTTTCGCTTGCCCAACTGCAAGAAGCCAGCCAGCACGGCCGCATTGACAGCTTGCAGCCGCCATTTTCGCTGTTTTGGCGGCACGCCGAGGCTCAGTTGCAGCCCTACTGCGTTGCCAATGACATCTCGATTTTGGCCTACTCGCCCTTGGCCCAGGGACTGCTCGCGGGCAAGTTCGGGCCGAACCATCAATTTGCCGAAGGCGACCATCGCAGCACCAATCGCTTGCTCCAAGGAGAAGCCTTCGCGCGCGCGCTCGAGGCTGTCGAGGCTCTCAGGCCCATTGCCGCCCGCTACCACTGCACCTTGGCTCAATTAACGTTGGCCTGGACGATCGCCCAACCCAACACCCATGCAATTGCTGGGGCCCGCGCTCCCCAGCAGGCCCGAGAAAATGCCGCCGCCATCACCGTCCGGTTGAAGGATCGCGACTTGCAGGCAATGGATGCGATCGCGCGCCCAGTTATAGAGATGCTCCCGCACAACAATCCTGTGATGTGGACTTTTGCATCCTAGAGCGACAATATCCATGTCCGACTCAATCTATCCGCCTAAAAAGGGTGGCGTGCCAGCATAATATTGAATTAGTCTGGATTGAGTATCTACCCGAGGGCCACATCGAGCACTCATTGCTGTGACCTCAAACAAGTCTCTCGCCCCGAGCGATCGGAAGCGATCGCAGGACATCATGGCCGAGCTCAAACTCCGCGTACACATCGAAGGTCGCTTGGAAAAAATTGTCGAGGTCGACCGGGACGAGTTCCTTATCGGACGGCTGCCCAAGTGCGATTTGTGCTTGCCCTACAGCGAGATCTCGCGCTATCACTGCCGGCTGTTGCGGCTGCCCTCTAGCGAGTGGCTCCTAGAAGACATGAACAGCACCAACGGCTGTTTGGTCAACCAAACGCGCATCAAATCAATCCAGAAGGTCAATCAGGGAGATACAATCCAAGTCGGCAACGTCTTTCTGTTCGTTCACTTTGAGGATGCTCCCGAGCGCGGCAGCGTGTCGGCTGCCCCCGCTGCCGAGGTGAAGACCATTCTGCGCAGTGCCGAAGAACTGCAGCAGCGCTGGATGGAGGGGGATCAAAACCGCGACCCCTACAGCACCGACCACATTGCCAATGCTCGCTTGCGCTATATCGTCGAAATTGCCCGCAGTCTCAACTCGGCAGAGTCGATCGACGCGATTTTCAACCAGGTGCAGGCCATCGTCCTCCGCGAGATCCAGAGCATCGAGCGCCTGGCCCTACTCATCGACGTGGATGGCAGCGGCAAGCTAGAGCTTTATAAGGCCGGTTCGAGGGCAGCAGCGTTCCCGGCTAAGCCGCCCGCTAACAATCGAGACGACTCCAAAACCCAACTACTGCGCGCCATGCCCCCATCTATGGCTAGTGCAAACGAGCGTGAGGTCCAAAGTGGCGGGTGGATTTCGCGGAGTATTTGTCAGAAAGTCTTCACCGAGCGGGTGGCCATCAAAATTATCGATGCCCGTAGCGACGACCGGTTTTCGGGAGAGAAAAGCATCCTCGCCAAGGGTATCTGCGGCGTTCTGGCCGTGCCCCTGTGGAATGAAAAGCAAGTCGTCGGCGTGCTCTATGCTGACGCGCGCATGGGCCTGAGCAAGCTCGATCCGGCTGAAGATCGCGATTTGAGCTTTTTCTCAACCATTGCGAACTTGGTGGCCTCAAGCGTGCAGCGCTGGCTACTGACTCGGAAGCTACAGGAGCAGGAGCAGATTCGCCAGCGCCTCGAGCGCTACCACTCCCCTGGTGTCGTCGAGCTGCTCATCTCCCAGGGAACCGCCGCTGCCCAGAGCTTCACTCCAGAAGTACACGACATTAGCGTTCTGTTTGCCGACATTGTTGGGTTCACGGCCCTTTCCGAGCGCCTGAGCCCGGGGGAGATTGCCCGACTGCTCAATCGCTTCTTCGAAGAGATGATGCAATCGCTCTTTGCAACCGAAGGCACCTTGGATAAGTACATCGGGGACTGCATTATGGCTTTCTTCGGTGCCCCCAAACCCCAGGTAGACCACGCCGATCGCGCGGTGGCCGCCGCCAAAGACATGCTCGCCCGCGTGGAGCGACTCAACGCCCAGAATGTCTGGCCCGAACCTCTCAAGCTCCGCATTGCCATCAACAGCGGCAAGGCTGTTGTCGGAGACGTTGGCAGCTCCAAGCGCGTGGACTACACGGTCTTGGGCGCGACGGTGAATTTGGCCGCTCGCCTAGAAGCCATTTGTTTGCCCGGCGAGTGCGTCATCGCCCAGGACACCTACAATCGCCTGCAAGAGCGCGATGGCTTCACACTAATGGGCGAGTGCCGCTTCAAGGGCATCGAGCGCTCTATCCGCGTGTACCGGGGCCGCTAGCCGGCGGCCAGAACGCGCGCCAGTAACAGGCGGGCAATGCTGAAATAAATTAGGACGCCCAGCACGTCAACAGTGGTGGTGATAAACGGGCCCGACATCAGTGCGGGGTCGAGACCGATTTTGCGAAACAAAAATGGCAGCGCGGAGCCCGCCAGGGTCGCCAGCAGGGCGATGGCGGGTAGGCTTGCTCCCACCGAGAGAGCCACCATAAAATTGCCACCTTCGAGCCAAAATGCCCAGATCGTGGCGACGAGGCCCAAGCCCCCTCCCAACAACAGCCCCGCCATCACTTCGCGCAGAACGACCTGTCCTGGCCCGAGGTTGCGAATCGAGTCGGTGTTCATGCCGCGAATGACCACGGTAGACGATTGCGCGCCGACGTTGCCGCCCGTGCCGGTAAGTAAGGGGATGTACGCAGGCAAAGAGACAACCTGCACTAAGATCTCCTCCTGGCCCTTGATGATCCAGCCAGTGACGGTGTTGGTCAGCAACAAAACAAACAACCAAACCACTCGCCGCCGCGCCACCACCAGCAAGCTCGTTTGGAAATAATCGTCCCCTTCGGATTCGACCGCACCGAGGCGATAGATGTCTTCGGTGGTTTCTTGCTCGAGAATATCGATGACATCATCGACGGTCACCACGCCCACCAACCGCTGCTCGCGATCGACCACTGGCACCGCCAGCAGATCGTAGCGCTGGATGATCCGAGCCACTTCTTCTTGATCGGTATCCGTGCGCACGAAGATCGCGTCGCGATTGACGATCTCGCTCAGGGGTGTCTCTGGCTCGGCAACTACCAAATCCCGCAGGGAGACAATTCCCGTCAGGTGGCGCGAGCTATCGGTGACGTAGAGGTAATAAACAATTTCTGAGACCTTGGCGAGCGTCCGGATGCGCTCCAGGGTTTGGGCAACGGTGAAGCTATCTTTGAGCGAGATATACTCGGGCGTCATAATCCGCCCGGCCGTGTCTTCCTGGTAGCCGAGCAGCAGGTTCGTCGCCTGGCGCTCTTTGGGGCTGAGCTGGTCGAGGAGCTGCCGCACGATCTTGGCGGGCAGCTCGTCAAAGAGCTTGGCGCGATCGTCGGGCGACATCTTGTCGACAATATCGATAACTTCTTGGCGCTTGAATTCCTGAATTAACGCTTGCTGGACGGTGGATCCGAGGTGCTCGTAGACCTCAATCGCTTCGGCTTTTGCCAGCAGGCGAAAGGCGATCGCCTGCATAGATTCAGGCAACCCTTCGATCGCCTCGGCAATGTCTACCGGTTGCACCGGTACCAGGATTTTCTTGGCTCCAGGCAAATCGTTGGCATCAAGGAGGCTCTCGAGCTGCGCGCGCACGATCTCCCGCAGATCTTTCTGGGATGCGTTTTGAGACGGATTCGAATTCTCGTTCAAGACACCTTAACCCCCATGTCACCCTCAATCATTATGGGGCAGGCGCGCGATCGCTCCTAAAGATTGCCCGGCGCCACAGCTGGCTCTAGAAACCGGAGGCTGCCAAGGCTGGCGTCAACTTCTACACGAACGCCAATGGGGAGCGTTACCAGGTTTTCGACATGGCCGATGTAGGCACCGCTAAAAGCGGGAATGCCCAGAGGAACGAGGCGTTCGTGCAAAATTTCTTCTAGGGTCAGCGCGCCGTAACCGGGGCCTGGGGAGCACCCCGAGCATTGCCCGAACGCGAACCCAGCCAACCGATCGAGAACGCCTGCCAGGTGCAGTTGCCCCAAGAGGCGATCGATGCGGTAGGGGGCCTCGCCGACATCCTCAACAAACAAGATCGCTCCCTCACACGATGGGAAGTAAGGCGATCCGGCGATCGCACAGAGCACGGATAAATTCCCCCCGATGAGGGGCCCGCGCGCGCGGCCGGGGACAATGGTCCGGATGCGATTCTCCGTTGCCATGAGCCGATCGCTATCTCCAGGGGCTGGCGGATTAGTGAAGTGCAAGGCTTCCCCGGCAAACAGCACGCGCCGGAACCACTCGGTCTGAAGCGCGCGCCATGACGAAAACCCATTGGGGCCGTGAAAGGTTACCAAGCCGGTGCGGGCGTAAATTCCCAGGAGCAAGGCCGTGATATCGCTGAAGCCCACCAGGACCTTGGGATGGCGGCGGATGGTCTCGTAATCGAGATAGGGCAAGATGCGACTGCTACCCCAGCCACCGCGAATGGGGAGGAGCAGCCGTACGCGATCGTCGGCAAAGAAGGCATTGACGTCTGCGGCGCGATCGCGATCGCGGCCGGCCAAGCCACCGTAGCGATCGCGCGCGTGTTTGCCCAGGTATGGCTCGAGATCTAAGGCACGCACGGCGTCTAGAACGATTTCGAGATCTTGGCGCTCGAACACCGCACCCGCCGGACTGATGATGCCGACGCCGTCTCCAGGTCGCAGTCGGGGAGGCAGGATTGTCGGCCGAGACACGGCTTGCTGTCGGGGCGCGCGCGCGGTAAGGAGGGGCACGATTGCCCCGGCAAAGAACTGACGACGAGTAAGCATGGATCGAATGGATCGATATTAGCCCCCGCCCGTGTGGGGTTGCTTGCCAGGGTAGCGGGTGCCCCAGGCAAGCGATCGGGCAAAGCGGTGCTTGCGAGACATGTTTTTTTGTGAAGGGGCTTAATGAAGTTTTTTGACAGTCCGCCAAGGCGGCCGACATTTGGCGATCGGGACATGCATAGAATACGGGGTGAGTTTTCCCGAAACAATGGGGGATACAAATGGCTGAAACTCAAAGCACGGAAATCGTTCGTCCATTTAACGACAACATCTATCTCGGACATCTCTCGACGCCGATCTCTGATTCGGATTTAGTGAGAGCATTCGTTAACAATCTACCTGCATACCGAAGTGACATCTCCCCGTTCCTGCGCGGTCTGGAAGTTGGGATGGCCCACGGATATTTCCTGATCGGACCCTGGGTGCTCCTTGGTCCCCTGCGCGAGAGCGAGGAACTAGCCAATATCGGTGGCTTGATTGCTGGCATCGGCTTAATTCTGATTGCAACAGCAGCGCTGGCTGCCTACGGTTTGGTTACTTTCCCCAAGGGGGGTGAAGCCGCTGCTTACTTTACCGGTGATGGCCGCGCTCCTGACAATCTCAAGACAGCCCAGGGCTGGAGTTTGTTTGCTGGGGGCTTCTTCATCGGAGCGACGGGCGCGGCCTTTGTTGCGTATCTTCTACTGGATAATCTCTCTGTCCTGAGCGATATGCTCAGCGGTGCGGTGAATGAGTAGACCTCTCGGGGTTATATTTTTGTAGTCACGCATAGGAAACGCAAAATAATGACTGGCGAATACGCTGCTTCTTTTCTTCCACTGATTCTGGTCCCGGCCGTCGGGCTGCTCATGCCCGCCGTTGTCATGGGCTTGCTATTCATCTATATCGAAACCGAAGAAGCTTAAAAGCAGGCATCAAGTCGGCCTCAAGCTCGAGAGCGCCACTCTGTGCCAAGGAGTGGCGTTTTTCGCGTAGGCCGCGCAATATGCATACACACAGAGGCGATCGCCCTGAGGTTACGAAAAGAAGAATCATGATTCAGCTACTCATCGTTGCTCTGCTCGTTGCGGCCGGATCGGCCTACCTCTGGACGCGCGGCACTGCCGATCGGCCGACGGTCGAGACAGCACCAGAGGCAGCTGTGGAAGATTACCGCCAACGCCTGCAAGAAAACCTCGACAAAGGGGCCGAGCGCACGCGGAACCTCGATCCGGAAGCCCCCAATCGCTAGTTCCGGGCGCGCCCGAGTTTCCTCAAGGCACCGACGAGAGAGCGTGCTGGCATCCAATCTGCCTCCAAGCAATAACCGCTATCGCGGGCGCGTGGCGCCCACACCCTCGGGCTACTTGCACCTGGGTCACGGCCGGACCTTCTGGGTCGCTCATGCGCGCGCGCGCGCGGCCGAGGGAGTTCTGGTCTTCCGACTCGAAGATCTCGATCGCGCTCGCTGTCAGCCTGAGTATGGCGAGGCGGCCCTCGCAGACTTGCGCTGGCTCGGTTTGCGCTGGCAGGAAGGTCCGGATACCGGCGGTCCATTCGGCCCCTACGTGCAGCGCGAGCGCTTGGGCTGGTATCGCCAAGTTTGGCTACAACTCCAGGCCACAGGCAAAATTTACCCGAGCCCTCACTCGCGCAAAGATGTCGCCCGCGCGCTTCGCGCCCCCCACGAGGGCGAGGGCGAAGCTATTTTTCCGACTGCCCTGCGCCCCACCGCACCCATCGAGTGGGCCGCCGAACCAGGGCCGATAAATTGGCGCTTTCGCGTCCCCGATGGCGAGACAATTGCCGTCGACGACGGTCGGTGCGGGCGCGTGGCGTTTTCAGCCGGCGCTGATTTTGGCGATTTTATCGTTTGGCGCAAAGACGGGTTCCCCAGCTACGAGCTGGCGGTGGTGGCCGACGATCGCGCCATGCAAATTTCCGAGGTCGTGCGCGGCGAAGATTTGCTGCGCTCTGCAGCCCGGCAGCTGCTGCTCTATCAGGCTCTGGGATGGCCCGCGCCCGCGTTCTATCATTGTCCGCTCCTGCGAGATCGCGCGGGCCGTCGCCTCGCCAAACGCGATCGGGCCTTGGGGTTGCGAGCCTTGCGCGATCGCGGTGTCGATCCGCAAACCCTACGGCATGCTTGGGCGCAAGAAATGGGCTGCTAGGTGAATTGCGCATTTACGCCAAAGATCTTTTATGACAAAGATCGCTGCCCCCAGGCGCTCGAGGCTCTAGTTATACTGAGATCGTCTACTCGGGTGATTGCAGGTGGAGCCGGGCTTCATTGTGAATATCCTTGTGAGAGGCCGGAGATAGGTACGTATGGCGCAGGCACAGCAGCACGTGGGCAAGCGAGTTGGTATCGTTCTTTCCGACTCCCTCTACGAGAAACTCAGCGGTCTCGAGTTAGAGCGGAGCGTATCTGCTATTTGCCAGGAAGCGTTGGAGGTGGCAGCGGAAGTTGCGGAGGCCAAGCAGCAGGTCGGCTTCAAGCGTACCAACCTGGTCGCGCGCCTGCGGGCAGAGCGGCGGCAGTTTTCCTCTGAGGATTTCCAGGCTGGGCGGGCTGGCGGCTTCTCTGAGGTCAATACTCTCGAGTACCGCGATTTTCGCCAGCTCGAGAAGCTCTGGCAACAGCACGACGAGATTGTCTTGCGCGATGAGAGTTGGCTGCAGCTCTCGACCCTCTCGGCCTACTGGGACAACCAATCGAGATTGGCACGGCTCGAAGAGCGCCTGCAGCGCCTCGAAGAAAGCGAAGAGATTGCCCTCGCCAGTCGCTACCTGGCCGGATGGCTCGAGAGCATTGTTGCCGTCTGGCAAGACATTGCCGAGGAAGTCGAGCGCTAGGGCACGTCGGGTCAATCTGCAGCAGCAATTTCTAGCTCCTCGATATTCCAGAAGGCACCTCCAAGAGGCGAGAAGCGAATCCCGGCAAAGCGATCGCGCACGGCTGATAGGGCCAGAGGGTTCACCAGGTTAATCATGGGCAGATACTCTTGCGCGAGCTGCTGGGTCTCGGCGTAGAGGGCTTGGCGCTTGTCAAGCTCGAGCTCGCCTGCCGCGCGCACGTACAGCTCGGCAATCTGGCGCTCCCAGTCGGCGATTTCGCGCCCGACTAGGGGCTCGCCGGTACGGGGCTTCTGGTTGAACATGTGGAGGTTGCCGTCGAGGCTCCAGAGGTTGGCGCCGCTGTTGGGTTCGTTGCCGCCCGTAAAGCCAATGAGAATGCACTCCCACTCCAGGGTATTGACGAGCTTGTCTACCAGTGTATTGAAAGCAACGGGCACAAAATCAACGGTAATGCCCACTTTGCCGAGGTCCTGAGCGATTTGCGCGCCGAGAGCCTCCCGAGTTTTATTGCCAGCGTTGGTCAGCAGCGTAAAGCGCACGAGATTGTTTTCGCGATCGCGCAGGCGGCCCTCGCCGTCGTAGGCAAAGCCTGCCCCCAATAATAGTTGCTCGGCCCGCTCGGGGTCGTAGTCGTAGCGCTTTACCGTTGGGTCGTAGAAGGGCGACTGCACGGAGATGTGGGAGTTTTGCGGCTCTCCTAAGCCCCGGTAGACGTTGTTGATGAGCCGTTGGCGGTCGATGGCGTAGGCGATCGCCTGACGGAATTCGAGGGTATTGAACCAACGCGAGCGCACTGGGTCTACCAAGGGCTCGCCTTCACGACGGCCCTTGTTGAGATTGAAGGTGATAAAGCTCGTGCCGTAGGCCGGGCCACCGTTATAAATGGTGAAGTTGCCGCGATCTTCTTCTCGCTTGAGTACCGAGAAATACTCCGGCGTTACGCTTGCTGCGTCGAGGCCCCCCGCCCGAAACTGCAAAAACTCCGCGTCTTGGTTCTCGACAACTTGCCAGATGACGCGCTCGATATAAGGCTTGGGGCTCTGCCAGTAATTAGGGTTGCGCCGAAAAATTAGCCGCTGGCTCGGGGCGTAGCTCTCGATGCGGTACGGACCGTTAACAACGATTTCTTCTGGAGGCGTACCGGTGCTCCATTTGCTCAGAAATTCCGGTTGGCCGTCGCGATCGCGTCTCCGGACCGACTCGCGCAGGATGTGGGCGGGCAAAATCTCGAGACCAGCTGCCACGAAAAAGGGCGCGAATGGCTCCGGCAGCCGAAACTCCACCCGGCGCGCGTCGAGGGCGCGCACTTGCGGGAGCTGCCGCGATTGACCGACGCGCAGCAAATCCCTAGAGCTAGTGGGGATATCTTCGTTGAAGTAGACTTCGTTGAAGGTGAAATCCACATCGTCGGTGGTTAGGGGTGCGCCATCGGACCACCGCAGGCCCTCGCGTAGCGTAAAGACAATACGCAAACCGCCGTCAGTGACCTCCCAAGATTCAGCCAAAAGGGGCTCGGTGGCGTCGGTGAAGGGGTTTTTGCGCACCAAGCCTTCGGCAGTCAGGCCAGAGATGTTAGGAGACTCGGTGCTCAGGGTCGAATTGAAGGTTTTCGGATCGCTCAAGATACTCTGGACGAGTTGAGAGACTGTCGGGTCGATCGTCGGTCGGCAGGCAACGGTCGCTAGCCCGACCGCCAGACACAAGGCAACCGACCCAGCGACGCTGACCCAGCGGATAACCCGTCTCCAGCTGCTAATAGTTCTCATCGGTATCTCCATCGGCATCCCCTCCAAGGCGATTGACTCTTCCCCCTATTTTGCGGGTCTCTAGAGTGAGTGCGAGGTGGCGAGTCCCACGAGCCGCTAATATTGAAGGCACGCGGTACCATCGTTCCGAGTAAAAATCATGACTCCTTCTGCTCCTAGCACTCCCTCCTGTGGCATTCGTACCGTGCAGTATCGCGATCTCGATGCGATCGCCGCGCTGGCAGCGGAGACCTCAGCGCTAGAGTCCGATTGCAGCGTTACCGGGCAACTGGAGTCGCGCTTGCCGCACCTGCGGCGCTGGTACGGGGCGCTAAAAGTCTTGAGTCTGTTTCCCAACCCCGCTCGCCACAACTTGGGGGTCTACATTGCCGAGCGCGACCGGCAGATCGTCGGCGCGATCGCAGTCGAGCCTGCCAATACGCCCCGCAGCACCTGGCGCGTCCAGCAAGTGCTTGCTGCCCACAGCGGCGCTGCGGGCACGGCTCTCGATGTCGGCTCGCAGCTATTGCGCCATTGCCTGGAAAATCTCTGGGAGGCGCGCACCTGGGTCGTAGAAGCGAACGTGCACCACCAGCAGCTCCAGGGGCTCTATCGCCGCAACGGGTTCTTGCCCTTGGCCCAATTTACCTATTGGGACATCGGTGTTGAGGTTCTAGAGCAGCTTGCTCGCCACCAGCCCAAGCTCCCCAACCTCCACCCCGTTGGTAGCGCCGATGCCCGCTTGCTCTATCAGCTCGACACGGTATCGATGCCACCCGTCCTGCGCCAAGTCTTCGATCGCCACGTTGACGACTTCAAGTTTGGCGTGTGGCGCGGCCTGCAGGAGAGTTGCGATCGCTGGTTCGGGCAATCGAACTGGGTGCGAGCCTATGTCTTCGAGCCCCAGCGCAAAGCGGCAATTGGGTACTTTTGCTTGCAAGTCGACCGTCACGGCGATTGTCCCCACCAGGCTCATCTCGTGGTGCATCCGGCCTACACTTGGCTCTATCCCGAGCTGCTCGCTCAAATGGCTCAAACCGTCAGCAACTACCCGGCGCGGTCTCTGCAGTTGCGCTCGGCCGACTACCAGCCCGAGCGCGAAGAATATCTCGCCCAAGTGGGTGCCGAACCGGTGGAGCGCACCCTTCTGATGTCGCGGTCGGTCTGGCACAAGCTGCGCGAGGCCAGGCCCCTAGAGCGCCTGCAACTCTCTGGCGTTCTGCAGAGCTTGCAGCCGAGCCACCCACCCATTCCCAGTCGCTTCACGGCCACCACCAGCGGGTTCGACGGTGAGGGCAGCCCCGAGCCTCCTGAGAGCGGGCGGCCCTCGGCATAGCGCGTTAATACCGGTCGGGCACGTCACTAATGGAGCGGGTCGCAGCCCTTGGGTTGGATGTCGGTAAGCGTCGCGTCGGTGTTGCTGGCTGCGACGGCACCGGCTTGATCGCGACGGCCCTAACGACCATTCACCGCACGTCCTTTGCCCGAGATGTCGATCGGTTGCGCCAAATCGCGCGCGATCGCCAAGTGACGGTCCTAGTCGTCGGGCTGCCCTACACGCTCCGGGGCGAGCTGGGCATGCAGGCCGAGCGCGTGCGGCAGTTTGCCGAGCGCGTCGCCGCCGCACTAGAGCTACCTGTCGAATATGCCGACGAACGCCTGACCTCTGTCGAAGCCGAGTCGCAATTGCGCGCCGATGGCAACTACGCCCGACACGACAAGGGCGCCATCGACGCGCGGGCAGCAGCCATCATTTTGCAGCAATGGCTCGATCGACGCCGCCAGCGCCTGCAAACCTAAAGGAAACGCGCGCGATCGCGCGACAATACACAAAAACCAATTGGAGTCTTTTCTAAGATGCGCGTTCTCATTATGGGGGGAACCCGATTTATTGGCGTCTACCTCACCCGGCTGCTAGTCGAGGGCGGCCACGAGGTGGTTTTGTTCAATCGCGGCAACCGCCCCACCCCTGTCGCAGGCGTCGAGGTAATTCAGGGCGATCGCAAAGACCCAGCCCAGCTCAAAGAAAAATTGGCCCACCAGCAGTTCGATGCCATCTTTGACAACAACGGTCGCGAGGCGGCCGAAACCGCGCCCTTGCTGGAGATTTTCCAGGGGCGCCTGCAGCACTTTGTTTACGTCAGCTCGGCTGGGGTCTATCTCAAAACCGATCGCCCGCCCCACATCGAAGGCGACCCAATTGACCCCAACAGCCGCCACAAAGGGAAATTTGCCACCGAAGAACTCATGGCCCAAACCAGCGATCTGCCCTGGACTTCGGTGCGACCGGTGTATATCTACGGCCCCCAGAACTACAACGACCTCGAGGCCTGGTTTTTCGATCGCATCCTGCGCGATCGGCCCCTGCCCATTCCGGGCAATGGCCTGCACCTAACTCAGTTCGGCCACGTGGCGGATCTTGCCCGAGCGATGGCAGCTGTCCTGGGCAACGACCGGGCCAAGGGCCAAATTTACAATGTCGCCGGCGATCGCTTCGTCACCTTCGATGGGTTGGCCCGCGCTTGTGCCGAAGCCGCAGGCAAAGACCCCAGCAGTCTCAAGATCGCCCACTACAACCCCAAGCAGTTTGATTTCGGCAAACGCAAGGCTTTCCCACTGCGGGTGCAGCACTTCGTCACTGATATCCACAAAGCCAAAGCCGACCTGGGCTGGGAGCCGCAGTTCGGCCTCGTCAAGGGCTTGCAAGACTCCCTCGCAGCGGATTATCTGGCCTGCGGCCGCGACAAAGCCGAGGTTGATTTCAGCTTGGATGACGAAATTCTGGCTGCTGTGGGCTAGGGACCTTCTAGGACGGCCGCTTCAACATCTTCGCGGCTGAGGGAGTAGCGGAAGGACCGATTGACATCTTCGCCTCCCTCGCCTGCTTTGAGGTAGCATACGACTAACTCTTCTACCTCAAGAAAGATATCCGCTTCCCACCGCGACTGTTTGGTGTGCCAGCGGTGCAGCTCGCTGTCGTCGCGGGTGCAACCGAGGTCTGTCAGCCAGGCTTCGAGGGCGGGTAGAGAGTGGCTGTAGAGGGGCGTGTCGCCTGAGGGCATCGAAACAAGCTTCATCATCGTTCGGGTGGGGGTGTCCTGA
The DNA here is from genome assembly GCA_964435975.1 of uncultured bacterium. Classification (GTDB taxonomy): domain Bacteria; phylum Cyanobacteriota; class Cyanobacteriia; order Cyanobacteriales; family Rubidibacteraceae; genus CAYTBI01. Next base: position 98,390 of record CAYTBI010000001.1, read on the forward strand.
GCGGATTCTATTAGCGGGTTAAAAAGATTTGCAAGGCGGCGATCGCAGCCGGTCCGGCCAGAATATCGCCCCGGATGAGACCGATGCCGATAGCCAGGAGCAAGCAGGCCAAAAAAGTCAGCCCCAGGACAAACAGCGCGAAGACCTCACCGGCAGAGAGAGGGCGATCGGTCGGATCGAGGTAGGCGGAGGCGCTGCCGCGGTCGGAGGGGTGCCCCAGCGCTTGCTGCCGCGACTGCCAGCGACGATAGCCCAACTGGCGATCGTAGAGATCGCGGCGCTCGGGGCTGCTCAGAACCGCGTAGGCCTCGTTGAGGTCCTGGAAGCGAGCGGTTGCCCGATCGGTCGGCAGCTCGGTCGTGTCGGGGTGGTAGCGCTTGCTAAGCTCGCGGTAGGCTCGCCGAATCTCCATCGGGCTAGCCCCCAGAGGCAGCTCCAAAATGTCGTAGTAGCTTTTCGCGGGCTTGCTTGCGGGCACGGCGGGGTCTCTCCTGGCGGCGCACTCTTGACGGTTGTCGGTCCCTATTTTACCCACCGTTTTACCCACCGATCCCCAGCCTGCCTGCCAGGCTCGGGCTCAGCGGGATCAAGGTCGCCAGGGTCAAAAGCAAGGCCAACAGCCCCAGGGCCGCTCGCGCGTCATCGGGCTCGGTCAGCTCGTCGAGGCTGGGTCGCTCTTGGTTGCGCTGCAGGAACAAAATCAAGATTGCCCAATACAGCGGCACGGGATTGATGGGATTAAAGATGGCAACGGCACCGAGAATAGCCAGCGTCGCAATCGTCGTGCGGCGGGCCAGCTTGCGGCCGTAGATGGCCTGGACGATGCGGCCGCCATCGAGCTGACCGGCTGGGAGCAGATTGAGGGCGGTGACAGTGAGCCCCAGCCAACCCACGATCGTCAGCGGGTGAACGGCCACCAGCGTCTCTTGGAGTTCGCTTCCTAAAACGACCTTTGCCAGGGTGCCAACCAAAACCGAGCTTTGGAAAAAACCAGTCGGAACTTGAAAAGCACTCTCAGGCCCAGAGAGAACCAAGCCGGCTACCAGCATTGCCAGCGAGAGTAGCCCCCCGGCGGCGGGACCGGCCAGCGCCACGTCAAAAAGGGCGCTCCGGTGGGGAATCAAAGACTCGAAGCGCACGATCGCGCCGAAGCAGCCAAGCTGCAAGCTAGGAATAAAAAAGGGCCAGCTCAAGCGCAAACCGTAGCGACGGGCCAGCAGCCAATGCCCGACTTCATGAAGGCCGAGGATCGACCACAGACCGATTGCAAAGGGCAGGGCCTCGCGAAATTGCCCGGGCGTCTGGAAGAAATCGAACCCGACGAGTAACCCGAAGGCCTCAAACGAGGTCGCGATCGCCCCGGCGACAAGGCCCAGACACAAGATCTTGAGGGCCGGGCCGATGGGCTTGGGATCGTCGCTACCGGGTAACACGATTACCACCGGCCGGCCGCTGGGGCCTTCGACCAAAAACAAGCGGTACTTATCTCCCAAGATTGCTTGCAGGTTGGCGGCCAGGCGCTCGCGAATCGGTCCGGCCTCGCCGCGGAGATTGCCCTTGAAGATAGCCCCTTCCTGGTAAGGAATCGTTTCGGTGGCGAAGAAAGTGTCGATCCCAAAGATTCCCTGAATGGCCTTGAGATCTTCGCTGGGAATTGGGGGCACGGGGGAGTCGGGGCCATCAGCGTTGCCGCCGTTCTGCGCGGCTTCGGCTCGCTCCTGTTGCTTCTGCAAGCGCTGAGCCGCTCGGTCTCGCAAGATAGCTTCTTGTCCGGCCGCGCGCAGGCGTCGGCCCAAATAAATGTAGGCCCCTGCCGAAAGGACGAGTAGCCCAATCGCACCGATAAGATTGATATAAATACCCGCAGCAAAGAGTCCGAAGAAGAGCAGCCAGGGAGCCATCAGTGCCACCGACTGCAGCCAAGCAAGCAGCCCCAGGTGCCCGGTCGGGCGGGAGCGCAGCCAACCCCAAACCAAAACTCCAGCAGCAACGACGAGTAGCGCCGCGACGGGCAAAATTTCCGAACGATTCCAGGTCATCGAATCAGGATTGAATTAGCAGATCGCACATCCCCGAGCCATCCGAGAATCGGTCTACATCATTATAACTTCGTAAAAATTACGAACCGGCGCCCTGCGGGCCAGCAGCGAGGGCGCGGCGCAAGTGCCCGTCGCAGGCTTGCAGGCGTGCCTCAGCCTCTGCCAAAGAAAGACCGCACCGATGCATGACCAGAGCGGGCTTGACCCGGTTGTCGCTGCAGGCAAGCAACTCGGCGGCAGCAGCACGGTCGAGACCGGTCAGGTCGCCGAGGATCCGCAAGGCTCGGTCTCTAAGTTTGCTGTTGGTGACGGCCACATCGACCATGCGATTGCCGTAGGCTTTGCCCAGGCGCACCATGGCCCCAGTAGAGAGCATATTGAGGACCATCTTGGTGGCCGTTCCGGCTTTAAGGCGGGTCGAGCCCGTCAGAATCTCTGGGCCAACCAACAAGCGAATGTCGGCATCGACGCGAGCCGGGACATCTGCTGCTGCGACGCAGGCGATAAAGATGGTTTTGGCTTGCCGCGCGCGCGCGGCCTCCAGAGCGCCCCTCACGTAGGGTGTCGTGCCGCCCGCGCTGATGCCGACGACGACATCTTGCGAGCCGACAGCGCGATTGGCGATCGCCCCAGCGCCGTCCTCGGCGCGATCTTCGAGGGCCTCAGAGCTACGAGTTAGGGCGGCCTCGCCCCCGGCGATAATGCCTTGAACGAGTTCTGGTGGCGTGCAAAAAGTCGGCGGGCACTCGGCAGCATCGAGCACGCCCAAGCGGCCGCTCGTGCCCGCACCTACATAAAAAAGACGGCCCCCAGCAGCGAGGGCCGCGCCCGCCAAGTCGATGGCGCGAGCAATATCTTGGCGAGCCGCGCCAACCGCAGCGACGACCTTAGCATCTTCGCGGACGAAGAGATCGACCAGAGCCAGAGGCTCGAGGCAGTCGAGATTGTGGCTGTCGGGGTTGACCTGCTCGGTCAGAAGGTGGCCGCGAGTTTCTAGCACGTTGGCAATCTGTAGCGGTGTTGATGTGGGATCTTCAAAGCAGTCGCTCGAGGCGACGGCGAATGTCATCGAGGTCGATATCGGGTGTTGCCGCCTCGCTCCCTGCTTCGGATTCGGTAGTACCTGAAGGTAGGTCCTGCTGCTGCCAATCGTCCAAGTCGACGTTGGTGGGTGGGGGCATGGCGGGCGCGGTCTCCCCTTCGCGGACGAGTTCTACTTCATAGCCAGCCTCGCGGCAAAAGTCTTCGATTTCGTCGGAGTCGATGGCTTCTACCGAGGGAGTGGGGAAATCTTGCGCCTCTAACAACAGAGCGTAACGCGTCGCATCATCCTCGCACTCAAACATTAAAACCCGATACTTGCCAGCTTCTTTGACAGTGTGGATGCCTTCGCTGCCATCTTCGGTGGTAATTAAGAGAACGTACACGCGCATAAGCTCGTACCTATCTTTGACGCCTCACCAACGCCTCACCTGGGCGAGCGGGCGATCGCCGCAGTTGCCAGCAGGTCCACCCGTCCGTAATAGGCAATGGGGACGAAGTCTGGCATCTGTTGGCGCTGCTGCCAGGCCCACAGGCGATCGCCGCGAGAAAAGTGCCACCACTCGCGCGGATGAGGTGCGAATCCTGCCGCGACCATACAGTGCTCTAGCAATTGGCGATGTCGGTGAAAGTCCCGCTCGGCTGCCACAACCGAGCCGGCATAATGACCCGGATGAGACCGCTCCGACACCTCGTCAACTGGAGAACCGAAGTCGACATCGCGATCGCGATCGTTTACTAACGTAACATCAACGGCGCCTCCCGTACTGTGAGGTGGCGCATCGGCCGGATCGGGGCTCGGCGGCGACCAAAATTGGTAAACTCGCTCCACAAAAAAGCGACGCTCGGCCGGTGTGAGGGTTCCCGGCACTTTCCCGGCACGGACGACTAAATCGTTGAAGGTGTAGTCCACCATGTACTGCTGCACGCTAATGGGCCGGTAGGCATCGAAAATCTTGAAGCGCCAGCCCGCTTGGGCGGCTTGTAGCTCCCGCTGGGCGGCGCGCAGCGCCTCTAGGGCCCCGACCCTGAGGGCAAAGGGCGTGACCCCGGGCCCGTAGGGTGCGCCGAGGGCCTTGTAAGGATGGGGTTCGGTTAGGACGAACTCGTTGGCAGGAATTGCCTGCAGGGGCTCGCCACAATCGACAATCTCAATGTGCTGCCAGGGGCGCTCGGCACTCTCACTCATGGGGGGGACTTGAGGTTTTCTCGGGGACGGGATCGTAGCCGCCAGCCTGTAAGGGATGACAGCGCAGGATACGTTTGAGAGCCAGCCAGCTGCCGCGCCCCGGCCCGAAGCGCGCGATCGCCTCAAGGGCGTAGTGCGAGCAAGTGGGCTGAAAGCGGCAGGTCGGTCCGTAAAGGGGGGAAATCCAGGAGCGGTAGATCTGAATTAGTCCGATGAGCGAGCGTTGCACGAGTGTCTCAATCGCGGCCATCATCTCTGCGAAATACCCTACAGTGGTCCTGTGTAGTTTTAAGCGTAGCGCGTGTCTTCTGCTGCATTCTCTCCTGCTACCGTGCTGCCGCTCTGGCTGGGTCTGGGGTCGGCCGGTCTCTACCTGGTGCTGTTGTTGCTGGTGGCCGAAACCATCGGGCGTTGGGAGATTGCCGACCGCGAGATCTCGCGCAAGATCGTTCACATCGGCAGCGGTAACGTGTTGTTGCTGGCTTGGTGGTTTGCCATCCCGGCTTGGATTGCGATCGCCGCCGCTGTGGTTGCGGGCAGCTTGGCGCTGGTTTCTTTTTTCGTTCCCTTGCTCCCGAGCATCGAGAGCGTTGGGCGCAAGAGCCTGGGGACGTTTTTTTACGCGGCGAGCCTCGGCATTCTTGTGGGGTGGTTTTGGGCCATTGGGCAGCCCCATCTGGCGGTAGTCGGCATTTTAGTGATGAGCTGGGGCGATGGCTTGGCGGCGCTCGTCGGCCAGCGCTACGGGCAGCATCGCTATTGTGTCTTCGGCATCGTCAAGAGCTGGGAAGGATCTTTGGCAATGGCGGCGGCAAGTTTTGTGGTGTGCGCGGCCATTTTGCTGGCCTTGTATGGGAGTAGCTGGATTGTTTGGGGTATCCCGGCGCTGGTGGCGATCGCCGCGACGCTGCTCGAAGCCTTCTCTATCTTCGGAATCGACAACCTGACCGTTCCGATTGCTAGTGCGGCTTTGTGCTTCTTATTAGAACGGAGCGTGGCGCTGCTGTAAAACAGGGTACAATCGCCGAGAAAACTACACTGTTGCTTTGGGGCGAGGACGCGCGACCATGCATTCGATCTCCGTCAAGGAAGACCAGCACGAGACCTACATTCTTGCAGACGAGAGCGCCCAGTCGCGGATGGAAATCGTTCCCGAGCGGGGCGGCATCTTGCTGTCTTGGCGCATCCAAGGCCAAGACATCTTTTACCTCGATGCCGAGCGCTACAAGAATCCCGAGCTGAGCGTGCGAGGTGGCAACCCCGTGCTCTTCCCGATTTGCGGCAATGTTGTCGATGACACCTACACCGTCGGGGACGCGACTTACACCATCAAGCAACACGGCTTTGGGCGCAACTTGCCTTGGACCGTCAGCGAGCGCGCCACCGACGGTGACGCCCGCCTGACTCTGACCCTCGAAGCCAACGAAAAAACCCGTGCGGTCTATCCCTTCGAATTTGCCGCCAGCTATACCTACATCCTCAAGGGCAAGACCGTCCGGATCGAGCAGCGCCACACCAACCGCTCCGAAACCCCCATGCCCTTCGCCACGGGCTTCCACCCGTACTTTCTCATTCCCGACAAAAGCCAGGTCGATGTCGCCATTCCCGCGACGCAATACGGCACCAAAGGCGCAACCCAAATGAGCCCCTTTGACGGCAGCTTCGATTACTCTCAAGAGGAGATCGACGTTTTCCTGCGCCCCCTGCAGGCGCGCGAGGCCAGCCTCAGCGATCGCCGCCGCAAGCTCAAGATTGCCGTCCGCTACGGGGATGCCTACTCGACGTTGGTATTTTGGACCCTCAAGGGCAAAGACTTTATTTGCTTGGAGCCCTGGAGCGCGCCGCGCAATGCCATGAACACGGGTAGCGACCTCATCGAAGTCGCGCCAGGGGCGACCCACGAGACCTTTGTCGAGTATGCCGTCGGCGATCTCTGAAGCGTTACTTGCACGGCAGCCTCAATGTCTGCTAAAATTTGCAACTGTGCTAACAAAGGAATGGCGGGTCGTTAGCTCAGCGGTAGAGCATTCGGCTTTTAACCGACTGGTCCAGGGTTCGAATCCCTGACGACCCATTTTTTCTCAGGCTTTTCTCTGGCGAGCCCCGACGCTGGCCGGCAACGCCTTAGTATCTCGAGTCTGCGGGTCTCACCCCAAGGGGTGGGGCCTAGTTTTTTAGGGGTGTTGCCTACAGGCGGGTTCCGCTGGCGCGAGCGATCTGGCGCGGGCTCGTATCGGTATCGAGGTAGCCGAGCTGACGCTGGGCTTCGTAGAGGCCCAGCGCGGCGCTAACAGAGAGGTTGAGGCTGCGAACCCCCGGCTCGACAAAAGGAATGAATGCCGTGGCGTCGCAAGACCCCAGAATGGCTTCAGGCAGGCCAAATTGCTCGCTGCCAAATAGCAGCCAGTCTTCGCTCTCAAAGGCATAGCGCGTATAGTTGATGCGCCCGTTGGTACTAAAACCAATCAGGTGGCCGCCCCCTGCAGCCTGCAATCGAGCAAATTCATCCCACGTGGGATGGTGATGCCAGCGAACGTAGGGCCAGTAGTCGAGGCCGGCACGTTTGAGGTAGCGATCGCTCAGCTCGAAGCCCAAGCGGCCGACCAAGTGCAACTCAACACCATTGGCCGCACAGGTGCGGGCGATGTTGCCCGTATTCGGCGGGATCTGGGGCTCGTGCAAAACGACCTTGAGCATGGCACGGATGTTTGCGCTCAAGCGGCAGCAGCCACGAGCAATTCGAGTTCCTGGCAGAGTTTGTCCTCGAGGTCGCGCTCCTGCAGGCGGGCAGCAGCAATCGCCTCAATAATAGTCTCGCGCGCTGAGGCCCCGGCAGCGACGCGCTGGAGCCATTTCTGGGCGGTATTGCCCTCGCGCAGAATGCGGCGTACCGGCGACAAGAAGCAACTGTAGCCATTCTGCTTGGCCATGGGCGCGACGGTATCGACCAGCTCGGCAATCCAGTCGCGCGCGCGCAGAGGGCGGCCGTCGAGCCAGTGGTGGAGGAGCGCGTCCAAGCTCTGGCGGGCGGCAGCGGCTTCATTTTCGGCAGTCAGGGCGATGAGATCGTTGCTGCCCAGAGAACTCATTTCTAGCGGGTCGAGGCTGGGATCGGCGAGTAACTGGGCGAGGCGCGCTTCGAGGAGGGCCGTGATAGCTAGCAATTCGATCGGGTCGAGGACGAGATCGCAGATCCGTAACTCAAGGCGGTTCAGGTCGTAGGGGCGGTTGTTGCCGTTAGGACGGACCGAGAGCCAGAGATGGCGCACGTTTTGCATGGTTCCGGCCGCCAGTTGCTCGTTGGTCCAGCGAATGAAGTGGGCGTGGCTCTCGAATATTGGGACGTGTCGGGGCGTCTGCGGAAAAACGGACCAGCGGGAAGAGTGGGCGCCAGTCGGCTTGCCATCGAGAAAGGGAGAAGAGGCGCTCAGGGCCAGGTACAGTGGCGCCTCCAGGCGAACCAAGCGGCAGGCACGGATGAGATCTTCAGGGTCGCTGATGCCAATGTTGATGTGGATGCTCGCGGTGACAACGGTGGTTCCGTAGGTCTGCTCGATGTAGGTATGGTAAGGATTGCCCGGATCGGAGCGATGGAACTGGCTGCTGTCGCCGAGAGAGAGGGCGCTACCCGGCACGATCGTATAGTCGCCGAGGGTTTCCAAGTACTGGCGCAGGGCCAGGCGCGGGCGCACGAGAGCGCAGAGCAAGCGGTCGTAGCAGGTGTGGGGGGCAGTGGTGTACTCGACGTTGCGGTTGTCTGGTTCGCGCACGAAGCCCGGGAGGTCGCGGGCAATGCGATCGCTGAGCCCGACAATGTCCCCAGTGGGCGTGCCGGTGTACATCTCAACTTCAAATCCTTTGCAGAGGCGCACGGCAAACTCTCCCAACACTCTCCCAACAACGGGTCAACCGGGTTAATCCTCACCTTAGCAGAGGGCGCGAGTGAAACGACCGAGGTTTCTCCAGGCATCCAAATTGGGTGGGGACGGCCGGGACACAGCGTGCCAGCGTAAAGATTCTGAAGTGGCCGCTCGGTAAAGGATAGGTAAAAATTTATAAATTTTTAACAGATGTGAAGTAATATTTACATAAGTTCAAAAAAGCAACCGCAAGGCTCTCGCCCGACCCAGAATCGTCCATTTAGTGGCGGCAAGCACGCTTACTTTATAGGGTTTTCTGGCAAAGACAAGGTCTCCGGCGGGCAAGAGCGCCGCTCCTACTTAATTCATATGACCCGGAAAAATTATGTCCTCAAGCTCTACATTGCGGGGAATACTTACGATTCCATGCGTGCGATCTCGACCTTGAAAACCCTCCTTAAGGAGGATTTCAGGGGCATGTATTCCCTAAAAGTCATCAATGTAGTTAAAAATCCGCAACTTGCCGAAGAGGATAAAATCTTGGCAACCCCAACTCTGGCGAAGGTTCTGCCGCTACCAATCCGCAGAATCATCGGCGATCTCTCCGATCGCGAGAAAGTTTTGATCGGCCTCGACTTGCTCTACGACGAAATTGAGGGCCACTAGGAGCTTTCAAGAGGGGATGCGATCGGCAGGCAACTGCTGAATATCCTGCATGCGGTAAAACTTCCATCGACCGCCGACTCTTTTGAGCTGGTGTACGGCAGCGAGGCGGTTGTCGCGGAAGTCGGAATTTTTGCCAGTTGCGCGCGTGATCTGCACGATGCGCACGCGGGCGTTGTCGCCGGCGACGGCTAAAACCTCTACTGCCTCGGTGGTTGCTTCTAGGTCGTACGCGGCGAAGCGGGCGGCCGCGATTTCTCGGGTGCGTTCGTAGGTGGGGGCAGCCGGCGCGAGCGTTGCCATGTAGGCGTCGAGGTCTTCGCGGTTGAAGGCGCGCAAATTCTCGGCGATGAGGGCTTCGATGTCGCGGCGATCGCGAGCGGCGGGTTGCTGCTGGTCGATCTCGAGGCGCAGGCGTCCGGGCTCGGCTTCGAGCCGCAAATTGCCGCGAGCTTCGCCAGCTTCCCAATCAACTTCGATCTCTAAAGCAGTGGCCGGGGCGCCCCAAATGGCCAGCATCACACCGAATCCAATCGCCGCTTTCATGGGTCTCTTGCGCCCTCCCGTACCCCTTGAGATCGTGGCAACCCCAGCCTAGCGCAAGGGGGGCCAGGCTGGAGATGCGCGAGGCTCTAGGCGACCATGCAGACAGCGCCCAAGCCTACCAGAATTTCATCGGGGCTTACTTTACCGTCAGCGTCGGTGTCGAGAGCGTCAAAAACCGCATCGGCACCGAGCCATTCTTCGCGGGTGATGAAGCCATCGCCATCGAGATCGCAGGCGCGAAACAGATCTTCGGCGGCGTGAGTAATCGTTTCACCACCTTCAATGCAGCCGAGGCGCTTTGCCAGGAGCGTCTCGAGGGATTCGAGAGCTTTGGAGAAGCCTTCGATGCCTTCTTTGAGCTTTTCGGAGGCCATGCGATCGGTCGCGTGCATCTCGTCGAATTTAGCCTTGTCGATCGTCAGCTTCTCGATATCGGCAGCCACCGCTTTTTCGGGGCTGAGCTTGCGCTCGAGGGTGCTCGTCTCGGCGCGGAGTTGCTCGAGCAGCTTGGGCGAAATGGTCAGCAGGTCGCAGCCAGCAAGCTCGGTAATCTCGCCGATATTGCGGAAGCTCGCCCCCATGATCTCGGTGTTGTAGCCAAATTTTTTGTAGTAGTTGTAAATCCCCGTGACTGAGAGAACGCCCGGATCGTCGGCAGGTTCGTAGGACTCGCGGCCGGTCTCTTTTTTGTACCAGTCGAGGATGCGGCCGACAAAGGGCGAGATTAGGGTCGCACCGGCTTCGGCGCAGGCAATGGCCTGGTGCAGGCCAAAAAGCAGAGTCAAATTGCAGTGGATGCCTTCTTTTTCGAGAATTTCGGCGGCGCGAATGCCCTCCCAGGTGGAGGCAATTTTAATCAGCACGCGATCGCGGGCGTTGGCGACGCCGGCTTTTTCGTACTCGCCAATCAAAAAGCGGGCTTGCTCGACGGTGGCCTCAGTGTCGTAGGACAGGCGCGCGTCAACCTCCGTCGAAACGCGGCCGGGAACGATTTCCAGAATTTTCAGGCCGAAGGCAACGGCCAAGCGCTTGAAAGCCAAAGCTGCGACTTCTTTAGCGCCCGCATCGGCCCCGAGGGCGGTGCGAGCTTCTTTGAGGGTGTTATTGACGATGCTCTGGTACTGCGACATCTGAGCGGCCGCCGTAATCAACGAGGGGTTGGTGGTGGTGTCGCGGGGCTTGAAGGTCTCGATGGCCTGAATGTCGCCCGTGTCGGCCACGACTACGGTCATGGCGCGCAGTTGTTCGAGTAAGTTTTGGCTCATGGGAAAAATCTCCGGTGGTGGGGAATAGTTCAAGATTTTGCAATCTTGAGGGTGGAGGGCCGGGCGCAATCGCCCGAGAGGGCGATGCCACGCTTGTTGGCTGCCAGGTGCCGCACGATTTTGTAGATAGTCTCGATGTGCTCGGGAGAGCCGGCCTTTTCAGCCAGCTCGGCGAGCGCGAGGGGCCTGCCGACAGCGGCATCCAAAGCAGCCAGCACCTGTTGCTGCAGCTCCAACACGCTGGCAGCGGCTTTTTTGCCGGCCTCGACACCTGGTTGGTGATAGGCGTTGATATCCACCAAAGTGGCGTAGTAGCCGACGGCCCGCTCGTACAGGGCAATGAGGGCCCCGACCGAGTGGGGATCGACTCTAGGAATGGTAATCGTTACCGAGTCTCGATAGTTGTCGTAAAGCGCCTGACGAGTGCCCTGTAAGAACCCAGACAAGTAGTCGCCACTGGTGACGCCCGGCTCGATCTCGATCGAGTCGCCGTCGCGATCTTCGAGGACTTCGATAAACGTCGCAAAGAAATTGGCAACCCCATCGCGCAGCTGCTGGACGTAGGCGTGCTGGTCGGTGCTGCCTTTATTGCCGTAGACGGCAATGCCTTGGTTGACGGTGTTGCCCTGCCGGTCTTGGGCTTTACCTAAAGATTCCATCACCAACTGCTGCAGGTACCGACTAAACAGCAGCAGGCTGTCTTTGTAGGGCAAGATTGCCATATCTTTTTCGCCCTTGCCGTTGCCGGCGTAGTACCAGCCTAGGGCTAGCAGAGCGGCCGGGTTCTGACGCAGGGAGCGCGCGCGCGTGGCGGCGTCCATTGCTTTGGCGCCTTCGAGCATGGCTTGCGTATCGATGCCCTGGAGGGCAGCAGGCAGCAGCCCGACGGCCGACATCTCGGAAGTACGCCCGCCAACCCAATCGAACATGGCAAAGGTGGCCAGCCAGCCTTCGGCGCGGGCGATGCGGTCGAGCTTGCTGCCGGGCATGGTGATGGCCACGACGTGCTTTGTGAAGTCGAGGCCGGCGCGCCCAAAGGCGGCGCGAACCTCAAGCATGCCGTTGCGGGGCTCGGGGGTGCCACCGGATTTGCTGGTGTCGAGCACCAGGGTCGCACTCAGGCGATCGCCCAGAGCAGCCAAGACACGATCGATGCCGTCGGGGTCGGTATTGTCAATGAAATAAATCTCAAGGGGCGGATTGACTCCTGCTAGGGCAGCCGAGACAAACTGCGGCCCTAGGGCCGAGCCGCCAATGCCAATGGCCAGGATGGTAGTGAATTTAGGAGCCGCAGGCGGTCGAATTTCGCCGTGGTGGACTTTGCGGGCAAACTCGAGAATCTCAGCGCCGACAGTCTCGATCTCCTGACGCAACTCCGGATTGGGGGCGAGTTGCGGATCGCGCAGCCAATAGTGACCGACCATACGGCCTTCGTCGGGGTTAGCGATCGCACCTGCTTCGAGGGCGTCCATCTCTGCAAAGGCCCGCTTGAAGCCAGGCTCGAGCGCCGCGACGAGATCCTCGTCAAAGCGCATCCGACTCACGTCAAGATAGAAACCCAAGCCTTCATGGTAGTAGAGCCACTCCTCATACCGTTGCCAGAGTCCTGCTGCGTCCATACCAACCTCTCCATCCCAGTTCGTGGATTGCTGCTGCGATTCTATGTCCAAGCCTAGTGTCCGAGCCCAGGCAGGAAGACAGGATTTTTCGTTTTCTTCAGCATCCTTAAGGCTGCTCCCAGCGAGTGTTGTCGGGCTGGGCTGCAATTTCTGCTGCCACTCTAGCGAACCAGTGCTTGCAGCTGTCTCGTCGGGGCGGCTTCTTTTGTGAAGGAAATCTTGACTAATCGGCTCCCCCGGTTGGGTTGCAGATAATAGGGTGCGTACCTCACACACCCATTGCCTGGCTGCCAATGCCTCTATCTCCGAGAGCGATTGCCGCTGACACCCTGCCCTGGAAGGAGCAAACCTTCGGATCGCGCTTTCACTTCCGACGCAAGACCCTAGGGGCCCTAGCTGGAGCCCAGAAGCTCGGCTGCAGTCTTTACGAGGTGCCACCCGGCTATCGGGCTTGGCCGCTGCACTATCATTGTGCTAATGAAGAAGCTATCTACGTTCTTGGCGGCCGAGGTACCCTACGCTTGGCAACTGAAGATATCCCGGTTAGTGCGGGAGACTACATTGCGCTGCCCCCCGGTCCGCAAGGAGCCCACCAACTGATCAACACGGGCACCGATATCCTGCAGTATCTCTGCTTCTCGACGATGGCCGAGCCAGATGTAGTGGTCTATCCCGATTCAGAGAAAGTAGGAATTTTTGGCGGCGCGGCTCCCGGGGGCAACCGCGACGCGCGCACCTTCCACAAGTTTTTGTCCCTAGATGCCGAAGTGGACTACTGGCAGGGTGAAAACGCGATCGATGGGGATCTCTAGGGGCCCGGTCGCGAGTATGCGGCTCGCGACCGGGCGATGGCTCGGCGATCTAGGTAATCACCGTCGGCTTGTCGCGACCCGTTAGGGTTTTTATTTGGGCGATCTCGTCGGCAATGCGAATCAGCTCGCCGAGGGCAACTTGCGGATCCTGGTGTTGTTTGGCAGCTTCCGGCTCGTAACTTTCTAGATAGAGTCGCAGGGTCGCACCTTGGGTGCCGGTTCCGGAGAGGCGGAAGACCACCCGCGAGCCGTCGCTAAAACGAATGCGGATGCCCTGGCGCTCGGCGACGCTGCCATCGACAGGGTCGGTGTAGCTGAAGTCGTCGGCGGTTTCGACGTCGTAGTTGCCAAATTTTTGCCCCGGCAGCTCGCCAAGCTTGCTCCGCAGGCCGTCGATCAGTGTCGTTGCTCCCTCGCGATCGACGCCTTCGTAGTCGTGGCGCGAGTAGTAATTGCGCCCGTAGGTCTGCCAGTGTTCTTTGACGAGGCTTTCGACAGACTGCCCCCGCGCCGCGAGCACGTTCAGCCAGAAGAGCACCGCCCAGAGGCCGTCTTTTTCGCGGATGTGGTTGGAGCCGGTGCCGAAGCTCTCTTCACCGCACAGCGTCGCCCGGCCCGCATCGAGCAGGTTGCCGAAGAATTTCCAGCCCGTGGGGGTCTCGAAGCACTCGATCCCGAGCCGTTTGGCAACCAAATCGGGGGCCTGGGAGGTGGGCATCGAGCGAGCGATGCCCGCCAGGCCATCTTTATAACCGGGCACTAGAGTGGCGTTGGCTGCCAGCACTGCCAGGCTGTCGCTGGGCGTCACAAAAAACTTGCGGCCCAGGATCATATTGCGATCGCCGTCGCCATCGGAAGCCGCACCAAAATCCGGCGCCGCCTCGCCAAAGAGAATTTCGACGAGTTCGTGGGCGTAGACCAAGTTGGGATCGGGGTGGCCGCCGCCAAAATCTTCTAGGGGGACGGCATGGATGGCCGTGCCATTGGGGGCGCCCAGGCGCTTTTCGAAAATTTCTTTGGCATAGGGGCCGGTGACGGCATGGAGCGAGTCGACGCAGAAGCGGAACCCCCCTTGCAGAAAGTCACGAATGCGATCGAAATCGAACAAAGACTCCATCAGCTCGGCATAATCGGCCACCGGATCGATGATGGTTACGGTCATGTCGCCGAGCTTGGTGCCGCCGAGTCGGTCGAGGTCGAGGTCGGGAGCCTCCAGAGTTTTATAGCTGTCGATCGCCTGGGAGCGCGCGTAGATGGTGCTGGTGACTTTCTCGGGTGCGGGGCCGCCGTTGCCGATGTTGTACTTGATGCCGAAATCTTCTTCGGGGCCGCCCGGGTTGTGGCTCGCAGAGAGGATGATGCCGCCAAAGGCTTTATCTTTGCGAATGATGCAGGAGGCAGCAGGAGTCGAGAGAATGCCGCCTTGGCCGACGAGGACGCGCCCGAAACCGTTGGCTGCGGCCATTTTCAGAACGATCTGAATGGCTTGACGATTGTAGTAGCGACCGTCGCCGCCCAAAACCAAGGTTTGGCCCTCGTAGCCATCGAGGCTATCGAATATGGATTGGACAAAGTTTTCTAGATAATTGGGTTGTCGGAAGGTGGGGACGCGCTTGCGCAAACCCGAAGTGCCCGGCTTTTGGTCGTTATAGGGTTGTGTTGGGATGGTTTTGATATCCATAAGGAGAAAGCGCCTCCAGTCGGCCTCTATCTACACTCGGAGCGAGCAGTGCGAGGATGCGGATGGTTTTTCCGGCCCCGGTTGCTTAGCTCCTATCATCTCAGACCGATTGCCGAGTTTTCCCCAATTGCAATTGCCGAGTTTTCCTCAATTGTGCGGTAGCGGCAATTTGCGAGAGTACGAGTGGGGCACGAGCTCGGGTGCTCTATGGATTTTGCCGCACGAACATTTCTAAATCGCCTGCAGTTACGAGCATTATCTCGGGCGATGCGGCGGTAAAGTGGTTACGGCCTCAGCGCGCAAATTTTGGAGGACGCTCGGATGCTGAGTTGGGAAAAAATAATTGCCAAGCTCTACATGACGCGAGGCTGGAAGGGCCTACTGCTAAGGAACATCCACGTCGGGCAGGCGGCTCGAGATCCCTCTTCGGGGGTAACGAGCCGCCCCGCCGCCAACGGCTAATGGTCGCGATCGCGCGCCGGGCCGTGAGTCGGGCAAGGTAGGGGTCGTACGGAGCCATCGAGCCACCCGGCGGCCTGGTTTAGGTGAGTGAGGGCCTCTTCGGGCTGAGATTTAAGCAGGTACACCAGAGCTGCACTGAGGTGCTGGGACGCCTGGGCCTGGCGATCTGCTTTGAGGCGATGCCAATCTTGAGGCGCGATCGTCAGGCGAGCGGCCAGGGCGCGGGCGAGTTCGTCGCTCGAGAGCCGATCGAGTTCTGGGTTCGAGCCGGGTGCAGTGGGGACGTTCATGGCAATATAGTTGGGTGTCGTAGGTTTAGTTTCCGTTGTAGCGCCAGATCGTGCCATCGCCAGAGTCAGAAATTCCCTTCGATCGACGCTGGCAAGCCAGCCAGCAGGCAGCCGAGCGTCTACTCGGTCGCCTCAAGCGCCGCCAGCGCCTGCCCCATCGCTACTCTTCGCGAGCGTGGCGGCAATCGCGCCGAGATATCCAACAGCTGACCGCGCGCTTGAGTTCGCTCAAGTTCGAACTAGAAGACTACGCCACGAGCTGGCAAAATCTGGCGACGCCTTTCTGGATGGCCGTGCGCTTCGGCGGCCTGGGTATCGTTATCGGTTGGGGGCTGTGTTGGCTGACGCTGGGGGGCACCAACCGCGATCGACAATCGCTTCAATCGCTCGAAGCGGTGCCTGAGGCGATCGTCTCGATTGAAAATCTAGGAGCTGCACGCAAAGAGCCCGATGACAACTAAGCGAATAGTGGAGATTCTCCGCCACGGCCAGCCCGATGAGACGGCAACTGTCAGAGGCTGGGTGCGCACCAAGCGCGAGCAAAAAAGCTTTGCGTTTCTAGAGCTCAACGACGGCTCGAGCTTGGCAAGCCTGCAAATCGTCCTCGAACCCGCGCTCCCAGGCTACGAGGCCTCTCTAGCGCGCCTGGGTACGGGCGCGGCAGCCATCGTGACCGGGACGCTGGTGCCCTCGCCTGGCAAAAATCAGCGCATCGAGATGAGAGCCACCGCTCTAGAAGTTGCCGGTGAGGTCGAGAGCCAGACCTACCCCCTGCAAAAGAAGCGCCATTCTTTTGAATTTTTGCGGACCATCGCTCACCTGCGATCGCGCACGAACTCGCTCGGGGCCGTGTTTCGAGTCCGTAATGCCTGTGCCAGTGCCATTCATACCTTCTTTCAGAGCCGGGGATTTCTGTGGGTCCACACGCCGATTATCTCCACCAACGATTGCGAGGGAGCTGGGGAGCTGTTTACCGTGACCGGCCTCGATCTCGACGAGCTGCCGCGCGACGAGGAAAACCGTGTTGACTTCAGTTGCGATTTTTTCGGCCGCCGCGCCTATCTTACCGTCAGTGGCCAGCTCCAGGCCGAGGTAATGGCCCTTACCTTTGAGAACGTCTACACCTTCGGGCCGACCTTCCGCGCCGAGAACTCGAATACCTCGCGACACTTGGCCGAATTTTGGATGGTCGAGCCGGAAATGGCCTTCTGCGATCTCGGGGGCGATATGGACCTAGCTGAAGAATTCCTGCGCTACCTCTTCAAAACGGTCTTGGCGACCTGTCCTGAAGATTTAGAATTTTTCGATCGGCGCATCGACAACTCGGTGTTGGCCACCGCTGAAAATATCGCCAACAACGAGTTCGAGCGCATCACCTACACCCAAGCAATCGAGCTGCTCGCAAGGAGCGATCGTGCCTTTGAATTTCCCGTCGAGTGGGGCGCGGACCTACAGTCCGAGCACGAGCGCTACCTAGCAGAAGACGTCTTTAAAAAACCCACCATCGTCACCGACTACCCAGCCGGCATTAAGGCGTTTTACATGCGCCGCAACGACGATGGCAAAACCGTCGCGGCCATGGATGTCCTCGCGCCAAAAATTGGCGAGATTATTGGTGGCGCGCAGCGCGAAGAACGCCTCGACGTGCTCGAGCGCGCCATTGCAGCTACCGACATGCCCGCCGAAGACCTGTGGTGGTATCTTGACCTGCGCCGCTACGGCTCGGTGCCCCATGCAGGCTTTGGCCTTGGGTTCGAGCGCCTGGTGCAATTCATGACCGGGATGGGCAACATTCGCGATGTCATCCCCTTTCCGCGCACGCCCGACAGCGCGGAGTTCTAGGTCTAGTGCTGGCGGCGATCGCGTGCTGCCCGAGCGCGACTCTGGGCTTGGGCGCGGCGCTTGCGCGCCTCAATCAGCACCGCACTCACGGGAAACCCAGCCACCGGGATGACCTGGTGGGTCCGCTCGGCCTCTAGCTCGCGCAGCTTGGCAAAATCGACCCAGCTAATACAGTCTACCGGGCAGGTGTCGATCGCCTCTTGCACGACGTCGGCCGCATCGCCATCTTGACGAATTGCCCGCGCGCGCCCGTAATCCGGCTCGATGTAAAACGTATTGGGAGCCGTGTGGGCGCAGTGCTTGCAGCCGATGCAGGTCACCTCATCGACATAAACACCCTGCTGGCGGAGGACTCCTCCTAGCTCTGGCTCTAGGCCGGAGCGGCGCTCGGCATCGCGCCAGCGGCCGCCAAGCGCCGGCTCCAGGCCGGTTCTGCGTTCTGAAGCCATTGAGGAAACCCTCTTCTGCTTAAGCGCGCCAGCGCTGAACGACGAGGCGCACGGTGCCATCTTCGCACTCTTGCTGCTCGGCAACCTGGAAGCCTTGCTCTGCTGTCGCACCGAGGACCGTCTGCAGGGCATAGCGCTGGGTGATGCGGTTGAGGAAACCATTGACAGTCCAAGGCTGCTGCCAGTACTGCAGGTCGGCGACGAGCTCGTACTCGGAGCCATTCCACTGGAAGCCGATATCAAAATTGTTTGCTTGTGCGATCGCCAGTGCTGCTACTTGGGTTTGGCCTTGGTAGCCGCGCACGGCAACCGGGCCTTCCTTCCAGTCAATTCCCAGGCCAGTCAGGGCTGCCTTGAGGGAATCTAGGTTGCGGATCTTGGTCTCGATCTTGCTAAAGTGCGACATATTCCCAACTCAGAGTGCTCGACAAAAGTTTACATAGCGAAATGAAAAGCAATTACCAGTTCGCTTGGTAATTGCTGGTAACTGCCTCTTGGGCCTGGCTCTGGGCATAATACTCGGCGGTGGCTTTCTGAGATACCGTCCGTCCGAGCTGGGCCTCAATCGCCGCCGTGACCTCGGTACAAGAAGCGCCGACAATTCCGGTCACCTTCTCCTGAACGCGACCATCCGGGAAAATAACAAACTCCAGGGTTTCCAGATTCATGATTTGGCCGACCTAATTCGCTTCTTGAAGGCCCGCGAGATTTTCCCGAGGGGCGCCCGCCATGACATTGTATTATCGTCTCTTCAAGATGGGCAACATTTGCTGAAGTAGATGCTGTAGACTCGGCTCGTGTCAGGGGACGCAGGCCCGAAACAAATTGCAACGTCCGCTCCTGCAGGCGCGCGGATATACTGTTGCATCAGCAAGCAGAATGCGCGACTAACGGACCAACATGCAGCGGATTGGAATCTTAGGATTTGGCGGCCTCGGCCAGGCGGCAGCGAAACTTCTGAGCCAGAAGCAGGAGATGCGCTGGGTAGCGGTTGCCGATCGGCAGGGGTATGCCCTCGATCTTGCCGGTCTTGACTGGGAAGTTTGCACCCGCGACTCGATCGCCCACCTCGGCACGCGCAGCGACAACAGTATCGGCGACCTGATCGCTAGAGCCAGCGAGGTCGATGGCTTCTTCCTGGCACTGCCCAACTTGCCCAACACCTTCATCGCCGAGGTCGCGCGTGCGTTTGTCGCCAGCGGCTGGCGGGGCGTTTTGGTCGATGCCCTCAAGCGCACCAGTGCCGTCGAGCAGCTGCTAGAACTCCGGGAAGCTCTTCAACGGGCCGGGATCGTGTACTTGACGGGCTGCGGGGCAACGCCGGGCCTGCTAACGGCAGCCGCTGCCGTCGCAGCCCAAAGCTATGCCGAGATCCACAGCGTCAAGATTACCTTCGGCGTCGGCATTGCCAATTGGAGCGCCTACCGCGCCACAATTCGCGAAGATATCGCCCATATGCCCGGCTACGATGTCGAGAAAGCCCGACTCATGAGCGATGCCGAGATCGAAGCCCTGCTCGACCGTACCGATGGCATCCTCAAGCTCGAGAACATGGAGCACGCCGACGACATTATGTTGGAGCTTGCCGGCATTTGCAGCCGCGATCGCGTTTCTGTCGGTGGCATCGTCGATACGCGCAACCCCCAAAAACCCCTCAGCACCAACGTCCGGGTCACCGGTCGCACCTTTGAGGGCAAAACTTCCAGCCATACCTTCACCCTCGGCGATGAAACGAGTATGGCCGCCAATGTGTGCGGCCCGGCTTTCGGCTACCTCAAAGCCGGGCTGCAGTTGCACCAGCGTGGCAACTACGGCCTGTACACGGCCGCCGAGGTCATGCCCCGGTTCGCGCGCTAGCTCTCTTCGAGGCTATAGACGGAGGCAATATCGCCGTCTTCGCTGCCAGCCTCGACAACCTCTTGTATGGTGAAGGGCAGCCCGGCACCCTCGAGGCCGCGCTGGATGCGAGGCTGCGTTTGAGGAAAGAGAACGAACAGCGGGCAAAGGCGCTCGCCACCCTCGCTGAGGAGATGCTCGTGCTTCTGGGGGACGAGCCATTCGTAGTCGCCGTCGAGCCAAACCTGAGTTTGACGCCAGCGTCCGAGCAAGTCCGAGAAATCTTCATCGGGCCGGTGAATGAAGATCGCAATCTCGACACCCAGCTTGATTTTCCACTCCGGATCGCAGGTTAAGATACCCAGATCGCAGGGCAAGCGCACGGTGCGAGCGACCTCTGCTGCTGCCCCTTTCGGTCCGCGTATGCGCGCGACAGGCAGGGGCAAGACGATCGCACTTTCTCCCGGCCGCCGCATGCTAGGCAGCATCTCCAAGTAAGGCCGGTATCGGCGCAGCAGGCCGATGGCTGCATCGCAGTTACTATACTCGGCCAGCAGAAGTTCGTAATGCGCTCGTTTGACAGCCATCGCTAACCTTGTGGAGATATCGAAGGCCCGGGGCGACAACGGGAGTGAAACTCGCTGCCGCCCGCCGAGCCCTATCCGCTTGCTTTAGCTCCTAGCCAAGTTCGTTGAATACCGTCAGCAGGGGCAAGTACATAGCCATCAGGATCGTACCGACGATGACCGCAACCCCAACCATCATGATCGGTTCGATCAGACTTGTCAGTGCTTTGACGGCCTCTTCCACTTCGCTCTCGTAGAAGTCTGCGACCTTCATCATCATGGCATCGAGCTCGCCGGTCTCCTCGCCGATGCTGATCATCTGCAGCGCCAGCGGCGGAAAAACTTGCTCCCGCTGCAGCGCCAGAGAGAGCAGGCCGCCTTGCTGCACCTCCTCGCGGGAATTGCACACCGAGCGGGCAATTACAGCATTGCCAACCGTGTTCTCCACAATTTCAAGGCTTGTCAGAATCGGGACGCCCGAGCGGGTGAGGGTTCCGAAGACCCGCGTGAAGCGCGCGACGGCCGACTTCTCATTGAGGTCCCCGAAGATGGGAAGTTTGAGCATGAGGCCATCAACCTGCAAGCGCCCCACGGGAGTTTTGTAGTAGGCCCGAAACGCAAAGACAATGCCGACGATGACGCCCAAGATGACGACAGACCAGGCCGTGCGCAAGAGTTCGCTCAAGTTGACCAATGCCAGCGTCAGCAGCGGTAAGGTAACGCCGAGCGAGTCAAAGATCCCGGCAAAGACGGGAATCAGGAAAATGGTCATTCCGAAGAAGGCAACGATGGCGAAAATGCCAACTGCGGTCGGGTAGGCCATGGCGGAGCGAATCTGCCCCTGCAGGCGGGCCACATCTTCTAGAAGCTTAGCCAGGCGATCGAGGACCTCGTCGAGGACGCCACCTGTCTCTCCGGCCTCGATCATGGCCACGTATAAATCGTCGAAGACCTTTGGAAACTTGCGCATGGAGTCCGAAAGATTGACCCCTTGCTGGACCTCGGCACTGATGCCTTGCAGGGATTTCTTGAGCTTGGGGTTATCGCACTGATCGGAGAGAACCCCCAAGCAGCGGACGATCGCCACACCCGCATTCACCATCGCGGAAAACTGCCGCGAGAACACGGCTTTGTCTTTGACTGTGACGTTGACCAGAAATTCCTCGATAAACGGAATCTCAAGATTTATGTCTGCATCGAGAACGCCAGCTTTCTTAGCTTTCCCCACTGTCGGGTATTTGCTGCGCAGCATATTCTCGGCCTGGACGGGCGTATCGGCCTTGACTTTCTCTTTCGAGAGGCGCCCGCTGGCGTCTCTCACCTCGATGACAAATGATGGCACGGTTGGGTCTATCTCCTGCGTTTTGGCTCGGCACTGGCGATCGAGTAATTTGAGCGGTCTCTAGCGACGGGCGGCAGTTCTCCCCCGGTTTTGGCTTTGGGGCGCACCGGCCCCAGCCGAGACGAGGCGCTGCAGCTCGTCGGGTTTACTGCTTTTGGCGATTGCTTCTTCCATGGCGATCGAGCTATTGAGAACGAGTCCGGCCAGGGCCTGTTCCATCGTTTGCATGCCGAGTTTCGCACCCGTCTGAATGGCCGAATAGATTTGGGGGGTCTTGCCCTCGCGAATGAGGTTGGCAATGGCGGGGGTGACGACCATAATTTCCTGGGCGAGGCAGCGACCGAACTCTCCGGGCTTGGGATTTTTCTTCTTGGGCAAGCACTGGCTAAATACCGAGAGCAGCGAGGTGGAGAGCATGGCCCGAATTTGAGGCTGCTCTTCTGCTGGGAAGGTGTCGAGCATGCGATCGATCGAACTCGCGGCCGAGTTGGTATGCAGGGTACCAAACACGAGGTGACCGGTTTCTGCCGCTGAGATAGCCAGGCCCATGGTTTCTTGGTCCCGCAGCTCGCCGACCAGAATGATATCGGGATCTTCGCGCAGGGCAGACTTGAGGGCATTGCTGAAACTCTTGGTGTCCTCGCCCTTCTGGCGCTGGTGGAAGAGGCTCATGCCGTTTGGGAAGACATACTCAATTGGATCTTCGACAGTCAGAATGTGCTCGGCACGCGTGCGGTTGATCAAGTCCAAGATGGCTGCCAGAGTAGTCGTTTTGCCCGACCCCGTTTGCCCGGTTACCAGAACCAGGCCGCGAGGGCGCTCGATCATCGGCTTGATGACATCGGGCAAGCCCAGCTTCTCAAAGTTAGGAATTTTCGAGGACAGGGCGCGCAGACAGGCAGCATAGCAACCACGCTCCTTATAGACATTGACTCGAAAGCGAGCGAGTCCCTTGACGCCGTAGGAGCAATCCAACTCCCAGCTTTGCTCTAGTTGCTTGCGCTGAGCATTATTGAGCATGCTGAAGATCAGCTTCTGGGTTTCCTGGGGTGAGAGGGGTTCGTCGTCGATGGGGGCTAGCTTGCCGCTGACGCGAAAATAAATTGGCGCGCCAGCCTGGATATGCATGTCGGAGCCGCCCATTTCAACGAGTTGCTCCATGAGGTCTTCAATCAGGATTTCCATAGTGCTGCTTTTTTTATGCTTCTACGATTATTCCCAGATATAGATGGCTACGTTGCTTGTTGTCATCGCCTGCCAGACGGAGGCAACCCGGCGGCCTCAATCTTGGAATCGCGGCGTCAGGCAGTAGGGGCAGTCGAGCCACTCTTGCTTGAGTTCTGCCGAACAAGTTCGACAAGTCAGAGAGCTCTTGCGCTTGGCTTTGAGTTCGGACTCTAGGCCTGAGTCGGTGAACGTAACGCGCTCGACCTCTTCAAAGGTCGTGTAGCCTTCTCGAACCAGGTTGAGGCTGTAAGCCAGCAGAGTCACCATGCCCTCCTCGACGGCAACCTCCTTGATGCGCTCGGTAGGGGCCCCTTGGTTGATCAGAACCGAGAGGTCTTCGGAGTTCTTCATCACTTCGTAGACGCCAACCCGGCCCTTGTAGCCCACGCCTTTGCATTTCGGGCAGAGGTTGCCCGCCCGAGTGGCGCGCTCGATCTCATCTGGCGTGAGGGTGTTGGCCTTATAAACTACCAGATCGCCAGCCGCGCTGCTGCTCTGCATTCCGAAACGAGCCAACTCGGCGGCATCGGGTTGGTAAGCTACGCGGCACTCGCTGCAGACGCGGCGCATCAGACGTTGGGCGAGCACCATGAGTAGAGCCCCAGAAACCATGAAGGGCTCGACCCCCATCTCGTCCAGGCGGGCGATCGCGCCAGCGGCATCATTGGTGTGTAGCGTCGTTAAAACCAAGTGGCCGGTCAGAGCGGCTTCGATGGCTGTTTTGGCCGTCTCCTTGTCGCGGGTCTCACCCACCAGAATCACGTCGGGATCCTGGCGGAGAAAGGCGCGCAGGATGGAGGCAAAATCCATGCCCTTCTCGCGGATGACCTGAACTTGAGTAATGCCATCCAAGGAATACTCGATGGGATCCTCGGCGGTGCTAATGTTGACCCCGGGCTCGTTGCGCTCTGCCAGGATCGAATAGAGTGTCGTGGACTTACCCGAGCCAGTGGGCCCCGTTACCAAAATCAAGCCGAAGGGGCGTGCGGCCAGCGATCGCACGAGTGCTAGGGTTTCTTGACTGGTGATCAAAAAGTCGAGACCGAGCTGTGTCGAGGAGTTGTCGAGAATTCGCAGGACGACCTTCTCGCCGAAGCGGCTGGGCAAGCTATTGACGCGGAAATCAATGTTGTTGCCTTTGAACTTACGGCGAATGCGGCCGTCTTGGGGCAGACGCCGCTCGGCGATATCCAGGTTGGCCATGATCTTGAAGCGCGCCGCAACGGCAGTCGCGATCTTGATCGGGAAGGGCTCGAATGCCTGCTGCAGGACGCCATCTTTGCGGAAGCGAACGCGCAAATGAGTCTCCTGAGGCTCGACGTGGATGTCAGAGACTTTCTCTTGAATTGCCTTGAGGAGGATGCGGTTCACCAGGTTGATGATGGGCGCGCCTTCGGCATCATTGAGGGCGGTCGAGAGGTCTGCTGCATTGTCGTCGGGGGCCTCCTCTAAGGCTCCCTCTAGGTTGGCGAGATCCGAGCTGACGTCGAAGGCGCGCGCTTGCTCTTTCTGCTGCTCTTTGGCTGCCTGTTCTTCCATGTATTGGTTGAACAAGCGTTGGTAGTCTTCTAGAGCAATGACTTGGCGTTTCGCCTTCAGGCCCTTGGGTCGTAGGATGCGGCTGAGGTCGTCTTGGGCGTCCAAGTTGTCGGGTTCCACCATGCCAACGACCAGCGCGGGGGAGTCGCCCTCTTCTCGGTCTAGGGGCAACATTTTGTAGCGGCGACACAGGTCGAGGGGCAGCAAAGAGCCGACGTACTTGGCGATTTGGCGGCCATCGACTTCCGTGCCCTCGGGATCGCACGACTCGACCCCGTAGAGTACCTTAAGCTCGAAGAGTTGGTGCTGCTTGTACTGATGCTGCAGCTTGGGGGGCAACTCGCGACCGACCAACTCTGACAAGACTTCTGTCAGAGGCTTGCCAGTTTCTTTGACCTTGTTGCGAGCTTGCTGGAGCTGATAGCTGTCTGCGTAGCCTGCCTCAATTAATTTGTTGCCGAAGGGCGAAAAGTCTCTGCGCGTGGTCAGGGCGCGAGATCGTTTGCTGCGGGAAGACGATAGTGGAGAGTTAGTCATCGCTGCTGGTCTCCGAGGGACTTGAGGGGGCCGCCGCACGACAAGGTGGGGTTTTTCTCTAGGCTGCACTTGCTGGGCTTTGCTGGTAGGCCCAAAACAAAAATGGTTGGGTCGCCGCCCTTTAGCATCATACTGGTATGAAACTCTGAAACCAACGTCCCCTGGTTACCAAAATCAAGATTGGTAAGCAGTAGCCGTGAGGTGAGGCGCGATCCAGTTTGCCCGGTGCGGGTTGCGCCGCTGCTACGCCTGCAGTTAGATTCTGTTCTCGACGCCGCCGGCTACCTCCCCAACCTGTATATTTGCTTGATATAAGGTACGGCTAAAGGATCGGAGGTTCGGGCACCGTCGGGTGTAGAAGGCCGTTATATGATGATGAGAGATTGAGCGCGAAGCTGATGAGCAATCGAGAGACTTTGAATAGCAATCAACCGGTTCCTGATGCCGAGGAAAATCTGTCGGCAGATCCTGCTGTTGAAGCTGCCAGCGAGGCCGACGATGAGTTGGTGATAGATGGGGTCGAAGCCGCCGTCGGTGAGGGGACAGAAGAGGCTGCTGCGGTTGCAGAAGAGGGCATGACCCCTGCCGAGCAAGCTGAAGCAATTTCCCTGTTACAGCAAGAAATTGTTCGTCTGCGAGAGCAATTGGAGCGACAGGCGAAGCAGAAGGAAGCTCTCCAAGCGCAGGCGGTACGCATTGCGGCCGACTTTGAGAATTTTCGCAAGCGCACTCAGCGGGAGAAAGAAGATCTCGTCTCCCAGGCAAAGGGAGACACCCTTGCCGAGCTACTCCCGGTTGTGGACAACTTCCAGCGCGCGCGCCAGCAAATTAAGCCTGCAGATGAAGGCGAAATGGCGATTCACAACAGCTACCAAGGTGTTTACAAGCAACTCGTGGATGCCCTCAAGAAATTAGGCGTCTCAAAAATGAGGCCGGTAGAAACCGAATTCGATCCGAACTATCACGAGGCCATGATGCGAGAGCCGACCGACCGCTACCCAGAAGGAACGGTTATCGAAGAGCTTGTAGCCGGATACTTGCTCGGCGATCGCGTCTTGCGCCATGCTATGGTCAAGGTTGCTGCCGAACCCGAGCCCGTGGTACCGTCTGGTGACGGAGAGTCGTAGGGTCTCGATCCTGACTCTTCCCCCGAGGGGTACCCCACTGCCGATGGGCACTAGCAGGGGACCGGAGCTGTCCGGTCAAAGCAGGCAAATTCAATTAACTACCACCCTGGGCTATGGGAAAGGTTATCGGTATCGACCTAGGAACGACCAACAGCTGCGTTGCCGTACTCGAAGGCGGTCACCCAACTGTCATCACCAATAGCGAAGGGGAGCGGACGACTCCTAGCATCGTTGGCTTCAGCAAGGAGGGGGAGCGCCTAGTCGGGCAGCTTGCGAAGCGCCAGGCCGTGACAAATGCTGAGAATACGGTGTACAGCATCAAGCGGTTCATCGGTCGCCGCTGGGAAGACACAGAAGAAGAAAGGAGCCGCGTGCCCTACGACTGTGTCAGCGGCCGCGATGGTACGGTTGACGTGCGCGTCTGGGAGCGGACGTACACGCCCCAGGAAATTTCAGCCATGGTGCTGCAGAAGCTCAAAGCTGATGCTGAGAGTTTCTTGGGAGAGTCCGTGACCCAGGCTGTCATCACAGTCCCCGCTTACTTTACCGATGCTCAGCGTCAGGCAACGAAAGACGCTGGCACCATTGCAGGCCTCGAGGTTCTGCGCATCATCAACGAGCCGACGGCTGCGGCTCTGGCTTACGGGCTCGACAAACAAGATCGCAACCAAAACATACTGGTATTCGACTTAGGTGGCGGCACGTTCGACGTCTCCATCTTGCAGATGGGGAATGGGGTTTTTGAAGTTAAAGCCACGGCAGGAAATAACCACCTCGGTGGCGATGACTTTGACAATGCGATCGTGCGCTGGATGATTGAGGGATTCCTCGCGGAAGAGGGCATCGATCTCAAT
Organism: uncultured bacterium; assembly: GCA_964435975.1. Classification (GTDB taxonomy): domain Bacteria; phylum Cyanobacteriota; class Cyanobacteriia; order Cyanobacteriales; family Rubidibacteraceae; genus CAYTBI01. The sequence goes on from CAYTBI010000001.1 coordinate 125,176, forward strand.
GAGGACAAGATGGCTTTGCAACGGCTGCGAGAGGCAGCTGAGAAGGCCAAAATCGAACTCTCTTCGCGCGCGAAAACAACAATTAACCTGCCCTTCATCACCGCTTTTATCAAGGGTGCCGAGCAAACCGGACCCAAGCACCTCAAGATGGAGCTGACTCGAGTCAAGCTGGAGGCGTTGGCCGACCCCCTCATTAAAGGAACGCTAAGTCCGGTTTCTCAGGCGCTCTCCGACTGCGGCCTAGACCCCGACCGTATCGACCGAATCATCCTGGTGGGGGGCTCCACGCGCATGCCGGCCATCACCAATGCCATCAAGGGTCATTTTGGCGGCAAAGAACCAGAGCGAACGATTAACCCGGACGAAGCAGTCGCTCAGGGTGCTGCCATCCAGGCAGGAATTCTCAGCAATGAGGTCGAAGATTTGCTGCTGCTGGATGTGGCTCCCCTGTCGATGGGTATCGAGACACTCGGCGATGTATTTACAAAGATTATCGAGCGCAATACGACCATTCCAACGAGTAAGTCTCAAGTCTTCTCCACCGCAACTGATGGCCAGACCTCCGTGGAAATCCATGCCCTGCAGGGGGAGCGGGCCATGGCAATTGACAATAAGACGTTGGGTAAGTTTCTTTTGACGGGCATTCCTGCTGCCCCACGCGGCGTTCCTCAGATTGAGGTGAGCTTCGAGATCGATGTCAACGGCATTCTCAAAGTGGCCGCCCAAGACAAGGGCACCGGGCGCGCTCAGAGCATCACCATCCGCGAAACTGGTGGTTTGAACCCCCAGGAGGTGGATCGCATGCGCCAGGAAGCCGCCATGTTCGCCGAAGAAGACGAGCGACGCATGAAGATTATCGAGCTGCGCAACCAGTTTGAGGGGTTACTCTACAGTCACGACACCACCCTCAAAGAAAACGCGGCCCTGATCCGAGACGACCTCAAAGTAGTAGCAGCCGAGAAGCGCGAGTCTTTGGAGCTGCTTTTAGAGAAAGACCCGTCGGCAATTGGCGTAGACGACCTCCGCAAACAACTGGAGGACTACCGACAGGCGGTTCTCAACTTGGGCATCGAGCTCTACAGTCAATCCAATCGCGGCGTCGATCGCGAATTCGAGGCAATCGATGAGGCAGGCACCATCGATGAAGCAAGCGTAGTCAGCCTTCCCGGGGCTCCTGTCAGAGCCGCTGAGGCTCCCTCGCAAGACTGGCAAGAGATGTTTGAGTCCCTTGATGGCACCCTCGATGAGGCGACGCTCAACAGTAGTAGCCTGGGCCAGCAATTTGCTGGCGACCGCGATACGGCTGAAGAAGAAGATGCCTTTGAGTTCGAGGATCGGGGTACAGCAACGACGGACTACGAAGCAGTGGAATAGTCGAGCGGTTTTGGCAGCTGGCAATTCTCCCAGGCGAGGGGTGGGAAGCCACGGTCTCGGCCCCCTGAGATATCTTTAGATCTAGAGCGAAGGCGAATAAGGGTTCTGTTTCTCTATGGCTAAGGACTATTACACCGTTCTGGGCGTCCAGCGCGACGCGAGTAAAGAAGATATCAAGCAGGCATATCGTCGCCTCGCGCGGCAATATCATCCTGACGTCAACAAAGAACCTGGCGCGGAGGAGCGCTTCAAGGAAATCAATCGCGCCTACGAGGTCCTGTCGGAGCCAGAAACCCGCACCCGTTACGATCGCTTCGGCGAGGCTGGTGTTTCTGGGGCAGCTGGTGGTGGCGGTGGCTACCAAGACTTTGGCGATGTCGGGGGTATTGCCGACATTTTCGAAACCTTTTTTGGCGGTTTCGGCGGGATGGGGGGCGGTGCAGCCGGTGGCGGCCGCCGCCGCGGTGGACCCGCTCGGGGCGATGACCTGCGCCTCGATCTCAAAGTTAGTTTCCGAGATGCGGTAGCCGGTGGCGAGCGAGAAATCGAAATCCCCCACATGGAGAGCTGCAAGACCTGTGGGGGCTCGGGCGCCAAGCCCGGTACGGGGGTAACGATCTGCAGCACCTGCAACGGTACGGGTCAGGTCCGGCGCGCAACGCGCACTCCCTTCGGGAGTTTCGCTCAGGTCTCGACCTGCCCGACCTGTGGCGGTACGGGTCGCACGATCGAAGAAAAATGCGAAACCTGTGGCGGTGCCGGCCGCCAGCAAGTGACCAAAAAGCTCAAGATTACGATTCCTCCTGGCGTTGATAATGGCATCAAATTGCGGGTCTCCGGAGAAGGTGACGCCGGTACCAGAGGCGGTGCCGCCGGCGACCTCTACGTCTACCTCTTTGTCGAAGAAGATGCCAATTTCCGGCGCGATGGCATCGACATTCGCTCGACGCTCAAAATTAGCTATTTGCAGGCCATTCTCGGTTGCGAGCTCCCCGTTAAGACCGTCGATGGCACCGAGGAGATGCTGACTATCCCCCCTGGCACTCAGCCAAACGCCATCTCGAAAATCGAAGGGTTCGGCGTGCCTCGCTTGGGCAATGCCGTCAGCCGCGGCGATCATCTCGTCGAGATCCGCGTCGAAATTCCGTCGCGCCTCTCTTCTGACGAGCGCGAGCTGCTCGAGAAGCTCGCCGAGCTGCGAGGCGATAGCACCGGTCGCGGCGGGCGAGAAGGGTTCTTAGGAGGGCTGTTTCGCTGATGGCACCCGCCCAGAGCCGTCCCGATGTCGAGCTGGATTTGCGGGGCACCCCCTGCCCGCTGAATTTCGCGCGCACGAAGCTGCGGTTAGAAAAAATGGCTGCCGGGTCGCTCCTAGAGGTGTTGCTTGATGGGGGCGAGCCCGTCGAGCAGGTGCCAGAGAGCCTGCAAGTGGAAGGCTACAGCATCGAAAAGATCGAACCGCAGGATGATTTTTTTGCGGTTTGGGTGCGGGTGCCGGTAGCCTCAGACCGATCGGCCTAGAAACAGGGGTTCGGATCCTTGGCGCACCCCGGCACGGTCATCGCAATTCAGGCAAATTACTACCGCGTGCGCCTGCAGGTAGCAGCAACGGCTACAGGAACCGTGTTGTGTACCCGCCGCGCGCGTCTCAAAAAAGTGGGAACTCGGGTGCTCGTTGGCGATCGCGTCTGGGTTGAAGAGATCGATCCGGTCGCCCAACGCGGTGCGATTGTCGCCGTCGATCCGCGCCGCACCGAACTCGACCGCCCGCCGGTCGCCAACGCCGACCGGATTTTGCTGCTTTTTTCCTTAGCGGAGCCCAATCTCGACCCCACCCAGCTCAGTCGGTTTTTGCTCAAAGCCGAGTCAACCCGCATCCCCATTTGTTTGTGCCTCAACAAATGCGATTTGGTGTCGGCCCAAGTGCAACAAGCTTGGTACGAGCGGCTGAGCGGCTGGGGGTATCCACCGCTCTTGACGAGCATTACCGCAGGCATTGGCTTAGAAGCCCTGCTCGCCCGCTTGGCCGGGCAGACAACTATCGTAGCTGGGCCGTCGGGGGTTGGCAAATCGAGCGCGATCGACCGGCTCATCCCCGCAGCTCGCTTGCGGGTGGGCGCGGTTTCTGGCAAGCTCGGCCGCGGTCGCCACACCACCCGCCACGTGGAGCTGTTCGAGCTGCCGGGCGGTGGCCTCCTGGCCGATACCCCTGGTTTCAATCAGCCGGATTTAACTTGCCAGACGCGCGAGTTGGCAGGGCTATTTCCCGAGATTCGCGAGCGCCTCCAAGGCAGCACCTGTCGGTTTGCCGATTGTCAGCACCGCAGCGAGCCCGGTTGCGTCGTGCGCGGCGATTGGGAGCGCTACGAGCAGTATCTCGAGCTGCTAGCAGAACTTACCGAGCGAGACGAGCGCCACCCCCGCCGCGACACCGAGCCCGGCCTCAAGCTCAAGATCGGCCGGCAGGGCCAGCAGGAATACGAACCCAGACTCGCCCTCAAAAAATACCGTCGCCCCTCGCGGCGACAAAAGCAGCAAAACCTAGAAGATCTGCGCCTAGATGTCAACGAGTCTCTTGAGAATGCAGGCGATCGCGATGGGCCGGACTAGGCCTTGGGGCTCGGCACGCAACCCCAGAGATTGCCCTGGCGTCGGGTGTGCTAGTTTGGGGGCTTCTTTAGCGAGGTAAAGTTCATGGCAGCAGAGCGAATCGTCGGCTTACTCTTCGGGGGGCGCTCGGGAGAGCACGAGGTCTCGATTCGGTCGGCGGCGGCAATTGCGACGGCTCTAGCCGCTGGCAACAATGCCTGCAAGTACGAAATCTTGCCGGTTTACATCCAAAAAGATGGCCTCTGGCAGGGGGGCGAAGTGGCCCGCCAAGTTTTAGAGAGCGGCCAGCCCGTCGAGGCCCCCGGCCAGCGCTGGCAATTTCCTCCGGAGGTGGCCCGCATCGAGGTTTGGTTCCCGGTTTTGCACGGGCCCAACGGAGAAGATGGCACGATTCAGGGCCTGCTGACCCTGATGCAGGTGCCCTTTGTGGGCAGTGGCGTGCTCGGGTCTGCTGTGGGTATGGACAAGCTGGCGATGAAAGATGTCTTTGCCCGCGCGGGCTTGCCCCAGGTGGCCCACGTCGCCACCAGCCGCGATCGCATTTGGTCGAACCCGCCGTCGTGCGTGTCCCTGTGCGCGGAAATCGAGGCAGCACTGGGATACCCTTGCTTTGTGAAGCCTGCCAATCTGGGATCGTCGGTGGGCATTGCCAAAGCCCGCAGCCGCGAGGAACTCGCAGCGGCCCTCGACCAAGCGGCCAGCTACGACCGCCGCATCGTTGTTGAAGCTGCTGCTGCCGATATTCGCGAGATCGAATGTGCCGTTCTCGGCGGCGATCGCCCGCAAGCTTCGGTTGTGGGCGAGATTCGCTACGATGCCGATTTTTACGATTACGAGACTAAATACACCGCAGGCCGGGCCGAGCTGCTCATTCCCGCGCCGCTGCCCGAAGCGGTAGTAGCGCGCCTGCAAGGGATGGCGATCGCGGCTTTTGAGGCCATTGGTGCGGCGGATCTGGCTCGGGTTGATTTCTTTTATCAAGCCAGCAGCGACAGCATTTTTATCAACGAAATCAACACCCTCCCGGGTTTCACGGCCACCAGCATGTACCCGCGCCTGTGGGCGGCAACGGGAGTCGAGTTTCCCGCGTTAGTCGATCGTCTCGTCGAGCTGGCCCTGGCCGAACGGGCGCAACGGCCAGGTGCCTAGCAGCGCCGCCGCAAAAACTCGAGTAACCTCACAAATTCTCCCGGCAGGGGAGCCTCGACGGCAATTGTCCTGTCTGCGGCTGGGTGCTCTAGGGTCAGCCGCCAGGCATGCAGCGCTTGGCCGGTCAGCTTCATGGGGAACTTGCGCGGTCCGTAAACCGCATCCCCGACAATGGGGGTGCCGATTGCCGCACAATGGACCCGAATTTGGTGAGTGCGGCCCGTTTCTAGCTGAAAATGGAGCAGCGAGTAGTTTCCCAGCCGCTCCCGCAGCCGCCAATGGGTTACAGCCTGACGGCCCCCATGGGGGACAACGGCCATTTTTTTACGGTCGCTCGGATGGCGGCCCACAGGGCGATCGATGCGGCCAGTCTCGCCTGGGGGTGCGCCACAAACGAGGCCCAAGTACTCCCGGCGGGCGGTTTTGGCCGCGATTTGGGCCTGGAGGTTTTGGTGGGCGAGATCGGTTTTCGCCGCGACGATCGCGCCGCTGGTGTCTTTGTCGAGGCGATGGACGATGCCGGGACGTTGCACGCCGCCAATTCCGGCGAGTTGGCCCTGGCAATGGGCCAGCAAGCCATTGACGAGCGTGCCGGTGGGATGACCGGGGGCTGGGTGTACGACGAGCCCCTTGGGCTTGTTGAGTACGATGAGGTGCTCGTCTTCAAACAGAATCTCGAGATCCATCGCCTCTGGCGCCAAGGCCAAAGGCTCGGCAGCCGGAACGCGCAGCTCGATGCGATCGCCCGCCCGTACCATTGCTTTTTTGTCGGTGCAGGGCACGCCGTTGAGGGTCACGGCACCGCTTTCAACGAGCTTCTGCAAGCGCGCGCGCGAAAAATCCGGCAACTGAGCGCTCAGATAGCGATCGAGGCGCTCTTTGGGGGCAGTCACCGCTACGGCGATGGCTTCGGTAGCCTCATTCGGGTTCATGCCCTTGTGTCGGGTTGAGGTAACGGGGCCGCGCGGCCTGGGTCTCTTGCAGCAGGCGCTCGAGCGCGCCCCAATCTTCTTGCGCCACCACCCGAGCCAGCGTCTCCAAGCTCGTGCGGTAGCCCTGTAGGGCCTGCAGCAAGGCTTCCCGATTGTACCGCGCCATCATCACCCCCAGCTCTGGGTTGCCGCCGCCGACGCGGCTGGTGTCGCGGAAGCCCGAACTAGCTAGCTGCCGGGCGAGCTGCTGCACGCTCGGATCGGGCTCGGCCTCGCAGGCGGCGATCGCCCCAGCACTAACGAGGACGGGCAGATGAGAGATCCAGGCAACCGCGCGATCGTGAGCTTCGGGAGAACAGGTATAGACCCGCGAGCCCAGAGCTGCTGCAAGCGCCCTCAGGCGCTCGCTCGCTAGCGGTGGCGTTGTTGGCACGGGGGTCAGCACGTAGGGCGCTCCCACAAATAAGTCGGGGCAGGTCGCCTCGAGTCCGCTGCGCTCGGTCCCAGCCATCGGGTGGCCGCCAACGAAGTTCGGCCACAACGGCGCGACCTCTCGGACGATGGGGGCCTTGACCGACCCGACATCGCTGACGATTGTCTCCGGGCGCAGGTGAGGCACCATCTGCTGCACTGTCGGCGCGATCGCAGCGATGGGCACGCAGACGATTGCCACTTCGACGCGGGCGAGCAGCGCAAAATCCGGGCTCGCGCGGTCGACGATGCCGCGATCGCAGGCGAGCTGGCAGGTTTGGGATCGTCGGGCGACGCCCCAAACCTCAAGGCCATGGCGCCGCCACGCTGCTGCGAGCGAGCCGCCGATCGAGCCTAACCCCACGATTCCAACACGCATCCCACTCTCTATTAGCTTACTGGTTGGCGATCCGAGACCATTGCCACGTACTGCTACGCAGTGTAGCGAGCGCTCTCAAGCGCGTTATGTTTGCTCGAAAAACCTGAGACTTCCCAGGGCCAACTGTCGATTCAAACGCTCTACAAAGTAGCCGATCGCCCGACCGCATCTCGACTTCAAGATTTTGTCGAGTGGCCATAGCTCCGGTAGCCAGAAAAGATCGCGGCTCCTGCTTGAGGCTCTTGCCACACCAGCGCTGGTTTCTAACTCCCAGGCATGTATGTAAGAATGGGGGCTCGCAATGAGGTTGAGTAGCGACCGCGATGACCCTGGAAGCAACGGTGCATTCCTTTCTGCGGGCTGTTTTGCGCGCGCAAGGTGACAGCGACTGCTATTGGCCCCATCACTTGACAATGGCCCGCCTGGTTGCTCGCGCCCTGCGCGTCGGCCGCCCCGCCCTCGTGCAAACGGGTAGCGCGCGAAACTACGCCTGGAGCTACCTCGCGCCAGCCTTGCTCTGCCCCCAGCCGGTGGTATTGGTCGCTCCCCGTATTCTCCAGCAGCGCCTCCTCCAAGTCGAGATTCCTCATCTCCAGCGGTGGCTGCAGCAGCAGGCCTGGGAGCCCCTCAAGGAGGTCGTTTGCCTCGATCGCAAGACCCTTGGCACGCTCTCGCCTCACTACCGAGGGCTCATCTCGATAACGCCGGAGGATTGGCTCGGCGATCGACTCTCGGCTGCCCCCGCGCTACCCGCCGGCCTGGTGACCCTAATCGACCGAGCCGACGATCTCGAAGCCTGGGCGCGGACGCAGCTCTCAGCTCGGATCGTGCCGGAGGATTGGGAAGCACTACAGAGGCACCTCCCTCAGGCGGCCCGTTCGATACTCGACCTGCGCGCGCGCCTGACTCGCGCGAGCTTCTTGCATCCTCCCAATCCCTATGGCTGCTACCTACTCGATAGCCCAGAGCGCGAGGCGCTCCAGGAAGCCCTCCAAGACTGGATTGTCGCCCCCGGTGCCCAGGCGGCGGCCCCAGCAATTGCTCGGTTTTGGGCCTGCTGGCAGGCTGAGACTGCTGCCCCCGTGTTGTGGGGACAGCCCGAGCGCCAATCCGGTCGCCTGATCTTGCATTGTTCTCCCACCACGGTTGCCAGCGTGCTGGCGCCGATTTGGCAGCAGCAGCCCATCGTCCACATCGGGAGTTTCCTGGACTGGGAACCCAAAGCCCCCGTCTACCGCCAGCAGCTTGGCTTGGGGGAGCTAACCTGCGTGCGCTTTGCCCCCAGCCGCCAGCAGGAGCACGTGCATCTCTATCTCCCCGACCGGATTCCCCTGCCGAATTCACCCCGCTTCAAAGACGCCCTATTCGATGGCATTTGCCAGTTGCTAGGTATCGCCGGTCGCAGCGATCGCCCGACGGTCGCCATCATCGGCGATGTCCCCCTCAAGGAGCGAATTGCCACGCGCCTTGCGGCTGAATACGGCTCCCGTGTCTGCGTGGAAACCACTGCCTTAGAAGAGCGAGGCGTGCTCGTCTGCGGTTGGGAGTTTTGGCTGCAGCAGCAGGAGTGTCTTCCCGCCCCTCAACTGCTGGTTGCGGCAACCTTGCCCCTCCCTTCTCTAGAAGATCCCCTAGTCGCCGGGCGCGTCGCGCGCTACAAGCAGCTCCATCAAGATTGGTTTCGCCTTTACTTGCTACCGACGGCCCTACGAGTGCTCCAGCGTGCTTTGGTTCCCCTGCGGGAGTCTCAGGGCACCGTGGCGCTACTTGACAATCGCGTCAACCACCGCAGCTACGGCCAAATGGTGCTGAGTGCCCTCGAGCCCTACGCGCGCGCGCGCGACCTCTCGAACTTGCAGGATCTCATCAGCGACTGCGATGCTACCCCGCACGGCCGTAGATAAGCGTCCTAAGGTACGATCCCGATTGACTGGCAAAATTCAAGCAACAATCATGGGCGACTCCAAACGACGTAAAGCAGCCCTCGGCGAGAGCTACGGTCAATCCGAGCGCCTCGTGCCTTTTTTGGGCATCACCAAAGCGCAAGGTGAGAAGTTCTACAAGTGGACGACGCGGGGAGCTTGGGCGGGCATTGGCCTGATGGTGGCCCTGTGGGCGATCGTGCGGTTTATCGGCCCCAGTTTGGGGTGGTGGACCCTGCAAGGCTAGGCTTGCTGCAGAAATTCTAGATAGGTGCTGCTGAGTTCCTTGACGGCGGCTTCGTAGAGCTGCCGCCCGTGCTCTGGCGTTGCCAGCGCGGGGTCGGAGCCCATGCGCCCGTCGGGATAACGGCGACGAAAGTCGGCTGCGCCGTAGATAGGCCCGGCTTTGGCGACGGGCTCGCTCAGGGGAGCTTGCTTGCAGGCTTCGGGATAGAGATGCTGCGTGAGAGCAATTTCGCTCGGAGTCGCGTGGGAGCCCTCACGATCGCCGTAAAGTTCTTTTGCCAGGCGATAGACACTCCCGCACATGAACCAATTGGCAACTTTGCAGCGGATGCCCTCAGCCTCGGGGATACCCGCTGCCGTCAGGCGATCGTAAGCCTGGGCGAAGGCCGCTTTGAGAGTGGCGATATTGCCGCCGTGGCCGTTGACAAAGAAGAATCGCTCGAAGCCCGCTCGCGCCAAACTTGTCAGGTAATCGCCTGTGAGTTCGATGAGCGTCGTCGGACGCAAGCTGATGGTCCCAGGAAATGCCCCGTGGTGGAGTGCCATGCCGACGTTGATAGTCGGTCCTACCAGCGCCCCTACAGACTCGCCAACGCCTTTGGCGATCGCTTCAGCACAAATGGCATCGGTGCCGATGACCCCGGTAGGGCCGTGCTGCTCGGTCGAACCGATGGGCAGAATAATGCCGCGCGAGCGGGTGAGATAGGCCTCAACTTCCGGCCAGGTGCTCAAGTGTAACAACATGTTGCAAGACCCTCACAATCGATACAGGTGTCATCCGGGCGCCATCAGGCCCTGCCGTAGCTACGGCTTCTACTAGCTGGGATCTACTAGGGGCCAGAGGTTCATTAACTCGCGCTTAAAGAGGAATTGCCAAATGCTTAAACTAGAAAACATTCTGATAACCTACACCAGATTTTGGTGTATATGTTGGCGTAGACTGCTTTGCCACATTAACCTTCCTTATGCTGTCACTTGATATACAAGCGAGCGCGCCCAGCCCTGAATTAACCCAGAACGCGCGCGTTCTGGTTGTCGAAGATGAAGACCTGATTCGGGAGATGGTCGTTCTGTCTCTGCGAGAGGAGGGGTATGAGGTCACCACTGCTGCCGACGGTCGCACGGCGTTGAATCTCCTGCAAGGAGGGGGCGACTCCCGCAGCAAGACAGCCTTCCCCTTCGATCTGGTCCTTCTCGATCTCATGCTGCCCCAAGTCAAAGGCCTAGACCTGTGCCGCTGGCTGCGCCTGCAGGGCAACATCGTTCCCGTCATGATCCTCAGTGCCAAAGCTAGCGAGACCGATCGCGTGCTGGGCTTAGAGGTTGGCGCCGATGACTACCTGACCAAGCCCTTCAGCATGCCCGAGCTGCTCGCGCGCTGCCGCGCGCTGCTGCGCCGCCAGCGCTTCGGCAGCATCCCTCAGACGCAGGTCCTCCAGTATGGTGACGTAACGCTCTTTCCCCAAGAGTGCCGCGTTTTGATTCGCGGCCAGGAGACGAGTCTCTCGCCGAAAGAATTTCGCCTGCTAGAGCTCTTCATCAGCTCGCCGAGGCGAGTTTGGTCTCGCGAGCAACTCATCGAGCAAGTGTGGGGGCCCGACTTTCTCGGCGACACCAAGACCGTCGACGTGCACATTCGCTGGCTCAGAGAGAAGCTCGAGCCCGATCCTTCTAAGCCCGAGTACATCGTCACCGTACGCGGATTTGGGTACCGCTTTGGCTGATGGCTGGGGGGCTGCCATCGGTCGCTGTTGGATGCTATGAAGATTGCCCTTGCTTTCATTGTGGGCTTGCTGCTGGGAGCGGGAGCCTTTGCCTTCCGGCAGCGACATCTCCTGCAGCAGCTAGAGCGCCTATTGGATGCCTTCCCCAACCACAGTGGCGACCGGGATATTGCCCTGCCTCAGATCGCGCGCTTGCGGCGGGCGATCAACCGCACTCTGAAGAACTATCAGCAACTGAGTGATGCGCTCGAGAGCTGTCGTTCCCTACTCACGAGTGCCCCCGTCGGTTATCTTCAGGTAGACGCAGACAACCATTTAGTAGCCTGCAACCCTCAAGCCAGAGCATGGCTGGGGATCGAGCGGTGGCAGCCGGGTCGGCTGCAACTGTTGCTCGGAGTCGCCCGCTCGCTAGAACTCGACCGTCTGGTGGAGCAAACGCGCCAAACCCAATCTATCCAGCAGCTAGAGTGGGTATTTCATCGCACGGCCCTGCCACAGGGTGCAGAACCTGCGTCGACGCAGGCTCTGGCCCTACGAGGCAAAGGGTGCCCCCTGCCTAATGCCTGCGTGGGGGTGTTTCTCGAAAACCAGCAACCCCTGGCCGACCTCGTCCGGGTGCAGGACCGGACCTTTTCGGAGCTGGCCCACGAACTGCGCACCCCCCTGACTTCGATTTGCTTGGTTGCGGAGATGATGCGCGGGCGCGTCTCGAGCGCCGAAGAGCGCCAGTGGGTCGAACGCATGCTCGAAGAAGCCAATCGCCTGATTGCCCTGATCGAAGACTGGCTCGACCTCGCCCAGCTTCAGAAGGTTCCCAGTCAAGTGCTGCGCCTAGAGACGGTGGATTTGCAGGAACTGACGCTCTCGGTCTGGCAGACGCTAGAGCCTTTAGCCGACCGCAAGCAGTTGCAATTGCACTCTCAGCTGACGGGGCCCATTTGCCTGCAAGCCGATCGCTCGCGTTTGATGCAGGTGTTTTTGAATTTGTTCGACAATGCCATCGCCCACAGCCCCGAGAATGGCGAGGTTCGGCTAGAAGCCAAGCTGCTGCCTGCCGAAGGCGATCGCCCGGCCCGTGCCTGTGTCGACATTATCGATGCGGGCACGGGTTTTTCAGAAACTGACCTAGAGCGAGTTTTCGAGCGCCTTTATCGGGGCGACTCGGCGCGGCAGCGCGTTCCGGCCGAAGCCGGTGCCACAGCCCGGCCGGGAACTGGCTTGGGGCTGACGATCGTCCGACAAATCGTGCGGGCCCACGCAGGGAGTATTTCCGCGCGAAATCATCCGGAAACTGGCGGTGCCTGGTTGCGAATTGAGTTACCTCAAACAGCAACAGAATCTCGATGAATGTCGTCTCGGAGTGGCACCCGAGACTACACGAGAGTGGGTATGGATTTTCGATGCGGTTGTGAGAATTTCTTAACCGGCAGTCTGATAAACTGTTAACCCCATCTTGGTGTTAGCGGCATGCACGCAACAAAATATCTTGTTATAATGAAGGGCTAATAGCGTCGCACGAAAGGTAGCTTTTTTCATTATTAATCGGTATTTTTTTTCTCTCCAGTGACTCATCAGCCCCTACCTCGCAAGATGCCGTCTGGCTTGCCTTACCGCGAAAGAGCCCTCAAGTGCTTGGAGCAGGACGTGCTGCGGATGGGCACGCTGGTGGAGCAATCCTTTCGCCTCAGCCATGAGGCACTATTCGCTCAAAACTTAGCTGCAGCTTCTGAAATTTCGGCCCTCGATAAGCGTATCGATAGCTACTATCGCCAAATCGAACTTGACTGTGCGACGCTCATGACCCTGCAAGCACCTGTCTCTAGTGATATGCGTTTGCTCAGTGCTTTTATGCAACTCGTCCGAGATTTGGAGCGCATCGGTGATTACGCTGAAGACTTAGCAGAACTTGCTATCAAACTGTTTCCCTATCCGCCCCATGCTTGTATGCCCGAGATTGAGGCAATGTCTACCCACGCTCAAGGAATGCTAGCAGCAAGTTTGGTGGCCCTAGCGGATCTAGACGCGGCAGCCGGTCAAGCTATCAAGGTGATGGACGACCGAGTAGATGAGGATCACGATCGCCTCTATCGGACATTAGCGGGCATACACGATATCGAGGGGGTCGTCGAGCCCATCTTACTGATGGCGCTGAGCGTGCGGCACCTGGAGCGCATGGCCGACCATGCGACCAATATCGGCCAGCGCGTTGCCTACATCGTCACCGGCCATCGAGATTAGCCGCAAGCTTGGCACGAACGCCGGTCGGGCATGTATAGTGGGAAAAATTTCTCCTGAGAGAGATAAGGGTGGCTTCTGAGAGCGGAGAGAGCGCGACGATCCTCGTGACGGGCGGTGCGGGCTACATCGGGTCCCATGCAGCGCTTGCCCTAGAGCGCCAGGGATACCGAGTTATCTTGCTAGATAATCTGGCCTACGGCCATCGCGACCTGGTCGAAAGGGTTCTTAAGGGCGAGTTGGTGGTGGGGGACACTGGCGATCGGGCTTTACTCGACCGCTTGTTTGCCGAGCGCGCCATCGATGCGGTGATGCATTTTGCGGCTTATGCCTACGTAGGCGAGTCGGTCAAGCATCCCGATAAGTACTACCGCAACAACGTCGTGGGTACGCTGACTTTGCTCGAAGCGATGGTGGCAGCGGGTATCGATAAGTTTGTCTTCTCTTCTACCTGCGCGACCTATGGCGTTCCGAAGGCCGTTCCCATCCCCGAAAACCATCCTCAAGATCCCATCAATCCCTACGGTGCGACCAAGCTAATGGTCGAGCGGATCTTGAGTGACTTCGAGGTGGCCTACGGGTTGCGTTCGACAATCTTTCGGTACTTCAACGCGGCCGGGGCCGACCCCGAGGGATTGCTTGGCGAAGATCACACTCCCGAAACCCATTTGATCCCCCTGATTTTGCTGACAGCCTTGGGTAAGCGCGATGCAATCGGTATCTATGGCACCGACTACCCGACGCCCGATGGCACCTGCATCCGGGACTACATTCATGTCAGCGACCTTGCCCGCGCCCACGTTCTGGGGATCGAACGCCTGCTCGAGGGTGGGGGGAGTGCTATTTTTAACCTCGGTAATGGCAAGGGGTTTTCGGTGCGCGAGACGATCGCTGCGGCTAAATCTGTGACCGGTCGGGACTTCAAGGTTATCGAGGGCGATCGCCGCCCCGGCGACCCGCCCATGCTAGTCGGCAGTAGCGAGAAAGCTCGCAGCACCCTCGGTTGGAAGCCCCAGTACCCCGACATCGAGCACATTCTAGAGCATGCTTGGCGGTGGCACCAGCAGCGGCACGCCTAGGGGCAAGAAGAGGCTCAATCAAGTGCGATTGAGGAAGGTAAGAGCGCGGCCTTCTTCTCTGGCATCCTGGCGCGTGTAATGGACGCGATCGATGCGGCGGCCTTTTGTTTCGCCAGGTTTTGGGGCTTCATAGAGAGAAATAGCCCCCCCCGAGTTGGCAAGCATCACATTTCCGAGCGGTTGAACGCGGACGCTCTCGCCAGGCTCGAGACCGAGCTTGTTCTCGTCAATGACTTTATTGAGTTCGAGGCGTCGTTGCTTTTGGTCGCAGAGGATCCAACCATCGAGATCGACGCTTTCGTTCGAGAGGTTAATAATCGATACCCATTCGTTTTTGCGCTCGTCGCCCTTAGGATTGACAACGGCGGCGGCGATAAAGACATCCAACAAATCGTCAGCTACAAAATCGCGAGGTTCGTTGTGGCCGATCAGTTCGCTACGGTCGGTAACTTCAATGCGCTCGGGCGTACTGGCAATGTTGAGTTCGCCGCGCCTGGCCGAGTCGGGAGCGAGGCTAAAGAACAATGGATTGGCCTGATAGACCGAGTCGTCAAACTCCAAGCCGGTCAAATCTTCGATGTCTGAAATCGTAACCTGATAGGTCTGGTAGTTAAAAAATCGCCTGCCAAATTTATCCCTGAGCAGATCGCTATCTTGATACATGACAAAGGCGCGGACGTCCAGCTCTTTTTGGGCATTGACGAAACAAACGACTTTGAAAAAAGCACTGGGGATATCTGCTGCGACGCGCCCCACAGGACGAATGGCTCGCCCGGTATCTGAATAAATCGGACCGCTAAAAGATACGATCCTATCGGTGAGATCGATTGTCAGCTCTGCAACCCAGTCTTCTAGGGCGAGCCACTCATCTTGATTGAAGTTTTCGTGTTGGAGCGAAGCGTTAGAGTAGTAAAACGTTTCGTCGGAAGCAACCTGAGCGGCGCGAAAGTCGACCCCCCAGGCCGCACTCGAGCGGCGTGCCAGGTGGCCCCGATCCCAGGGGTTGCTGCGGTAGTAGTCGTTGTCGAGCTGAAACTCGCGGCCGATACGACTGTCAGTGCGCCATCGATCGCGGCGCGGCACCTGAAAAATCTTTTTTTGGTCGATATTGAGCGCGGCGAGGATTGGCTGGCGTCTGGCTCTGTTGGTGACGATGGTGTAGTTGGGGTAGTCGGCGTAGATATTGCCTAACGCTTGGTTGCCATCATCTTTGCTTGCGAGGCCGGAAGCGCTGAGAATATCTCCCACCAGCTCGGGTCTGAATGTCGGCATCGGCACCTTAAAGCCATCGCCGAGAAAATCAGGGTTGTAACCGACCATCGCTCCAGTTCTCCAATCGTGCTAATTTGGCCCTCTAAAGTTTAGGATGCCGCCAGCGCGATCGGAAACGTCGGCTGGGTCGGGCTGCCAGAGACGATCTCGCCAGCCCGGGGAATCGCCACGCGCTCTTGCCGGCTCCGACACGGACTGTTTCTATGTGTCGGTTGCTCCGGCATCGACGGGCACGAACACTTTGCGCTCGGCTAAATAGCGCCAAGAAGTGCCATCCGGATCGCGGTTGCAGCTCCATCGAGCAAAATCTGAGTCGGCTTTGCGCTTGTAGACCGTGCTGGCGTGAACTTGCAAGCGCTTGGCCAGTTCGGCTTGGATGAGAGCGCCTTCCGGTAGGGGCAGATCGCTCTCGGGAGCACCCTCTGAATCTAAGCCCAGCTCTTCATCGGCGAGAGGCTCGGCTTCGAGAGCGCTGAGGTCGAGCCGGTCGGGCTCGCTTTGGTCGAAGAGGCTGCCAATAGCACCAGTGGTCAAGAAGTAGTAGACGCTGCCCCGCTCGGCAAAATCTTTGCGCTGGGCGCCGTACTCGAGGGCTTTTTTTTCCAGGAAGCGACGAGCGGCATCGGTAGAGAGGTCGGTTTTGGCAGCCAGATCGAGGGGGGTCAGGCAACCTTGGTTTTCTCGGACCAGGGCGTTGAAGGTAGGGTCGATCGCTTGCCGCCAGCGCTGCCACTGCCACTGTTGCCCCAGACGCAACCCAATGACCAAAGCGATTAGGGCGATTAACACCGGCCAAGCTGCGTAGGCGATCGCCAGAATAATGGCAATGGGAAGGATGAGAATGAGCGCGCCAGCCGCACTACTGTCTAGGGGTTTTCCGGTCATGGTCTTTGCAGGAGTGGCATGGATGGAAAGTCGGCAGTCAAACAAGCGAGCGGAGCGCCAATCGAGATTCTGCATCTGCTGGTAGGCCCAAACGCTCGAGCATCGCCCGTCGGGCCTGCCAGGCCAACCGGTCGTCGAGGGGGGCAAGCTCGACAGAGCGGCCGTATTTAACCTCGATGGCTTTGTAAATCAGCCAGTCGGCAAGAAAGGGATTCTTAGGCAGCAAAGGCCCGTGGGCGTAGGTGGCTAAGGCATTGTTGAAGAGCGCGCCTTCGGTACCGTCCTTGCCATTGTTGCCATAACCCACCAAAACGTTGCCAAGGGGAGCGGCGCTACCCAGGTAAGTGCGGCCGCCATGATTTTCAAAGCCGATGACTGCTGGGGCAACCTCACAACCGGCAATGGCGGCAACTTCGCCCGCGACGGCAGCATCGGCAAGCTCGAAGGCAAGATTGCCAATGCAACGGGGCACCTTCGGGCCCGGATGCTTGCTGGTGAGGTCGAGAATGCCCAGGCCGTCGAGGCGCTGCCCCCAGGCGGGTTCGTAGGTATGGCCTAGCAGCTGTGGGGAGCCGCAGGTAAATACGCCCGGCACCCCCGCGCCGAGCTTGGCAGCGAGCAAGGCGGCCTTCTCGCCTTGCAGATCGCGCAGTACGAGTTCTTGTTGGCGGTCTTGAGCGCCGCCGCCGACAATAATATCAGCGCTTTCCCACTCGCCTGCGGGAGTTTGTGGCGAGAGCGGGATAGTCTCAACGGGCAGGCCGCGCCACTGGCAGCGCCGCTGCAAGCAAATGACGTTGCCGCGATCGCCGTAAGTACTCATCAGTCTGGGGTAGAGCCAGCCAATTGTCAGAGCAACAGTCATAGAATTATCTTTATCCCCATTGGCGCTGCAGGGGTTGACGACTGAGAGGCTCCTGGGTTGCCGCCGCTGCGAGCCTTTGGCCAGCCAGAAGCTAGAAATCACTTGTTTTTATATTTAAGAATATCGCTGCCGTGCGGCCCTGCAACAGTCTCTTGCCGCAACCTGGCAAGAGAACGTTGCCTTAGATAACAAAACTTGCTTCTTCTCCTTGGGAGGCTTGCCAGCTACGAGCGTCGTAATAGAGGTCTGCCAAGCTAATGCTGTAGAGGGCGTCTTGGAGCTTGGCATGGAGTTGCCGCCAGAGGCCGTAGGTTACCCAATCGGTGACGCGCGCGTCGTCGGCCGCGCCCTCAGGAAGCAGCGGTTCGATGCGCTCGCCGACGGCTGCGAGGACTTGCCCGAGAGAGATGTCGGCTGTAGGGCGTGCGAGGTAGTAGCCGCCTTGCGGGCCGCGCGCGGAGGCAACGATGCCAGCCTGGCGTAGGGTAATGAGCAACTTCTCGAGGTAGGCTGGCGAAATTCCCTGCCGCTGCGCGATGCTACGAACCGAGGCGGGCCGGTCGTCGGGCTGCAGGCTCAGGTCCAAAAGAGCCTTGACACTGTAGTGGGCGCGGGTGGTGAGTTTCATAGGCGGCAAGCGCCGAGAGGCAACCGCACCTCCGGCGCGCGATTGCCTCTCGATGTTTGGAGATTTTACAAGACCTACTCTTCTGCCATCAGACGAACGATATCGCCCTGAGAGAGGATACCGATGGTCGTGCCGGCTGCGTCGGTGACGACGAGCTGATGAATTTTTTTGTGATGCAGCATCGCGGCCGCCTCACGCAGAGAGCGGTCTGCTGCGATCGTAATGGGCTTGTCGCTCATGACATCGCCGACGGTGGGCCCCAGTGCCTTATGAATTTCCTGTTCGTACTGGGCTGGATTCTTAAGATAGATGACGCTATCGAGAAACATGAAAAAAGGCGGCGTCTCGACACCGGATTCGCGCCACATCAGGTCGCTCTCGGAGAGGATGCCGACGAGCTTGCCGCTGGCGTCGATCACGGGCAGCGCGCCGATTTTATTGTCGGCCAGGAGTTGGATGGCTTCTTGAGTGGGCGTATCGGGCCGGACGGTAACGGGGTCCGGCGTCATGGCATCGGCAACGGTTTTATCATTCATGGAGGGTAATTTTTCTGAGCCCTTGGGGTAAAAGCGATCCTAGGAGCGCGCGACCGCCAACCGCAGCGATCGCGCGCAAAACTTCAAGGATCGGTCGCCATCTACCCGACAGCATCCACGCAGGCGCGCTCGATAGCAGCAAGCAAAGGCTGCCACCGCCGCTCGAGGCAGGCAAGCACCGCCTGGCGGTCGGGATCGTGCCAAGCCTCGCTATCGAGGGTGTAGACCATGCGGGGCCGGCTCTCGCCGCTAGCTGGGTCGATACGCCGCGCCCGCCGACCGACCAGCTCGATTCCGGCTAGGGCAAGCAAGCGTCGGAAATACTGAATGGGGTGCGTCACCTTCGCCCGCAGACCCAGTGCGTTTTTAAACTCCCGGGTCTGGCCGCGGTCAAAAATCGCCTCAACCTCCACTGAGGTTGCCGTCCACTCGCGATCGAAAACGAGGAGCTGGGGGACCTCTAGCTCCGCCAAAGCAGCCACGCGGGCGCAGCGGGCGCGTACGTCGCCGCTGCCGGCTGCTTCTTCAAAGCCCAGCAGCAACGAGGAGTCTTGCAAAATGGCCCGAGCCACCTCAGCATGCTGCAAGAGCCAGAAGCACTCTTGCTTGGCCAAAAATTGCCGCTCGTCGTACTGCACGCGCTTGATAAATTCTGGCGTCCAACGGGGCGATCGCTCGATGCCGGGGAGCTGGCGCTGCAGGAGTCTGGCGGCTGAGGCGTCGCGCTGTTTTTGACTCTTTTGTGAGGCGGCGGCTGGCGGTGTTGTCTTTTGAGGAGACTGAGACGGGCGGGTCGGTTTGGCGGTGGCAGCTTGGCTCGCACTATAGATTTCCCGAGCGTTGTCGGCTTTGATCGCCTCTTTGGTGGCTTTTTCGCGCTCTCGCTCCTCAACGGCTTGCTCGAGGGAGACAGTCTCGAGATGATGCCCGGCCTCCTCGAGAGCCGTACGAAGACAATCGCGCAGGTGGGCGCGCTCGTACTTGGCAATGGCGTGAATCGTGCAGAAGGCTTGGTAGTGCTCGTCTTGGCTGACCGAGAGCAAGCGCTGCACGAGTTGCTCGAAGCTCTCGCGGTCTTCAGGGGTGCTGCGGCGGCCTTCGAGGTGGTTATTGCCCTCCTGTAGCAAAAAGTCCTCAAACGCCCCAGCAAGCTGCTGCGGGAGCAACCAGCGCTGGGATTCGCCTTCCTGGAGGCCCGTCGACCGACACCAAATCCGGCGGGGCACTTGCGGATCGCGAATGCGCCCCAGCATCTGCTGCTGGGCATTGGTGTGCAAGACGCCAAAGAACAAACAAAACTGATCGCTAAAGTAGCCCTGCAGGCTGATATCGACCCCTGCTTCTGCGGCTGGGGTGTAGATCAAATACTGGGGCTGCTGTTGGCGCAGGAAGTAGTTCGGCGATTGCAGGAAGTCTCGCACCGCCTCGCGATCGCTAGTTTTGGAGTCGATGCGCAGGCCGCGCTTGCCACTTTCGGCCAGCAGGCGATCGAGGGCTTCGGCTTCGAGCTGACTGTCGGTACAGATTGCTGGGCAAGCAGACTGCCAAATCTGACGCAGCAAGGGGGAGCGATCGTTGCGCTTGGTATTGCCGCGCTCGTCAAAGCTTTCGTTGAGAAACTCGATCTGCAGGGGCTCGCCGCGATATTGATTGTCGATTTTAACGAGCGGGCGATCGCTGCCGGCGAGCTGCTGCAGGTAATCTACGCACCAGTCGGCGAGCATGCCATCCAGGCAAAAAATGCGCTTGGCCCGGCGCAGGGCTTGGCGGAATTTTTCGAGGATGGTTTCGCGCTGCTGCTTGAGGGTCCCGCCCACGACCAGATGCCGGACGATGGCCATGGCCTCGTCGAGAATGACATTTTTGTCGGTGAAATCGGCTTCTTGGAAGTGGCTGAGGCTATCGACGCAAAGGGCCAAGCGGCTCTCAGGAGCGCCAATGCTAGCAAAGGCGCGATCGATGTGGAGGTGGGCGAACCCCCAGCGGCGGCAAGACTGCAGCAGCAGAGAGTTGCGGTGCCCGAGCGCCAGCCAGCCTTCTGCCGGGAGCTGCTGCACCACGCGCCCCAGCCAACTCGTTTTACCCGTCCCCAGAGCCGATCGCACCGCCACCATCGTGCCGGCTGCGGGGATCTCCCAATCGAAATAGGGCCGATCTATCTGGTGGGTGGGGCCGAACTGGCGGCTGCGCTCCCAAATCGATTGCTTGACATCCTCGGCGGTGGCTTCGAGGTTGGGGGCAAGTTCGAGCGCGGCACTATTGCCCACTTGCGTCGGGACGCTCAAACCCGATTCTGCTGCCAGCTCCCGGACAATGGCGACAAATTCGGCGCCGCGCGGCCGACCGCGGCCGCCGTTGGCAAAGTGCCGGTACTGCACCGGCCCGCCACCGACTTCGCAGCAGAAGCAATACCACTCGCGCGATTCGGGATCGACTGCAAAGGTCGTCCCGCTCTGGGAGCGATGCTGCGGGCAATAGCCGCGCCAGGTCTTGCCGTAGTCTCGAAATTGATGGCCCGGCCATTTGTAAACATCCCGAGCGCTCAGGCGGCTCAGGGCTTCGTTGAGGATTTTTTCTAGCTCGCTGGCGCCACCGCCGGCAATGCCCCAAGCCGGAACCGGTGTGGCTTTCGCTTTTGCTGCGGCCGCCCCGCGCTCGCCTCGGGCAAATTCTTGCAAGAGCTTGCAGAGCCAGTCTGGTGCGTCGGCGGCGTTCAGCTCTGCTGGCGAGTTGAGCCAGCAGTACGCACCCGTTTCTGGATGGCGCGAGGGGGGCAGGGCTGATTGGTGGTCGTTGTAGCGAAATTCAATCAGTTCGCCTTCGGCAGCTCGCAGATCGCCAAAGCGGTCGAGTGCTTTGCGTCGAAAGGCCGAGATTTGCTGGCGCACCGGCTCCGGAACCTGGTAGAGCAGTTGGCGGCGGCCGGGTTTGCCGGAGGTCCAGGCGATCGTCGCTGGCAGAACGCCCCCACTGATGGCTGCTAAGAGAGCTTCGGCAGAGGTGCCGTCAATATCGATGGCAACGAGCCCGCCCGACGCTTCTCCCAAGCGCAAGCCATACCCCGAGGCGTAGCCGGTGTAGGCTTTGCCCGAGCCCTTACTGCGGCAGCGCTCGCCGTGCAAAATCAAATCGGCAATGCTCGCGCGCGGCACGAGGGGCTCGCTCTGCCAACCTTCGCGGTAAGGCCGTTTATCTCGTAGCGGGGTCAAACTCCAGCAAGCTGGAAGTACGGTTAGCCCTGCGGCGATTGTCTCGGCAGCCGCCACTCGCTCGAATGGCGTCCAATCAGGAGCTTTCATTGACCTTGCGCCTCCTAGTCCTCTTTTAGCTCCACAGACAATGTGCCACGCACTCCACCCGTAGTGTTTATTGCGGCCTAAAGAGAGCAAACCACACCACATATCTGCTCTCAGTCGTCTGGTGGAGTAGATCGGACCAACGGTGTCAGCTTGGAGTTCCCCCCAGCATCGACTCCTAGGGCCAGTGCTGCTGGCGGTCAACACCCGGCCAGCAGACGGTTTTGCAGGTGTTCCCCAACCAGGTGACGATCGCGATCGCGCCAGTCGGAGTCTGCTGCAGAATTCAGCGAAGGGTCTAAAAAATTCCGGTTAGCGGCAAAAGAAAGCGGAAGCTTCCCAACAAGGAAAACTCCCGCGCGCTCTCAGGATTACTCCTAGGGGCATATTACCCGGCTTGTCGCCAAGTTGTAATCGCGATCGCACTGCTTTAAGGTGTTTGAGGCACGCCGGTCGAGCCGCGCTCCCATAAGCAACGAGATTGGCAACAAGATGCCTTACCGGTAGCTCGATCCTCGGCCAGGGGGCCATCATCACGGATCGCCACGGCCGGCCTTATCGGAGGTATCGTAGCGGTTGAGACAACTGCAGACCCGTACCGGCCGATAAGCCTGACTGAACCGTGCTTGCTGCTATCTTATTCGACCTCGACGGGACACTTGTCGACACCGATCCCGCTCACTTCCGCACCTGGCAAACTTTGTTGTCACAAGATTACGGCCTCAGTATCGATCTCGATTACTACCACCGTCACTTCAATGGGCGCACGAATGCCGAAATTATTGGCGACCTGCTGCCCCAGCTTTCCCCCTCAGCAAGACAGCACCTAGCCGACACCAAAGAAGCCCGATTTCGAGAGACTGCCTCGGTGCTGCAGCCGCTGCCAGGGCTGCGCGACCTACTCGCTCGCCTGCAGGCGCAGGGTCTAAAAACCGCAACAGTCACCAATGCACCTCGGGCCAATGCGGAGTTTTTACTTGCTGCCCTGGAGCTGAGCGCGGCCTTCGATACGGTCGTCCTTGCCGAGGAAGCAGCGGCGGGCAAGCCCGATCCGGCTCCCTACCAACTGGCCCTGGAGCGCCTGGGACTCTCCCCCACAGCCGCAGTTGCCTTCGAGGATTCACCTTCGGGCGTGCGAGCTGCCGTGGCGGCGGGCATCGTTACCATTGGCATTACAACGACCCGCACCCCAGCAGATCTGCAAGCTGCCGGGGCGCGAGCCACCCGCGCTGACTTTGGGGAGCCAGAGCTACTGGCCTGGTTGCAAAAGTTGGTGGCGTGAATGGTAGTTTCTCGCGGCAAATACGGATCCTTTGACGATATCGCGAGTGCTCCAACAAACGTGATATTGTAAGTGGCATCTCCTAACCTCAATGCAGGATGCTCTTGCGGGCAATTCCGATGGCGAAACATGAGTAACATCAGGGTTGTTTTAATCGAAGACCACGAGCTGACGCGCATCGGTATCAAGACCGCCTTGGAGCAGTTCGAGGATGTCGATGTTGTCGGCGAGGCCGAGAATGCGACGGCAGGCTTGAAGTTGCTCGCCGAGCTGCAGCCAGATGTAGCGGCTATCGATATTGGCTTGCCCGACATTGATGGCATCGAGCTGACAAAACAGTTCAAAGAAAGCCAACCCGACACCGCAACGCGAGTCCTCATGCTGACGCTACAAGACAGCGAAGATGCGGTGCTGGCCGCTTTTGCGGCTGGAGCCGATTCTTACTGCATGAAAGACACGAGCTACGAACTACTCGTAGAAGCTTTGAAGCTCACAAAAGAAGGCAGCTCCTGGATCGACCCGGCGATCGCGCGGATTGTCTTGTCCCAGGCCCAGAGAAACACTCCCGAGCCCGGTACGATTGCCATTGCCTCTCGCAACGAGGCGACGGAGACTTATCCTCTGACAGAGCGGGAGCTAGAGGTGCTCCAGCTAATCGTTGAAGGCTCGAGCAATGCCGAAATCGCCGAGAAGCTCTATATTACCGTCGGGACGGTAAAGACCCACGTCCGTAATATTCTCAACAAGCTTTGCGCGGACGATCGCACTCAGGCTGCCGTGCGCGCCCTCAGAGCGGGCCTGGTTGCCTAGAGGGCATTAGCTGCAAGACGGTCTCCCATCGCACTTTGTGACTATGCTGCAACTGCTCAATAAACTTCTCGGACGCCATCCCGAGCGCGTTCGGGCCCGCGTGGAGGTCTACACCTGGCAGACCTGCCCCTACTGCATTCGAGCAAAGATGCTGCTCGGCTGGAAGGGCGTCCAATACACCGAGTACAAAATTGACGGCGACGGTGCGGCCCGGGTCAAGATGGCCGAGCGAGCCAACGGGCGGCGCTCGGTCCCGCAGATTTTCATTAACGATGCCCACATTGGTGGCTGCGACGAACTCTACGCCCTCGATCGCGGTGGCCGCCTCGATTCTTTGCTAGCGGAGCCTGCCTGAGGCTCGAGTGATGCCACCGGCGCAAGCGCCAGCAGAAAAATCGATCATGGTGGACGCACGGGAGACATTCGAGCCAGGAACCTTAGGGGATTTAGTCGCAGCCCGGGGGCAAAGGGCCCTAGCCTGTGGCGCGCTGCAGCCCATTGAGACGGAATACGAAATCGTCGAGCAGGGGGGCTGCACCTTTGTGGTGCGCGTTGCGACCAACTTAGCCCGCAAGACGCGAGTGGGCAAGGAGCAAGCCAAAACGCAAGCCAATCCTTTTCTGCCTTACGACGAGCGCATGTTCGTCGCCAATCTTTCTGCGACGCATGCGTGCTTGCTCAACAAATACAACGTCATCGACCGCCATATTCTGATGGTGACGCGGGCTTACGAAGATCAGATGGCCCCACTGACGCGGCAAGACTTTGCTGCCCTATGGCTGTCGCTACAAGAGCTTGACGGCTTGGCTTTCTATAATGGCGGCCCGGTGGCGGGCGCGAGCCAGCCCCACAAACACTTGCAATTGTTGCCCTTTCCTCTAGCTCCCCAGGGCCCGCCCGTTCCACTCGAAGACCAACTGCTGGGCAACGCTCCGCCAAAATTGCCCTTTGCCGTGGCCGCCGAGGCGCTGGCCATCGATTCGGCCCGTTCCCTCCCAGAAGCAGCTGCAATCCTGCAAGCGAGCTATCAAAAGTTGCGCCAAGCCCTGCAGCTTGCCCCAGATAATGCCTTCAATTTACTGGCAACGCGCCGCTGGTTGGTGGTGATACCGCGCTCCCAGCCCAGCTATCGTCAGATCTCGGTCAATTCTCTCGGCTTTGCCGGAACCCTATTCGTGCGCGATCGCCAGACATTCGACCGGCTCAAAGATCTCGGACCGCTGACGGTGCTCGCCCAAGTAGGCCGGCCGGTGTCGGTTAGTTTTGGCGCGCCCGAATAGTCGCAATCGCGTCGAGCATCAACTGTCGCAGGTCCGCATTGCCTTGCGCTGCGAACAAGTCGGCCGCTTTTTGAAACTCGACGATCGCCGCCTCATCTTGCCCGAGCGCGCCGAGGGCAAAGCCGAGATTGCCGCGAGCTTCGGCGAGGTCGGGCTGAAGTTCTAGGGCGCGGCTGTAGCTGGTGATGGCGTCACCATGACGGCCGAGCTTGCTGAGGGCAAAGCCGCGGTTGTACCAGGCTTCGTGGTCGGTCGGTGCGATTGCCAAGGCGCGATCGAAGCTGGCAATGGCCGCTTCGTGGCGGCCGAGTTCGTTGAGGGCAAAGCCGCGGTTGTACCAAGTATCGGGATCCGTTGCCGCCAGATCCAGAGCCCGGTCGTAGCTTGCCACGGCTTCTTGAAATTGGCCCAGATTGGAAAAAATGATGCCGCGATCGCTCCATGCCTCGGGAAAGCTGGGCTCGAGCTCTAAAGCGCGATCGAAACTGGCAATTGCGGCGGCATCTCGCCCTAGCCTGCTCAGGGCCGTGCCGCGGTCGTACCAGGCTCGGGAAAAATCGGGCTTGAGCTCCAAGGCGCGATCGAAGCGACTGAGAGCTTCTGCGTAGCGCCCGAGCGCCAAAAGAATGCTGCCTTCAGCATGCCAAGACTCTGGCGAGACAGGCTCTGCAGAACTGGGCGACTCGCCAGCGGCCAGCCGCACGGGCAAGCTCAGCGCCGGCGCCGCCAGGTCGGCGCTCAGCAGTGCGATTGGGGCACACAGATTCAGGAGAAGGTGTTGCATGGGGTAGTAGGCGTCGGCCAGAAGTGTTTGCGCTCGAGCTTAGCTCGAAGTTCGAGATGCGAGGGCAACCAAAATTTGACACTAACGATCCGAGCCTGTTGGCAGCGATGGTTTTTGCTGGGGCTCGCAACAGATTGCAACCAAAGTATTCTTAAGGCTCGCCTGGCTGCTGCCAGAGATCGGGCTAACGTGGAGATAAACAAACGATTTTGTCCTTTCACAATGAAATTTGGCTTTTTATTAAAAATATTGCTCGCAATCGCTCTAGCTTTGAGCGTCAGTGCCTGCGCCACCTGCACGAGCGCGCCCGTCCGCACGCTCGACCTACCGGAGAATAACTTGCGAGCGGTTGCCTACAGGCGAACCTGCGGCAACCAGACACAACCTAGCCTGCACGTCTCGCTCTACGACCCAGAGCGGCCGCCCGCTCCCGACGCACCGGGCAATATTTTTGTGAGTCTTTCTGGAGACTATATCGACCTGCGCTGGACCGATGCGGGCTATCTGCTGGCAATTGTTGATGCCCCTGTCTCTCGCATTGTCAAGCAACGGTCTTATTTCCAAGGGGTTGGGGTTCATTACCGCTATCCCACGTTCCAAGAACTAGGAGCAGAGCGCCAACCCGGGGAGTCTTTCGGGACTCGCAGCGACCTATAAAAAAGCTCCCCCCGCTGGCTTATCAGCAGGAGGAGCCCCGGTTGCTGCCACTAGCAGCGATGGACCGTAACTTTAGTAGTCGAAGTCTTCGCCGCCGCCAGCAGGGCCAGCGCCCTTCTTGTCTTCGGGCTTATCGACAACAATGCACTCGGTGGTCAGAACCATGCTGGCGATCGAAGCCGCGTTCTGCAGGGCAGAGCGGGTCACCTTAGCCGGATCGACAATACCTGCTTCGAACATGTCGGTATAGTCACCCGTCGCTGCATCGAAGCCAACGTTAAACTCCTTCTCCTTGACGCGCTCGGCAATGACCGCACCGTTGGCACCCGCGTTTTCGGCAATGCGCTTGAGGGGAGCTGTCAGAGCGCGAGCGACCAGTTGAGCGCCGGTGAGTTCTTCGCCAGCGGCCAGGTTGCCTTTTGCCCAGTCTTCGAGCTGGGGAGCCAGGTGAGCCAGGGTCGTGCCACCGCCCGGGACGATGCCTTCTTCAACGGCTGCCTTGGTGGCGTTGATGGCATCTTCGAGACGGAACTTGCGGTCTTTCATTTCAGTTTCGGTGGCCGCACCTACTTTGATAACGGCAACGCCACCGGAGAGCTTCGCCAGGCGCTCTTGCAGCTTCTCTTTGTCGTAGGAAGACTCGGTTTCCTCGATTTGGCGGCGAATTTGCTCGCAGCGAGCCTTAACCGCATCTTCGTTCCCCTCGGCAACAACGGTGGTGTTGTCTTTGGTGATGGTGATGCGGCGGGCTTTACCGAGCATCTCGAGAGACGCATTCTCCAGCTTCAGGCCAGCGTCTTCGGTGATTAACTGACCGCCGGTGAGCGTGGCGATGTCTTCAAGCATTTGCTTGCGGCGATCGCCGAAGCCCGGTGCTTTGACAGCAGCAACATTGAGAACGCCACGCAGGCGGTTGACCACCAGGGTTGCCAGGGCTTCTTTCTCGATGTCTTCAGCAATAATCAGCAGCGGACGACCGGAGCGGGAAACCTGCTCGAGGACGGGCACCAGGTCTTGGACCATAGTGATTTTCTTATCGGTGATGAGTATCACGGGCTCGTCGAGGACGGCTTCCATGCGCTCGGTGTCGGTGGCGAAGTAAGGAGAGATGTAGCCCTTATCGAAGCGCATGCCCTCGGTGACCTCCAGCTCGGTGGTCATGGATTTGCCTTCTTCAAGAGAGATAACGCCTTCGCGGCCGACTTTGTCCATGGCCTGGGCGATCATAGTGCCGACTTCTTCATCATTGCCGGCAGAGATAGCCCCAACTTGGGCGATCGCCTTAGAATCGCTGACTTCGCGCGCGTGCTCGGCAATCTTGCCCACCAAAAATTCCGTCGCCCGGTCGATACCACGCTTGAGGGCAATGGGGTT
Organism: uncultured bacterium; assembly: GCA_964435975.1. Taxonomy (GTDB): domain Bacteria; phylum Cyanobacteriota; class Cyanobacteriia; order Cyanobacteriales; family Rubidibacteraceae; genus CAYTBI01. The sequence goes on from CAYTBI010000001.1 coordinate 152,966, forward strand.
GGCACCGGCCGCAACGTTGCGCAGACCTTCTTTAACGATGGCATGGGCCAAGATGGTAGCGGTCGTGGTGCCGTCGCCAGCAACATCGTTGGTCTTGGAGGCCGCCTGACGAATCAAAGAAACGCCGGTATTCTCGATGTGGTCTTCGAGTTCGATTTCTTTGGCGATGGTGACGCCGTCATTGATAATTTGGGGCGCGCCGAACTTCTTCTCCAGGACGACGTTGCGACCCTTGGGGCCGAGCGTAACGGCAACGGCTTCTGCCAGCAGATCGATGCCGCGCTCGAGGGCGCGACGGGCCCGATCGTCATAAACAATTGACTTAGCCATGAGTTGTATCTCCTACTTCTTGAAGGACTTGAAATGAGTGGGGAAACGAATGCTGCGCGCGATCGGGTCTCGAGTTAGCCGACGGTCGCCAGGATGTCTTTCTCGGCGAGCAGGACGTACTCTTCGCCAGCCAGCTTGATGTCGGTACCGGCGTACTTGGAGTAAAGAACCTTGTCGCCAACTTTGACATCCATCGCGGCGCGGCTGCCGTCGTCGTTGCGCTTGCCGGGGCCGACGGCAGCAACTTCGCCGACTTGGGGCTTCTCTTGGGCGGTGTCGGGCAGAACGATGCCGCCTGCGGTTTTCTCTTCAGAAGGGCTGACCTTGACGAAAACGCGATCGCCGAGGGGCGTTACGGTCGTAACGTTCAGAGAAATAGCTGCCATGGTAAACTCCGACTCCAATAACTAGTGCTTTGTGATACGTTCGCAGGAGAGAGATTTAGCACTCTCCTTAACTGAGTGCTAATTTAGCGAAGCGCCTTGGAGCCTTACAACAGCAGGGTCAGTGTGGGTTCCCGTACTAGGCGGGCGGGTTCGGCTCGCCCTCGGGAGCTGGCATCGGGGGCCGTGGGTTTCTCAAAACAAGAAATATCGCTGCGCCATCGGTAGCTCGGTGGCGGGATCGCAGGTCAGCAGCTCGCCATCGGCACGGACCTCGTAGGTTTCGGGGTCGACTTCGATCTTGGGGAGGGCATCGTTGAGTTTGAGATCGGCTTTGCCAATCTGGCGGGTATTTGCGACTGCCGCGAGGGGTTTTTGCAAGCCCAGTTGTCCGCGCAGGTCGCGCGTCACGGCGGCTTGGGAGACAAACGTCAGCGAGGTCGCGGCGATCGCGCCGCCAAAACTGCCAAACATCGGCCGCATGTGGGTGGGCTGGGGGGTCGGAATGCTGGCGTTGGGGTCGCCCATTTGCGCCCAGGCGATCGCGCCACCTTTGAGAACGATCTCGGGCTTAACGCCAAAAAACGCGGGTTTCCACAAACACAGATCGGCCAGCTTGCCGACTTCAACGGAGCCCACGTGTTGGGCAATGCCGTGGGTAATGGCTGGGTTGATGGTGTATTTGGCCACGTAGCGCTTGGCTCGGAAATTATCGTTGTGCTCGGAATCTGCCGGGAGCGGTCCGCGCTGGGCTTTCATTTTATGGGCGGTTTGCCAGGTGCGCAGAATGACCTCGCCGACGCGGCCCATCGCTTGGGAGTCGGAAGCAATAGTGCTAAAAGCACCCAGGTCGTGCAAAATGTCTTCGGCAGCGATGGTCTCGCGGCGAATGCGCGATTCGGCAAAGGCGACATCTTCCGGAATGCTCCTGTCGAGGTGGTGGCACACCATGAGCATGTCGAGGTGCTCTTCGAGGGTATTGGCCGTGTAGGGCCGCGTCGGATTGGTTGAAGAGGGCAGCACATTTGCTTCGCCACAGACTTTGATGATGTCGGGGGCATGGCCGCCGCCGGCACCTTCGGTATGGTAGGTGTGGATGGCGCGATGTTTAAAAGCCGCGATCGTCGCTTCAACGAAGCCGGCTTCGTTGAGGGTATCGGTGTGGATGGCAACCTGGATGTCGTAGGCATCGGCCACGCTCAAGCAGGTGTCAATGGCCGCCGGGGTCGTGCCCCAGTCTTCGTGGAGCTTGAGGCCCGCGGCTCCGGCCAGGACTTGCTCGACAAGACCTGCGGGTTGGCTGCTGTTGCCCTTGCCGAGGAAGGCAAAATTCAACGGAAAAGCATCCACCGCCTGCAGCATGCGGTGAATGTACCAAGCCCCAGGCGTACAGGTAGTGGCATTGGTGCCAGTGGCCGGGCCGGTGCCACCGCCAATCATGGTGGTTACCCCAGAGGCGATCGCCGTTTCGATTTGCTGGGGGCAAATGAAGTGAATGTGGGCGTCGATACCTCCAGCGGTCAGGATCGACCCCTCACCCGCAATGGCTTCGGTGGCAGGACCGATGATGATATCAACATTGTCTTGAATGTAGGGGTTACCCGCTTTACCAATTTTGCAGATGCGGCCATCTTTGATGCCGACATCAGCTTTGACGATGCCCCACCAGTCGAGAATGAGGGCATTGGTAATCACCAGATCTACAGCGCCGTCGGCGCGAGAGATAGGCGACTGGCCCATGCCATCGCGGATGACTTTGCCGCCGCCAAATTTGACTTCGTCGCCGTAGGTCGTGAGGTCCCGTTCGACTTCAATAATCAGATTCGTATCGGCCAAGCGCAGGCGATCGCCCGTGGTGGGGCCGTAGGTTTCGGCGTAGGCGCGGCGGTCCATCCGATAACTCATGCACTCTCTTCTCCAGCGATATCCCAGCATTTTAGGTCTGGTAGGCCCAAACTGGGTCGTGCGAGACTTACCCCAAAGACAACAACAAGTCGGAGCGTTCGCTGCAGCGATGGATGGGGCCAATTTTGCACTGTGGAGAGTTTGGTGGAGAGTTTGGCACCGATTGCGGAGGATCGAGCACGTGCAACGCGGCTGGCGATGATACCTTCGAGAAAGTTAAACCGGGTATTTGCCGGAGGTCGCGCTGACATTGCGAAGGTGGTGCTCTTTTTTTCAGGAAGCGCCAATAAGTAAGGTCCCCGGCGAGGTGCTCGACATTAGTTGCGGCTCGCTAGCGAGAGGCATTGCCTGGACCACGGCTAGATCCCGTCATCGTTCGCACAGCGGAGAATTTTATGGAACGCAACAATGAAAACGCTGCCAGCCCGTATGTGGGATTCAAGCGCAGGGAGTTCATCGCCATGCTGGCCGGCTTCACTACCAGCCTGACGGTGTCGAGCTGTTTTTCTGGTGAGAACGAAACTGCTCCCCTCTCCGAGCAGCCAGGCACGGAGGGGCCGGGCACGGACCGACTGGGCACGCTCCTGCCCCTGCGCAAGTTAGGGCCTTCCGGTCCGGTTGTGACCAACCTAGGTGCGGGTGGCGATCGCATAGGGAGGGCCTCGGAACGAGACGCGCAGGCCATTATCGAAAAAGCCCTAGAGGAGGGGGTGCGCTTCTTCGACAATGCCCCGCTGTACAGTGATGGAATAGCAGAGGAGCGCTACGGGAAATTCCTCACGCCCGAGTACACAGACGTGTCCTTCATCATGACCAAAACCCTAGGCAGAAACAAAGCGGATGCCCTAGAGGATCTCGACGCTTCTCTCGCCCGCATGAAGACCGACTATATAGACCTTTGGCAGGTGCATGCCCTCGAAACCCCAGAGCGTGTGGAAGAGCGCGTCCGGGATGGCATACTCGACGCCTTGCTCGAGGCCAAAGAAAAGGGAAAGGCCAGGCACATCGGTTTCACCGGCCACGATACCTACAAAGGCCACCTCAAGATGCTAGAAGAAATCGAAAAACGGGGCGTGAAGATGGCCGCTGCGATGATACCGGTCAACCCTGCCGACCCCCATTTTGAGAGCTTCATTACCCACGTACTGCCCGAATGCATGGAGGCGGGCATCGGCGTGCTGGCGATGAAAACGCTAGCCTACGGGCGATTCTTTGGAGGAAATCAGGGCTGGCGCCGCACGGAAGTCCCCGTCGAGCCGGTAATACCGTCAGTTATTTCCTTAGAGGATGCCCTCGGCTTTGCGTGGTCCCTGCCCATTACTTGCCTTGTCAGTGGTATGGAAAGCGTCGAACAGGTTTCCCCAAATGCTGCCTTGGCCCGTAAAACCTGGGACTGGGACCAAGCCGAACTTCAGAAACGCATTGATGCGATGGCCCCCTTTGCTGGCCCAAATCTCGAGTTCTACAAGATCTAAAAAGGATTTTCTCTGGGAGATTACTGGAAACTTGGCGCAACCTGCGGGATGTCAGCACGGACTTATCCCTTGTATTGTGGATGCGTGGTAGACCGTTCATCTACTACAGCTATCCCACTTGCAAAATTCGGCCTCCCAGGCCCAAGCGATTGTTCGAGTTCACGGAACCAGAAGGTGTGGCGACCCAAGCTCTTTGACGGTTAGATCTGTGGCGAAGTTTCGAACTCGACCGGATGATGATGCCTCAGGGGGCAGTGGCGTGAATTCGCGCGGTAAAATGTAGCCTGTCGAAGTTTCATTGGGCAATTGATTCCTACGTGCTTGACTACTGGGAGCAGATCGAATGGGCATTCTTGTTTTACTGGCAATAGTTCTGATTGTTATCGGCATCGTGCTCTACAGACATTCACAAAAGAAGCAACGATATCATCAAAAGAAAGAAGAGCACAACGCAGAACAATCACCAAAGTCAGACGTGCAGAACGAGCAATACTGGCAAGCCGTCTTCGACAGGCGCTGTCAATTTTTCGAAGAACAAATCGGCGAATTGCCAAATGACATGCAAAAAATAGCTCACATGATGGGAGTATGGCCTGGGGGAGGGCTATTCCAGATACAAGCTAAAAAACTTGGTAACGAAACTTGGGTTCACACAACCTTCGGATTCTCAAATGCCGATATGCCAACAAAGATCGTGGCAAAAAATATCAGCATTAGTTCCGAGGATAGTATCGAAAGCAACACGAAAATGACACTTGCACGAAAAGAGAATGTACCCTCTTATCCAGGCCGTCCTGGCTATGGTTACGAGCTAATGATTGCTACTAATAAGTTTGAAGAATGGCCGTTGTGGGTACTGCAGTGGGCGGTCAACGCTGAAATTTTAAATGATGCCGACCTGCTCGGCCGCGTGGAAAATTATGCGGGATTGACGGTAGAAGACGTCTCGATTGGCGAAAGCAAATATGTAAACCTATTGATTGCAAAAGCAGAGCCACCACTGCCTGCGCTTATTGAGTTGCCTAATGGCAAAGCCGAAATTTTGATTGCGACAACCATCACCGATGATGAGATGAAGTGGTCGATGAATAACTCTCGACCAGAGCTTCTCGAGGCACTATTAAAATCTGGCAATGGCCAGATGAGTGACTTAGAGCGTGCTTCTGTCTTCAATCCCGAACCATTGGATTACTCAACAATCAAAGATACAGAGAGCGCAAAAGCTTGCTACGAGAGGGGCCTACTGCGAAAAGTTTACCTGTTTCCTACAGAGCTTGGCGGGCCAGATGCCGAGATGAATATTTGCTACGCTCCCAAGTCAGCCGCACTTCAGAAACAGGCAGTTGATAACCGAATTGCAGGTATGGCCGAGCGGGGTCTCATCATGGATTATGCCGCAAGCCCGGAGTATAAAGGCGATAGTGTCATCCCTGCATCTCTTGTCGTCGAAGCTAAGGGTGAAGATAAAGTCTTTCGCGAGCGAATCGAAATATGGTGAGAAGTAGCATAAAGGAGTCGAGGAAAACTAGTCATGTGGAGAGGCTTAATAATACACTCCCGACCGCGCTCTTCTGCAGTTGCAACAATGCTTGTCATTCAATACTAACCCTGCCAGAATCACTGCTGAGGCAGCAACCTCCACTCGTTGTTGGCGATCGCCAGCAGACTCTGAGATTCGAGGAGAACTAATGTGTTAGCAAAATAGGACTACTGAGGAGTTCCGACGGCTTCAGGTGGGCCAACTCGGTCGGCTCACCCAACAGTCAGGTGGTGATGTCGGCAGTGAAGTTCTCAGCAATGAATTTACAAACGCTGTTGTAGGACAAGTGTATGCCTGTGATGTCAGTCGAGCCATCATACCGAAACTTGGAGAAAGGGGTATGGGTTGTCCAACTGGCAGGATTTCGGGCTGCATTTTGGCGTATAATCACCCTGTGCGGGGTTTTATCCTGCAAGGTGCGGCCTAATCACCCAGATTTGGGGAGATAGACTGCAAATGTCCCGATAAAAACCCTATGTCCGGATCTTAGGCTGTAAAATGCGGTCTAAATAGAGTTAGGCTGAAAATACTTCTCGTTGATTCTTACTATGGTTACACCAACTAATAACGATTACTCTCGGATTGTGATTGCCATGGATCTCAATCATTATGTATTTGAGTCTCAGCTTAAGGAGCAGTTCTTGGATGACTTGTGTGAGATTTTAGGTGCTTTGAGAGAAGATATCAGAGACGTATATATTCGTTCTGGTTGCATTAGGTTTCATGCAACGGTTCCGAAAGAACTTGCCGAGAAGTTACTTGAACTCTGGAAATTGGTAGAGAGAATAGAATCTGGGGAGAGTGATCTTGATTTTGAGCTTCAAGTTGAAGATATTGAAGACTTCAAGGATCTTGTTAGAAGATATAGAATCACTGGAACTGAGGACAAGTCTCTACCATCTAAAACGGCATCAACAAGCACAAATCATGATGAGGATAATCAGGCGATTGTCTTTGTCCACGGGTGGAGAGGGAATGAAAGTGCCTTTGGGAGGATGCCCGAATTCCTAAGCCAGTATGTCACATGTTCAAAAGAGATTTATTCATATCCAACAAATTGGACCAATGGAAAATCTATCGTTTTCATATCACGAAATTTAGAAAACTGGGTG
>CAYTBI010000002.1:0-82892 GCA_964435975.1 uncultured bacterium
AATAAGACGCGACTGCGACGAGCTTGCTGGCTCACATATCTCCAATTTCAAAATATGACGACCTACACCGTTGAAATTCGCCACGAGGGCAATACCCATACCCTTCAAGTCCCAGAAGATAAAACCGTCCTTGCCGCTGCTGCGGAAGCCGGTATCGAACTACCAAAATCCTGCTTGGCGGGCGTTTGCACGACCTGTGCCGGTAAGTTGCTCGCCGGTAGCGTCGAGCAAGGAGAAGGCATGGGGGTCTCTCCCGAGCTGCAACAAGAAGGTTACGCCCTGTTGTGCGTGGCTTATCCTCGTGCCGATCTAATCGTTGAAGCTGGTAAAGAAGATGAGGTTTACGATCGCCAGTTCGGCCAAGCTTCGGGCGGCAAGCCCTAGAACGCTGTCTGGGTGTTTGCCGCACACCACTGCAAGCTGCTCTCGAGATCGGGAAAAACCTCGCACGACAGGCTGCCACCCAGGAATAACTGTTGCTTGAGTTCCGGGCTCAGCGTCGCAAATGCGATCGTCACTCCAGCTTGCTGCCCGCGCTGGCAGATGCGCCCAAAAGTCTGCACCGCCGAAGTGTCTAGACCGTGAACGCTGCCGAAGTCGCAGATGATGTGGTGCGGTTTGGTGTCGCTGCCGGCCAGCAGCTCTCGCACCCGTTGCTGCAGCGGGAAAACTCGTCCGAAGAACAAAAATCCCTGCAGCTCCAAGACCCAAACGCGACTGTCTTGGCAGGCATATTCCCGCGCGATCGCCCCGACCCGACCGTAACGATAAAGAAAAATCAACACCGCCAAGCCAAAGCCAAGGGCAACTCCAGGCAAAAAGCCGATGATGTTGATAGCCAGCATCACCACCGGCACGATGAGATAGTCTAGCCAGGGCAAGCCCGGCCGCACCCGGTACAACCAGCAAATCAAGAGATCGACCCCGAGAAACAGGAGCAGGCTGCCGAGAATAGGTCGCGGGAAATAGCCTAAAAATGCCGCCCCCAGCCAGAGCACTACCAGGCAAAGGAGCGCCTTGACGATGCCCGTGAGGCGATTGGGCGCGCCCATCTTGTTGACCAGCAGCGTGCTTGGGAGTGCCTGGTTGCCGGCCATACTGCTGCCCAAACCGGCCACCAAATTCGCCAAGCCGATCGCCCGCAGCTCGGCATCGAGATCGAGATCGCGCCCGACAGCCTGCTCGATGCCGTTGTTAGTCATGACTAGCGAAACCAAGCTCACAAACACCAAAATGCCCAAATTTGGAACTTGCGCGGCGATCGCTTCCCAGCGCACCAACCCCAGATCGGCCGCGCTCAGAGGCTGCCAAAGATTGCCCGCCGGAAAAGGCCCCAACAGCCAGCCTGCAGCTCGCGCTGCTTCGAGGGGCGCTCCCGATGCTAGCAAGCCCGCGTAAAAAATGGCGATGCTGGCCAATAAACACACGGGCACCACAGAAAAATGCTGCCAGCGCCGCGTTGCCAGCAGCAAAGCTACCCCCCCAAAAGCACCAACGGCCCACAGGCTCGCATGGCTCGGCTCGAAGAGTGCGGGTAGCGTCTCGAGACTGAGGTCGAGCCCGGCCATCACTTGGAAAGAACCGCGCACCAGCAGTAGCCCCGTACCAGCCATAAAGCCCCCAATAACCGGATAAGGAACGATCTGCAGGACATTACCGAGCCCGAGCTGCCCCAGCAAAAGCAATACCGCCCCCGTGCAAAGGGATCCGACGGCAATGGCAGCAACAACCGTCAGGAGAATTTCTCGGGCGGTGGCAACGGGTGCGAGCGAGTCGGCCAAGCCCGCAGCGAGAACCGCCAAAACAGCGGTAGGTGCTGCTAGTGGAGTCGCGATCGCCCCTGGCAGAGAACTCGTCAGGGCAACGACGATGCTGATGGCCGCACTGCTAAAAATGGCCATGCCAATCCCGACATTGAGGCCGGCCGCCAAACTACCGGAGAAAATCAAGGCTGCATAAGAGATGGCACGAATGATGCCAATGGCTCCCGTGACGAGGCCAGCAGTCAGACTGGGAAATAATTTCTCGGGGTGAAATTCTGCTCTCCAAGCCCTCACAAAATTGTCAGAACGTTTGGGGAATTCTTTAAAAAAGGGAATTTGTAGTGTCATCTAAAAAATTGCGATCCAGATCGCTCGTGGCACTTGTCTATGGCAAGAAAGCTGGCCTATCGCCCTAAGCTAGTTCTTCCGCTATGGCATGCATACTTGCTGCCACAGCCACATTCTTGCACGAACTCCGGCCGCATTCCCTGACTTAACTTCCCTAAATTCCTCAAATCATCGAAATATGGAAAATTTCTGTAATTTTCTAAAGGTTGCCAACGCTCTTATGGATGCTGAAAGCGCATTGCCGCGATTCAGCAAAGACACTCACTTAAGAACGATCAGTTGCTGCTCCCGGCGACGCAGACTCTCGCAGAGCAACCCAATGATGTATTCCTGGAGGGCATTGGCCAAAGCTGGGTCATCTGACTTCATGCGTTCGAAATCAGCCCGATCGAGGTAGTAGAGGCAACTGGGGCAGTCAGTCGTAACGTAAGTCGAGAGCGGAGGCTTGTCGTAGAACCGCATTTCGCCTAAAACTCGCCCCGGTCCTTGCGTTTCCAGGCGTTTGGTTTGCCCGTCAGGAAGCTCGAGCGTGACGCTAACTTGACCGGACTCGATGAAATAGATCCCCTTGCTATTGGGGCGATCGAATAGCCGTTGCCCGGCCGGGACGTCTTGGCGCTGCAAGTAAAGCAAAAATGCCGCTACCCGATCGCGCGGGAGAAACATCCCGATTGGGCCCTCGGCAATCGGGACGCTGCCGGTCTCGGCAAACGGCGCCTCTTGTAGCAAGGCGTCTTCGCACCAGGCTAGGCCCCGATCGAGGTCGGGGAAGAGACGACACCAGTCCGGATCGCTAGCAATGCCGCCCCCGCGCCGCAGTTGCCCTTCGAGGGCGGGGGTCAGGCCGGTCAGCACGACTGTGAAGCCCCGCTGGCGGCCCAGGCGCAAAATCTTGACAAAGCTCAATACTCCCGAGGCATCGAGGCCGTCTACGGCACTAAAGTCGATGGCGACAAAGCGTACTGCGGCCCGCTCGGCAGCGTCGAGGCGCTCGCGGACCCGCCGCAGCAGATAGTCTGCCGTTCCAAAAAAGACATAATCTTGCAGGCGCAGAATGTGGAGGCAATCGCCGTTTGCTTCGAGCCAAGCAGCCGCTTGGGGCGATCGCTTGACGTTGCTGGTGGTAGTCGCACCCGAGAGAATCTGTTGGGCCACGTCAAGGCGGCTATAGGAGAACAAAAACAACAGCGCCGCTAGCACAAAGCCCGCTAGCGTGCCGGCGAGAAGGCCAAAGACCGCGATCGCCACGAGCGTAACGACAACAATGGCATAGTCGGGCAAACTCAGCCGAAACCAGGTGCGGTATACGCGCTCCTGCAGCAGTGCGATCCCCAAATACAGCAGCAGCGCCCCCAGAATCGGGCGCGGAAAAAACCCCAAAAACGACGACCCAAATCCGAGGACCCCCAGGCAGAGTGCGGCCGAAAAGTACCCCGGCAAGCGAGAATCAGCGGCGATTTTGCTCGCGAGTAGCGTACTGGGCAAGGCTTGATTGCCCGTCATGCCGCTACCCAGGCCCGCCACTACATTGGACCACCCAATCGCCTTGAGTTCGGTGTTGAGGGCAATGTCTTTGCTCAGCGCCAGCTCGATGCCGCTGTTGCTCAACAGTAACGACAGCAAGCTAACGAGCATCATCGACAGAACGAGAGGCCATGCTCCGGCAATTGCCTGCCAGTCAACGGCCCCCAAATCGGCAGGGAGCACCGGCTGCCAGAGTTCGCCCTCAGGAAATGGTCCCAACAGCCATCCTGCCCGCCGGACTTCTGCTAGGGGCACCCCGAAAATCAGCACGGGTAAATAAAACACGGCGATCGACCCCAGGAGCGTGGCAGGCATGACCGAGTAATGCTTGTAGCGCCGCGTCACCGCACTCAAGAAGATAGCCAGCGCCAGCGCCGACGACCACAGCCAGAAAACATCGGGCGCAAACAGCTCCGGCAGCGACTGCCAGCTCAAGGATATGTCGGCCGTTACCTGCACGGCTCCGGTCACGAGCAGCCAGCCCGTGCCCGCCATAAAGCCACAAACTACTGGGTAGGGAATCAGGCGAATTTTGTCTCCCAGGCGCAGGTACCCTAACACCAACAGAAACAGGCCCGTCAGCAAAGAACTCAGAGCAATAGCGGTCAAGACAGTCGTCAGAATCGTGTCTGCGCGCGCGCTGTCGGCCGCGAGATCGCCGGCAATGGCCGCAGCCAAAGAGGCGGCGATCGCCGCCAGGGCCGCTAAAGGCGAAGCAATCGTACCGGCATGGGCGCTCAGGGCGGCCGCGGTCGCGTTGGCCACCGCAGTACCGAACACGGTGACTCCCACCCCAACAGTCAGATTCTCAGCCAAAGGACCGGAGAAGATTAGCGCTGCGTAGGAGACGGCCCGAACGATCCCAATGCTGCCAACAACCGCTCCGGCAATTGCGCTGGGGAGAAGCCTTTGCGGCTTGAGAGGCCCGAGAACTGCGGCAAGCCGCGAGCCTGTAGGAAGCGGAAGTCGTTCGGCCATAGGGATGCTTATAGAAGAGAGGGATGCGCTTCTTGATGCCGTATCATTCTGACGTCTTGTTAGGGTTTAAAACCGTAGCAAACGCGTAAAATGTGCGGGTTATGCTGGCGCGCAGATAGCCTGCAGCAGCCGTTGCGGGTCTCCGAGATTTAAGTCACCGACGATGCGATGTCGGGGCTGCGGCCACACGCGCAAAAGCGTTGGTGTTGCCGAGATGTGATTGAGTTCGGCATGCTCTGGATGTTTGAGGACGTCGATGACCTTGAGCGTGTAGGGATGCAGCAGGTTAGCTTCCAATAGCTCGTGCAGCACCTTCAGGGTACGCTCGGTCGCGCGGCTGTGCCCCGAGACAAACAGCTGCAGCACGTACCCATCTGGCAAGACTGCGCTTGCCTGAGGCAGATTGGCTGTGGGTTCGGGTGCCACGGGCAAAAGGAGGTTGTGATTCTCCCAAAGTTGCGGAAATTGTCGGCGATGTCCTTCGATTAGGAGCGGATCGTCGGTGGCAGCCTGCCACGGCAGCACGTGCCAAGCCGTCAGGGGAACCTCAAATAGCGCGGCAAGCAGAGCGCGGTGGCGTCGTACGGCTGGGTATAGCTCCGCATGGGTGTGGAGGGTTCTCGTCTGGGGGTCTTGCCAGCGATCGACGGTCGCCGTATGGCTGGGCGTCAAAAAATGAGGGGCTTCTGGCAATTGCAGGTGCTGCTGCAGGGCAGCACACAAGTGTGCGTGCCAGCGCTGCTGCTTGCTGGGATCGAAGCAGTAAACCAGGTCGCCCCCCGGCGTTATCAAGGCAATGCCTTTAAATGCACCAGAAGGCAGAAGAGAAGCGACCGCCGAACCAACCGTCACGATACTCGCCCTACAGAAAAACCCTAGCCTCCAGTGTCGCCCATCGGGCGCCCCAGCGATAGCAAAAGGGTTCGGATGAGCGCCGCTACGCCGCCATACCGTCAAGAAATCCGACTCAGAAGCGACCGCGCAACATTTGCGCCATTTCGTTAGGGCTGGGGGCAAGTTCTAGAGCGGTCTCCTCGGTGATGCGCCCGTCCTGGTAGAGGTTAAACAGCGACTGGTTCATGGTGATCATGCCGTCGAACTCGCCTTCACGCATGATCTCGAGGATCTCTTCGTACTTAGAGTCTTTGATGTAGTCTTTGATGGTTTCTGTATTGATGAGAATGTCGTGGAAAGCCGCGCGCTTGCCATCGGTAGTCCGGCACAAGCCTTGGGCAATGATGGCAATCAGCGACTCAGCCAGAGCCGTCCGCATGGCATCTTGTTCTTCAGGTGCATACAAACTCAAGATCCGCTCCATTGTTTTAACGGCTGAGTTGGTGTGGAGCGTTCCCATCACCACGTGACCGGTTTGGGAGGCTTTGAGCGCCGTGTTGACTGTTTCGCGATCGCGCATCTCCCCAATCAGGATGATGTCGGGGTCTTCGCGGAGGGCGGCCTTGAGGGCCCGGTCGAACTGACGGGTGTGAATGCCTACCTCGCGCTGTTTGATGAGCGATCGCTGGCTGCGGTGGACGAATTCGATCGGATCTTCGATCGAAATAATGTGCTTGGGCATGTTGGTGTTGATGTAGTCCACCATCGCTGCCATTGTGGTAGATTTGCCCGACCCCGTCGGCCCCGTCACCAAGATCAAGCCTTTGTGATAGTGGCAGACATCTTTGAAAATCTCCGGCAGGCGCAGCTGCTCCATGGTTAGAATCCGCAGCGGAATCAGACGCAAGACCATGGCGGGTCCCTTGAGGCTATCGAAAATATTGATCCGCACCCGCGCGAACTCGTACTGGGTAGCCCCATCAAACTCGAGTTCCTCTTGGAAGCGATTGACCTCATCTTCCTTGAGGATCTCGTAGAGCCAGCTCATGAAGGTGGGGTAATCCGTTTCTGGGTAGTCAGCCGGGTCAATTTCGCCGCGATTGCGGAAGCGCGGTACCTCGCCGACTCCGAGGTGAACGTCAGAAAACCCCTCGTTATAGGCCTCTTGCACCAGCGTCTCCAAACGCGGTTGGCCGGGAGACGGCGCGTAACGGCGCGGCTGAGGGCGTGGCGGCGGCACGATTGCTGCCCGGGAGCGCTGGCCGCTGTTGGCTGCAGAAATGCGGGTGGTCTGAGCGGCGGCCGCAGCCGATGGGGGCTTCAGGCGCGTGGTTGCCGGGGCATTCTGCTGGGTGATCTCGTCATTGCTGCCGCCTCGCATGGGTGGAACCGACTGGCTGCGCGGGGGCGGGGGCGGGGGAACGGGCGGTCGTTGGGTCATGGGGGGCAGCGAATGACTTGGCAAGGACTACTTAATACAGAAGCATAGCCGACAGCGCGGCGATTGCTGCTTTCTGAGAGCGGCCATCTATTTGTAAAGAAAATCGAAGCATCTTCAGAATTTTTCGAACTCAAGTCTCAACAATAAAGACCGCTGCCGGCGGGCAGAATCTGCAGGTCTGGAATGGAAATTCCATCGTTTTGCACCGATCCCCAGCCATCTCGACTGCGATTCAGGTCTGCTTCCGTAAATTTTTATGTCCAGATCGGGCAGCCTAGAGTGGGATTTCTATACTAGTTCCATCAGGGAGATGGTCGCCATCGAGCGCGATCGCGGGCTTTTCTTATCTCGCTCTCTTAAGTTTTGAAAACAACTCTTTAAGGTATTGGAGGAATCGAGCAATGGAAATCGCACAAACTCAGAGTGGACTGGGCCTGTGGTCGATGCTACGCAGCTTTACGATTTGGAGTTTCACATTAATTGTTTGCTTGCTAGTGGTTGGCTTTCCGCTAGTCGCAATTGTCGCAGCCGCAGCCGCCATCCTGGCCGTTGCCCTGCAAGCAGTACTTCCCATCAGTGCGGTACTGGTCGTTGGTGGCGGCGTTCTTGGCGGTAGTTTGCTCGGAGTTTTCCTGCTCGCAGCAGCTCTCTCCCTCAGAGGCATTCATCCCCAAGACGTGTCGTGGTTGAGCTGGCTCCAAGAAGCAGAAGGTGTTGCCACTGCTATCTATGCCTCCTGCCCCCTGACTTGCGAGATCGACTGCAGCAGCGCCCGCTAGCTTTCATTCGCTCGGTCGAGTTAACCGACCGAGCGAATCGACCGACATCACCTCGAGCCGAAGCCTCCTCTGTAACCAACGGGGGAGGCTTCGGCTGTTGGAGTTACCCCCAGGTGGGCCGCAGTGTTTCTGTGTAGTATTGAATTGATGAGAGCAACTCTCGAGCTGGCCCTCGCGTCGGGGGCCTTGGTGAAAATCCCTGCGGTGGGTTGTGAATTTGTTCGAGTTTGAAGCCAGTGGCAGCGCGCGAGCGGCGATCCCGACTGGAGGAGGCAAGCAACGATGAGAAGCGATGCCCCTTCAGTCTGTATTGTCTTTGGAACCCGTCCCGAAGCAATCAAGCTGGCTCCGGTCATCAGTCGCTGCCGGCAGTCATCGATCCTGCAGACTCAGGTGGTCCTAACCGGCCAGCATCGCGAGATGGTCGAGCAGGTTCTCGCACTCTTTGAAATCGAGGCCGACCGCGATTTACAGATCATGCGCGCTCGGCAAACCCTCACAGACATTACTTGCTTGAGCCTGCAGGGCCTCGAAAAAGAATTTACCGAACTCCAGCCAGGCTTGGTCCTCGTTCAAGGCGATACCACGACGGCTTTTGCTGCGGCTCTGGCGGCGTTTTATCAACAAATTCCCGTCGGGCATGTCGAGGCAGGCCTGCGTTCTCGCGATCTATTCAACCCCTATCCAGAAGAGGCCAATCGTCGCCTCATCGGCCAGCTGTGTCAGCTGCATTTTGCCCCGACACAGCTGGCGACCGATAACCTGCGCGATGCGGGTGTCGTTGGCGACGTGCATCTCACGGGCAATACCGTCATCGATGCCCTTTTGGCGACAGCCGAGCGCCAGCCAGATTGCCAGATTCCGGGCTTAGATTGGGGGCGCTATCGCACGATTTTGGCAACGGTTCACCGGCGGGAGAACTGGGGCGAGCCCCTTGCCAACATTATTCGCAGCTTCGAGACCGTACTCAATCGATTTCCGGATACAGCTTTGCTGCTGCCTCTCCACCGCAATCCGGTGGTGCGCGATCCGATCCGAGCGGCCCTAGGAGAGCACCCTCGCGTTTACTTGACAGAGCCCCTCGACTACGCCGAGCTGGTGGGTGCCCTGCAACGGTGCTACCTCCTGCTGACAGATTCGGGAGGCCTGCAAGAAGAAGCTCCTAGCTTGGGCAAGCCGGTACTGGTGCTGCGCGAGACGACCGAGCGCCTCGAGGCGATCGCGGCCGGAACGACCCGTCTGGTGGGCACCGATCCCGAGCGCATCGTTACGGCTGCAAGCGAGCTGCTCTCGGACCCGGAGACCTACCGAGCGATGGCCACAGCCGTCAATCCCTTCGGTGACGGTCGCGCGGCCGAACGCATCGTCAAATTGGTCGAGGCTTATTTGGCCCCGCAATCAGTGACTCATCCCTCCTAAACCCAGACTCAAGCTCAATTACCTTGCAAGGCTCGCTGCATGTAATCGCTCCAGACAGCAGCAGCCCGAGCGCTACTGCCGCGCGTGGGAGAGTTGTCGTCATTGCCCAGCCAAACCCCTGTCACCAGCAAGCGATCCTGCCTATCGGTCAGGTAGCCAATAAACCACAGATCCACCGCCCGGTCGGTCGTCCCCGTTTTGCCCGCTTCGTCGCGTCCGATGTAGGCAGCCCGTCCCGTTCCGTGGCGCACGACACCCTGTAGCAGGCCGGTCATGCGCTGGGCAACTGCAGGGTCGAGAGCCTGGCGGCGCGCGGCCCGAGCTTGGGTGCGAAAATCAAATAGGTCCTGGCAGCGGTCGAGTTGCCCGGTATTGCAGCCATTGCCATCCACGATTCGACGGACGGCATGGGGTTGCTGCCACAGCCCGCGGTTCGCTAAAGCAGCGTAGGCACCGGTCATCTCCAGCACGTTGGCTTCCGATTGGCCGATAACCAGTCCCGGCACTTCCTGCAGGCGGGAGTTAATGCCCATCTGGCGGGCAACAGCGGCCACTTTTCTGAGGCTGACACTGCGGGCAATTCGCAGAGCGACCGCGTTTTCCGATTGGGCCAGCCCCCAGGAGAGATCCACCGCCGAGCGCCCTCCCGAGCGCTCGCAGCCTCTGTATTTCTGCCCTTGCCAGCTTAGGGGCGCGCAGGAGTAAGTCTGCGAAGGAGGCACCCCCGACACCAAGGCGGCGGTGTAGGCAAAAACCTTAAAGGTCGATCCGGGCTGGCGCTGGGCTTGGGTGGCGCGATCGAATTGACTGGTCTTGTAGTCCGTGCCGCCGACCAGGGCGAGAATCTCTCCCGTGCTGCCATCGAGGGTAACGATCGCCCCTTGGGAAAAGCGATAGCGCTGGCCTTGGGTCGCTACGGCCTGGCGCAGGGCGGCCTCAGCGTAACCCTGCAATGTGAGGTCGAGGCCCGTATCGACAATAAAATTGCCCTCGGCGGCAACTTCCGGCGTCAGCAGATCCCTCAGCTCGGCTAGGACCCGGTCGTAGAAATAAGGCGCGCGCGTCTGGGAGAAACTGGCCTGGGCCTGGGGGCTGACAACGATGGGCGATCGGCGCGCTTGAGCGGCTTCTGCAGGTGGGATGCTGCCGAGCAGCTCCATGCGCTCGAGAACCCGATTGCGCAGGCCAATAGCCGTTCGGTAGTCCTGCACGGGGTTAAAGGCATTGGGCGCGGGCAAAATGGCAACCAGGGTCGCGGCCTCGCCAAGGGCCAAGTCGGTGGCGGATTTCTCGAAGTAGAAGCGAGCGGCAGCTTCAAAGCCGTAGTTACTGCCGCCGAGATAAACCCGGTTGAGGTAGGCCTCGAGGATGCGGTCTTTGCTGTAGACGGTTTCGAGCTTGAGGGCAACGACAATTTCTTTGAGCTTGCGACCGAGAGAGTCATCGCGGCCGACGTAGTCGGCAAAGACGCTGCGGGCCAACTGCTGGGTTAGCGTGCTCGCTCCCTGGGTTAATTCGCCATCTTCTAGGTTTATTTTTAAAGCTCGGAGAATGCCAATCGGATCGAAGCCGATGTGCCAATAAAAGCGACTATCTTCCGAGGCAATAACGGCATCGGCCAGATAAGGGGAAAATTCTGCCAGGGGCAGCGCTCGGTAAGGCTGAGACTGGACCGGTCGCAGGGGCTGGCCGTCGCGGGAGCGCACGATCGTCGGGCCGCTCGGTCCCTTGGTGGGTAGTCGATGGGGAAACTTACTCCACTCGTAAGCAACGGGCAAGGCGATGAGGCAGCCAAGGATTGTCGCCGCGACCGTTCCCGCACGAAGGAGCCGCAGCGGCCAAGGGGGCGGCGCCCAGAGTTGCAGTCGCACCGCATCGGCGTAGTGGGGGGGAGCGAGGGTGACGCGATCGCCCGACCGCAAGACGGTGGGGCCGCTGACGGGCCGCCCTTGCCGGTAGATGCCATTATCCGAGCCTTCGTCTTGCAAAATAAACTGGCGGCGGTGGCGCGGGTGGCGCTGCAGAGAGGCATGCTGGCGGCTGACGAGAGGGCTTTTGAGAAGAATGTCGCAGGTCGAGCCGCGCCCGAGCCAGTAGCGCTCTCCTCCGAGGAGCTTGGTGCGCCGCGATCCCCGCTCTAGGATCCGCAATTCTGGCAAGCGGACCGAGGCAACTTGGGTAATTTGAGAGTTGGCCTCGACAAGAATAGTTTTAGCCAGACGGCTCAAACGGGTGGTAAGGGGGGGACGATCGCTCATCGCATCTGGAGGTTGTGGCACTCGTGTAGATCTATTATCGCGGCGCTGGAGTAGGGCAATCGCGCCTGCTGGGGGTACGGCTTCACCGACTAGGAGAGACGGGAATGGCTTCTACAGTAGAACCATGCACGAAGATACAAGTTTCCCCCACGAGGTCGCGATGAGCCCCGAAAACAACATTAACAACGCCGCAAACTTCCTCGCTCCGGTCCAGCAGAGGGGCGAGGACCGGCTTCTCGAGTACATCCAAGCGATGGGACCGGAAATGGCCGCCCGCCTCTCCAAGCCGTCAACGGAGGCCGCGCGCATGATGGAGCGCCACCTAACGGGAATTGTCGGTACTCTACCAGCCGAGCATTTTAATGTCAGCGTCACCACCAGCCGCGAGCAGCTCGGTCACCTGCTCGCCTCGGCCATGCTCAATGGCTACTTCCTGCACGCTGCCGAGCAGCGCCTGCAGGTGGAGAGTGCTCTGCAAGACGTGGCAGACGACGAGCGCGAGTAGACCGCATCAGGAATAGTTCGCCAGCATCAGAACTCAGTAGCAGGGCATGACCCCACACTCCCGAGCAGCCCTAGGTCGGTTGGCTCGGGAGTTTTCTGTCTCGGGCAACTGGGGCTCCGCGTGAAGTTTTCTCTCGAGAAGCTTAAGGATACCGGTGAAAATTGCCGCTTGTGAGGCTGTTTGCCCGTCGGGCGACTCGCTATGCTGGGAAGACCTGCCGAATTTGTTAAGAGTGCATGCAGTACGCCACAGAAAACGCCAAGACCTCGCTAGAGGCCGCTTTCTCCAGTCGTCACATCGGTCCTAATGCCGAGCAGATCGATCGGATGCTCAAGCAGATCGGGTTCTCGACCCTGGATGCGGCAATCGAGGCAGCCGTGCCCGCAGGCATTCGCCTGGGGCGCTCCTTGGATCTGCCTGCCGCTCTGGGCGAACGTGCGGCTTTGGCCCAGCTTGCAAAAATTGCGGCTAAAAATCGCGTCTTCCGCTCCTACATTGGCATGGGCTACCACGACTGCATCACGCCACCGGTCATTCAGCGCAACATTCTTGAAAATCCCGGTTGGTACACCGCCTACACGCCCTACCAAGCAGAAATTGCCCAGGGCCGCCTCGAGGCCCTACTCAACTATCAAACCGCCGTCGTCGAGTTGACGGGCCTAGAAATTGCCAATGCCTCGCTCCTCGACGAGGCCACCGCTGCTGCCGAGGCCATGAGCATGAGCTACGGCATCGCCAAAAACAAAGCGACCGCCTTTTTTGTGGCCCGAGACTGCCACCCCCAAACTATCGAAGTCATCCGCACGCGGGCGCTGCCTCTGGGCCTCGAGGTCATCGTCGGCGATCGCGAGACCTTTGATTTTTCGACGCCCATTTTCGGGGCGCTGCTTCAGTACCCCACCACCGACGGCGCCGTATGCGACTATCGCGCCTTCATCGAGCGCGCCCACGCGGCTGGCGCGCTAGTCACTGTTGCCGCCGATCTGCTGAGCCTGACGCTGCTGGTGCCGCCGGGTGAATTTGGCGCCGACATCGCTGTCGGCAGCACCCAACGCTTCGGCGTTCCCCTCGGGTACGGTGGCCCTCACGCTGCCTATTTCGCCACCAAAGATGCCTACAAGCGCCAAGTGCCCGGTCGCATCATTGGTGTTTCTAAAGATTCTCAAGGCAATCCGGCGCTGCGGCTAGCATTGCAAACCCGCGAGCAGCACATCCGCCGCGATCGCGCCACCAGCAACATTTGCACCGCTCAGGTTTTGCTTGCCGTCATTGCCGGTGCCTATGCCGTCTACCACGGTCCGGCGGGTCTCCAGCGCATTGCAGCCGCCATCCACCGGCTGACCGCCATTTTGGCAGCAGGCTTGACCGAGCTCGGCCATACCATTACGACCGAGGTTTTCTTCGATACGATTCGCATCGAGCCGCAGGGGCGCAGCGCGGCCGAGATTTTGGCGGCGGCTGAGGCTGGCGGCATTAATTTGCGCGACTTTGGGGATGGGGCCATTGGGATTAGCCTCGATGAAGTGGCCACGCTCGCAGAGGTCGAGACGCTCTGGCAGATCTTTGCTGGCACCGAGAACTTACCCTTTACGACCGACGAGGCGATCGCCGCAGCCGATGCTACTCTCCCCGAGCCCTTCGCTCGCACCAGCGCCTACCTCGGCGGCCCGGCCTTCAATCGCTACCATTCTGAGACGCAACTGCTGCGCTACTTGCACCAGCTCGAAACCAAGGACCTGTCGCTGACCCAGGCGATGATTCCTCTGGGGTCTTGCACCATGAAACTCAATGCGACTGCCGAGATGGTGCCCGTGACATGGCCCGAATTTGGCTGCATTCATCCCTTCGCACCGACCTCCCAAACCCAGGGCTACCAAGAGCTGTTTGCCCAGCTAGAAGCCTGGCTCTCGGAAATTACCGGGTTTGCGGGCATCTCGTTGCAGCCCAATGCAGGCTCCCAGGGCGAATACGCGGGCCTACAGGTCATTCGCCAGTATCACCAGCAAAGAGGCGAAGGCCACCGCAACATTTGCTTGATTCCCGAGTCGGCCCACGGCACCAATCCGGCTAGTGCCGTGATGTGCGGCATGAAAGTCGTTGCCGTCAAGTGCGACGGCCAGGGCGACATCGATATTGCCGACCTCCGCGCTAAAGCCGAAGACCACGGCGATCGCCTGGCAGCACTCATGGTGACTTATCCTTCAACCCACGGGGTATTTGAGGCAGGGATTCAAGAAATTTGCCAGATCGTCCACGATCGTGGCGGCCAAGTTTATATGGACGGGGCCAACATGAACGCCCAGGTGGGTCTCTGCCGCCCCGGCGACTTTGGCGCCGATGTGTGTCACCTGAATCTGCACAAAACCTTCTGTATCCCCCACGGTGGCGGCGGCCCGGGCATGGGCCCTATTGGCGTGGCCGCACATTTGGTGCCCTACTTGCCCGGCCACGGTGTCACGGGCTTGGGAGGCCCCCAGAGCATTGGCGCGGTCTCGGCCGCACCCTGGGGGAGCCCGAGCATCTTGCCTATCTCTTGGATGTATATTGCCATGATGGGGCCGCAAGGACTTACTGAGGCCACGAAGGTGGCAATTTTAAGTGCTAACTATATTGCCCAGCGCCTCAATAGCCACTACCCGGTTTTATACAAGGGCAAATCTGGCTTGATCGCCCACGAGTGCATCATCGACTTGCGCCCGCTCAAAAAACGCGCCGATATTTCCGTTGAGGATGTCGCCAAGCGCCTGATGGACTACGGCTTCCACGCGCCGACGGTTTCGTGGCCGGTGGCAGGCACGATGATGATCGAGCCAACTGAGAGCGAATCCCTCGAGGAACTCGACCGCTTCTGCGAGGCCATGATTGCCATTCGCGAGGAGGTGACGGCCATCGAAGAGGGCAGCACCGACCCCCAAGATAATCTCCTGAAAAATGCCCCGCACACCCACCAGATGCTCGTCTGCGATACCTGGGAGCATCCTTATTCGCGCGAGCAAGCCGCTTACCCACTGCCATGGGTGCGCGAGCATAAATTCTGGCCGGCCGTGGGCCGCGTTGACAATGCCTGGGGCGATCGCAATTTAGTGTGCTCCTGCGAGGGCATGGAAGCGTACAGAGCATAGAGACCCGCCGTCCGCATGTCAAAAACAGTCCGCAATCGGCGCCGTAAAGCCCAGAGCGATCGAAGAAAAAGTAAGCAATCCGCTCTCGCAAGAGCAAACACCCGATTTTGGCAATCCAGTTAGACTGGTCTACCGTTCGCGCGCGACTGCGAGGGCTACTTTTTTGGCAGGCGACGGCCGAAAAAGTAGATCGACCCGACGGTGAAGCGACCCTCCAAGACCTCTCGCCTGCGACCATTGCCCGCTTGCAGCGGGATATTGCCGCGCTACCGGAGCCCTGCAATCGTCTCGAAACCCTACGCGCGGCCGCTTCAGAGGCCCTGCACGCCTGGCATGCCGATCGCACTGCCCCCAATCATCTGGTGGTTTTGACCGAGCCTGTCGAGTCTGCAGACAAGTTATTGCGCGGACTCCTAGCTGCCCCGCCGTTTGGTGGCATGACCCGAATTGCCTGGTTGCAGCGCGAATCGCTCTCTAGAGAGAGCGTCGATATCTGGCATTGCTTGCAGAGCACCTTCGCACTCTCAGCCGAAAAGAGTCGTGGCGATCGCGCGATTGCCGTCGTTCCCGACCTGAGTTGGTGCTTTTTGCGTTGCATCGATGGTCTCGATGCCATTGAGGCTCTGCTGGCAGCCGTCAGCCGCGACCGCTCCCGATTCTGGCTGCTCGGCTGCAATCGCTGGGCTTGGCTGTATCTCGACCGCGTTTGTCACTCGAGCGCCTATCTACCCGTGCCCGAGCCCCTACCTGCCGTAGGGGACAGCGAACTCCGGCAGTGGCTCGATCCGGTGGCAACTTCTCTTCTGGGGCCGAGACCGACAGCTGGCGACGAGCGTGAAGGCCCAGAAGCAAGCGCGGAAATTTGGCACTCCGCTCTCGAGCGGCGCACCTTCGCACAGATTGCCGAGCTTGCCCTGGGTTTGCCTGTGGTGGCCGCACCGTTGTGGTTGCAATCGCTGCGGCAGGTTGCATCTGAAGACTCTGACCCTAAGGGCCCGACCTACGCCACGCCCGACTTGCCCGCTCTCCCACAGCTGACCTTCGCCGACCGCTACTTGCTCCACAGCTTGGGCCTTCACGGCAGCCTCGGGCTATCCGATCTCGCTCGCAGCTTGGCCGAGCCCGAGCCTGACGTCCGAGCCCAGCTACGACACTTGCAGCGCGCGGGGACGATTGTCTGCAACGATAGCGGTCGCTTCGAGCTCGCACCCATCTATTATCCGCGCCTCAAACGCGACCTGAGTAACAATAACCTGCTCATAGAGGGAGAGATTTGAATGCTAATTTTTATCCCCTTTAGGTGGGGGTCGCATCCGCTCGCCCAAGCCCTCCCCAGCGGTGGCGATGCGACAGAACAGTTACCCGATTTAGTTTCAGACATCACCCCAGACAAACTCGTACGTGCTGTAATCATCATTGCCATCGCCTACGGCGGCAGCATCGTGCTCGAAAAGCTCGTTACTTGGCTCTCAGAAGCGGTGGCATTGCGCTTTCGCTTGGTCGTCAAGCAATCGCTGCCGCTTTGCCGTGCTTTTCTATTTGGATTAGCGGGATTTCTGCTAATCGATTCTTTTTTCAATCTTTCTTCCCGTCGGCTTATTGCCGTCACCGGAACGGCGGCAGTGGCCCTGGGATTTGCGTTTAAAGACTACGCTAGCTCGGTAATTGCCGGTATTATCGGGCTGTTTGAAGGGCCCTATCAAGTTGGCGATCGTGTCAAAATTGGCGAGCACTACGGCGAGATTATTAATTATGGCCTGCGGAGCATCTCGATCCGGACGCCCGACGACAATATCGTCACCATTCCTCATAACAAACTCTGGACCGAAGCTATTTCTAATGCGAACAAGGGAAGTGTCGAAGCTCAGACCGTCGTAAGTTTTTATTGCGCCCCTGAAGTCGAGGTTCCTCGCGTTCGGGAAATTTTGCGCCGCGCCGCCCAGACGAGCAAGTACACTCAGCTCGATCTTCCTATCGATGTCATACTCGACGAACGGCCTTGGGGAACGCATTTCAAGCTCAAGTGCTATCCCATTGACGCCCGCGATGAATTTCAACATAAAACCGATTTGATCGTGCGAGTCAAGCAGGCTTTCGCGCGCTCGGGAATCCCTTATCCACGCCTGCCCGTTCGCGAAGGCGATTAGCTCGCCGTGGCTGCCGCTGCTACCTTCCACCGCATGACAGGGCACTGTCAAGTTTGCGGCCGCGAACGGAGATTGAGACAGATCGACCCTTGTCTCCCCGGGACCTCAAGCAGCGCAAGTGAGACCCGCAACTTCGTTCCAGATCTCGAACCGCTCTTTCAATTATCTGTCGATAGTCTGTAGCTTTGAGCCGATGCCTTCGGGGTCGAAAGTGGTTGCCGATCGGGCCGAAGGCAGACAGGAATCTCTGCATCTGGCCCATTAATTTGAACCGCCTCTTGTGCGCTCTGCAATTCCGAAGTACTTCGGAATTGAGCACCGCCATCCTTCGCTCCCTCTCTCGAGTCGGCTGATGGGAGTTTTCGGCTCGATTATTCAATCGCGACCCGACATCATTGCGGAAGTGACTTGAGGCACCTACTATCCGGAGGTGGCCTCCGGATAGGTGTCGGGTGCCGATTCCAGAATGTAGGCCGCTCGAGAGCTACTTGGAGTTGCGTGACGCAAGCATGCTTGTCATGGCATCAATTAGCTTCCGTACTTGACCGAACAACCATAGGGTTGGCTCGTGGCAACCTCTACAGACTCACCAGAGAGGAGACTCGCGATCGCCGGGCGAACGTAGTTTTCGGCGCTGGCAATATCGGCTGGGTCCGCAGAAGGAATGTTATCAATGCCGCCGGCGTAGCGCAGGGTGCCTTCAGAGTCGATGACATACATGTGAGGCGTCGTCCGCGCGCCGTACGAGCGGCCGATGGTGCCGTCGGGGTCGAGAATGACAGCCGTGGGGCTCGCATCGCGACGGGTCGTTTGCGCGTTGGCTTCGGGGCCGTCAACGTGGCCCTGTTGGCCGGGGGCAGACGAGACAATTGAGAGCCAAACGACATCTTTGGCGGTGGCTTCGGCTTGGAGGTCTTGCATGTTGCCGCTGCTGTAATGCTTGCCCACAAAAGGACACTCGTGGTTGGTCCACTCTAGAACCACAACTTTCCCCTTGTAGTCGCTCAAAGTATGACTGACGCCGTTGCTATCAACACCGGTAAAATCAGGGGCTGGTTCGTTGACTCGGGCAAGATTCAGGCTGGTTTTATCGCCAACGAGGGCAGCAGCAGGCTCGCTCTCAGTGGTGGGCTCAGAACCAGAAAAATCGCCAGGAGATTGACAAGCAATGGAGCTAGCGACTGCCAACAATAAACTACTGGCAGCTAGAGGCTTGAGGATGCTTGGCAAGAATTTTTGCTGCATGGGTTTAAATTGGTTGAGTTTCGAGCGAGCTAGTTTGAATCAATCATAGCCGCACGCTCCCGGCAACTGCCGGTTCTGATGCCGCGATCGCCCGGTACCTTACCCTCGAGAACTCATTCGAGAACTGCTTCGATTGCCTGCACCGATAAAATCTGCGGCAGCACGACAGGCTCGGCAGCAGGTGGATAAAACGCATAAAAAGGCACGCCACTGCGGCCAAAGCTCTCGAGTGCGGCCGTCACGGTGCGATCGCGATTGGTCCAGTCACCTTTGAGGGCCACCACGCCCCGGTCGGCAAATGCAGCAACGACTTCTGGCCGGCGAAACACGCCGCGATCGTTGACGAGGCAGGTGATACACCAATCCGCCGTGAAATTAACAAATACGGGCTGACCCTGTTGGCGCAGCGTTGCCAGTCGGTCGGGCGAGTAGGGCTCCCACGGTAGGGTGGTTTGACTGACTGCTGCTGGTGAGTTCGCCGTCCCGACGATCTCGCCCGGCACGGGGACGCGCGCGAGCGTCAGGGCAAACCCCAACAACGCCAAAGATGCAGCCGCACCCAATCGTCGCCCCAGCTGCGGGCTAGAGCGCGTTTTTTGGTAGAGCCACGCGGCAAACCCCAGAGCGATAAACCCACCTAGCACCGCTGCGAGGGCTGCCGAGCCAGCCTGTCGCACGAGAACCCACACCAACCAAGCTGCCGCCCCGTACAGCGGAAACGCCAGGAGCTGCTGCAGGGTTTCCATCCAAGCGCCGGGTTTGGGCAGGCAGCGCTGCAGGCTCGGCAGCAGGGCAACTGCCCCGTAGGGCAGGGCTAG
This sequence comes from uncultured bacterium, assembly GCA_964435975.1. Taxonomy (GTDB): domain Bacteria; phylum Cyanobacteriota; class Cyanobacteriia; order Cyanobacteriales; family Rubidibacteraceae; genus CAYTBI01. The sequence continues at coordinate 19,182 of CAYTBI010000002.1, forward strand.
CCCCAAGCCCAGCACCGCGAAGATTGCCAGGGCCACCCAAGCTGGCTGAGTCAGGGCCGCACCGATGGCAGTGGCCATGAAAGGAGCGGTGCAGGGGGTGGCTACCACGGTTGCCAGCACGCCGCTAAAAAATTCTCCAACATAACCGGGGCGCTCTGTCAGGCGCTGCCCGACGCCCATCCAAGTGGCCCCAAAGACAAAAACTCCCGATAGATTCAGGCCAATCCCAAACAGCAGATAAGCCAACACCATCACAAAAGCTGGCGACTGTAGCTGGAAGCCCCAGCCAATCTCTTGTCCTAGCGATCGCAAGGCCAACAATCCTCCGGCCACGGCAGTCAAACTTGCCACGACTCCCACCGTGAAAGCCAGGACCTGCAACCGGATTTGCTGGGGGTGCTTGCGGACTTTTTGAGCGATGCCTAGAGCCTTGAGGGAGAGCACCGGGAAAACGCAGGGCATCAAATTCAAGATGATGCCCCCGCATAGGGCTAGGCCGAATATCCGCCAAAGGGGCGTGCTGGCAACCCCAGAGTCCGTGGCGGTTGTAGGCTCTAGGGCCTGGGGGGTGACGGCCACCGGCGGCACGGTGAAGGCGCGAACGCCCTCGGCTGCTCCTTGCTCTAGGGTTAGAACGCCAGACAGAGCTTCAATTTCGGGCAGATATCCCCGCTGCATCGCTAAGGTCAGGCGGTTGCCAGCAATCTCAAGGGTTTGCTCGGCAGCATTGACAATCGCCCCGTCAAAATCGGGGAAAAAGCTGGCCCGCTCGACGCGAGCGGCAATCTCGGCTGGTAAATCGAGCTGTAGGAATAGCTCGGTTGCACTCGTGCGGGCACTAGCCGTGCCGGGCAGGGGTTCGGGTAACGCCGCGCGTGTCTTTGCGAACCGATCGCGCCAGCGCGCATCGAGCTGGGGGGCCGCCGTGCCGACCGGGAGCTGTAGTTCTAGAGTGCCGCTCTCGGGGATGCAATCGATTTTGCAGACGAGCCAGTCAACGTCGGCTTGCAGGGTGACGGTGCCCGCGCCTAGATCTGTGGGGGGCACGACCGGACTCGGCAGTAGGACTTCGCCTTCGTAACCGAAATTCATCAGCGGCCCGGCTGGCAGGCGCTCCGGCCAAGGCCATTGGATCTCGCCAACTTCGAACCCTGCGGGCAATAGCGTCCAATCGACCCTGGGCTTGGCCCCAGAATCTCCGGGGTTGCGCCAGTAGATGTGCCAGCCTTCTGCCAACTGGAATCGCAAAGCGACAGCAAAGGCGTCTCCGGCGCGAACGCTGGCAACCTCTGAGATGAGTTCGACGCGAGCGTGGGGCGTTTCGACGCGAGCGGCGGCACTTGCCGGCAGCGGCGGCACTGTAATGATGGCCAGAATAATGGCCAGGATGGCAAGCAAGCAAGCGCAGCACCGAATTAGAAGCTGCCCTGGTTTGAGGCCCTTAATAGCTTTCGGAACGGGCATTTTTTCTCTATTTACGGCGCCGACTTCTCTACTGTACTAAGCGACTGTGGGCGTAGGCGGCGTACCAACCAAACCAAAAGGCCCGGAAGGCCGGCAAGCGTCCCAGGCGCGCGCCATCGGGTCCGAGCAAGCCATCTTCGGTAACCTCCCAACGGCGGCCCTCACTATCAATTGCGGTGCGATCGCCGTCGTAGCCGGTAAAGCGCAACCCGGCGGCATCGTAGACGCGGTTGGCCCCGCTGGGGTCGGTCAAAACGACAAGCTCGAGATCGCCGACGCGGTCGTGATAGACGGGGTTTTCCAACAGATAATCCGCACTGATAGCGAGCGGCCGATCGCTGTGCTTGGGGAAAAGCAAGCCGAGAACTTCGTCTTTATTTTTCAGGCGCTCGTCCAGGTCCGGCACGTTAAACATCAGATTATCCGTGGCGAAGTACTCTTGGTAGGCGACGCCTTCGCCGTAGTCGCGGGTGTGGCCAGTGTTGAGAGACAGCACCTGGGTATCGGGGTGGCGGCGCTTCCATTCGCCCCAGGTCGTGGTGACGACACTGCGGTGATTGAGGGTAACGTCGGTCTCGGCCAAAGGACCGATGACGGGTTTTCCGAGGAGCGTGACCCAGAGGGAATTGGTGGCGCGATCGTACATTAGCTTATTAGAGCGGTACAGAAAACCACTGGTGCCAAACTGATGCGTGACGCCATCGGCTGTGGTGGAGTCGTAGAGGATAACCGTGCCACACAGCGTGCAATACACGCCCGTAACCGGCACGCCACCAACCGTATCGACGAACATCTCATGCCAGGCCAAAATCCGCTTGGGATATGCACGAACGTCGCCGTTGACAGCAATGCCAAAGACAACATTATCATCTTCAAGGTATGTGACTTCTGCTGCTGCTATCATCTCAGGGTCGCGCAGAGGCGGAATACCATCTTGGAGAACGCCGCCCCAGCGGACCTCATCGAGGCGAATCGTGCGAGGGCGCTCGCTACTGAAGTAGTCTGCAAAGCGCGCGTCGAGAGAACTGTAATAGGCTGCTTTAAATTCATCGTAGTTGGGGTGCTCGGCAGCAGGCTGATTCCAGAGCCACTCGTACCAAGCCTGGAGATCGTAGCCATGAGTTTGACCGGTTTTAGTCTGCAAAATATTAACGGCTTCTTGCAAGACCCTCGGGTCTTGCAACAGCGGAAAGATATCGAGCAGCATGGGGACAAATTCCGGTCTCCAGTTGTTGCTGATGTGCTGTAAGCCATTACCCGCTCGTCCGGGGAACAGTGCCGTCAGGTCGAGAACGGCCCTGATATCCGGGTCTTTGATGGCCGTCTCGAGGGCAACACCTCGACTCGAAGCGTTCCGTTCGCTCGCTCGGTCTGCTAGAGGTGCTGCGGGCGAATTTCTTGAAGCAACTGATGTCTTACTCCTGAGCCAATCTAAAGTTAGCATTGCCCCAGCAACAATCGCGATGATGCCGACTCCCAAAATGATTCGATTCCGCATGGATTCCTCAGACGGTTTTGCCGCTGCAGTACTGTCAAGTCGAGCCCCATTTCGCGAGCGCGGCCTTTGCATTTCAATCTAAATGTCAAAACTTAAATTGACCTGAAGCAGAACGTGACAATTTGGGAGATGGAAAATTGCGTCTTCAAGATGAGAGCGGGCGAGCACTCCTTGGCAACTCTACGGATCGAGTCTGTCAGGTCGGCTCGGAAAACGTTGCTCGATCGGCTGCGGTCTTGCTTAAAAAGCCCAGTGTCGGCAGATCGGAGCGCGACCGTTGCCCAGTGGTTGCCACGGTTCGGAAATTTTTGTTAAGATGCCTAACTGCACGGCGAGCGTAGCCAAGTGGTTAAGGCAGAGGATTGTGGTTCCTCCATGCGCGGGTTCGAATCCCGTCGTTCGCCCTTCGAATTTTCGGCACTTCCACCGGCCTTCCATTGGCCCCTCCACCGGCGATGGACTGCGAGCGGCAAGCAAACGCTCGCACTCGACACATCGCCCAAAGGTGTGGAAAGATGAACGATAGTCAAGAAATATTTCTGGATGGCGGGGGATAGCAGCAGCTCGAGCTGGGGCCCCTCCGAGCGCTCCGGCATGCCTAGCAGGTGCCGGGCACTGTAATGTTCGCAAGCAAGTTCTATGGCAAGCCCAGCAAGTCCTCCCCATACGTCCGCCGAGCCCGCGCTCATCCTTGGAGGCGGCTTCACCGGGCTGTTTGCGGCCCTGAGCCTCAGCCGACAAAATTACGATCGGCCGGTAGTGCTCGTCGACCGCCAAGAACGCTTCACCTTTCAGCCATTACTCTACGAGTATTTGAGCGGCGAGACGGTGTCTTATCAAGCCAATCCTCGCTACCGAGACCTGCTAGCAAAATCGCGGGTTGAATTTCTGCAGGATACGGTCGAGGCCATCGACCTGGAGGGCAAGAGCGTGTGCCTGCAATCTGGTCGGAGTCGTTCCTACAGCAAGTTGGTTCTGGCCCTGGGCTCGACGGCGAACTACTTTGGCATTCCCGGGACCCAGGAGCACGCTTTGCCCTTTCGCACTGCCGACCACGCCCGCCACGTCTGCGTGCGCCTGCGCGATCGCCTGCGGGAGGCGAGTATCACCACCGATCCCGGCCGCCGCCAAGTCCTGCTAACCTTTGCCATTGCTGGGGCCGGCCCGGCTGGGGTGGAGCTGGGGGTGACCCTGGCGGATCTGCTGCCACGCTGGTACAAGAATCTGGGGGGCAATCCGGCTGAGATTCGCATCGTCATGCTGGAGCTGCAGCAACAAATTCTGCCCGGGCCGATGGCCGAGACACTGCGCCAACTCGCCCACAACGCTTTGACCCAGCGCCCCAATCCGGTGGAGCTACGCCTGGGCACGGCCGTTGGCGGCGTCACTGCTGAAAAGATCGCCCTCAAGACACCTGACGGCCTCGAAGAACTCCCAGCAGCGACTCTGCTATGGACGGCAGGGACCAAGGCGCATCCCCTGCTCGAAGACCTGCCAATTCCGGCCGAGAAGCGCGATCGCGGCGGCCGCCTGAGAGTCGAGCCAACGCTGCAGCTGCTGGATTATCCCGAGGTCTTTATCGGTGGCGACTGCGCGGCAACCGACCCGAGCTTCCCGCCCTTGGCCCAGGTCGCCTACCAGCAGGGCCAGGCGATCGCCAGCAACCTCATTGCTCTCGAGCGGGGCACCACTCTCGAACCCGCCCGGGTCTCATTGCGCGGCTCGCTCCTGAAGCTGGGTCTGGGTAAGAGTGCGGCCAATCTGTTCGATCGCTTGGCAATTACCGGCAAGCCCGGCTACCTCATTCGCCTGGGAACCTATCTAACGCTGCTACCAACACCGGGCCACAATCTCAAGGCACTCGGAGGCTGGATCTTTGATGAGGTCTATGTTCCCCTTTCCGAGCGCCTGCGTCGCTATCGCAAAAAGACCCTTTCCTCGCGATAGGGACGCGGCCGCTAGCTGGTGAGAATTGCAAACAAATACATCGAAATATCTCGATTCGCGGACAATTTCTCAGAAATATAGTCTACTTCTCAGCTAGCAACGGTAGGATTGTTGCCATGAATACTGAAATTTAAGATTGGGTGGCACTGCTAGCAAGTGCTGGCGACATAAAGCTGCCCGTTATAGGTACCTGCAGCCTTCACCCATATAGTAGGCTGCTCTCAAACAGAGCCCGACCCGGTATTGCAGAGCGCTGCGATGTTGGGTCGGGTTCGTTTTTTCCTACAAATCGAGCTACGAGGTACCCACCTGACTCGACAGGTGACTCGGAGGTGCCCGAAGTTCATGTTTCGTAAAGTCGCGGGGGGCGACGTTAAGTAATTCTCCCCGACTACAATAAAGTCTTATTTGACTGGAGCGGCCCGAAGCACCTGCTGCAACAATCGCCCACGCCCAAGACCCCAACGATGCTGAATCCCAATCTGGACGAAATCGAACTCAATCGCGAAGAATACGAGCGCTTCTCCCGCCACATTATCCTGCCGGAGGTCGGTCTCGACGGCCAAAAACGTCTCAAAGCAGCCAGCGTCTGCTGCATTGGCACTGGCGGCCTCGGCTCTCCTCTGCTGCTGTACTTGGCAGCGGCTGGAATCGGCCGCATCGGCATCGTCGACTTCGACGTCGTCGATCGCTCCAACCTGCAGCGCCAAATCATCCACGGAACCTCTTGGGTCGGCAAGCCCAAGATTGAATCGGCTAAAGCCCGCATCCATGAGATTAATCCGTTTTGCCAGGTCGATCTCTACGAAACCAGACTCTCGTCTGAGAATGCCCTCGACATCCTGGCACCCTACGACGTCGTCATTGACGGCACGGATAATTTCCCGACGCGGTATCTCACCAACGATGCCTGCGTGCTACTCAATAAGCCCAACGTCTACGGCTCGATTTTCCGCTTCGAGGGTCAAGCAACGGTCTTCAATTATCAAGACGGCCCCAATTACCGCGACTTATTCCCCGAGCCACCGCCACCGGGCATGGTTCCCTCCTGTGCCGAAGGCGGCGTTCTCGGCGTTCTCTGCGGCATTATCGGCTCGATTCAGGCCACCGAGGCCATCAAGATCGTTCTCGGTGCGCCCAATACCCTCAGCGGTCGTTTGCTGCTCTACAATGCGCTAGATATGAAGTTCCGGGAGCTGACCCTGCGCCCCAATCCGATTCGACCCGTCATCGAAAAACTGGTAGACTACGAGCAATTTTGCGGAATCCCGCAAGCTCGCGCCCAGGAGGAGCAGCAGCGCATGGAACTGCCCGAAATAACTGTCCGAGAACTCAAGCAACTCCTCGACTCGGAGGCGGGCGACTACGTCCTCATTGACGTGCGCAACCCTAACGAGTACGAAATTGCCAAAATCCCCGGCGCGACCCTAATTCCCCTATCGGAGATTGAAGAAGGCCCCGGTATCGAAAAGGTCAAAACCCTCGCCAACGGCCATCGCATCATCGCTCACTGCAAGATGGGCGGCCGCTCGGCCAAGGCCCTGGGGATTCTCAAGGAAGCTGGCATCGAGGGGACGAACGTCAAAGGAGGCATCCTTGCCTGGAGCCGCGAGGTCGATGCCTCCGTACCCGAGTACTAGCTCCTGAGTGCCCATTGATACGGCCGACAGCCCGGCGATCGCAACCTCCCAATTGCTGGGATGCGATCGCCATTTTCTTTGCTGGGTTTTTTGCTAGTGTTGAGCGGAAGTTACCTGAGACAGAGGGGTGGAGTGATGTCTGGAGATCGCATCTTGAAGCAAGTCGGTACCGTTAGCGCAATTATGGCTCTGCAAGTGGGCCTAGTCGCGACCGTTGCCAATAGCTCGGCCGCGGCCGAGCAAAGTGAGTTCCTGCAGTGCGCTGACGAACTGGTCATCGCCGGTCTGACCCCGCGAGCTGCTGCTGAGGCTTGCAGCAAGGCCCTCAAGCCAGAAGAGCTGTCATTGTGCGTCCTTAGCATGGTCGATGGAGCAGACGTTCCGACCGCGTTCGCTACAGAGAGCTGCTTCGGGGTGCGCCGCCCGGACGAGCTGGCAACCTGCGTCCTTGAGATCGACGAGGTTTTCTTGCCCGACGATCCGAGATCGGTCGTCGAAAGTTGCCGCAAGAGCCTCTTGCCCCTGCGATTTTCTGACTGCGTGGTTGGAGTCGGCATCGGCGGCGAGCTAGCAACCGCTGACGCGCTCGAGCTCTGCTTGGCGATCGATAAAAAATAACGACAGCCCGACCGACCTATAAGCAAGTGAAGCAGCCTCCCCTTGAGGGGCTGCTTCGCTTTTAGCTGGGGCTTAGGACCCTGCAGATGAGAGCAGGCGCACCTCATTCTGGATGAGGTACCGGCGGAAGACCTCGATTGCCAGGGACGATTGGGAAGTTTTACCCACGCCGGCCATGCGATCGATGGTCAGCTTGAGGACTGGGCCAGAGATGCCAATGGAGAGCGTCGTATCGTCTGCAAGGTAACTTCCTATCGTAAAGTTGCCGTCGAGGCAGCAACCATTGGCGCCGAGGACATCCAAATACCAAACACCGCCTTCCTGCCGCAGGGTCGCGTGGTAGCGCGACACGAGCCTATCGGTGAGCCACACATCGCAATCGGCAGCACGTCCGATAGAAATGAATTGGCGATCGCCCTCAAATTGCCAGCGCTGGAGAGGGATGCCCGCTTGTGGGTCGATGAGTTCTAGGACTAGGCGCTCCATAATCTGTCATCCTTGCGAAGTCTCATGTGAGTATTGTACCCCACTCACGATCAATACGTGACGCGAGTTACAATTATTTTGAGACGTAAAGCAGATTTCTCGTGATTCCTGCAATTACCTCGCGATCGCCGATCTCGGAGAAGGCCCGAATTCGACCCCGTGTATCCTGGAGAAGGCCCGTAACTCCTGCAACTGATATGAGCGCGATCGCCACCATTCGTTTTCTGCAAACCCCCACCCAAGCGGCTTGGATCGAGCAGGCCCTAGCCAACCTCAACACGGTCTTGCTCGACCATTCCCACTGCGAGCGCAAAGCTGCAGGGTGCGCGATGAATATGATGTTTCGCTATCCCTCCAATGCCTCGCTAGTCCGGCAGCTCACGACGATTGCCAAGGAAGAGCTAGAGCACTTCGAGCAGGTCAATCACTGGTTGGAGAGGCGGGGCGTGCCCCTTGCCCCTCTCAACGCACCACCCTATGGCAGCAAGCTCAAAGCCCAAATTCGCCACCAAGAACCCGAGCGGCTGCTCGATTCTTTGTTGGTGGCAGCTTTGATTGAAGCGCGATCGCACGAACGCTTGGGGCTGCTGGGTGCCCACTGTCCGGAGCCGGATCTAGCAGCCTTTTATCGGGGCTTGATGGCTTCAGAAGCCCGCCACTACGGAATTTACTGGGTACTCGCGGACGAGCGCTATCCCCGTGCGGTGGTAGCACGGCGCCTCGAAGAACTGGCTGCCGTCGAGAGCGAGATTCTCGAAACCCTGCATCCCGAGCCTCGCGTTCACAGTTAGCTCGTCGCCTGCGATTTGGAGGGTAGAGAGGATGTCTTCAACATCAAAGCAACGCTGGTTCTGGGGGATCGCCCTCGTCGCTTCGGCAATCGCCATCGGCAGCACCGTGCTGGCTAGCGGCCGCTCTCAAAAGCTGGAGCGATCCTTGGTCGGGGTCGCAGCAGGTGTTTTAGGACTGGGGGCAATTGGCTGGTCTCTCCGGCACGCGGCACGGGAAAAATCGCCGCCCGCACCAGCTGAGGAGCCGCCCCCAGAAAAAACCCTAATGAGTGTCGAACCCTTGAGCCAAGAAGAGTTCGTTGAGGACATCCGCCGCCGCCTCCAGGTACTCTACCCCGAGCTAGAGCTGAGGTTTGTTGCCGAGCGCTACGCTTTTGAGGCGCGCAACCCTCAAGATGATGAGTCTCTCGAGATTTATCTGGGCAACCATTACCAACGCTACCTCGAAGCGCATCCCGAAAATCGAGAGGCGACCCTCGAGCGCATCGGCAGGGTGGCCTACATCAAGCAGGCATTTCCGGGGAGCTTTGCTGAGGCCAAGGGCGCGCTGATGCCCTCCGTGCGAGATCGCGTCTATCCCGAATCGATCCGCCTGCGTTTCGAGGTGCAAAACGAAAAAGCTCTGGTGCTGCCACACCAGCAAATTGGCGATCGCCTGACCGTTTGTGTAGTTGTCGATAGCGAAGACCACATCTATCTTGTCGATGAGGAGAAGCTAGCGGAGTGGGGCATCACCTTTGAGGAGGCACTGCGCCTGGCAACGGCCAATCTCGCCGATCGGCCGATGACCCTGGTTGAGTTGGCTGCCGGGCTCTATGCCTTCTGTAGCAACGACGACTACGACGCAACGCGCCTGTTGCTTTTAGAAGACCTGAGCGATAACCTACCCGTTCGAGGCGATCGCGCGATCATGACCCCGAACCGGAACCTGCTGCTGGTGGCTGACTCGGCAAATCCAGACAGCCTGCTGGAGATGCAGCGTCTGGCAGCTGGCACTTGGGAACGTTCGGGGGGAATCAACGGGTTTGTCGCAACCTGGAGTGGCGAATGGTGGCAGGAGTGGCTGCCCGCGCCAGACTCGCCCGCACATCAGGGGCTGCGCGATCTTGCCATTCGCTCTCTCGGCGAGCAATATCAAGAACAAAAAGAGTTCCTCGAGGCCCTCAACGAGCGCAATGGCCGCGATGTATTTGTGGCCTCTTTTATGGGTCGGGAAACGCCTGAGGGCTTGCTATCTTTCTGTACCTGGTCTAAAGGGGTCGATGCCCTGCTCCCACAGACGGATGCAGTTGCGTTCTACCAAAGCGAGGTCGATCGCGTCGTCGGCCCCGTTCCCTGGGCAAAAGTCGTCGAGCGCGTGGGATCTTTGCTCGAAGAAACGAAGCTCTACCCGACGCGCTACCGGGCGCGAAATTTCCCCGATGCGGCGGCTCTAGACGAGCTGGCCGCGTTCGCCGACGAGCGCTTCTTAGATCGTCGGCGGTAGCGCCATAATCCTTAGGGCGTAAAGTAGCGCTTCAGACCGAACCAATCGCCGCGATCGCCGCAGCCGAATCGGCCACCGTGCCAAAGACACCGCCTTGCATCTCGATCGTGTGCAGGGCAGCCTGGTAGTTGCCGTAGTCTGTAGCTCCCGTACAGTCCGAGAGCACGAGACATTCGAAGCCGCGATCGTTAGCTTCTCGCAGGGTGGTATGCACGCAGACATCGGTCGTAATGCCGGTCAGGATGAGATTGGCAATCCCCTTGCAGCGCAGGATTAGCTCTAGATCCGTCGCGTAGAAGGCACCTTTGCCGGGTTTATCGATAATGGTCTCGCCAGCCAGGGGCTCGAGTTCGGGAATGATTTCCCAGCCCGGCTCGCCGCGCACTAGAATTCGCCCGCAAGGCCCCGGATCGCCGATGCCCGCCCCGATTTGACGGCTGCGCCAGCGCTTATTGGCAGGCAAGTCTGCCAGGTCGTTGCGATGGCCTTCGCGGGTATGAATGATGTGATATCCCTGGTGGCGCATTGCAGCCAGGATCTTTTTTATCGGCTCGATTGGCGCGCGGGTCAGCGTCAGGTCGTACCCCATCTTGTCAACGTAGCCCCCGACACCACAAAAATCGGCTTGCATGTCGATGACGACCAAGGCGGTGTTTTCGGGGCGCAGATCGCCGTTGTAGGGATAGTTATAAGGATTGGCTTTGATATAGAGAGCCATGGCTTTTGTCTCCAACGAAAGAGCGAGGGGGCGTTTTCACGAGAGGGTCTGCGTGTAGGCCCGCCACCCTCCCCAGGCGGTGATGTCTTGCTGGCCCTCGCAGAGGATAGGCTCGCCTAGGACCCCCAAAACAACCTCATCGTCTTGCAAGCGCACCTTGCCCACGCACAAGCCCGGGGGCTCGCTCCAGAGCAGTTTGCCGAGCCCAGCTGCCGGGACCGCCCAAACCTCGAGGGCAATCGCACTCCCCCAGGACCCGACGCGAATCATGGCCGGATGGCGATCGTCGATGGACCATAGCCGGTAAGCTGCTTCCGTGCGGGCTTCTCGCACGAAGGTGGCGCCCACAGCCAAGAGGTTGCCGTTAAGTTCGAGGCCGCGCATTAACGTGCCGTTTACCGCTAAATGCACCGACTGGGGGTTCCATAACCTCACGGGGCACGCTTACGATTTACCCAGCAGTTGCGGGGGCAATTCTTCGCCAACATACTCGCGATCGGGCGCGGGAAAACCGCAGGAGGTGCCATCTTTGTAGGCCACCGCATCTTCCCAGGGCAGGCGGTAGCAACCCGCGACCAGGTCTTTCATATAGGTATAGGGGCAATCGCGCGCGCCGCCTTTGACGGCTGCATAGCCCCGATGACCGAACTGGTAGATATTGTTCTCGACGCTCCAGTGAATCCGGGCCTCGCGGACGAGATCGGGACGGACCTCGGCGGTGATAATCTCGTTGGGACGATTGCCACCGACAGCAAGGGGCATGCCGTCGAAATTGACGATCGTGCCTTCGCCCATCGAATCGAAGGTCCCGTCGGTGCCGCACATGCAGACCGAGGCAGTCACCATGAGATTGCAAAACGCATTGGCCTGGTTGGTAAATCGCCAGGACTCTCGAATGGGGGCGGTGTACCCGGCCGTCCGAATCATAATCTCGGCTCCCTTGTAAGCACATTCGCGGGCCATTTCGGGAAACATACCGTCGTGGCAAATAATCAGGGCGATCTTGCTGCCGTTGGGCCCTTCGCAGACAGGGATGCCCAGGTTACCGGGCTCCCAAGGCTCGACGGGCACCCAGGGATGTAGCTTGCGGTAGTAGAGCTTCAGGTTGCCACGGTTATCAATGATGATGCCGCTGTTGTAGGGGTTGCCCTTGGGGTTGTACTCCATAATCGAGAAGCAACCCCAGATGTCGTTGTCGCTGCAGGCTCGGCAAAATGCTTCGACCTCCGGGCCATCGAGGCGGCACATAATTTCGGGATTGGTGTCCATCGAAAGCCCGTGGAGGGCGTACTCGGGGAACACCACCAAATCCATCGTCGGCAGGTTGCGCCGAGCTTTTGCAACCAGGCCCACAATCCGCTTGGCCTGCGCGGCGAGATCGTCTGGGGTCGCGACCGTCGGCAGCTGCAGCTGCACCATGCCTAGGACGACGCCGTTGGGCGTTTTATTCAATCCACCAAGACCGCTCATAGCTTCAAGCTCCAAGAAATAAACGTGTTTTTGAAACCCCTTTTTGCCAATTCCTCAAACAGCAGCAGTATCCGGACTCAAAGTAAAGGAAACTCCGATCATGCTGTCGCGGGTAATTAGAGGAATTAGTCGCGCTTCGGGCCACCCTTCGGTTCCGGCGGGTCGCAGCGGAATGACCAGGTAGCGCGTGTCGGCATTGCTATCCATCACTCGGATTTCGACCGCTGCAGGCACGATGGTGCCAAACTCTTCGGCTAAGACTCCTCGGGGGTCCACGACGACTCGGTTGCGGTAGGCCGCGCTCTTGTACCAAGAGGGCGGATGGTAGCCTAAGATGGCGCGCGGGTAGCAAGAGCACAGGGTACAGACGACGACGTGGTGAAGCGTCGGGGTATTTTCGACGACCTCGAGGCGCTTGATTTCGACAGTATCGATGTCGAGTTCGCGGCAGGCCGCCTTGCCGTCAGCTAGAAGGCGTTCTTTGAAGTCGGAGTCGAGCCAAGCCCGCGCCACCAGCCTGGCCCCCAACATAGGCGTCACCGAGTCTTCCCGCTCGATTTCTTGGCGAACTTCGGCGGCGGTGAAGTAGCCCTTCGCTTCTAGGAGTCTCTCGACGACGCGCGCGCGCTGCTCCCAGTAGGCGCGATCGTCTTCGATGATGGGATGGTCGTCGTGGCTGTGGGCCTCGCGCGCGAAGGGATACTCGTTCTGGGCCTGGACGTTGCTTTCGGGCGACTGTGTCATCAGTAATTATTTGGGGTCTTCTCAAAAGGATTTATTCGCTCTCAATTGCAGGCGAGAGCCAATGCTCGTAGAACTCGGCTTGCAGCTTATCGGCGCGACTGCGGGCCGGGCAGAGCTCTCCCCAAATTGCGCCGAGTTCGAACTCAACGAGGTAAAGGGGCAACTTAGCCACGGTCGGCTTGTAGTGGGCGATCTCTTCTGGGTTGAGGAAATGCCCCTGCAAGCGCACGATGCGCCCCTGCTTGCCGAATAGATAGCAGGGCGTACGGATGTGACCTGGCTTGAGCCGATTTCCGACGCGCACCCGATCGCCGGGTGCGAACTTAAGCGCGCCACCCGCACCAGAATCGTCTGCTGGAGAGACCTCTGGAACGTAAGGTGCAGCAGTAGTAGGCGCGCTCGCACTTGGTAGCGCCTCTCCAGCTAAGGCAGCATCGAGTTCGGTTCGCTGGCAAAAACCCAGCTCGCACAAAACTGTCTCGAAAGCAAGAATCCGGCGCTCGCCGTAGGCAGGCAACCGCCCTCGCACGAACTTGGGTACGGTCTCGGGGAAAGTTTGCTTGGCAAAGATGCCATCCACTTCTTCGGCCGCTCGCCGAATTGGGTCCAGGCTTGGTAGCTGCCGCTTGCCAATCATTAGATTATGAATGGAAATAATTCGCTTCTCGAAGCGGTCTATATCCGGCTCGGCTGGGCTGATGGGCGAGCGATCGTCGCGGTTGTGACGAATCTGCAAGTGATAGGCCTTGGGCGGCACCTCAAACATGAGTTCTAAACTCTATCAACTGAGCTTGATAGACTTGGCGTTTGCTAAAAAAATCTCAAGTGAGTGCTAGCCTACCCAGAATGCCTGCGGGTATTTTGTATCGAAATTTACTCTAGCTTCATATTTGCAATACTCGCATGTGAGACTTGTCAAATTCGCATCTCGAGTTAGCATTTGGGCGCGTTTGTCAGAGATTCGCAATCGCCACAGGCAGGGGGCAGCAGCACTCTCCCATTCCGTATTGGATGCTACGGTTCCCGATTTGAAATTAATTGTAATCTCGGGCACCAACTAGTTTGCTTGTGAGTTTGCTGGCAATCGTTCGGTCGCTCGATCCGTTGGGAATCCCATTCTCAACAGAATCTGTTTGCTCGGACAGGGAGCCCTCGCAAAGCTACGGATTTCAAGCGGCAGGCCATGAAATTCTCAAGCAGGACGCGGAGTAATTCGTCCCGGCTCCATTAGTTCGATGTAGGGGCTGGGTTGGTGCGGCAATAAGTTTCTACTGCTTCGATAAACAAGGTTCAATTTCAGTGAGGGATAAAGATGATTATGAGTCCGATTTCTACTCTGCTCCCGCGCGGCGACAGCTTACTGCAATCTGTCAGCTCTGACGCTTGCCCCTGTGGCCTGCCCCATCCTCGGGTCGACCACTGCCAGTTTATTGAGAGCATGCCCGCCGATCCGGCCGAGGCAATTGGCGACCTACATCGCATGGGGTTCTATCAGCCCGAGGCGACTGTTATGGCCGAGCGCGTAACCCATCGCGAGCTGCGCAAGACGCTGCTGCTGCGGGCCATCTCAAGGGGCAACCCACGGCGAGAGCGGCTCGCTCGGGCGCTGATCGCCCAAGCCGGTGGCTTGGATGCAGCCATTGCCGCAGCCTTCGGACCTAAAGCGGGTGAATACTTCGGCGATGCCATCCGGACGGAGGCGCTATCGCGCCGCGAGTTCGTTCGTAACTTAGCCATCGGTGCTGCGTTGGTTTCGCTCGCCAATTGCAGCCGCCCTGCCGCCGAAGGGCCCGACCCAGTCGCAGGGGAGGGGGCCGCAGAAGTCGCCAACCTCGAGAAGACGACAATCAAAGTTGGGTTCGTCCCCATCACCTGTGCGACGCCCATTCTGATGGCCAAGACTCTAGGCATCTACGAAAAGTACGGGCTCAATGTCGAACTCGTCAAAGTGCCCGGCTGGGCTGCCGTCCGAGATGCCATTATCGCTGGCGAGCTAGATGCCTCCCACCTAATCGCACCAATGCCCATCACCATGTCTTTAGGTGTGGACTCGTTGGCTTTCCCAACCCGGACGCTCGCGATTAGCAACCTCAACGGCAATGCCCTCACCGTGGCCAAGCAACACGAGCAAACCGTCAAGGGTCCGGCAGACTTTAAGGGCTTCCGCATTGCCATTCCCTTTCCTCACTCCACCCACACATTACTGTTGCGTTATTACCTGGCAACGGGCGGCGTTAATCCCGATACGGACGTGCAACTAGATGTCGTACCGCCCCCAGATACCGTTGCCTTGATGGCAGTGGGCGATCTAGATGCCATGTTTATTGCCGAGCCTTTCAACCAACGCTTGGTTGCCGAGGGTGCGGGCTACTTGCACGCCCTCAGCAAAGACATTTGGCCCGGGCATCCTTGCTGCATTTTAGGTGCCGGCCAAGCCTGGATGGACGCGCATCCCAATACTTTCCGAGCGATGACCAAAGCTGTTGTCGAGGCCGCCCACTACGCCAAGGGTCAGAAGAACCGCTTGCAAATTGCCGAAACTCTAGCCCCGCGCAACTTCCTCAATCAACCCCGCGAAGTGCTCGAGGCAATCTACACCGGCAAGTATGAAGACGGTCGTGGCAACACCTTCGACGTCCCAGATCGCGTGGATTTCGACCCCTACCCGTGGCATAGCTTCTCGACTTGGATCGTCACCCAGCTAGCCCGCTGGAATGAGATCGACCGAAGCCTCGTTGCCAACTCTGCCGAACTCGGTCAAGAAATTTTTCTGACCGATTTGATTAAGGACCTCTCCGACGAGCTGGGTTTGCCGGTCCCGACAAAGACGGTCCGCGACGAAACTCTGTTATTCGATACCCTCGAGGCAGGCGCACCGACCGACTATCTGCAGCAGCAGCTAGAGACCTACGGCATCTGACTTCACACAACCTCGATAAAGTCGCCCGTCAAGCTAAAGGCTCGCACTTGCGACACTTTGACCTTGACGAGGCGGCCCTTGAGGTCGGCTAGCTCTCCCGGGCAAAAGGTCAGGCGGTTGGTGCGGGTGCGCCCCATCACCTGCGAGGGATCTTTGGGGTTGCTGCCTTCAACGAGAATTTCTTCGATGCGCCCGGCGTAGCGCTGCGATCGCTCGCTGGCTTTTTGAGCCACCAAATGATTGAGGCGCTGCAGGCGATCGCTTTTGGTGGCTTCGTCGAGTTGGTCGTCCCGGGTGGCTGCGGGCGTCCCCGGCCGGGGAGAATAAGCCGCCGTATTGAGTTGGTCGAAGCCAATATCGGCCACCAGCGCGAGCGTGTTTTCAAACTGCGCTTCTGTCTCGCCCGGGAAGCCCACGATCGCATCGGCACTAATGGCCGCGTCGGGCAGATAGGCGCGAATTTTATCGATGATGCGGCGATATTTTTGGTGGGTATAGCCGCGCGACATGGCTTTGAGAATCGCGTTGTCGCCAGACTGAAACGGGATGTGGAAGTGCTCGCAGACCTTCGGCAGCTCGGCACAGGCGCGAATGAGGCGCTCGGTGAAGTAGCGGGGATGGCTGGTGGCAAAGCGAATGCGCTCGACCCCCGGCACATCGTGAATGAAGTAGAGCAAGTCTGTCAGGGTGTGCTGGTGGCGGCCCTCGGGGGTGCTACCGGGCAGGTCGCGGCCATAGGCGTCGATATTTTGGCCCAGGAGCGTGACTTCCTTGAAGCCTTGGGCGGCGATCGCCTCGATTTCGGCGCGAATCGCTGCGGGCGCGCGCGATTGCTCGACACCCCGCACGTTGGGCACCACGCAATAAGTACAGCGCTCGTTACAGCCGTAAATGACATTGACCCAAGCGGTCACCTCGCTGTCGCGACGAGGCTTGGTGATATCTTCGGCAATATGAATCGCTTCGGTGGCCACCACTTGGTTGCCGTCGAACACCTGCTCGAGCAAATCCTGCAAGCGGTTGGCGTGTTGCGGCCCCATAACCAAGTCCAGCTCGGGGACGCGACGCAGGAGTTTTTCGCCTTCTTGCTGGGCGACGCAGCCTGCAATCGCCAAGACCAGATGGGGTTGAGTTTGCTTGCGCTTGGCCTGGCGACCCAAATAGGAGTAAACCTTCTGCTCGGCGTTATCCCGAATCGTGCAAGTGTTGTAGAGCACGATATCTGCTTCGTTGGGGTCTTCAGAGCCAACTAGACCCATCGCCTCCAGAATTCCGGCCATCCGCTCGGAGTCGGCTTTGTTCATCTGGCAGCCAAAAGTCGTGATGTGGTAGCGACGTGGCTCGGCGGCGGCGGCAGTGGTGGCAGTCATTGGGCGAGCAAAGAATAATTGGGCCTTAAAAAAAAGATCCTCAACCCTCCCAGTATAAAAATTTCTTGGCAGCGCAGCTACGCGGGCGCGCCAGTCGGCGATCGCAGCTGCGCGACAAAGTTTGCCAAAATCTTCAGCCCGGCCTTAGAAGATTTTTCCGGGTGAAACTGCACTGCGACGAGGTTGTCGCGTGCGATGGCAGCAGCAACGGTTTGGCTGCCGTGGGTAACGGTGGCGGCAATAACCTGCGGGTCTCTCGGCTCGCAGTAATAAGAGTGCACGAAATAGGCGTAGGGGTCGCCGCCGAGATCGCCGAAGAGTGCTAACTCTGGCGGGCTTAGCTGCAGGGCATTCCAGCCCATGTGCGGAATGGTCAGGCCTGGCTCGGGCCGGAAGCGGCGTACGTAGCCTTTGACAATGCCCAGACCCGGCTCGCGGCCCTCCTCGGAGCCTTCAAAGAGCACCTGCATGCCCACACAAATACCGAAAAAAGGCTTGCCCGAAGCAGCAGCAGCCTGCAGAGGCTCGACCAGGCCGCGATCGCGCAGATGTATCATTGCTGGGTCGAAGGCCCCGACCCCAGGGAGCACGACGGCATCGGCAGCCGCAATTTCGGCAGGAGAGGCCGTCACGATGGTTTCGGCACCAGCATTTTTGAGGCCCTTGCAAGCCGAGTGCAAATTTCCAATGTCGTAATCGACGACGGCAATAGTCGGCATCGCGCTTCTCCCTGGCGGCAACTGGATATGCCGAGTGTAGCAAGTTGCGTTTGCCGCGCGATCGCACGAGAGACGAGCGCTGTGGCTCAATCGCTGGCGAATCAGCCTCCAGCACGCGGGACTGGCAGTATTTGTGTGGGAAAACTTACTCTAAATAAAGGTTACTCGCGCAGTCGGTATATTTCACTAAACTGTGAATCTCTTACTTGCAATAGGAGCCAGTGTTTTGCACGAAGCTGTACTGAAGGGCCGCGCAGCGCTCGTGACAGGTGTCAGCCGCCGCAAAGGAATTGGCTTTGCAATTGCAGCGCGATTAGCCATGTATGGCGCGAATGTATTCGTTCATTCATTTTCTCCTTTCGATGCCGAACGGCCCTGGGGTACAGATCCTGACGGAGTTGTAGCGCTCGTTTCCGAACTCAGAGAGTATGGCACTCGCATCGAACACGCTGAAGTAGACCTCCTTGACCCCGCCGCGCCAGCTCAACTGATAAGTAATGCTGTAGGAGCTTTGGGCCACATTGATATTTTGGTTGCGAACCATGCATACAGTACGATGGGGAGCCTAGAAGAACTGACTGCTGCAGAAATCGACAAGCACCTGTTAGTCAACGTGCGCGGAACTCTGTTACTAATTCAAGCATTTGCTGCCCAGCATAAAGGTTGCCCTGGCGGTCGAGTCATCCTCCTTACCTCCGGGCAGCATCTCGGTGCCATGCCCAATGAATTGTCTTACATTGCTTCCAAAGGTGCGCTCCACCAACTTACATTGAGTTTATCTTCTCACCTAATTTCTCGCGGCATCACAGTAAACACCGTCAATCCCGGCGCTACGGATACTGGCTATGCAAGTGCGGCGCTCTACGAATCAGTTCGCGCGACGCACCCTCAGAGGCGATGGGGGCAACCCGAAGATGCCGCGCGTCTCATCGGTTGGCTCTCAACAGATGAGGCACGGTGGATTACCGGACAAGTCATCAACTCAACAGGAGGGGGCTAGTCAGTTTCTTACTACTATTCGGGCGAGTATTGCCCGAATACCTTGCTGCAGGGGACGCGGAGGCTAGGGCGCCGGGCTCCGGCGGAGTCTTCAGGCCGCGCCTCTGAGCTCAAAAGCACTGGGGCTTCGCCTCGCTTGAAAATCCCATAGCTAGACCCCTCTCCGCACTCATCGTTTCCTGTTTTGAGCCTGTAGAGCTTTGCGCGTTTCGGCAACGCCAACTCCGAGCAGTACGAGCCCAATCACAACCATTGCAACTTTGACTCCAGCTTCACCGAAGAGTTCGTATATTGCTCTCAAGGCAAAGCGCCTTCTTCTTCTCAGAGTCGAAGATGTTGGGTCGAAGTCCGGGCCAAAGGCGGCAAAAGCCAAAATCCCTATCCCCACAGCAATAGGCCACGTCTTCACCAGTACTTCCTTGCTCAAGATGTTGTCCAACCTCATGACCCGAACCTCACTCTTTCCAGAATTTTCCACTAAATTCGGGCTACTGACCTCGAATCTCTCAGTGTTTTTCCTTTCTCTGACGAGAGATTTCGCGGTCGCGAGCATCCTACCTCTGCTAAGTTTATAGTGCTGCAGCTCGGGTAGGCTCTGCCTAACACTTCGCTGCAGGGGACGCGGGTGCTAATGCACCGGGCTTCGTTCTACATTTTTGGCCGCGCCTCTCAGCTCGAAAGCATTAGGCTTCGCTTTGCTTGAAAATCTTGCAAATTTAGCCAAAAACTCCGATTTTCGGGAGCTGGCGTAAGTGTCTATGCCCTAGCTTCGCTCGTGCTTCCGATCCACGCCTTTGGCTTCCAAGGTATTGGGACTATCATGTTGATTCGCAAACCGATTCTAGAGCGTATCAAAGCTGGCGATGTGACGCTTGCGTTTCGTCGATGGCAACGACCGACGGTGAAAGATAACGGCACACTCAAGACCGCTATCGGTTTGCTGAGCATTCAACGCATTGAGAAGATCGCATTGAGATCCATCACTGACTCTGACGCCCGGGACGCAGGCTACACGGACCTCGAAAGCCTTCTCAAGGAGCTACGCAGCCGCGAAGGCCAAGTGTACCGGATCGAACTCGCGTACTCTGGCGACGACCCACGCACCGCACTTCGCGAAGACACCAACCTTTCCGCAGACGATCTCGATGACATTGTCAGCCGTTTGAAACGCATGGATTCACGGTCGCAACTCGGACACTGGACAAAGACTGTGCTTGCTGCCATCGACGCTCATCCTAAGACCGCTGCCGCCGATCTCGCCGACCGCATAGGATTCGAGAAAGATTGGCTCAAGGCGAACATCCGGAAGCTGAAGAATCTCGGACTGACAATCAGCCATCAACCTGGCTACGAACTATCCCCCCGTGGGGCAGTCGTTCTAAGCCACATGCAGAAGAACGCATAGCTGTCGTTAAGCTCTGCTTGGGCGCTTTTATGAGATGGAAGGTTTGCGATCGCAGATTCTCTGCTAACCTCGAGGCACGCTACCGTGCCGTTCGGCTCTGCTCGAACGGAGTTAGGCCTTGCCTCGCTCGAGATCCTGCCGTTAGGCCACCAAATTGGAGGTGACGTTCTGAAGCTGGTGGCCGGATTGCAGAAATCCGCACTTCAAAGAACGAGATAAGAGTTGATTTATCAGTATTTCTATGATTGAGAAGATTCGTGAAGCCATTAGATTTTTTATTGCTAATTTACCATTGTTCGGCTCAATCGTGCTGACAGTCTGGCTGCCCGGGTCGATCTTGCTCGTTTATTTGCGGCTGTATGTTCTTCCAGAGGCTACCGGAGGAGATGAGCTTCGCATCTTTATACAGGAATATAGAGTAGACAGTGCTATCGAGCTAGCATTTGGTCCAATCTACGTGGGTGCAATTCTTCATGCTGCTTCTCAGCTAAAGAAAGGACTGCGTCCAACTTACAGAGAATCTATGTCTCACGCTGCCCGAAAAAGCTTTAAATTATTGGGAGCTCGCATCACCACAGGATTAATCGTATTTGCCGGATTAATTGCCCTAATCGTCCCAGGAGTCGTTCTGGCAATCCGGTTTGCCCTAGTCGATGCTATTGTCGTTCTAGAGGGTGTAGACGGAGCGGGCGCAAGAAAACTCAGCGCAAAACTGACTCGAGGAAAAAGATGGCCTATCTTAGGTGCAGTTATGCTGACCTTCCTCGGACTGATTCTAGTTGTTGTCCTGACATCTTTTCTCCTATACTTGCCATTACAGTTGGCCGGGCAGGATGAAAACTTCCTAGTAGATGTAATCTACGAGTGTCTCATCAACGTTTTGCTGTCTATATTCACTATTATTTTATTTCTATTTTACTGGGATGCAAAGAATGAGCTGCTGGACCACTAGGTTCGCGCGTCTAAGGATGCTCCAAGTTGCCTGCTGGCCCCATCCATACGACTTCAGATGGAGTTCCCAGACCGCATCCCCAAGCTCAAAAACATCAGGCTTCGCTTTGCTTAAAATTCCGTAGCTAGGCTCTGGATATTGATGCTCTATGAATTTTGAGTGGGATGAAGCGACGGCCTTCGCCAATCAGACAAAACATAGTGTTTCATTGAAAGATACACATTTTGTTGTGTCATTTGCCAAGAGATCTGACATCATTCGAATTATCTCAGCACGACACATGACCCGGCAGGCGCGCAAAGCATATGAGCGATGAAGATACCCTGAGACCTGAGTACCCAACCTCTCTCGTCAGATCGGGCGCGCGCGGAAAATACGCGTCCCGTTATCGAGAAGGGACAAACGTTGTGGCGATAGATCCCGATTTACACGAACTCTTCCCAGACTCAGAGTCGGTTAACCGCGCACTTCGCCAGTACGCTAAAGAACATCAAATCTCGCAGGCACAATAGTTTGTTCGGGTCTTGTCTTGTGGCTCGGAGGTCGTTTTCAGAGGTTTTGCTGCTATTTTTGGGGTGTTGGCCTCAGTGGTGCAGAAAAGCCCTAAAATCATTGCCCTGAGGGAGACCTGGCGAAAGGGAGCACTCTCTGAGATGCTGTAAGTTCCCCAACTCATCAGTATGCTCGTGACAGCGCCCCTCCTTTATATCGTCAGCTCCCGGACCAGTCCACTTGTTAGGTGTCCGCTGAACCCGGATCGCTCCATGTTTCACCGTGCTGCTCCTAACACGCGGTACGGATGATGCGGGGTATCCTCCGATTGCACTCTGAAACCGCAACCTTACTCCATGTCTGACACTAGTACTCCGCCGGAGGGACTGCCAGCAAGCGACCCGTCCGCACTGCCCGTACCCGTCGCGCGCGGCGAACTCCTCGCCCCAGAGCCCGAGGAACTGGAAGATTCTGGGGTTATCGACATTGAAAACTTGCGGTACCTAGAGGAAGCTGCTCGGTGTGGCTGGTGGCTCCCTACTGGCACCCTAGCGGTGCTCCTGGATGTTTCCCCGACATCGGTGTCGAGCAAGGGCGATTACTTCCGAGCATTGGGTTTCGAGTTCACCCGAACTTACGAGCGCTGGAAGGGTTCGATTCAGTGGTCGGTTGCGAAGGTCGCACGGCACGAATGACCCGTGCGGAATCGGGCTCGGAGCAACGAATCGCCAGACTGCTGATATTCTTAATTTGCAGAAGATGCCGCGAGCCGCACCAATTTACCATCCCCAGTCCGAGCAGAGGGCGCGATTCTGAGGGTCAATTTTTGCTCGCGCTGGCCTTGCTAGCAGCAAAATCGTCTGCATCTGCCCCATCTGCAGCTTTAGGAACCCCGTACTAAGGTAGATTGTTCGCAACTTTCTTGATGTGGCCGGATGGACTTTGGAATGCTTTTCCCCTGAGATGAGAGCTACCATGCTGCAATGAGCTGGCGATCGCGAATAAGCTAACCCTCAAACACTCACTAGCGAGTTCCCATCATGAATGAACTATCATCCCATCGATGTAGATTTGGTAACCGGAGACGAACGCAATTGACAGCGACGATTGGAGCCCTCGCGGCTGCTACGGCGCTGCTAGGCACTCTGCTGCAGCGGACGCAGTGGCTAGCTCACTAGGCTTCGTTGGAGTTCTCAGAACGCACCTCCAAGCTCAAAAACGTTAGCGTGCCATAAATAAATTTTTATTGGGAGATCGAAGTCATGGCAAAGTTGGTAGCAATTGGCGATAGCATCACTCACGGTTTTCAAAGTGGTGCTATCTTCGCAACGGAATGGTCTTATCCAGCGACGATCGCGCGATCGCTCGGCCTAGAAATCAATCAAGAGTTCTGTATTCCCAATCATCGCGGCGAAGACGGATCGGGTCAGGGACTGCCTATTAATTTAGAGCACTTCCTCAAATCGTCTGAAGGTGCGATCGATGAGGGGAACTCTCTAGGAGCTAAATTGCGCTGGGTTCGAGCGGTTGGAAAATATATCGATACCACCGAAGGGTACTACGAGCGAGGGCCGGGGCGAATCGATGGCTCCTCCTCTTTTCGGGGCATCCATCACAACTTGGCTGTCTTTGGCTTTAGAGTGGCAGATGCCTTCACAGTCGATCCGGACTACTGCCTAAAAATCATTCGTAAGGTTGAAGGGGATCGTGCGAACGATCGGCTAGCTCTGCCGAGCGCTCCAATGTACCGAGCCGCCTACAAAGTACTCAACCCCGGCAACAATAGAGCGCGCAAGCAACTACAGCTCACTCAAGTAGATGTCTTGAGAGAGATTTACGACCGCGAAGGCGTCGAGAATCTCATCCTAGCTCTGGGGGCGAATGATTGCCTGGGGACTGTTGGCGATTTGGACATCAAGCCAATGCCAGATTATTTTCCTAGCGACGACCCAGAGGAACGTCGAGAATTCAACTTAACTTCTCCCAGTGTTTTTGAGAGAGATTATAGAACGCTGGTTGACGAAGTAAAATCGATCGTCGACCGCGACCCTGCCCGCAAAACAAATGTGTTTGTTAGTACCGTGCCCTACGTAACCATTCCACCCCTTACGCAAGGTGCGGGCAAATTCGATGGTAGGTATTACGACCGGTACTATCCGTTCTACGCACAACCGGGTTGGCTGCAAGTTCGCTTTCTCGAGCGCGATCGGGTTCGAGAAGTAGACCGTAGGGTTGATGAATTTAACGACACCATCAAAACTCTTGTTGCCGAGGCGGGAGATAACTGGCATCTCGTTGATATTGGCGAGCTGCTCGGTAACCTTGCGGTCAAACGGAAGCAGCAGCTGGGTGCCCCGGAGCAAGTTCTCAGAGATTACTTGCCAGCAGGGCATCCCCTTCTAGACCTCGACCCCGTTCCCAGTACGTTGATGCTGGGGATCGACAAGCAGAACCAACGCACCTCGGGGGGGTTATTCTCCCTCGACTGCATTCATCCCACTGCGATTGGCTACGGCTTAGTCGCAGAAGAGTTTTTAAAGGTCATGCACCAGAGCGGAGTCGTAGGGGCCGACCCTAAAAAACTCGATTGGTCGGGCATCATTGCAGCCGACACCTTACTACAACGGCCGCCAGAGTTGTGGGATGATTTTCTAAAGAACGCCGGGGACATCTCCTGGATTGTGGACAGCATTATTAATGGGCTTGGCGCGAAGCGCCGCTTGCTCGATTGCTTCTCCAGCTAGAAAGCCCCAGCGTCAACCCATCAAAATCACGTTATCCAAAACGTGGATGATGCCATTTGAGGCTTCGATGTCGGCGGCAACGACCGTGGCATTTTTGACCTCGAATGGCCCCTTGGCTCGAATCGGGATGGGCGATCCTTCTACCGAGGTCAGGCTCTCGACACTCTCTAAATCAGCTTGGGTCCACCGGCCCGCCGCGACGTGGTAAGTCAGAATGCGGGCGAGCTGGGGTGGATTCTGGACGAGGGTTTGGACTGTATTGGGTGGCAGCTTGGCAAAGGCCGCATCGTTAGGCGCAAACACCGTAAATGGCCCCGCCGACTGCAGCGTTTCGACTAAGCCTGCGACCTTGACGGCCGTCACCAAAGTTGCAAAGCCCTCGGCCTCAACGGCAATATCGACAATAGTTGGCATTATTTTTCTCGGGTTATCGATAATCTCGGTGCTGGATGTTGCGCAGCCGCGCTTCCGGGCGCGTGAGGCGGTCCATTTGGGCCTCAAAAAACTCCCGGTTTGCCTTGAGGTGTGCCGGATTGGGGTCGTCGAGGGGATAGAGTAGAGCCGTCCGCAGGGCCTGAATGACAGCGGAGGTGACGTTGTACATCGATCGCTGGAAGGTAATACCAAGCTGAATGAGCGTGTCGTCTTTGCCCCGGCAATGCTGCTGGTAATAATCCACCAGGTACGGCGGCAAAAAGTGCAGCATATCTTGCATCAGCAGCGTCGGCGGGATGCCCGCGCTGCCAACCGGAAAGACATCGGCATAGAGAATACCGTAGTGAAACTCGCCCTGGTCGCGCGGGACTTGCCCGGCCTGGGCATTGTAAGATTTCGTACCCCGAAACGGTGAGGTGCGATAAAAAACCGCCTCAACATAGGGCAAGGCCGCCTCATAGAGCCAGGTAAAGCCTACCGACTTGGGAATAATTTCAAAGCATTCGCCATTAATGTAAGCGTGATGATAAATCGGTCGCCCGGCCACCGCAAAGATGCCATCGACTAGGAAATTCATGGCATCGGGGACACCTTTGAAGCCGCCTGCATCGTAGATATCCGACATCTCAAAAAAGACAGGAGCCATCACTTCCCAAAACAGCCCCAGATTGGCGTAATAAGAAAGCTGCCGCACCTGCTCTAAAAACATCTCGGGGAAGAGGGCGTGGAGGGCGAGGGCCACTGGATTGCGTTTGAAGTAGGCCCGAATGGCTCGGTTGGCCGCGTCGACATAGGGCTGGCTGTAGAGATAGTCGTTGAACTTGGGGTTGATATCTCGGTGCCAGAACATGGCCCGCATGCAGGACTCGGCAAACTCCATGTTGACCCGGTCGTGCCAAAGGTGATGCAGTAGCTTGGGGATCGCGATCCCGAGCTCGCCTTTTGCCATGAAGGCCCGTAGCTCGGGGTGAGCTTCTCCCGGCCCGCGCCAAATGCGCAGCGGTGATTTGTCGCCTGCGTAGGTGTTGTGGCGCTGGAGATATTCTGGGGAAATGAAGTACTTGAAAAATGGCAGCGGCTCGAGAAAAACCCGCTCGGCAATGTAGAGCAAGTCGCGCCAGTAGAAATCCATTGGCACCGCGTAGGCTTTGTAGATGCCGATAATCTGCATCAAGTTCTCGGGCGTATCCGGCAGCATCGAGCCCCCCGCTTCGAGGCGATGGACGACCTCAGCAAAGGGATGGGTCGAGGGGGGCAGAACGGGCTGGGGGGGCGAGATTGCTTGGGTCATGTGAGGTTTGGAGGGACGTTAGTTTGTATCGACCGCAGCGCGCGCTGCGGCCCGCAGATCGTCGATGGTGGTCGCCCCCGGCTCGATGGTCTCGGCAACAGCCGAGACCGGCGTCGGCTCGGTCCAGCGCATCAGCCAGCTCGGTTGCAGGCCCAAAAAGACGATCGCCGCTGTCAGAATGAAAGCCGGAACTTTCTCATCGAGGGTGACTTTGGGGAAGTAGGCTCGCGCGTTGTCTAGGCGACCGAAGCAGGTGCGGTTGAGCAAAATAACGAAGTACACTGCCGTCAGGCCCGTGCCAATGACGCAGACGAGCGTCTGCACCGGAAAATGCCGGTAGCTACCCTGAAAGATGACAAATTCAGCGGCAAAATTAACCAAGCCAGGGATCCCGGCGCTGGCCATGCCCGCTAGGATCAGCAGGGCGCTGGTTAAAGGCAAGCCCCGTACGGGGTTCATCAGACCGTTGAGCACATCGAGTTCGCGGGTACCGGCTTTGGTCTCCACAAGACCGACCAGATGGAATAAAATTCCGAGGATCAAGCCGTGGGAGACCATTTGGGCGATGCTGCCTGCCACGCTCAAGGGGGTCCCGGCTGCCATGCCCAGCAAGATATAGCCCATGTGCCCGATGGAGCTGTAGGCAACCATGCGCTTGATATCTTTTTGGGCGATCGCCACGACCGCGCCGTACATCACTGTGATTGCTGCCCAGACCGCCAAGCCCGGCGCGAGGGTTTGCCAGCCAGCCGGCAACAGGCTAAATCCAAACCGCATGAGACCGTAGGTGCCGAGTTTGGCCAGCACGCCCCCGAGCACGATGGCTATGGGTGGCGAGGCCGCGACGTAGGTGTCGGGTAGCCAAGTGTGCAGCGGCACCAGGGGGATTTTAATGCCGAAGCCTAGTAGCAGCGGCACCAGCAACAGGAGCTGCGCCTGTGGCGAGAGCCCCACATTAGCCAGCGCCGTGTAGCTAAAGTCGCTGGCATTGCCGAGCCAATACATGCCAAAGCAACCCGCTAAGATGAGCGCCCCCGAAATCGCCGTGTACAGCAAAAACTTGGTGGCGGCGTAGCTGCGGTTCTCGCCACCCCAGATGGCAATTAGCAGGTACAGCGGCACCAGCTCGATTTCGTAGAGCACGAAAAACAGCAAAAAGTTCTGGGCCAAAAAGGCCCCGGCGATCGCGCCACCGACCACCAACAGCAAGCTATAGAACAATCGCGGTCGCTCGACATCAGCCGCAGTGCTGTAGATGGCAATCCAGATCAGGAGGCTGCCAAGACCGAGCATCAAAAGAGCCAGACCATCCAGGCCTAGCTCGTAGTCGAGCCCGAGAGCGGGCAGCCAGGGGAGCTTCTCAACGACCTGGAAGCTCGCATCGGCCAGATCGAAGCGGCTAAAGAGCCAGAGGGTCCAGACCACCGCAGCGCTAGCCACCCCTAGGGCAGCAGTGCGAGCCTGCTGGGGTGAGAGCGGAGCGAGCCCGATGGCGAGCGCGCCGACTAGAGGCAGCCAAATAAGCGGACTCAGCATATTACAGGCCCTCCGGCACAGCAGGTAGATAAAGCCAAACCGTAACCAGCGCGGCCAGGACGGTAAAAAGCGCGATCGTCAGCACGTAAAATTGCGAGCGGCCGGTGTTGCCGTACTTGAGGGTTTCGCCGCCAGCCAGAGACGCTAAGCCCACTAAGTTCACCAAGCCATCGACGATGTAGCGGTCGAGCCAGTTACCCAAACGCGCCAGAGCGCCAACTGCCAGGACGACCGTATTGCGGTAAATGAGCGGGGTATAGAAATCGTAAGCGAACAGGTCTACAAGCCATCGCGGCAAGAGATTCGGCGATGGCTGCTGGCGGCTGCGGTAGGCCGAGTAGCCGACAATCGCACCCGTCGCGCTCGACCCTAGCAGCAGCAGGCCCGCACTATTAACATTCATCTTCCACAGCGGCAGCAGCCCGAACGCCTCCAGAATCACTGGCACGTGGAGGGTCAACCCGGCCAGTATCGCCATCGGCAGTACCACCAACCAAATCGGCTCGGGGGCGCGAGCGCTCATCACCTGGGTCGGCCCGGCAAACATCAAAGCAAATGCTCGTATCAAGCCGAAAGCCATCAGGCCGTTCGCCAGCAGCACCAAGGCAATTGGCCCCCAATCTCCGTTTTCCCAGAGGCCATCGATGAAGGTACGCATCGACCAAAACCCTCCCAAAGGAGGCATGGCGACAAACCCGAAGGTGCCAACCAAAAAAGATAGCCCCGACACCGGTCGCCGGGGCCAAAGTCCGCCAAGTTGGGTTAAATCCTGCGTGATACAAGTCAGAATGACCGATCCTGCCGACGCCACCAAAGTGGCCATGGCGATCGCGTAGGTCAGAAGCATGAAGAAGGCCGCCCCGGTCTGCTGGGTACCAACCGCCACAAAAACAAGGCCCATGTAGGCACTCACCAAGTAAGACAACACGCGCTTGATGTCTACCTGAGCGCAGGATATGAGCGCGCTCCCTAGAGCCGTGATGGCTCCGACAACAGTCGCCACTTGCAGAGTTGTCGGCGACATGGCCAGTACGGGCTCGAGCTTGACGAGCACCCAGGCCCCCACCGGTACCACCGCTGCATTCCGCAGAATCGAGGTCGGCAGCGGCCCTTCCATCGCCTCGTCAAGCCATAGGTGCAGCGGGAACTGCGCGCACTTGCTCATCGGCCCGGCAAGCAGTCCCAGCCCCAGCAACGTCGCGGTTGTCGGCGAGAGGCTGGCTGTCTTGGCCCACTCGGCCAAGTCGGTGAAGTTCCAGGTACCCGTCAAGGGGTAAATGGCAATAACCCCCATCAGCAGAATCAAGTCCCCGATCCGCTTGGTCAAAAAGGCATCCCGCGCCCCCGTCACCACGAGGGGCTGGTTGAACCAGTAGCCGACAATCAGATAGGTCCCGAGGGTCAGGATCTCCAGCAGCATGTAGCTAAAGAAGATAGAGTCCCCCAGAACCAGGGCAGTCATCCCCGCCTCGAATAGTGCAAGCAGCGCATAAAAGCGCGCCCAGCCCCAATCCATCTCGAGGTAGCCAACGCTGTAGACCTGCACCAGTAAATTGAGCCCGGTGATGGCCACCGCCGCACCCAGCGACAGGGCAGATAGTTCGAAGGGAAGCGTGATACTTAAGTCAGCCACCTGCAGCCAGATGGGCTCGAAGCGCTCGGCAGGGTGCCCCCAGACCGCCAGTAGCCCCCCCAAGCTATGGGTGAAGGCGAAGAGGGTCGTGAGAATGTTGAGATAACCCGCCGGTCGCGGCCCCGTACGGCGGATGATACTCGGCGACCAGGGCAGGCTCAGCAGTGCCCCGAGCAAAGGATACAGGGGGATCAGCCAGCCGGTACTCAACCAAATGTTCGTCGTCGTCATAGAGGTCTGGCGCTAGCGGCTCCAAAGAACGCATTACCGTCTGCCACTTGCCCTCTTCAGAAGCAACGCCTGGGACGGAGCAGCTCGGACTGATGCCTTACCAGACAAGGTACATCTTAGATGCTTCCACAAGAGCAGTCGCTTCCTGAAAGCGGTCGCAACTTTAGCAACGGCTACGTTGTTAAAAAGCTTAAAGAAAAACTCATCAAACCGCAACAACTTGCCGCGCTCGTTGCCTGCGGCATGCGGGAATTCCGGTTTGCTGATGAGTTGGCTCGCCCCTATCTGGGGGAAGAGCTGCCAAACAAAAACGCTTCAATATCAGGAGCCGACAGAGGCCGAGCGAAGTAATACCCCTGACCGAGTTCGCAACCCATGCGAGCGAGCGCATCGCGCTGCTGCCGGGTTTCAATGCCTTCAGCAATTGCTTCGACTCCCAATCGGTTGCTCAGGGCGATGATGGTCTCGATAATTTCCCGCGAGCGCCTATCATTTTGCATCTGGCTGACAAAGGAGCGGTCGATCTTCAGGCTATCTGCAGGCCAGCGGTGGAGATAACTCAAGGACGAATATCCCGTTCCAAAGTCGTCGATACTCAATTGAATCCGACGCTCCTTGAGTCGGTCGAACAAACGCAGCGTCTCGTCCATGTTTTCGACCAGCATGCTCTCGGTAATCTCCAGGGTCAAGCAGCTGCCCGGAATTCCAGCAGCTAGGGCTCGGTCGATCTCCGCGACGAAATCTTCGGCTTGCAGATCGCGAGCGCAGAGATTGACACCAACCTTGAGGGTGGCCGCACTCTGCGGATAGTGCTGGCGCCAGCGAGCTAGCGCTTGGCTTGCCGTCTGCAGAACCCAACGGTCGAGGAGCGCGATCGCACCAGTTTCTTCGGCGACGGCAATAAACTCCCCCGGCGCAATCAGCCCGCGCCCCGGATGCTGCCAGCGAACCAGAGACTCTACTCCGACAGGCCGATCGTTCGAGAGATCGACGATGGGTTGGTAGTGGAGGCAAAATTCTCCGCGCTGCAGGGCCTGGCGCAGGTCGCTCTCTAGATGCAAGCGCTGCAGGGCACGGGCATGCATCTCGGGGTTGAAAACGGCGATTTTCTGGGCGGGGGGGCCGCTGCGGGCTTTGGCCCGGTACATAGCCAGATCGGCATCGCGCAGCAGGTCGCCCGTTCGCTTGTAGCGCTCGTGACTGAGGACAATGCCGATGCTGGCCCCGATTGTGACTTCTCGTACGCCGAGGTCGATGGGAGCTTGCAAAGCCTGGGAGAGCTGCGCGGCTGCGCGCAACGCGTCTTCCGAACTCTCAATACTCGTCAGGAGCACGACAAACTCGTCGCCCCCAAGGCGGGCGGCCAGGCCGGCATTTCGAGTCGCGTTCTGCAGGCGGCGAGCCACTACCACCAAGATTCGATCGCCAACCGCATGGCCGAGGCTATCGTTGACCACCTTAAAACGGTCGAGATCCAGAAATAAGAGCGCGAACTGCCGCTGTGGCTCCCGTCGCTGCTGCTGCAGGCAGTACTCGAGGCGCTCGACAAGTAGGGTGCGGTTGGGTAAATCTGTGAGCCGATCGTGGCGCGCCTCATAGACAAGCTGCTCTTGCGCCTTAACGCGATCGGTGACATCACGCGAAGTGGTCTGCAGGCGGATCGTTTCCCCCTGGGGGGTCTGAATTGCTCGGGTCAAGGTCTCAAACCAGCAGTAATGGCCGGACTTCTGGCGAAGCCGATAGGTCACCGGGCCGGGTTGCTCCCAGGCATGCCGCCG
Source organism: uncultured bacterium (assembly GCA_964435975.1). GTDB lineage: Bacteria > Cyanobacteriota > Cyanobacteriia > Cyanobacteriales > Rubidibacteraceae > CAYTBI01. Next base: position 50,549 of record CAYTBI010000002.1, read on the forward strand.
CTGTCGGACGCGCTCGCGATCGTCGGGGTGGCAAAACTCGTCAGGGCTCCGTCCGACCATCTCCTTGTGGTGGTATCCCAGCAGAGTTTCACAAGAAGGGCTGACAAACAAATAGCGACCGTCTGGCTCGTGCAGACACACCAGGTCGCTGGTATTTTCTGCCAGCAGCCGGTAGCGCTCTTCGCTCGCCTGGAGCGCCTCCTGGGCGTGCTGGCGCTCTAGCTCGGCAGCAGCTCGGGCAGCAAAGACTCGCAGAATCTCTTCTGCCTGGCGCGGTTCCGGGAGGGCTTGCAGGCCAAGGACGCACAGGGTGCCGATGCTTTTCTTCTGGCTATCTCGCAGGGCAACCCCGAGGTAGCTCTCGACATCACTTGCAGCCAGGTTCCGATCCTGAGGAAAGACCTGCCGGACCGAGCATTCGCAATAAAACGTGCCCCGGCTCAAGGTCATCTCACATGGCGTTCCGGCAAACGCAATTGTTGAAGGGGTTGGTTGCAGCTTGCCATCGGTCCAGCAGGCTAGCGTTCGCAACTCATTGTCGCCAGCAACATAGGCGACAGCAGCGTAGGGTGTCTGCAGGGCCTCGGCAATGTATTTGACCAGCACGGGGAAGAAGTCGCGTCCGGTTGCTGTAGCGGTTCCGGCGATTAGGTTTTGAATGGCGGCCTCCGCACGTTTGCGATCGCTGATGTCGGTGTGGGTGCCAACCATGCGCTTGGGCCTACCGGCGGCGTCCCATGCTACAAACTGACCGAGGGAGAGAATCCACTTCCAGCCGCTCCGACCGCGCAGCCGAAACTCGGCGTGGTACTGGGATACCTCCCCAGCTTCATAAGCCTGGTATGCTCGGGTAGCAATGCCTCGGTCGTCGGGATGGACGCGATCGCGCCAGGCAGTCACCGTTTCCTGACACTCTTCTGTGTCTTCGTACCCCAGCATTCGAAAGTATTCTGGACTGACAATCGCTCGATCGCTCTCTAGATCGAGGTCGTACAAGGCTTGGTTGGCCGCTCTGAGAGCCAGTCGCAAGCGTTCCTCGCTGTGGCGGAGCCTGCGCTCGGCCTTCACGCGGTCGCCAGTCTCACGGACGGCCGCCAAAGCATGCTGAGGCTGGCAGCCCTCGTCTCGCACCAAAGAGATCTCCGTACTCGACCACAGGACAGTGTTGTCTTTGCACAAGTAACGCCTCTCCTGGAAAAAGCGAGCGATCTCGCCACAGAAGAGGCGTGCCATCTTGCTGTCAGTTTGCCCCCGGTCTTCGGGATAGGTGATTTCCGCGAAGCTCCTGGCTAGCAGTTCCTCCCGGGTGTAGCCCAGCAACTGGCAGAACCGACGGTTGACATCGAGAAGCCGACCATCTTGGCTCAAGCTAGCGAGGCCCACAGCCAGCTGCTCGTAGATACCCCGGTAGCGCGCCTCGCTCTCGCGCAATGCTCGCTCTGCCTGGCGGCGCTGCGTCACATCGACGGCCATCGAGAGTGCCGTGCGGCGGCCGTCGGGAAGAGGGGTCAAAGGAGCGGAGCTGAACTGCCAAATCTGCTGCTGTCCGCTGCGGGTACGAATTGCGAAGTCACCCTCCTCCCAGCAAGACTCGGGGAAACACTTTTCGGCAACAGCGGCCTCAAGCGCGTGCGGCACTCGCCCGCTGCTGTGGGCTCGCTCCGCCCAGTGACGCATCGTTGGGGCATTAGGGCGGATGTAACCCATCAACTCAGTCCAAGCGTCGTTGAACTCCAGAACCTCGCCATCCTCGGCACAAACCAACAACGGGAAAGGAGCGTCGGAGATGATGGCTCGATAGAAATCTGCCTCGCCGACTCGGGAGCCCTCTTGGAGTGCCTCCCGTTGCAGGCGACGGTTGGCCAGCGATAGCTTCCCGACTAAAGCGGCCAGCAGCCCGATAGCAACGGCGACAAGCGGATTCTCCACCATCGCCGATTGGAGAGTGGCAATTTCGTAGGTGACGGCTGCCATGGCACGGCCGACAGCTCCATCTTGCAGCCAGAGCCAGGTTCCCAACTCAATGCCAAGTTTCAATGCCAAGTTGTCCCCAGAGTAGTTTCATGCGCTGCAACTCCCCACGCCTGCTGGGGGCCGTCCCGCAGTAACAAGACAGTCTCGCAATGATACTGCTGAGGGACCCCGTAGAGCCCCGTCCATTATGGTTCGTGTTCCTCGAATCGGTTCAGACAATCAATACTTGATAACATCCGGGCGGTCGGTCTGCAGCACTCTGGCAGCCCCTGGAGACTACCGCTACCCCCCTCAAAGACCTTATCTTCCCTGGAGACGCTGCCGATGCGGCACTCGAAACTAGAATACCGAGCCAGGCCAAACGCTGTCCTTATTCTCCTCAAACCGCCCACAGACAGCTTCCCGAGCAATTCGCTTACCTTAGCCTCTACTCAGACCCACTCTCCCGCTTGCGCGCCGCTCCCGGCAGTCCGGGTAGCCCGACTAGGCCCAGCCCCAGTTGGCCCTGCGCTCGGCGGTGACGACAGCATCGGCTATCCGCTCTTCAGCCTCGCGGGCGGCCACATCAATGACATCGAGAGCCTCGCGTGAGTCTTCTTCCAGCCCACATTCCGCAGGTTGACAATAATTAAAAGGTGAGGTGATGACGCTCGGCCTGCGGCCCCAGTAATCGGATGATTTTCCTCTTCTCGTCTGTGAGGTTACTAATCTGTCTCACCTTTACCCTGAATGACGAGATGCACACCTTGAAACTTCTGCAGAATCCACCGAAACGTTGTTTTGCTCGTCGGTTTCTTCTTTTGGTCCAGGACTGTTTCTTACTGACTCGCCAATTCCTGACGCAGCTTCCGCTCCGCTAGCGAATACACCAGTAGCGTCAATGCCACCACTAAAGCCAGGGCCTCCACCCGCTCTGGTCTCTTCAGAAAGACACTATCCGTGAAAAACGCCGGGCCTTTCAGGAAGCGGAAGCCGCGCTCCACTTTCTGCTATCTTGTGCGCTCTCCATTTGGCGAGTGCTCGCCAAATGAGCATCGCTGCCCCTTATATTCCTGTATATTCCTGTATATTCCTGTAAGAAACGCTCTGCAGGCCAGGCTTCTTTATCCACTTGATTTGTGGCGAGGATGAACCGACTCTTGGCTTGCTGGATCTGGGCAGCGGCTTCTTCCTATTGACCTCCGTTGCTCTACTTGCGTCGCAAACATCCCAAAAAAATACCCGACGAACCTACCTTGGGGGGTCGAACGCGGCATTCGCGACAAACATCGCTTTGCCCGAGTATTCCTCGACTAGGTCTTCACGCACCTCTTCGTCTAGCCTCACGCCAAACCGGCGCTCCAGAGCATAAATATCAAAGGGATAGACCCTGCCACTGACACTCAGGTCAGCCTCTGCAGTCATGTTGACGGTAGAACCGACAATCACGAGAATCTCATCCTCATCAAACACCTCGTCAACGGTGTCGTTCTCCACATCTTCCAAGGAGAGAAGGCGCGAAGAGTGAATCTCCTCAATCTCTCCCTGCAGAAGTAGCAGGCGGCCTCTGTAGTAGGAGTTCCTCGCCCTACCCCCAACTGGGATCTCGCGGGCACCGGCAACACTCGCGCCCACCTCTGCGAGCGCGCCCCCCGCAAGCACGCCGGGCACCAACGCCCCCAGAGACAATAATAAAGCTGCGATCCCAATCGTTCTCATCTAAACCTTTCCCACCGGAGCGACGCTCGCGGACAAATCTACATCTTGACCCCACCAGACTACCGGAGCTCGACCCCGATTCGAACCTCTCAATCGCATGAGATTTACATCCATCTTTAGATGGATTTGTGTCTCATCGACCGGTCAATGAGACACTTGTAACGCGGGACTGTAACGCAGAATGGAGCAGCCACCCGGCCGCATCCACAGCATCTACGAAGCATCGGAAATCTATGGCTGCACTGCTATCTTTGTTTTTGGCTTTGAGCTTTTCGCTGGTCATCACGCGCATCGCCACCGAAGCACTGACGTTCACCGGCCTCTCGCGGGAATCGGCGCGCTTCCAAGCGAGATCGGCCTTCACGGGTGCAGGCTTCACGACGCACGAGTCTGAGGGGGTTGTCCGCCATCCGGTTCGTCGCCGCATCATCATGCTGCTGATGCTCCTTGGCAACGCTGGCGTCACCACAGTGGTGTCGGCTCTGGTGCTGTCGTTTATCAGCGCCCGCGGCCCAGAAGAGTGGGTCCCACGCTTCTTCCTGCTGCTCCTGGGGGTGGTCGGTCTCTGGATTGTCGCCACCAACGACAGCATCAATCGCATCATCATTACCCTGACGCGCCGCGCCCTGCGTCGCTGGACGCACTTGGACGCGCGCGACTATGCTGGTTTGCTGCGCCTTTCTAGACGATACAGCGTCGCCGAATTGCAGATCGAGCCTGGGGATTGGCTAGCCGACAAACAGCTCCAAACGACCAAGCTTCGGTCGGAAGGCATCGTGGTCTTGGGCATTCAGCGGTCGGACGAGACTTACGTCGGCGCACCGGACGGAAAGAGTTACATCTGCCCTGGTGACGTCCTTATCGTTTATGGGCGCACGGAATCTCTGACTGAATTGGATTCTCGACGCGCGGGCACTGAAGGCGATCGCGCCCACGCCGCAGCGGTTGCAGACCACGCTCGCGATCGCGTCGAGCATCCCACCGAGAAATCCATTCCCCCTTCGCTAGCGCCTTAGAGAACGCCACTAAATTCGCTCGTGCCAGGGGAAGGCTTGCCAAGCCCTACGTCGTAGGGCAGAAACGAGTCTTCTCAACCAAGCATTTCGGCAATTCTACCGATTCACTTCCGTGAGGCCGTTTGATAGTCTTTAGTCATGACACAAGTCACGGGTAAAAGTGATGTTAACTGTAGAGCTAGAGAGACAAACGGCAGCCCCTCAGAGTGCAGGGGTTACCACGCTGGCCGCAAAGACAGAGATGTCGAATGCGACGGAGGCCTCTGGCAAAGCTCCAGTTGGCTACAAGCCTACCGAGCAAGTGTTGCTGTTTGCTGAGAAGCTCTCTGGCGAGCAGGAGACTTCTTTCCGGCAACGACTGATTTACCTGAATACACTTGCGGTAACGACAGTCGCCTATCATCTATCGCGCGCCGGCCTGGCCTCGAATCTAAGGAAGACAGATAGCTGCGGTGCCGATCCCTACCCGCGCCGCCTGTTCAATGTTGCCGACCTCTCGATTCCTGGTGTCGGCGCGATTGAGTGCCGTCCCGTTCTCCCCAATCAAAAAATTGCCGTTCTCCCGCCAGAAGAGTCCTTCGATCGCATTGCTGTCGTTTTGGTTGAGGTTGACGAGCAGGGCCAAATGGTCAGGATTCTCGGATTTACGACCCCGAATCGCAAGAGCGGCCAGCTTCCGTTGTTTGTTGCTCGCAGTCGCCTGCACGCACCGCGCTTGCTGGCCCGATATCTGAAGCAGTTGCGAGTTAGCACCGACCTCGGGCAGGCGTGCTAGCTGACCTGCAGCGTCCGAGTGCCCGTCAGAAAGATAAGACAATCGGATCGGCAATTCCCTGGACGTCGAGGTGCAGCTCCGGTGGCTGCCGCTCCGTCAGAAAGGTGCCTCGATAGCTGCCAGCGACATCACTGAAGGTGAGGTTAGTGCCCTTAGGGGTGCTAATTGCAATCCCGTCCAGGCGGATCTGCAAGGAGCGGCCGTCAATCTGAAGCACCTTGCCCGCGAGCGTGTCGGCAATCGAAATTTGCTTGCCAGCCAGGACGCGAATGCGCAGATGGCGAACTTGCAGGGTGAATGGGCTCGGGAGTGGGGGTTCTTCGGGACCTGCTGCGCCCGTCGCCTGGGGCTCGGCCTGGTGAGGCGCTACGGGTGTGGCATCGGTCGGCAGGTACCGGGCTGGCTGCTGCCGGGCACCAGAGCGTGCGACCGTTGGGATTTTCAGGGGCACCTCTGCCAGACGCATCTGCCAGTAGCGCGCCCGCTCGCGCACTTCGGTTTCAATTTCTAGTGCTTTTTCGAGTCGCTCCTCCTTTCGAGAGTAGAGGGCTTGCTTCTTGCGCACGGCCAGCCAGCGGGTTCGAGCCAGGTCGCGTAGGTTGGGATCGGTTGCGTCGACCGAGTCGTGGTAGAACGCCAGCGCTTCTCGCAGGTGGCCAATTTTTTCTAGAACGATGCCCACATGCGCTATGGGGATTGACTCAGACCAGTCAGGCTCGGCAAGGACACGGTCGCGTACGAAGGCCTGCAGCCGCTCGCGCTGCTCGCGCGTAAGGTCGGTTGGTGAGAGGGACGATCGCGCTAGATCCTCGACTGCATCGAAGCAAAGCTGTCGTCTGTGGGCCTGCGACCGGGCGCCCGGGTATCTGTCTAAAAAGCGGATAAACTCCGACCAGTGGGCGCGCGCCAGAAAGTACTGCAGCACCTTGGAGAGCAACGGCAGAGGAATACTGTCTTGGTTGTCGAATGCCTGCAGGCAACGCCACACTCGCGCCGGATCGTCGAGCCAGCAGTAGACCACGATCGCATTTTGAAGTTGTTGGCGGCTCTCAAGGGCCTGGCCGACCGCCTGCAACCACTCGGGGTCCCGGGGTTTGCCAGCTCGCTGCCAGCGGGCGATAACTGATGCTTCCTTTGGTGCCTCGGGAGGTGTCGATCCAGCTTGCACGTCCACCACTACGACCGTTTGCTCCCATTATGCGGAGATACTTTTCCATACAAGACTTTTTACCACTTTTGTCCGACCTTGCCGAGGGCAGGGTGTAGCTTGCCGTACCGAAACGTCCCGAGGGATGGAGTATCGTGGCACGGATGTCATGTGTGTCGGGGCTCCAGCCATGCGTATCGAGCAGTTGCAAGCCTTCCTCGCAGTTGCCGAGACGGGGAATTTCGGTCAAGCGGCCCGTCGCTGCCGAGTTACCCAATCAACCGTCAGCCGCCAAATCCAATCTTTGGAGGCCCAACTTGGGTTGCCGCTATTTCATCGGGGGGCGCAAGCAAAGCTCACGATCGCCGGCGAATGCCTGCTGCCTCGAGCGCGCAAGATTTGTCAGGAATGGACGACGGTTGCTCAAGAACTCGACGATCTGCTTGCTGGCAAGCAACCCGAGCTGTGTATCGCCGCCATCCATTCCACCTGCGCTCACTTCCTGCCCCCCGTGCTGCAGGAATTTTGCCAGCGCTTCCCCCAGGTGCAATTGCGCGTGACCGCCCTGGGGAGCGATCGCGCCCTCAAAGTGCTGCGCGACGGGCTAGTGGATGTCGCAATTGTCATGAATAATCCCCTTCTAATTGCCAAAGCCGAGACGGTGGTCGAGCCGCTTTTCTCGGAGCCCATCGAGGTCCTGATGGCCGCCGATCATCCTCTAGCCAAGCGACCCGCCCTTACTTGCGCCGATCTCGCGGCGTTTCCCCAGATCCTATTCAAAGATGGCTACGGCATGCAGCGGCTCGTGCGCGATTGGTTCGACCGTCATGGCGCTCAACTCAAGGCTGCGCTCGAGCTCAACACTCTCGACGCCTTTCGAGGGGTCGCGCGCCAAGGGCAGCTCGTTGCCTTGCTGCCTCGGTCGGCCCTGGTAGAGGCGCGCCAAGACCCAACACTCGTCGTCCGTCCGATTGCAGCAGTTGCTGAAGATGGCGGTACCCTGAAGCGAGAGGTCATCCTCGCAACCACCCGCGATCGCCTGCAGATCCCCCCCATCGAAACCTTTTGTCAGCTCGTTCGCCAGCTTGGGGCCGGTGGCAGGGCCGGCGCGGCAACGCCTTCTCTACCCCTTGCGAAATTGCGGGCGGGATGATTTCGTCGCGCACCCCAGCTAGCTTATGACCATTGCCTTTCGCGAACTCCTCAAGACTATTGGCAGCGGACCTCACACCGGCAAGAATCTCAGTCGCGTCGAGGCCAGAGCGGTGATGGGCATGATGCTCGAAGGCCAGGCCACCCCCGCTCAAATTGGCGCTTTCTTAATTGCCCATCGTATCAAGCGACCGACCCCCGAAGAGCTCGCTGGCATGCTCGATGCGTACGACCTCCTCGGCCCCAAGCTAGCGCTGCCCGCCCAAGAATACCCGACCTGCGTGCTAGGAACGCCCTATGACGGTCGCAGCCGTACCGCTCCGGTGACGGTGGTGACGGCTTTAATCCTCGCTGCGGCTGGGGTCCCCGTCTTGCTCCACGGGGGCGATCGCATGCCCACCAAGTACGGCATCCCCCTCATCGAGATTCTCCAGGGCCTCGATGTCGATCTCAGAGGGCTGTCGCTGGCCCAGAGCCAGCGCCTGCTCGAGAAAACCGGCCTGGGGCTTGTATACCTACCCCAGCACTTTCCCCGCGCCCACGCTCTGGTCCCCTACCGCGAAGAAATCGGCAAGCGACCGCCTTTGGCGACTCTGGAGCTGATGTGGCTGCCAGGAGGAGGCGCCGCGCAACTCGTTTCGGGTTACGTTCATCCCCCCACAGAGGACCTGTTTCGCCAAACTTTTGCCCTACGGGGCATCGATTCTTTCGCTACTGTCAAGGGTCTAGAAGGGAGCTGCGATTTGCCGCTGGGCCGACCGGCGATCGTCGGCTGCCAATCGGGTCGAGGCCGGCCCTTCGAGCGCCACTGCCTGCACCCCCAGGACTATGGCCTGCCTGCAGCCGACGCGCCCCTAGAGTCAGAGATAAAGCTGTGCGAGGACCTGCGCGCTGCTATTGCGGGTCGGGGCGGCCCCCTGCAGCCTGCGATCCTCTGGAATGGGGGCTTCTACCTCTGGCACTGCAACCTTTGCCCGGACTTGGCTGCGGGGCTAGCCCGGGTCGAGGGGCTACTTGCTACTGGGATCGTCGCCGCCAAGCTGCAGGAAATTCAAGTCGCACTGCTCGCCCCTGGCTAGAGAATCGATAGGTCTTAGATTCTTAGATATCGTAGCGGGCGAGGACGCAAAACTCTCGCGCGGCGCGACCGTCCGCGCTGACTGGCTGGCTGAATACTTTTTTATACCCGAGCATGTGGAGTGTTTCTTTGAGAATGTGCTCCGACGGAATGGGAACGCCCTTATAGCTCGTGTTACTGGTGAAGTAATACAAGCTCGCATCATCTGCCAGAGCACCCCGTAGGTTCATCAGATGCAGGTGCAAATCGTGGAAGTATTTCAAGAAGAATTGGGCCACCAGGGCAGCGCTGCGGACATTGCCGAGTTGGCGGATTTGCCGGATCGACTGCACGAGCGCGGGAGCAAGCTCTCGAATCGTCGGCCGCCAGGTTGCCAGGTAGCGAGGCGGGTAGCCCCAAATGCCCCCAATCGCCTTCCATTCGCGCTCTCCCGCTTCCTCGAGGGATTCGAGAAAGCGCAGCCAGTACATAAACGGCACCAACCGCTTGATCTCGCTTTGGCGATCGGGAGCGGGCGGCGTGGCCACCACATGGGTCGCGCGCGCGGGCAATGACGGAGCCTGGCGGGCGTCACTTTGAAAGACTTGCACCGGGCCTGTCAGCGCGTCAGCAACGCTCTCGACAACCCGGTCGAGAATCTCCTGATACGCGTACCAAAGAGCGTCTACCAAATTGCCCGAGCTAGGCGGCAAGCTGGCTTCGGTCGTTTCGAGCAAAAGCTGGCAAAAAGCCACCCAAATCAACGATTGCGTTTGACCGTCGCGATTGCTAGATTCGCCATATTCTTCAGCCAGCGTGCGACGAATGGCCGATAACACGTGCAGAACCTCTGGCGACCAAATCAGATTGCCCTGAATCGACGGCGGTTGCCAATTTTTGCGGCTGACATCGGCATAGGAGCGCAGTTGGGTTCGCAGGCGATCGAGGCGTACCTGCAGTGTTGCTAGATCGCCCCAGCCGTGGTTGCGACTCTTGACAGCCCCAAGCCAAACCCAAAAGGGGTTGATATCGGATAAAAAGGCCTGCCGGCCCAGATTGGCAGCAATGACGCCTGTTGTCGCCGAGCCAGAAAAGGGGTCGTAGATAACCGCCTGGCTGGGAGTGCGTTCGACAACACTGCGCGCTCTCTCAATCGCGGCAAGCGAGGTCAGCTGCAGCCAGGCATGTCGCCCCAGGCGTCGGTCGAACTGTAGCAAGCCTTCGGAAGAGGAGACCATCAGCATTCTTCGGCAGGGGCGGATCCCACGCCATTACTCGATTCAGCTTAACACCCTTCCAATCGCAGTCCGCCCTGCTACCAACGACTCTTGCCGAGTTTTTAGGTGCCTGCGGGCCGCTCTTGATTCTCAAGTTGCTCTGCTACGATGTGTGTTGCTGTTGCATCCCCAAACCGGTCTCTCCCGTGCTGCCGCGACGATTCCAGAGGATAGAAAAGGTTCTGGCACAGCGGCAACCGGACCTGACCGTCGTTATGGAAGATGTCCGCAAGCCCCACAATCTGGCTGCTGTGATGCGCACTTGCGACGCCGTGGGCATCCTCGACATTCATGCTGTTTGGAATTACACCGACAGCTTACCCGAGAATTTTCCGAAGACCGCTCGCGGTAGCCAGAAGTGGGTCGAAGTGCACCGACACCCCGATGCAGTCAGCGCCATTGCTGGGTTGCACGCACGAGGCTTCCAGGTATGTGCGGCCAATCTCAGCGATCGCGCCATCGACTTTCGGCAGGTCGATTACACGCAGCCGACCGCGATCGTGCTAGGAGCAGAGCGCTGGGGGGTCCGGGCAGACACAGCAGCCGGCGCTGACTGCGAAATTGTCATTCCCATGCTGGGGATGAGTCAATCGCTCAACGTCTCGGTCGCAGCTGCCACGATCCTTTTTGAGGCCCAGCGCCAGCGCCTAGAAGCTGGGCTCTACGAGCGGCCTCGCCTGTCGCCCGAGCGCACCCGACAACTGCTTTTTGAGTGGGCTTACCCCGATCTAGCCCAGCGCTGCCGAGATCGGGGGCGACCGTACCTACGGCTTGGCGCATCCGGAGAGTTACTCGAGCGAGCCGACGAGCTATTCCGCGAGTGAGACCCGCTCGCGACCGGCCGGCCAATCTTGTTTAAGATATTTGATATGTTCACTATCGAGATCGCTGGGACACCCCACGCCTACCAACTAACGCCGCCAGTTGGCGATCCCGACGCCCCAACTTTGGTCTTCGTGCATGGTTGGCTGCTTAGCCGTCACTATTGGCAGCCCCTCATTGACGATCTCTCCGGCGAATACCGCTGCTTGGCCTACGATCTGCGCGGGTTCGGCGATTCGCAGCCTGTCTCTCAGCGCAATGGCACTTCAGGAGCCGATGGCTCGGGAGCCGACGGTGAGGCTTCTGGTGCGGCAAGCTACAGCTTGGAAGCCTACGCCCGCGACCTCGAGTGCTTGCTCGCTACCCTCGAAATCGAGCGGGCTTGGTTGGTGGGGCACTCTCTGGGGGGGAGCATTGCCCTCTGGGGCGGCGAGATTTGCCGCCAGCGCGTGCAAGGGATTATCTGTGCCAATGCCGGTGGCGGCATCTACCTCAGAGAGGAGTTCGAGCGCTTCCGTACTGCCGGGACCCAGCTCGTGCGCTTCCGTCCTGCTTGGTTGAAGAATTTGCCGCTGGCAGATTGGGCCTTCTCGCAGGTCATGGTCGCCCGCCCGCTCGAGCGCCGCTGGGGCCGCCAGCGCTTGGCAGACTTTTTGCGGGCCGATCGCACCGCAGCACTGGGGTCCTTGCTCGAGTCAACGACCGAGCGAGAAGTCCATCGCCTGCCCCAGCTGGTCGCACGCCTGTCGCAGCCAACTTACTTTTTGGCCGGAGATCGCGACCGAATCATGGAGCCGAGGTACGTCAGCCACCTAGCAAGCTTTCATGCCCTGTTCGGGGAAAATTTAATCGAAATGCCCGATTGCGGACACATGAGTATGGTGGAGTGTCCGACGCTGATGGCTGCTAAAGTTCGTGAAATTCTCACCCGGCATTAGTGCGGGCGCGCCAGGGTCGCCCGAAACGGGTACCCTAGTATGAGGACCAGGAGCTAGACCGAAATTCGTTGAGGTACGCGATTAAATGCTACACCGCAAGATCTATCAATTTTCCTCGGAAGGACGCGAAGTCAGCTTATTCTTGCGGGATCAGCATCGTTGGATTGAAGGCGCAACCATCGTCGATCTCGAAGGAGATCTCGTAACGGTTCGCTACGAACTCGAAGAAGACGATGAAATCAGCTCCTGGGAGGAAATGATCCGCCTCGATAGTATCGGCGCTATCACCCACAAGCTCGCATCGGTCGTGCGGGGAGCCGGTATCGAGCCTCTAATTGCCGAAGACTGCCCCGAAGCCGAGCAACTGCCTCCCCACAACAACCCCGAGCGCTCTCAAGATTGAGGCAAGCCGGGGCGTTATTTGCCGATACAGAACCGGCTAAAGATGCGATCGAGGGTGGCCTCCGTTACTTCTTCCCCGGTAACTTCCCCAAGGGCCCGAATCGCGTCGCGCAGATCCACCGACCAGAAGTCGAGGGGTAGCTGCTGCGCGATTGTCTCACCCACTCGGTCTAGGGCACCGCGCGCGCGCGCGAGGGCCGCTGCTTGACGTCGGTTGATGGCAATCTCCAATCCGGCTGCCTGCAGCTCGCCCCGACCGACAAAATCTAGAATGGCGCCTTCGAGGGCTTCGATGCCCGCCTGCTGGGCGGCGGCGGTAGCGGTCGCGCGCGCGATTTCTTGGGGGTAGGCAACGGTATCGGCGGCTGCAAGATCGGTTTTGTTGATGACCAACAGTAAGGGCCGATCGCGGACTTGCTGGTAAATCCGGTCGTCGGCTGGGGTCCAGCCCGCCCGGGCATCGACGACGAGCAGCACTAAGTCCGCCCGCGCGGCCGCCTGCTGCGAGCGGGCGACGCCGAGTTGCTCGACGACATCTTCGGTGGCGCGAATTCCGGCGGTATCGAGCACGCAGACGGGTAACCCACCGACAACCAAATGCGACTCCACCACATCCCGCGTCGTGCCGGGCAGGGCCGTGACGATGGCGCGATCGCTGCGGCTCCAGGCATTGAGCAGGCTCGATTTCCCCACATTTGGCCGACCGACAATGGCCACTTTCAGACCCTCGCGCAGGAGTTCGCCGCGCTCGGCCGTTGCCAAGATTTTGTCTAGCTCGCGCCCAGTGGCTTCGAGGCACCGGCGCACCTCCGCTTCGTCGAGGGGCGGCAAGTCATCGGCAAAGTCGAGGCGCGCCTCAATCTCCGCCAGAATATCCAAGCAATCGTCGCGCAGTGCCTTTAGGGGACGCGCGAGCTTGCCTTCGAGACCGGCGAGGGCGGCGCGAGCAGCCTGTTGAGATTGAGCACCCACCAGATCGGCAACGCTCTCGGCTTGGGTCAGGTCGAGGCGACCGTTCAGAAAGGCTCTGAGGGTAAATTCTCCCGGTTGGGCCAAGCGCGCCCCCGCTGCCACGCACAATTGCAAGGTGCGCTGCACCGGCACGATGCCGCCATGACAGTGGATTTCGACAACATCCTCACGAGTATAGGAGCGCGGCGCGCGCATCAGCAGCAGCAGAGCTTCGTCCACCGTTTCGCCGGTATCCGGCACTCGAACTCGACCGTACAAAATGCGATGGCTCTCCCAAGCCTGCTTACCAGGAGCGAAAAAAACTCGCGCGGCAATGCTAAGGGCTTCTGGCCCCGAGAGGCGCACGATGCCGACGCTTCCCTGCTGGGGAACCACTGGTGTGGCGACAGCCGCAATCGTATCTGCTTTCATAGAGTCTCCGGGAACGTAAACCAGGTCTCACAAGCCCCGTTCATCAATTACGCGCACAAATTTTACTCGGGCATCTAGCTTACAGATTGAGATAACGCACGCTCAGAAAAACTCGCATCGCCGCCGCCGCCCGAAATGGAACAAACTTAGCCCGTAACTTGTCCTAGGGAGTTAGTGCTGCTGCAGGATCTCGAATTCTCTCGAGGAGATTGCGTAAACTGTTACGAGTAAAGCCGGGGTCCCTCACATGCGCCCGAGATCTACGGATATGCAAGAAGAACCGAGCCCCACGAGCTGGGTGCCTTTTGTGGGTCCGGCGATCGCGTCCTGGCAAGCACGGAAGGCTCGCGCCCAATCCCCTCGCCAGGTTCTCGTCCGCCAGCAGGCAAGCCGCTGGCTGGCGGTTTGGGCGGTAACCCACATCGCCCTTTCTGTGGGTTCCCAGCAAGTGGGAGGCGGCGCCTGGCATCTGCGCCTCTTATATCTGGATGGCTTGGCCACCACTGGGTATTTGTGTCTTTGCTTTTTAGCTCTCTATCGGCTGCGCCGCTCCCGCCAGCACCTTTGCTCGGACGCCTCGAAACCCTGGGACAAACAGAAGCTGGGGTGAGCGTCGTACCTTAGCTGCGAAGCTGTCATCTCGGTGGTACGTTAGATACTGTATTGAAATCGTAAGTAGGCAAGGTTCTCCAGTGCGCGCAAACCCCATCCCAACCCCGGTTCCCACCAACCCCGGCCGAGCGAGGTCGCTGGCGCGTGCCACGCAGGAGGCACCCGCGAGGTCTCAGAACTGGCTGGCACTGGGGTTTGGCCTTTCCTGCGTGGCTGCCCTGGCTGCGACGGCTGGGGCTCTGTCGGCTTTGATCCTGGCAGGGACCCCGTTTCACCAGAGAGAGCCCGGTCGCTCCTTGGCCCCCACACTACCGATTGCCCAGCCTTCTCTGCTGCCCATTCCCAAGCTCTCGCGCCCCGTCAACGTTTTGGTGGTGGGCACCAAGGTTTTGACCTCCGACATCGGTCGCTCTTCTGAAGAGGCAGGGTACCATCAGCTCGTTAATTCCTTTGCCGGCCTGGCCGATACAATTTTGCTCCTCCGCTTCGATCCGGACGCGGGTGCGGCAACCGTTCTCTCCATTCCACGCGACACGCGCGTCTGGTTGCCCGGGCGCGGCGATGTCAAGATCAACACGACCAATCAGCGCGGCGGTCCGGCTCTGACCGCCCAAGCCGTCCAGGCTCTTTTGGGAGAAAGCGTCCCCATCGACCGCTACGTCCGCGTCAACGTCCAGGGGGTCGAGCGGCTAATCGATGCTTTGGGAGGCGTTGAGGTTTACGTTCCCAAAGATATGCAGTATCGCGATGATAGCCAGCATCTTTATATCAACCTAAAGGAGGGGCAGCAGCACCTCGACGGCAACAAAGCCCTACAATTCCTGCGCTTCCGCCACGATGGCCTTGGGGATATCGGCCGCGTCCAGCGACAGCAACTCCTCATGCGCGCGGCAGTCGAGCAAACACTACGCCCGCAGACGCTCGGCCGCTTGCCTAAAGTTTTTGAGGCCATCGAAAGCAACGTCGATACGAATCTAAGCGTGGAGGAGATGCTGGCACTAGCTGGCTTTGCTGCCAATGCCCGTGCCGACAATACCCTGCAGATGTTGATGCTGCCGGGCAACTTTGGCAGTGCCGATCGCGACACGGCTGGGTATTGGGTTCCCGACCGCGAGGCGATTTCCCGAGTCCGCCGGCAGCACCTCGGCATTACCGACAGTTCGGAGCGCCTGACTGGCACCGCAGATCGCCACCGCAGAGCGGCCGATCTGCCTCGAATTGCAATTCAAGATAGTTCCCGTAGACCGGAGGTTGCGAGCGCGCTCGCCGAGCAACTACGCGCTCGGGGCTATCGCGTCATTTCGGGGGCCGCCTGGCCCGAATCCCTTGCTTCTACCCGCATTCTGGCTCAAAGCGGCGATCTCGAGGCCGCTCGAGCCGTCCGAGCCGAACTAGGCAAAGGAGAGGTGCGCGTCGAGAGCACTGGCGTGTTGGGATCTGATGTTACGATCGTGCTCGGTCGCGATTGGGAACGGGTTTCCCCACGCTAATCAACTAGACCCAATCGTCGGGCAAGACACACGGACCTAGCACGTGCGGCAGCGAAGTTTGCCAGCATGCTGCTGGAGCCATCCCCGGCAATTGCGGATTTCAAGGGGCTTTGGCTGCGGCTGCGTGGCAGACTCCATGAATTTGCACTCAACAAAAAGGCGATCTACATCACTTTTTTGTGCTATCCTACGTCATAACACCTAAAGACAGGAATCGCGGGCCATAGCACGCTTCTTTGCTGGAAGCCCGGAAAGTACCCATCGAGTTACTCGCGTGCCGATACCGGGCAAGGATCTTCGGATCCCCTGGCGCGGCGAACTCTCGTGCGAATGTAAATTAACACTTAGTAGAAAGCCATGATCGTAATCGAACACCTGCACCCCCAGGAGGAGAATAAAGTTCTCAATCGATGGGAGTTCGACCGCACTCACCCATCAATTTCAATCGGTCGCTGCAGCAACAACGACATTACCCTACCTAACAAATTGGTGTCTCGACGACATATCATCCTGACGCAACAAGGATCTGACTGGAAGTGCGAGAACTTTGGGGGCAACGGCTGCTACATCAACGAGAAAAAAGTCGATACAGCACTTCTTCGCCAGGGAAAAGCGGGCATCTTTAAAATACGGCTTGGTAAGCTGGGGCCTCGCTTGCGCGTGCGTATCGATAGCCCGAAGCCAGTTGCTACTGCTCCCCAACCCGACGCCGACGGTGGCAAGATCTACATCAGCAGATCGATTCGAGAATACGCCGCCCGCAGGCAAATGACGCTGACCGGCGAGCGAACTTTGACGATGTCTTCAGAAACCGTCGAGCGCGATCGACAAAGCAACAAAGCAGTCGCTTGACGGCGGCGAGGCAGCCCGATAAAAAAATTGCCCCCGAATTGGGGGCAGCAATCGCAAGGACTATGGCTCGATCGCATCTCAGCTTCGTTGGAATCTTCGGCAGCGATCTTCTCGAGATGAGTTCTATCCTCGCCTTGGCACCTGAAGGGTTGCTGTAGATATCCTGAGGGAAACCGAGAAATTACCGACTCGCCTGCGGCATTGTTGACTGTGCGGTCCAAATAGATTATCTTAGAAACTGCGAGCGATAGGCTCGACAGCGCAAATCGACCGTGTCAAGTCAGGAGTATTATGGCCGGACGCAAGCTGCAATTCGATCGCGAAGCGGTGCTGGAGCAGGCAATGGCGCTGTTCTGGGCCAAAGGGTACAACGGCACTTGCCTCAACGAACTGCTCGCTTGCATGGGCATTCAGCGGCAGAGCCTCTATAACACCTTTGGCAACAAGCACGAGCTTTTCCTGGCAGCCGTACGCCACTATGGCGAGGCTACGGTGCGCTGCTTCGAAGAGCGTCTCGGTCGAGCGGGCTCGCCCCTGGCAAACGTGCGCGAACTCTTGCTCGAAACTGCCCAGAAGGCCCTCTGCCCCGACTATCGCGGCTGCTTCGCGACCAATGCCATCGTGGAGCTAGCCCCAGATGACCCGGCCGTGGCCCTGGAAGTTCGCCTGCTCTCCCAGCGCTTGGAAGCCACCATCGAACGGGCACTCGTGCGCGCGATCGCAGCCGGAGAGCTGCCTGCAACGGCACCGACGCTACGATTGGCTCGGTTTACTTATCACACTCTGCTCGGGTTTACCGTTCGCGGCAAATCTAATCTCAGCCAAAATTGCGTTGACGACGTTCTGGCCGTTGCCTTCGGGGCCCTCGCGAGCGATCGGCCATCGGGGTCTGCGGCTCTGGCGGAAGCTGCGTCGCACTGAAGAATTCGCCTAGAGGCGATCGAAAGTTTGCCATCTCATTCGAGCTTGATTTTTGACCGACCATTAAACTACCGGGAGGAGATGCATGCTACGACTCAATCGCTCCGGTCCACTGGCTCTTTTGGAGGAGTTGCTCTCGCCGGCGGTCTCAACCATCTTGACTTTGGGGTCGATGCTGCGCGCGGATATCGAAACCGCCCTGAAGCGCGACCCAGCCGCACGCAGTCGCCTGGAGGTTATCGTTTGCTACCCGGGCGTCCACGCCCTGTTATTGCATCGCATCGCTCGGGGCCTGCACGACTTGGGAATTGGGTTTTGGCCGCGGCTCATTTCGCACTTGGGGCGCTTCCTGACGGGCATTGAAATTCACCCAGCAGCCCAGATTGGTTCGGGCGTGTTCATCGACCACGGTATGGGGGTGGTGATTGGCGAAACGGCGATCGTCGGCGAGGGTTGCACGCTTTACCAGGGCGTCACCCTTGGCGGCACCGGCAAAGAAACGGGCAAGCGCCACCCCACCTTGGGCCGCAATGTCATCGTCGGCGCCGGCGCCAAAGTGCTCGGCAATATCCGTATCGGCGATGACGCGCGCGTTGGCGCGGGGTCCGTGGTTCTCAAGGACGTGCCCGGAGATGCCACGGTTGTCGGAATTCCCGGCCGCGTCGTTCGCCTCGGACGCCATTTTCCCGTACGCCGAGAGCGCGGCACCCCTGCATCCCTCCCGACCGAGCTCGTCGAGCTGAGTCGCGGGCGCTAAGCTTTCCAATCGAGGTATTGGTCTGACGTGCCGCAAGCTAGAATGCGGCCCATACCTGCCGGTTGCAGCTTAAAGGGCCAGCGTCGGGAACCCTTCGTTGCAGTAGAAGTGGGTCATGTCGTCGAACTTACGCAGCTCGATGCGCTCGACCACAAAAGCAGGGGGGTCTTCGGCAAGCCACTTGTCGTTGAGCTGCTGGAGGGTGCCGACCAGGCGCTCGCGCTCTCCGGTATCGGGGGTTTTCAGGAAATACCCCAGTGTGACGTGGGCAGTGAAGTCGTACTGCTGCTCGATGCCGAGATCGATGAGCCCGGAATTTTGATAGATGGCCCGGCGCAGCGAGACGACGCGCTCGTAGGCGGCGGCCTCTTGAGGTACCAGGCAAACGGCGATCGCGCGGGGGCGCATCAGCAGACCCAAAAATCGCCAGCAAATCGGCCCACTCGCAGAGTCAGTGGCGAGAAATTGCTGGAAGCTCTCGGCAATCCGGGCTTGTAGCTGGGTCTCGAAGTGAGGATTGGCTGCAATGGCGCTGCTGTAGCGGTCGTCCCACAGTAAATCTGCCAAGGTCAGGTGGAAGCTGGCTGGGGGCACAGCAACCAGCCAGGTCGCCGCCAACTGGCCCTGTAGGGTTTGCAAGGCCTGGAAGAAGGGGGTGTTGGTCGTATCGCTCTCGGCAGTAGGCGTCGTCACGCTGTAGCCAGGAAACGGGGCGGGCTCTACCTCTCCTTCGGCACTTAGGGTAAATTTTGGTGACGGTTGTAGGTGCGCGGCCTGGGTCTGATAGGTGCTCGCCAGTGTCAGGCGCGCGACCCGATTAACATAGTCCTGGTATGCCTCGTCCATGCCCGATTCCCAATGCGATCTTGATGGCTAAAGACCACGATAGTCGAAATCCATGCCGATTTACGCGTTCTGGGGCGACGATGACCACGCACTAGCTCTGGCCGTCGCTCGGCTGCGCGATCGCGCCGTAGCCTCGGCTTGGCGGGACTTTAACGACCGCACCTACCCCGGAGATCGCCCCGAAACGATCGCCGAGGCTCTCAATGAGGCTCTAACGCCTCCCTTTGGCAGCGGCCAGCGCTTCGTGCTCGTAAAAGACGCTGTAATTTGCCAGCAATGCCCGCCAGATCTGCTCGAGCGGCTCGAGCGAGCTCTGCCAGCAATCCCGGCAGCTACCGTTTTGGTCTTTGTCTGCTCCCGCAAGCCCGACGGGCGCTTGAAGTCCACCAAACTCCTCAAAAGCCTGGCGGAGTTTCGAGAGTTTGCCGCGATCCCCCCCTGGAAAACCGAGGCATTGCTCGAGCGAGTTCGCGAATTGGCCCCAGCCTATGAGGTGTGCCTGACACCGGCCGCTCTGGAGCTGTTGAGCGCTGCTGTAGGCAGCGATACGCGCCAACTCCACACCGAGCTTGCCAAACTGGCTTTGTACGGCCAAGCGATCGACAAACCCATCGACCCAGAAGCGGTCGATGGCCTGGTGCGATCGACCACCCAAACCAGCCTCAAGCTAGCAGAAGCCCTGCGCGAGGGCGATCGAGATGCTGCTTTGTCAATTGTCAGCGCGCTGCTCGCTCGCAACGAGCCTCCCCTGAAGATTACAGCCGTTTTAGTCGGCCAGTTTCGGATGTGGCTGGCCCTCAAGCTGGCGGCGGCGGCTGGCATTCGAGACGATCGGGAGCTGGCTGCAGCTGCCGAAATTGCCAATCCCAAGCGTTTATTTTTTCTGCGCCAGCAGCTGCAGCACCTCAGCGGCCAACAACTGGCTGAGGCACTCCCCATTTTGCTCGACCTCGAGTTGGCCCTCAAACGGGGAGCGCCGCCACAGAGCGCCCTGCAAGCTGCGGCGATCGCCCTTTGCCAAACGTGTACGTCTCGAAATGTTCGATCGGCCATTCGGGGATGACGAAGTTAAGATATGCGGTAATTGGATCCAATAAAGCTCGCTCTGCTAGCGTAACTTAAGGGGAACTTTCGTACTGTCTGAGCCTTCGGGGGGCTGGTTTGCAGCGGCTGGTTTGCAACAATCGCCATCGATTCTCAAAAGACCGACGACGCCCCTAAAAAGTATTCATGATGTTTTTAGAACGGCTCCGCTCGCTTTCGCTCAGAACCAAACTGCTCTCCGGGCTTGCCCTGGCGGGAGCGGTTATGTTGGGCTTGCTGAGCAATGCCGATCGAGAAACGGGTGCCAAGGAACCTTACACCGAAAGGCAACTCATGAGCTACGCGCGCTCTGCCGTCGAGATCGAGTTTTTGAGGGTCGAGACAGTCGGTCGCATTCAAGATGCGACTGGCGATGAAACCGTGCCTCCCATTGCTTGCACCGAGCTGGATGACTCACCGGATCTGGAGTCGGGCGTGCGAGAGGTTGTCGTATCGTTTTGCGATCGCTCGGTGGAGATCGTTCGAGCTAATGGCCTGACCGTCAAGGAATTCGGGGAGATTACCCGCTTGCGGCAGGAGAACCCGGATTTCGACCGGCAGATCGACCGCTACGTCCTGGAGGAAGTCCGGGGCGATGGGGCCCCCGCCCAAAACGACCTCGACGACCGAGACCCTCAGTAACGATGGCGGCCGTCGTGACCTTCACGCGCCGGTTGCCCGAGGGGCCGCCACCTGCTGCAGTCGAGGTCTGGCAACTGGCTCTGACGGCCGAAGAGCGCAGCCGCAGCCGCAGCTACCACCAACTGACCGGGGAGGCGGGCGCCGCGATTGAAGTCCGCGTGCAGTTGCCGCGTGGGTCGGTCCTAGCCGATGGCGATTGGTTGGCGGCGGCGACAGGCGAAGTGCTGCAGACAATCGCCAAACCCGAGCCCGTGGCGATCGCGCGGGCAGCCGAGCCACTCGTCTTATTACGGGTGGCCTATCACCTGGGCAATCGTCACGTCCCCCTCGAGTTGCACCAAGACTGCTCGATCTTCTCCCGCGACCGAGTGCTACAGCAGCTTGCTGAAACCTTGGGCGCGACCGTTGAAGAGGCAATCGCGCCTTTTTTCCCCGAGATCGGCGCCTATCATCACAATCGCTAGTATTTCCAGGTAGCCGTGGATGGATGATGCCGACCTCGGATTGACTCCCCGACAATTGCTTTGGCTGCTAAAACTCGCCTCACCCGGACTACCTGTCGGGGCCTATGCTTACTCTGAGGGCATCGAAGCCCTGGTAGCCCGGGGCAGCATCGCCGCTGGAGCGAGCCTACAGAGTTGGCTCGAGGACCGGCTGCGCTACGGGACCATTCGCATCGAGGCAGCCCTGATGCTACGAGGGCGAGCGAGCTGGCAAGATCCCCAGCAGTTCCCGGCCTGGAATGCCTGGCTCTCCGCTAGCTGGGAAACGGAGGAGCTGCGCCTCCAGAGCTGGCAGATGGGACGCTCCCTCGCACGGCTCTTAGGAGACTGGGTTCCTGAGTCAAAGGATGCCTTGAGCCCGGGCAGCGAGTGGAATTGGGCTATTGTCTGGGGCGCTGCTATGGCTTCGAAAGACATACCAGCACCGGCTGCTGCGCTGGCGTTTTTGCAAGCTTGGGCGGCAAATCTTATCGGTGTGGGGGTCAAGCTCGTGCCGCTCGGGCAGACCACCGGGCAGCAAATCGACCTGCGGCTCCAGGCCAGCATCCGCGAGGCAGTT
Organism: uncultured bacterium; assembly: GCA_964435975.1. GTDB lineage: Bacteria > Cyanobacteriota > Cyanobacteriia > Cyanobacteriales > Rubidibacteraceae > CAYTBI01. Next base: position 72,455 of record CAYTBI010000002.1, read on the forward strand.
GCCGAAATTCTGGCCTGGGACGAGACCGATCTAGCCTGTTGCGATTGGGGAAGCGCTTTAGCGAGTCTGAGTCACCAAACCCAGCGCGTTAGGCTATTTCGCAGTTAAGCCGTCGGCACCCCCAAACCACCAACACAACTAAAAGCGCGTCTATGAATCCAAAACGGCCCATCCCCAAGACACAAACCAGCAAGCTCGGGAAAAGAAGGCTTACTTTTGCAAGCGCGTCGCTGCTGAAACTTTTGCCAGCCTACAGGAGATCGTTGGCGATCGCGCCCCTGCTTTTATGAGCGACTCGATGATTCGGCGAGCGCTCCGCCTGGCCGAGTCGCGCGCCCAATTCCAGGTTGATGCCGTTAGCCCGGCGCATTCCCGAAGGGTTTTCGAGGTGCTGCCCGGACCCAAGCGATTGATTCTGGTCCCAGACGCGGGACACGGTCAGTCTCTTTGGGTGGCGCGAACGTTTGGGCTGAGATTGAGAACTGGATCGACGAAGTCCTGGCCGCCGCAGAATGAATCGCCTGCATCCCGAGCGATCGCGGGCGAGCTAGAATTAGAGAATAAATAAGAAAAGTTAAGCAACAGCAATCCATGAGTAAATCCTCTACTCAAGCCCATTTACCCCACAGAGTTCGCAAGCCTGGCAGCCTGAGCGAAATGACCAAACGCCAAGTGGAATATTACATGGGGGCCAAACTCATCGAAGTTGGTGTCGATCCCAACTCTCCCGATATCGCCTACCGCTGGTGGAAGAACGAAGAGGGCAACGAGATCGTCTACACCTACAGCGCTTACTGGGGCGAGTCGCGCGACAAACTGCTCGCCAAGGAAAAAGAGATCCAGCAGTAGTTCTCGAGGCCAAAACATCGCGCCCGTAATATTATGGTGAAGGAATATTACGGGCGTTCTCAGCAAACGCAGAGGAAATAGTGGTACTGGCAGCGAATTGGGCGACAGAGAGTTCTAGCGACGATCGCGGCCGGACGGTTGGCGAGGCTGCCGCCCGTTACCGAACAGCCCAAAACGGGCGTGCGGCCTGGCAGGTGGCCAATACCTTCGTGCCTTTCTTTGTGATTTGGGCGCTAATGGCTTACGGAGCCGCGCGCTGGCCCTATTTTGCGCTGCTGCCCCTGGCTTTGTTGGCTGCGGCTTTTTTATTGCGGGTCTTTGGCATCCAGCACGATTGCGGCCACGGCACGTTTTTTACCAGCAAGCGTGCCAACAATTGCCTCGGTTGCCTTTGTAGCGTTTTTACCCTGACGCCCTACTACTGGTGGCTGCGATCCCATGCCTACCACCACGCCCATACGGGCAACCTCGACTACCAAGAAACGGGCTACGTCCGCCTCAAGACCGTCGCCGAGTTTCAAGCGCTGGGGTTTGGGGGCAAGCTGGGCTACCGAATTTACCGCAATCCTTATTTTCTATTTCTGGTGGGAGCGCCCCTGAAGTTTGCCGTTTTGCAGCGCCTCACCTCCGGCATCTCCCCCACCTGGAAAAAAGAGCGCCTCGGAGTCCACGCCACGAACGCTGCGATTTTAGGGGTGGCCGCCGCTGCCATTGCTGCTGTCGGCTGGCAGACATTCTTGCTGGTGCATCTGCCCATTGTCTGGTTCACCTCGATTTTGGGCGTGTGGATTTTCTACATCCAGCACACCTACGAAGAAGCCTACTTCGCGCGGGGCGATCGCTGGGACTCGGTTGCTGCCAACTTAGATGGCTGCTCGGTTTACGATTTGCCTTGGGTTTGCCACTGGTTTAGCTTTTTCAACACCATCCACCACATCCATCACCTCGATTGCCGCGTGCCGAGCTACCGCATCGGCGAGTGCTACCGCGAAAATGCCATCGCGCGACAGGTCAAAAAAATTTCTTTTGGAGAAAGTTTGCACTGCGCGCGCTTGGCACTCTGGGACGAAGCGCGCGGCAAAATGATCTGCTTCGACGAGCTATCGCCTCGTTCCGACGCGTGAGTCTTCTCTTTTAGGGGTAGCCGTGCGAAACAAATGGGCGTGCTCCGGGCTGTAGAGGCGCGATCGCGCCTCTGGATTATCGGCCAGGGCGGGCGAGATTAAATACATCACCGTGCGAATGTGCTTCAGTTGGCGCGTTAGGGCGTGCAACTCATCCAGGCGGGCCACGTGAATTTCCTCGTCGGGCCAGCCCAAGCGATAGCACAGGGCGATGGGGGTCTCGGGCGAGTAGTGCTCTAGGAGCTTGGCTTGGGCTGCTTCGCTGTGCCGAGCGCTCAGGTACAAGCACAACGACGCCCGATGGGCAGCCAGGCTAGCGAGGTCTTCGTCGCTCGGTACGTTGGTGCGGCCTTGAATGCGCGTCAGAATGATACTTTGCACCAACTCCGGCACCGTCAGCTCGGCTTGGAGGCGCGCGGCGGCCAACTGGAAGGCGCTGATGCCCGGCACCACCTCAAAGGCTAGCTCGCTAGCTACCAGTACGTGGGTAAGTTCGTTGAGCGCACCATACAAGCAGGGGTCGCCGTCTTGCAAGCGCACGACGCGCTTGCCTGCCTTGGCGCGCTCGACTAGTAACGGAATCCAGGTCTCGAGGACGTGCGATCGCGTATCGACAAGCTCGGCTTCGGGGCGGCAGGCTGCGAGCATTTGCTCCGGGACCAGCGAGCCTGCATAAAGCACCACATCGGCACTAGCAAGAAGATTGTGGCCCCGCAAAGAGATTAGTTCCGGATCCCCCGGACCGGCACCGACGATAAAAACATGGGGTGATTGGGTCACGATTTTAAATTCTCCTTAAATTCAGGTGCTAGAAACGTCAGCTAAATACCCGCGCGGCGCGATCGCCCAGCCGGCGTGGGTAAAGGTTTTGGCATTGCCAATGAGCACCACACTCAGCATGTCAATAGTGGTGGGATCGACTTCGGCGAGGGTCAACAGGCGAATGTCTTCCCCTTGGCGATAGACCGATCTGGCAATAACAACCGGGGTCTCGGGCGATCGCGCCTGCCGAAAAATCTCGAGGGCAATTTCGATGCCCCGCTGGCGCTGGCGCGATCGTGGGTTGTAGAGAGCCGTGGCAAAATCGGCGTCGGCGGCGGCGCGCAGGCGTTTTTCAATCAGCGCCCAAGGCACCAGCAGATCGGAGAGGGAAATCGCACAAAAATCGTGCATCAAGGGCGCGCCGACGCGCGCTGCCACTGCTTGCAGAGCCGAAATCCCCGGCAAGACCTCTACGCCGGGGGTTTTGCCATCCCAGCCCGCGCGCGCGAGGCATTCGAGCACCAATCCTGCCATGCCGTAGATGCCGCAATCTCCCGACGAAACTACGCCGACGGTCAAGCCCTGCCGAGCCAAGGCGATCGCCCGCTCGGCCCGCTGCACTTCTTCGCCGATGGGACTCCTCAAAATGACCTGCTGGGGCTCGAATAAAGGCGCGAGCAAATCCAAATAAAGTTGATATCCCACAATTGCATCGCAGCGTGCCAGGGCCGCACGGGCAGCCAGGGTGAGCTGCCCCAGAGCGCCGGGCCCAGAGCCAATTAAATACAACTGCCCGGCGCGAGGATTGTATTCCTGGCGGGCTTGGGCCACCGCAACCGTGCAGGCTCCGCCCCCATCTCGATAAATTTGCTTGGATACCAGCAGCCCCTCGGCACCGGCCGCGGCAATGGCAGCAGCCTCCGCAACTGAAGGGGTCCCCACTTCGCGTGCGACCACCGCCGAAGGCGTCGGCACTGCTTGCCGGGCGAGGGTCTCGGCCGAGAAGAATACTAAGGGCCAGTCGTGTTTTCGGGCCAGTTCGCACAAGCCCGTTTCGTCGGCCTTAATGTCGATTGAAGCCAGGCCCGCGATCGCCGCAGGGGCAAGATTCTCGCGCGCGAAGGCCTCTAGCAGGGCTGCTTCCAAGCAGGCCAGGGTCGTCCCCCGCTCGCAGCCAATGCCGACCCAGAGCACGCGCGGATGCCATGCAACTGTGGGGCATGGCGCGAGCCGCTCGGAAGGAGGCACCCGCTCGGAAATCCACAGAGAGGCCCGTGGGGTGGCGATTGCCTCAAAGCAAAACTGCCGATCGCCCGGCAGCAGCGCGCGCCACAGCTGCGAGCCACAAGTTTGCACCACCACAATTTCGTCCCGGCGGGCGATCGCACTGGCAACCCCCGTCCAGTCGCCATCGCCCCGCCGCCAACCGTAGGGCTGACCCAGCAGATCGACAGCCGGCAGATTTTGCTGCCTAGCTACCGAAGTCACGATCGGGGCAACCCCCAAAAGCGCGGCCACCTCAGCCGCCAGGCGATCGGCCCCACCCAGGTGGCCGCCACTGAGGCTAACGACCGTTTGGCCTGCTTCGTCGACCGCCACGACACCCGGATCGGTAGCTTTCTCTCTTAGAAATGGCGCGATCGCCCGCACGATCGCCCCGACGGTCAGAATGAATACCAGTCGATCGCACTGGGGCCAAAGCTTAGCAACGAGTTCGCCCAGGCTGCCTTCGTAGGTTCGAGCCGTCTCGTTTGCGGCATGGCCGGTCTTGGTCCACACCTCAGCCTCGGGCAAGCCGGCTGCTAGCAAGACACCCAGCCGGCAACCCGCCAGAGTTGGCGCGACGATCGCGAGTTTCTGTTTAGCTTCGGGCATGGTTGCGGACGATCGACAGCGAAAAATAATGGGGCTGGTAGTTGGCTCGACCCACAAGGCTTGGCAAAATCACTTGCCGCTCGCCCCCCACCCAGGCCACCAAGCTGGTGCGAGCGAGCAAATCCCGCTCGGCGAGGAGCTGCCAAACAGTGGCATAAACTGGCGCGACTTTCATAAGCACCACCACATCAGCCCAGCCCAAGGCATTAACGAGATCCTCGGGGGCGTAGAGTGCGGGTAGGATGGCAATCTTCTCGCTGCCAATGGCCAAAGGCGCGCCCAAAACTGCTGCCGCGGCCATTGGCGAGCAAACTCCGGGGACGGCACGCGCGTCAAGCTCGGGGGCGATCGCCTTGAGGGCGCCAGCAATATAGGTAAAGGTGCTGTAGAAGCTGACGTCACCTTCGGAGAGGAAAACCACATCTTCCCCTTGCTGCAAAAAGGGCAGCACCTCCCGCGCCGCAGCTTCCCAAGCAGCTGCGAGGGTCGCCTCGTCGCGCACGAAGGGCAGCGCCAGCGGCAGGATCTTTTGGTCGGGTAGCAGAAACTCCCGCACGATTTCGTAGGCCATGCCAGGCTGGCCCTGCTTGTTTTGAGGGAGCGCTACGATCGCCGCCGATCTCAGCACTCGCAAGCCCCCAATCGTGAGCCACTCGGGATCGCCAGGCCCGACACCGACTCCCCAGAACGTGCCCCAGTCAGTTGTTTTCATTATCGTTGTCGGGTTTTATCGCTTGCAGTAGGGTTACGGGGTTGAGGGGTACGAAGCGCGTTGCTGCCGCGCCTTCGCGCACTGGCAGCGGGCTCGAGCGCGCGAGATTCACCTGCAGCAGGTGCAGCGGCCACCCCCAACGAGCGAGCAGTGCTTTTGCCGCCGCGCAGGCCTCGAGGGTAGCAAAGTGTGCGACTAAAACCCCTCCGGGGCGCAGTCGCGGCGCGCAGGCCTGCAGAATCTCACCAACTCGGGCGCCGCCACCACCCAAAACGATGCGGTCGGGGGCGGGCAATCTCGCCAAGGCCGCCGGAGCGCTGCCGGCGACCGCTTCGACATTGCCCACTCCGAAGCGATCGCAGTTTTTGGCAATCAGCGCCAGGCCCGCTGCCGCGCGCTCGATGGCGTAGACTTTTCCGGCGGGCAGCAGGCGGGCCATCTCAACCGAGAGCGAACCCGTGCCCGCGCCCACATCCCAGACCGTTGCCTGCGGGTGTAACTGCAACAGCCCCAGCGAGAGCATGCGGATTTCCTGCTTGGTAAGCAGGCCCGGCCGATCGGCAAAGGTGCAAAACTCCCGATCGGCAATGCCAAAAATGGGCAGGCGATCGCGATCGACCTCGCGGGGCTCGGCCTGCAAAATAACGACATTGGGCATCGGGAACGTCCGGGCCTCAGCGGCAGCCAGGGGGACTTCTTCGATACTCTCAGTAGCCGCCCCCAAGGCCGCACAAACCCACAGGCGATAGCGCACGGGCGGCTGCAGCTCGCGGGCAGCGCGAGCAACCGCCCCAGGCGTCCAATCGCGATCGGTCAAGACAGCCACAGGCGACTTGCCCTGGCGCAGGGCAGCTTCCAGCTCGTCGGGGGCGCGCCCGTGCACGCTAACGATAGTGGCATTTTGCCAGGGGATCCCCAGGCGCGCGAAAGCCAGCTGCACGCAGCTCGGGTGGGGATAAAACGCAATGGCCTCGGGGCCAAAGCGCTCTACGAGCACGCGGCCGATGCCATAAAAAAGCGGATCGCCGCTAGCGAGAACTGCGACTGGACCCGCAATCTCGGCGAGGATATCGAGCCCGGTGGCTAGATCGCCGCCAAGAGGGATCTGGCGAGCTGCCAGCCCAGAAACGAGCTTTAATTGGGCTTCGCTCCCGGCGATCGCCACAGCCCCCTCGAGGCAGCCGCGCGCTGCCGGGCTCAAGCCTTCTAGCCCCTCGAGGCCGATACCAACGACGCTTGCCTTCACCACAGCCGCTAGGGAACTTGCCATGCGCGCTGGTGATAGCTTTCGGGTTCGGGGTACAAATCGGTAACGCCGTGATAGAGGGCGGTCGGCGCGGTGGACTCGCCGTGGTGATGGTGATGGCCGTGATGGTGGTGATGGCCCCCAGCGGGGACAACAGCCTGGCGAAACTTGCACGTATAGCAATTCATTTGGGTTTCACCTTGCTGGGCTTCGCGCTCGCGCTCGCCGATGGCCGCAAACAAAACCGGATCGGCCCCGATCGAATCGAGAGCCTGCACGAGAACCTGGGGATTTTCCCCTTGGCGTTCGCGCGCGAAGGCATGAATGCGATCGAGCAAGACCCCGGCAAACAGCAAATGGGGAATGACCACAATGCGCCGAGCCCCCCAGCTCAGGGCGCGCGCGAAGCCCTGCTCCAAGCGCGGATAAGTGATACCCGCGTAGCACACCTCCAGGCCGCAGTAGCGCGTTCCTTCCCAGAGCATCCGCGCCAGCTTGTAGGCATCGCCATTAGCATCGGGATCGGAAGCCCCGCGCCCGACAAAGAGCAAGACAGTCTCTTCTGGCGGAATCGCAGCGGCGCGATCGGCGGTGGCCAGGCGAACGCGCCACACCTGCAGCAGCAGGGGCGGGACCCCCAGGTGGCGGCCGTAGTCGATGCTCAAGCCAGGGTGGCAGCGAACGGCTTCGTCTAAGGCGTTGGTGACATCGAATTTGCTGTGGCGCGCGGCAAAAAGCAGCAGCGGCAGCGCGGTCAGCCGGCGGTAACCCCAACCCAAGCAGCGCTCGATCCCTTCAGAAATCGAAGGCTCGCTCAACTCCAAAAAGCAAGGTACTACCGGTCGGTCGGGGCTATGGGACTGCAGGCGACAGGCAAAATCTAGAAACGCCGCGCGCCCGGTGGTGCTGCGGGTACCGTGACCCACCAGCAGCAGAGGCTGCAAGCCCCTGCGATTGAGTAAAACTTCGGTCATTATTGCGTGTCCTTCATCCCGTGCGACGCGGGAATTGGTTACATGAGGTGGACTTTTTATCTGCTGGGGATGGCGTTCTGACTGCGGGCTCGCTTGCCCGATTACAGCTGCGGCACAGCGCCGGACTCGCACCGGACTTTCCCATCTTCAGCAAGACGCGTGAGACGCGGTAAATCAATCTAGCACGCGCCTTCGGGGGCTGGGAAAAGCGATCGCAAAGTTGCAAGATTTGGGTGCCCCTCAGACCCAGGTTCTGAAGAATTTACTTTTCTTGTGAGAGATTCGGAGAAGCAAAACTGCAAGATGACCTAATATTCTGAAGTGCTCTGGAAGAGCGATCGAGGCTGCCCGTGCGGCTTGGTAGATTTGGACGTGTTTGAGGCAGGAGTTCGCAGATGGAAGAAGCGCTAGAACTGATAGTTGGAGACGACGGTGATAACACCCTACCGGGGAGCGAAGGGGGCGACCTCATCCTCGGAGCTGGCGGTAACGACCTGATTATGGGTAACGGGGGTGGCGACGACCTCGTCGGTCAGTTTGGCAACGATACCTTGCAGGGTGGCTCGGGCAATGATACTCTGCAGGGCCTCGGCGACGATGACCTTCTCGAAGGCGATGAAGGCGACGACACGCTCGAAGGCGGCTCCGGCAATGACATCGCCTTTGGCGGCAGCGGAGACGATACGTTTATTTTGAGAGGCTTTTTTGCCGATTATGTCATCGCGGTCACCACTACGATTCCCGATGGCAACGGCGGCACGGTCTCTGGCTTAGATATCGCCGACGATCGCGACCTGCTGGCTCAGGCTCAGCCATTTTTGTTCGATGGCACTGCCCTGGTGGCCGAGGATATCGAATTCATTGAGTTTGCAGATGCCGGCACCACGCTGGATCTGGCCAATTTCGACCCTACTGTCGAAACTGTCGCCCCCCTACTGACGGCCGTGCCCGCGCCCTTTAGCCTAGAGGTGCCCGGCGCGCCGGCGACGCCCTTCCTCGCCCCGATCGATGTCGTCATCCCCTCCGATGGCAGCGATCCTGAGGTTGCGACCATTACCAGCGAATTTCTCAACGTTTCGGCGGCGACGGTAGCTGGCGATCCTCAGACGGTTGAGTATCAGCTCTTGAGCCTGCCAACAGAGGGCAACTTGGTCCTCAACGGTGAGGTGCTAACTGACGACGATGTTAACGTCCCCGCACGCTTCACCCAAGCAGACATCGATGGCGGCCTGCTGACCTATGTCGTCGATGTGCCTTTGCCAGCCGGGGTCAACAGCGATAGTTTCGAGTTCTCAGTGACGTCTGGCGACTTTATTATCGATGCTCTGCCGGTCATCAGAGATGATGATAATGGCGATATCGTCGCCCAGCCCGGACTCGACGAGGACAACATGTTCGTTCCGCTCGCTGTCAACTTCGATCTGGTGCCGGACTTTAGCCTCGACGTCGATGGGAACGGGCAAGTAGACCTGCTGTTTGATGGTTTCAATATTTTGCGGTCTATCATCGGGAATTTGGACGGCCTCATCGAGCCAGCCCCAGGCGCGCCTGCAACCAGCGCCGATATCATTGCCACGCTCGAACAACTAAATCCAGCTTGACTCGAGCGCCTGTCGGAATCTTGAAGTAATGCTAGGCACGGTTTGTTAGTGTTTGAATCACGCCAGACCCTAAGTTTTAAGGGTCTACTTAGTAGGGGTTTTAGAGCCGAATCGCTCCCTCTCGGGTGCTTCGGAGTTCTGGCACTCTGCGCTCGTGCGCGTTGGCAGCGGTCAATATCGAAATTAATCTACCAAAAACCTGAAAACCACTTTGAACCTGTAGCTCTGGAAGCCTCGCTCGAGAGCAACGCAAAGTTCTGAGATGCATTAGGGTTCGGTCGGGGAAATTTGCGGTAGACTTTGACACGACAGATCGAGCGCCTACCTATAGGTGAATTTATCTTTCGAGCTGTCGTTCGAAACGGTTCGCGTGCGAAATTTGGACGCGGGATGTCCGCGCTCCAGACTTGTAATAGCTAAGACAACAACCTAGCTGCAACGCTGGCCTTGATAACCCCGCCCGAGCCGGTGTGTTTTCTCGGCCAAAGCGACGCGCCTTGAGGCGTACTTCCTTAAGCTAGGTCGGTCAGTCTGGTTCGAGATGCTCGATCGTACGTTTCTGTCAATTAAATCGTGAGGAGAAAAAGTCATGCCTCAACAGAGTGTTCAACCGTCTCTAATAACGGATATCGTGCAAGCCGGCGATACTGGCTTAATTACCGTTAACTATCAAGTACTTGATGATGATGGGGCTGGGGACCCGGCGCAGATTGATGTCACGACTTTGGTGGTTCAGGTCTTCTTCAATTCCGAAGAAGTTCTCCTGGCCGGCCAGCTGACCGGCGCCCCCAGCGAAGAGATCGCGCCGGATGACGATTTTGCTGTTAACCCAGATTTGGAAGACTTTACGACTCTTTCCGCAATTGATGGGGTGCTCGTCGGCGATGTCGAGCCCGACCCCGACGACGCGGGTGGAGCGGATGGAGACGAAGAGACCGACAGCGTGTTCACCTTCACCTTCGTCGATATTCTTGGCGGCGCTGCCGGCGATCCTCAGCTCCCCTTCGGAGCTATCGGGGGGGATGCGACCACCGTCGACCTCCTCATGCTGAACCTGCCGACTGCGCCCGAGTTCGACGGCATGACATCTGTCAACGTTCTCCTGGATGCCAACGAGGGCAACACGGGCCCAGATTTCGTCTTCCCGGCCGTTCCTTTCGAGGACGACCTCGAACTCGCCATCGTCGATAACCAGCCCCCCGTCGTCGATCCCGACGACAACGACGACTTCACCGTCTCTGAAGACGCTGCCGTTGGTGATGTCGTCGGCACGATCGTTGCCGTCGATCCCGATG
>CAYTBI010000002.1:82992-150969 GCA_964435975.1 uncultured bacterium
GAAGACGCTGCCGTTGGTGATGTCGTCGGCACGATCGTTGCCGTCGATCCCGATGAGGACGACATCCTCACCTTCACTCTCGTTGCGGACACGCTCGCCGATCCTGACGGCGATGGCATCCTGCCCTTCGCGATCGCTGCAGACACCGGTGAGATTACCGTCGCCGATGCAGACGACCTCGACCTTGATGTCCTAGAAGACGAAGTATTCAACTTCCAGGTCGATGTTTCGGACGGCACCGATACCGTAGTCGCTGATATCGTCGTTACGGTCCTCGATGCCGACGTCAACCAACCGCCGGTCGTCGATCCCGACGACAACGACGACTTCACCGTCTCTGAAGACGCTGCCGTTGGTGATGTCGTCGGCACGATCGTTGCCGTCGATCCCGATGTGGACGACGTCCTCACCTTCGAGCTCGTTGAGGACACGCTCGCAGATCCTGATGGCGATGGCATCCTGCCCTTCGCGATCGATGCAGAAACCGGCGAGATTACCGTCGCCGATGCAGACGACCTCGATTTCGAGGCCCTAGAAGATGAAGAGTTCGACTTCCAGGTCAATGTTTCGGACGGCACCGCGACCGTGGTCGCTGACATCCTCGTCGGAGTAGACGACGAGCCCGAGTTGATTGCCCCCATCACTGCTAACGCTACTGATGTCGTTCCTCTCGACTTGGGTGCGGGCCTTGCTGGCGAGCTGCTCGAGTTTACCGTCACCGAGCAAGATGCTTCCGAGCCCGTCGAGGTCGGAGTTTTCCTCGTAGACGACGACGGTAATGTCATCGACACCGAGGATGGAACGACGATCGTTCTGTCGGCTGAAGACCTCGCTGGCGACTTAGAGGGTGCCAATCTTGCAGCCGTTCTCGATGAGAGCGCCGTCATCCTGTCGACGCTAGATAGCGATCCGGCTGGAGAGTCCATCGACTCTGACGTCCTCACTGACCTGACCCGCACTATCGAGCTCGCCGATATCTTCGGTCCGGGCGAACTCTCGGGTGCGAATGCGGTCTTCTTCTTCATCGAAGATGGCTCCGTCAACAGCCTGATCGAAGAGCTTGGAGATCCTGAGGCAGAGGAAGGCTCTGGCGGTAACTTCGAAGTCACCGGCGTGGGGCTTGGCCTCGATGACAATGACTTCCAGATCGATGCTGGCGAAAACCTGCCCTTAGTTGCGAACTTCGTGCAGGGAGACCCCCCTGTCGGTAATAGCGGCCTCCAAGGAACCGATGGCACCGAGCTTCTCGACTTCACCGGCCTGGTTGGCGATGAAAACGGCGAAATCATCGGCACCCTGAATCTGGTTGAATCTGTTGCTGATTTTGATAACCTGGTCACCTTCATCCGAGTTGACGACGAGAACGGTTTCGTCAATGGCCTCGACCCGACCAGCGACGCCGATAGCGTTGCCTTCATCGACGCTATCTTTGCCGATCCGACGCGCATCGCTGGGATCGACCTCGATGGCGTTGATGGTGCCGATGATGGCGTTGTCGGCATCAATAGCGACACTGCCGGCGATGGCTCCGTCAGCATCATATTTGAGGCTGACGAAATCTATCTGCCAGTTCTGATTGCTAACGCTGGCGACCTGACTGCAGATGCTGACACGCTCCAACAGGCGCTCGTAGACGAGATCGCAAGCGATGACCCGACTGACGGCGATATCCTCGCTTACACGGGCATCGCTGGTGCGAACCCCGATGGGCTCGACCACGTTCGCTTGCTCGGTGACAACGTCTTCGGCTTCGAGGACCTCTTCAACACCGGCGATGCCGACTTCAACGACTTTGTTGTCGGTCTGGATTTTGCATAAATCTCCATCTTGTAGGGTCTGGAAATAAAGACCGGACCCTCTGCTTACAAAAGCCCGCACCAGTTAATTTGGTGCGGGCTTTTGTTATGGCGTGAGGCTCCCTCAAGCCAGTTCGATCGCCACTGGCGCGTGGTCGCTCGGTTGGGGCAGTCCGCGCGGCTCTCGGTCGATCCAGCAGCGGGTCGCCCGCTCGTAGAGCCCCGGCGTCAGGTAAATGTGATCGATGCGCCAGCCGCGATCGCGGGCAAAGCCGCCTTGGCGGTAGTCCCACCAGCTGTAGTGGCCGCTCTCGGCCGTAAATTTGCGAAAGCCATCGGCCAACCCTAAAGAGAGCACTGCTTGTAGGGCCTGGCGCTCTGCCGGCGACGCCATGATGTGCCCGTCGCGCCCCTCTGGCTTGTAGATGTCGCGGTCTTCGGGAGCCACATTAAAGTCACCGCAAACGCACAGCTCTCCTTCGGCGCGTAGCGCCTCGAGATACGCCTGCAGGGTAGCCAGCCAGCGGAGCTTGTAGTCGTATTTATCGCTGCCGACACTCGCACCGTTAGGGACATAGAGATTGACGAGCCAGAACTCCCCCACCCGCACGGCGATCGCGCGCTTTTGGGCGTCGAACTCGGCAGCGGCGTCTCCCAAAACCTCGCCAAAGCCCCTACGAATCTCTGTCGCGGGCAGGCGGCTCAAGATGGCAACACCGTTGTAGGATTTTTGCCCCCAAATCTCCAAGGCGTAGCCTGCCGCTTCAAAAGGCGCGCGGGGAAAATCAGCGTCGACCACCTTGGTCTCTTGCAAACAAAGAAAATCAACCGGATTGGCGGCCAGCCAATCGCCGACCTGAGCTTGGCGCGTCCGAATCGAATTCACATTCCAAGTAGCAATCTGCATGGCGGGCATCTGGATCGAGATCGGTCCCGATCCTAGCGGATTGGCAAAGTTCCGTATTAATCCGCTTGTTCGAGCTGCAAAAGCGACCTAGCATGGGTGGTGCAATTGACTTAGATCACTTATTTTTTGGTTATTCTACAGGTTCTTAATATAGCCTGAGAGGTTTTGGGGATTTACATGAGAAAACGCTCGCACATTCTTGCCTGGCAGGCTTGCGATGGGAGCTTGCGAACCCTCAAGCTCGTCGAAGCAGCCTACACCATCGGTCGCTCTAAGAAAGCTGATATTTTTGTCGACCACCCAGCCTGCTCGCGCCACCACGCTACCCTGCTGCGGGTCGAGACCGAGCGCAACACCTACTACCAGATTGCAGATGGCAACCCCCGCAACGGGCGGCGCAGCGCCAACGGGCTTTTCATCAACGGCGCGCGCGTGACAGATCGCGTCCTCGATCGCCAAGATCGCATCTTTCTGGGAAGCCAGCAGGCACGGATGAGCTACCTGTGCGTCCCCCGAGATCGCCTCCTGCGCGCGGACCTGCAAACCATAACGCTGGGCAATGCCTCGCGCAGCATCATCGCCATTGCCCCAGATGGCGAAGCCATCGTGTGGCGCGCGCGTGCCACGAACTAGCGGTCGCTATCCTGGGGGGAGCGGCTTATGGGGCGATCGCCTAAGTACCAGCCCCCGCGCAATCGAATGAAGTAGCCACTGACCCCAAGGGTCGTCTGCCGGTAATTCGGCCAAGTTGTCTGGGGACCGATTTGGGTGCGATACAGGCTAAACAGCCCGTAGTTGTGGCGTACAGTGGTTTGGCGCAAGGCAAGCTGCAAGCCGGGCTGCCCCAAATCGACGAGCCAACGGCAGCCCCAGGTGGCGATCGCCGGCGGCACCCCAGCCGCAACCTGATAGGCCTGCCGGCAGGTCTCCGACTTGAGGTGAACTGCGAGCCGATCTGTCATGTGGCGCTCGTAGTCGGGAGATTTGGGATTAGTGCCGATCAACCAGCCCGCGGTAGCTGCCAGCAAGCCGCCACCGACAAGCGCAGTTCGGCGCAAAGGAGAAAATGCGCGAGCCACGGACCTCATCATAAAGATTCTGCTTTGCGCGTGACAAAAACTTGATAAAAGCCAATCGTCTCGAATCGGTATTTTGGAGCCCCCGGAATAAACTCGGGAGCCGCTAGCTCGGTGCGATACACGCTCAAGAATAGGTAGTTTTGGCGATCGGTCCCCTGGGAGATGGCATCCTGCAGGAAAGGGCGGCCGGCTCTCACCAGGTTGCCGCAGGAGCCCTGCAGCAGCTTGACAAACCCCTCCGACTCGGCCGTCGCCTCGCGACATTTGTCGGTTAGGTAAGTCGCCAGTTGCTCCGAAGCGTATTCTTCATAGGCTTCGGGGCCGGGGTTAGTGACGGCCGCTGATAGGCCCACAGCAGATAAACCCGCCCCGACAATCGCCGCTCCAATTTGCCAGCGTTTCATGGTGTCTTGCTCCTGCGAGCGTTGTTTGAGTTCCGCAGAGTGCCCGGCGACGGCGACTTGGGGGGCTGCCGCGCGGAGCCTGCTGCCTCGGCTTACGAATACTATAGCCTCGCCCGATCCCGGGCCAAAGATACCTAGATCTAGATCGCCATTGTTGCCGGCTGTCGTGGGCTCGTTCCTCAAAACGGACCTAAGCTCCGTCATCTTCGTAACCATATGTAACTAGACGGGCACTTTTTAAGTACTTTTGCTGGATCTTTCACCTCATTTCTCCGCAAAATAGACGAGTCGAGACTCAAAAAGCCAGTAGTTCAACTGAAGGTGTACTAAGCCCATGCCTGCTAATGAAACCGCGAATACACGCACGGCGAGCGAGCCAGATAGCAAAGCCCGTCGCCTAGAAAAACTCGGTCTGGCCCTGGCTGCCTTTTTTGAGGAGTGCGACCGCAACAACGAGTCCGAGGCAGTCTCGCCCTCTAGGTCTTAGCCGCGAGGGTAGGCAGCTCGTCGGACTGCTATCCTAGCGATCGGGAATTGTAAAGCTTGACAACTATGAGCGATCGCGCGCGACGGATTTGTGTACTTGGCGGTGGCTTCGGTGGTCTCTACACGGCTCTGCGACTGGAATCTTTCGACTGGAGAGAGGTCGCACGCCCGGAAATTGTTTTAGTCGATAGCAGCGACCGATTTGTATTTTTGCCCCTGCTCTACGAGGTCGTCAGTGGCGAGTTGCGAAGCTGGGAAATTGCACCGCCTTTTACCGAGGTGCTGGCGGCAACCCGCACGCGCTTCATCTGCGATCGGGCCACGGCAGTCGATCTCGAGGCACGCGACATTCACCTCCAGGGTCGCCCCAGCCTGCGCTACGACTATTTGGTTTTGGCAACGGGGGTCGAATCGCGCCAGATTGAGGTTCCCGGCCTGGCTGAGTGGGGACTTGAGTTTCGCACGCTAGCCGATGCCTACGCCCTAGACGAGCGCCTGCGCGAGTTACTCGCCTCCGATCGCGAGTTCGTGCGCGTTGCAATTATCGGTGGCGGGTACTCGGGCGTCGAGCTGGCAGGAAAAATTGCCGATCGCTTGGGTTCTCGCGGGCGCCTGCGCGTCGTCGAGCGAGGCGACACCCTGCTCAAAGCAGCCACGACCTTCAACCGCGCTGCTGCCGAGCGAGCCCTAGAAGCGCGAGAGGTTGCCATCGACCTAGAAACGAGTGTCGCAGCAGTCACCGAGCAGGCGATTGTCTTGTGCCATCGCGAGCGCGAGGATGAAATTCCTGTCGATTTAGTAATCACGACTGCCGGAACGCAAGTTCCTGACTGGATCCGGCAGCTGCCGCTCTCTCAGACCGAGCGAGGTCGCCTGACGGTCGAACCTACCCTTCGGGCCTCGGGTCGCGAGGATGTCTTCGTTCTGGGAGATTTGGCCGATTGCCGCGATGCGAGCGGCCAACAGGTGCCACCAACCGCTCAGGTGGCGTTTCAGCAATCGGACTTTTGTGCCTGGAATCTTTGGGCATCGTTGAGTGGCAAGCCGCTGTTGCCATTTCGCTACCAAAACCTAGGCGAGATGATGGCCCTGGGCATTGAAGATGCAACCGTCACGACCCTCGGGGGTATCGAAATCGAGGGCCCGGCAGCTCACATCATGCGGCGGCTGGCCTATTTGTACAGAATGCCGACGATGGATCACCAGCTCTCGGTGGGGGCTAACTGGATCGCCCAACCGTTTCTGGAGGCACTGGCAGGGTAGCGTGCTAGAGGCTCTCCCCGATCTGCAGGCGGTTGCGACGCGGCTCGTTCCCTTGCGCCCCCGGGTTGTCTTTTTTGATGCGGTGGGGACGCTCTTTGGCCTGCGCGCTAGCGTCGGGCAAGTTTATGGCGACATCGCCGCCAGGTGGGGGGCGACGGGCTTGGCTGCAGCCGATCTCGATTGCGCCTTTGGCCTTGCTTTTAAAGCCGCGCCGCCCGCAGCTTTTCCGGGAGCCGACCCGGTCGAGATCCCCGACCGGGAGCGGGCCTGGTGGCGTGCTGTCGTAGCCGCGACCTTTGCAGGGGTTGGCTCGCAGCCAGCGGACTTTGAGGGGTTTTTTGCCGAGCTTTTCGACCATTTTGCGACGGCAGCGCCCTGGCAGGTCTACCCCGAGACCGTTGCCGCGCTGGCTCGCCTGCAAGCAGCCGAGATCGAGCTGGGCGTTATTTCTAATTTTGATTCGCGCTTGCCTGGGGTGTTGGGTGCTTTGGGGCTCGATGGCTTTTTTGCGAGCGTGACGGTCTCGACCCAAGTAGGCGCGGCCAAGCCCGACCGAAAAATTTTTCAAGCCGCCCTGGCTTGTCACGGGTTGCCGGCTGCGTCGGCTTGGCACGTTGGCGACAGCCCAACTGAAGATGGCGACGGGGCGCGTGCGGCGGGCCTGCAGGCCATACTCGTAGAGCGTTAGGTGAGTTTTCGTTAACCTTCGGCATTCCCATAGGCTGTCTCGCTTAGCATGAATTCCAACGAAGTTGGTAGCGAGATTGACCGTTGTGAGCGATTTTCTAGATTTCCTCAAGCACAAGCACGCCTACATTGCCATCGGAGAGTTCAAGCCCGGTCGCTTTGCCGAGGCTCAGCGCCTCTACGAGCGGGCGGTTTCGACCTATAGTCATGGCTTTAACGGGGCCTACCTGCTGCGCGAGCCCGACAGCGATCGCGGCATTGCGGTTATTTTTTGGAATAGCCGCGAAGACATGGAAGCTCACCAAACCCAGGCACATGAAGAAATCTTGCATCAGATGGGCCATCTCTTTGTCACGCCGCCGCAAGTTGGGTTCTACCGAGTTTGTAGTGAGATTTTGCCGATAGCCCAGACCGTTCCGGCTTAGAGCAGGAGTTCGGGCGATCGCCTCTTTACAATCGAAGCTATCCCGGCAGGAGGTAGCACCGATGGCGATCGCTAAAGAGATTCCCGAGACCCCAACTTCGGTTGCAGGTGGTGTTATCTTTCCAGACGGCGACCTCTGCAGCAACGAACCGCCTTTGGAGACGTATTTACACCTGCAGCAGATGATGCTGCTGCTCAATTGTCTCGATTGGCTCTGGCACGATCGCAATGATTATGTTGCTGCGGGCAATTTGTCGATTTACAACAGCCCCCAGCAGCGCAAGTCAGAGGATTTTCGCGGGCCGGACTTCTTTGTGGTGCTCGGTACCGAGCGGCGGCCGCGCAAAAGTGGTACGGGAAGCAGGGGGCAAATATCCCAATGTCATTATTGAAGTCCTCTCAGACTCTACGGCGAGCACCGACCGCACGCTCAAAAAAGAGATTTACCAAGATATTTTCCGGACGCCGGATTATTTTTGGTTCGATCCGGATAGCAGCGAGTTTGCTGGGTTTCACTTAGTCGATGGCCGCTACGAGCCCCGGGCGCAAAATGCCCGGGGGTGGTGTTGGAGCCAGCAGTTAGGGCTGTTTTTAGGTGTTTCGGATGGAAAACTGCGCTATTTCACTCCGGATGGGGAGCGAGTGCCCACACCGGCTGAGGCAGCGTTGCAGGATCGGCAAAGCGTCGAGCGGCAGCGGGCTAACGTGGCAGAAGAGCGTGCGGTGCTGGCTGAGGAGGAGGCCGCTCGAGAGCGTGGGAAAAATGCGCGCTTGGCCGAGCGCTTTGGGTATCGATCCTGACGGGGTTTAGCTGTTTAGTTTCTGGGGGTTGGTGGGTTAGAGACGGGTATCTGCTCGAGAGGTCTGCCGGCAAACGGCCCGCAGTAAAACAAACTAAGCACAGACGGGTAGGCCCAGTGGTCGCGAGGAACGTCGGGAAAAGGGTTCGGCAGTAAGTCAGCTCGATTCTGGGAGCAGGCTTGCCGAATTCGCTCGCGAGTGGGGAGAGTAGACCGCTCGCCACTCTGGGATGGCGGGAATGGTTGCGCGCGGGCCACAGCAGCAGCGAACGCGGTTCCAAATGCGGCAGCCGCAAGCAGAGAAGCGATGCGATTCATGATTTGTTACGAGTTGGCGTGCAAATCCAGTCTAGTAATTTTCTGTCGCGCGCGCGGGTGGCAGGTCGCCGGGCAGCTCGCTCCAGAGCAGTTGCTCTTGCAGCTGTGCCTGTAGTAGTTGCTCTTGGGCCAGTGCGGCCTCGCGCTCGGCCGCCTCGATCGCATTTAGCTCGTCGAGGGCGTCCCAAACCTGCTGCATGAGGTCGTCAAGGCCGGTTCGGGTTGCTGCCGATACAAACAGCGGGTGCCGACCGGTCGCCTCGAAAAATAACTCGCGCCAAATATCGAGATCGGCTGCCTCGAGGGCATCAATTTTGTTGAGAGCCAGGATTTGACGGCGATCGCTCAAGCCTCGACCGTAGGCCACCAGCTCGCCCTCGATGGTGCGATAGTCGGCAACGGGATCGGCTGCGGTCGCATCGACAAGGTGCACCAGCATGCGCGTGCGCTCGATGTGGCGCAAGAACTCGTTGCCGAGGCCGACTCCCTGGTGGGCGCCCGCAATCAGGCCCGGAATATCGGCAAATACCGTGCCGTCGCCGGTGGGCTTGCGGACGATACCCAGATTGGGGACCAGCGTCGTAAATGGATAGTCGGCGACCTTCGGCCGAGCTGCCGAGAGCGCCGAAATTAGTGTGGATTTGCCGGCGTTGGGCAGCCCGACAATGCCTACTTCTGCCAAGAGCTTCAGCTCCAGGTGTAACAGGCGATGCTCCCCAGGCAAGCCGGGCAGCGCGTGCTCGGGGGCGCGGTTGCGGTTGCTCAAGAAATACTTATTGCCCAAGCCCCCTTTGCCGCCTGCTGCTACGCAAAACGCTTGGCGATGGGAGACAAGATCGCAGACAATCTCGCCGGTTTCAGCGTCGCAAACCACGGTGCCACAGGGCACCCGCACTTGGCGATCTTCTCCTGAGGCCCCCGTGCAGTTGTTGGGGCCACCCCGCGCGCCATCGGCGGCCTTAAAGCGCCGTGCGTACCGAAAATCCAGGAGCGTCTGCAGGTTTTCATCGGCTGTAAAAACGACCGACCCCCCGCGCCCGCCGCACCCACCCGAGGGGCCGCCCGCCGGGACGTATTTTTCTCGCCGAAAGGCAACGATGCCGTCGCCGCCCTTGCCCCCTTCGACTTCAATTTCTGCGCGATCGATAAATTGCATGACTGCTAGCGAGCCCAGGCCCTCAAATATAAGGGGTCACATCTTCCTTGCAATCGTCTGCAAGGTAGGAAAGCGACCTAAACCGCAGGCCCACTAGCTGCTCGTACAGGGGGTTGAGCTTGCACAGAGGCGGAATATGAACGATTTTGCGCCCGAATAGCTTGACGTCTCGCTCGAAGGGGCATTGAGCCGGCACGAGCTTGCAGATAAAGCGGGCAAGCCGGGGCTCTTGCACGTCGTAATCATCGAGCCAATGGCGTACGGGAGCGAGCAAGTCCGGTCCCTTAGCTTTAGCAGGCGGGGTCAAGCCGGTTGCTTCGGCAGTAGTAGGCTCGATCGCCTCATCGCTCTCCTCGTAGAGGGTGTGCTCGAGAGCCCTGAGGGCTTCGACATCGAGGTCGAGCGCTTTGCTAAAGCCAGCCAACAGGTGAGCCTCAGTTGCACTGTAGATGCCATCCGAGATAGCGACCATCACGGCAGTTCGCAGAAAGTTCTCTGCCGCGTGAGCGTCGCTGCCGAGGTGCGCGGCTAGTTCTTCAGGGGAGATTGCCTCGAGTTCCCCTAAATCGATGCCAGGGGCCAGCTCGTCTTGGGTTGCGGCGACAATTGCGGCTTTTTCTTCAGGCGCAAAGTCCCCGTCGGCCCAGGCAATGGTTAAAAGGCCCCGCAGCCAGGCCGAAATCTGCTCGTCGGAGTAGGAAGCTTGTATCAAACTAGTCACACTCAACAATCCTCGCTCGAGCGCCGATTGGTTCTGTGCGGGTCACTTGCCGCTGCGAGCCATCGACATTTCTCCACCAGCGATCTTAGCCGAAGCGCTCGCTTGCCCGGCCAGCAATTACCGAACCGAGTATTACCGGTCGATCGAGCCTCGCTCCGGCGCGCGGTAACCTCCAGATTTTCCGCCCGTTTTTTCGAGCAGGCGCACGCTCTCGATTGCGATCGCCTTATCGAGGGCTTTGGCCATGTCGTAGAGGGTTAGAGCGGCAACCGTAGCAGCCGTCAAGGCTTCCATCTCCACCCCCGTTTCGGCAATGGTGACAGCTGTGGCCCGAATCTCGTAACCGGGCAGCTCTGGGTTGGTGCGAATCTCGACTTCTACTTTGTGGAGCGGCAGGGGATGGCAGAGTGGGATGAGCTGGGCCGTTTGTTTGGCGGCCATGATGCCAGCTAATTTGGCTGTGGCGAGCACGTCGCCTTTGGGGGCATTGCCCGCTTCGATTTGGGCCAGGGTCTCCGGTTGCAGGCGCACGGCCGCAGCGGCGATTGCCTGACGGCGGGTCGCGGGCTTGCCCGACACGTCGACCATTTGGGCTTCGCCAGCAGAATTAATGTGACTGAGTTCTTGCATTCTTTTTCCTTTAGAGCTAGACTGGTACACCGTTGGTAAATATGCCGACCGACTGTAGGGGCTAGTAGCTCAGTGGATTAGAGCGCTTGACTACGGATCAAGAAGTCGGGGGTTCGAATCCTCCCTGGCCCGTCTTAAGAACTATACCGGACTCCTTGTTTCGATAAGGGGGAAGTGGAGTCAGAGCACTCAGGGGTGCCCTGGCTTTATCTGCGTGAGGCTTCTGTCAACCAACCCAGAGGTGTTGGGCGAAGCGGATGGCAAAAAGCCCTTGGACGATCGCGCAGACGATTGCGATCGCTAGGCCGTGCTTGGGGGCGCGGGCCAGGAGCAAGCCGCAGGCTGGGGCCAGAGAAATAATGCCAAAAGCAAAGCGCCCCACAGAGGTCGTCCGACCGGAGAGAAAGATAATGGCGAAGCTAAAGCAGCCGTAAACCAAGGCAGTGCGATCGAGCTGGTGCCGAGTTTGCCAGAGAACTGCCATCCCACCAAAAACCATCAACGCATTCAGCAAGGGGTCGCCGGCAAGCAGCCAGAGCCCGATTCCTAGGCCGTACGCTCCGACTTTGGCCCCAAGATGCCCGCGCTGCCGCCAGGCCCAGGAGGCCAGTCCGAGTATGGCCCCCACCGCCAGGGGGTGCCAGGGATCGGCAGCTCCTAGTGCCGGTAGGGGCCAGTTTTGCGGCCCCAGGAAAATTTGGGCGAAAACCTTCAGCCACAGTTGGCCGGGGTAGTCTTGGGCTCGATTCCACGCCGCTTGGGCGCTAATAAAAGCCAGCGGATTCCCCGACTGCCACCAGCAATAGGCGCTGTAGCTAGCGATGCCCGCGCCCGCGCCCAGGCCAGCCCAGAAGGCACCGATCCCTAGGCGCTGGCGCCAGGCAAGCCACCAAAATGTGGCCACTAAAGCCAAACCCGTCAGGCGAGTTGCTGTAGCTAGCGCCCCAAAAATCCCTGCCAAACGGTATTCGGTGCGATCGAAGGCCCGCAGCGACAACACCAGAAACAATAAGTAAGGTGCTTCGGTGTAAATCGTGCTGCCAAAAACTGCGTAGGGGCAGCAAACAAGTGCGATCGTCGCCCAGCGGGCAATTTTTTTAGGTGCGACTTTGGGGTCGTAGCGCTCGCTAACCCAGCGGTGCAAGACAATCGCCGCTCCGAAAAATGCGACGTTGCACAATATGGCTCCGGCTGCATCGAAAGGAAGGCCGCCGCGCGCCAAAAGCCCTAGAATCCCCGGCAAAAGTGGGAAAAACGCTGGGTTGCTCCCGGTAAAGTCGTAGCCGCTCGTGGCAATGCGCTCGTAATGCAGGCTATCCCAAGCCGAAAAAGCCGACCAGCCAAATTCGGCCGCTATGCCACCAGGAGGAGCGGGAAGGAGCGGGGCGATCGCGAGCATCATACCCCAGACCGCCAGCCGACTCAGCAAGCAAATCAATCCGGCGGTGCGCAGACTTGCTTGCCAGCTTGCCCACCCCTGTCTCGAGGGTTCTTTCAAGTGCCACCACGCTGTTGCATCGAAGCTTTGCGGTCGATCCTGAGCCTTGCAGGATTAGGAAGCCAACCCAGGCTTCCTCCGCACGGGCCATTACCAGCAATGAGGGTGCCACATCCTCAGGATTGATTTTGCTAAAGCTAACATTAAATTAATAGGCCCGATCTCGAGCGCACTTTTTAAAGGCCATACTTCGGAATCGGGCAAATTGCCGAGATACTGCTGCGACTCGCGCGACCGCGCGGTTCTGCGCGCGGTGACTTGGCAGTAGAGACTGGTAATCTTTAGCGCTCCAATATGGATCGACACCTCCCATGAACTTACGAAACACATTTACTCTACTAGGAGCTGCAGCTATCGTGGCTGCTACTCCGAGCATCGTCCGAGCCGATCGGCTCGGTGCTGCCCTCAATGAGCTTGGCAATGCTACAGAGCTGGTAACAAGCGTCACGGCCGATCGGGATAACCGCATTCCTGCAGCGCTACTGCGCGACAGTAAGGGAGTCATTATTCTGTCTAATGTTGCTCAAGGAGGCTTCATTGTTGGCGGGCGCGGCGGCGATGGCGTGATGCTGATTCGCCAAGTCGACGGAAATTGGGGCAATCCTGCTTTTATAAAGCTGGGGGGTGGCAATATCGGGCTTCAGGCTGGCTTTACGAAAGGGGATATCGTTCTTCTGCTGATGAATCGTTCTGCTATCGACCAAGTCTTGCTCGGCGAAGTCGAATTTGGAGGCAACGTTGCCGGCACAGCCGGCACAGCCGGGGCAACCGCTATTGACCCGAACCAGAGCGCTGGGGGAATTCTGGTCTACTCTTTTGTCGATGGCGGGCTGTTTGGTGGGGTCACCCTAGAAGGGGGGACCTTCAGATTTGAAGATAGAGTCAATGAAGACTTCTACAACATCAATGGCGTCAGACCTGGAGAAATCTTGTTCAACCCTAAGATAGCCGCGCCCACTGGCGGCAACCAGGTGCGCGGGCTTCACCAAGCCCTGAGAGCAGCAGAACGCTAGCGGTCGCGCCAACCCGCCCGCACGCCAGACCCGATAAGGGAGAACGTGCGGGCGGGGTTGCTATCGGCAAGCCCGCGCTCAGGGCTTGCGCTCGGGCAGCAGACATTTATCGGAATCGCACCCTGCCGGGCCCGCTTCCAAGCGCTCGCCACGGTCGTACCTGAGGAGCGCTCCGTAGAAGTCATCGGTCGTCCGACGGGCGGCGATCGCCTGCATGAATTGCTGGTAGGTTTCTCGCGAAATGGGCTCGAAGGGCAGGCGCGGGAAGGTCTGCAGATCGTCGAACCGGGCCAGAAGCGCGGCTGAGATGTAGCCTTCGTTATTCTCAATGGCTCTGTAGATCAGCGCGCCCAATTCCTCGATTTCGCCCTCCCGTAGCTCCAAGGTCGAGGACGTATTGTGGGTGACGTAATAGCGCTGCACCTGCATCGCAAAGTCAAACTGGGCGGCCACCGAGAATCTCGACAAGTCGATTGTGTCGCAGCCGGGAATGTCGGCCCAAGAGACGGCCACCGGAATCTCGACGAGCCATTCGGTGCATCTGGGGTCAAAGGGATCGTCGAGCAGGTTGCCGCGCTCGTCTTTATCAGACTGAGAGGGGACGACGCTATACCCATAGTCGATGCAGGCTAGGGCTACCGGATCGTTTTTACGGAAGGTGACCCGCCGCACGAATCGGGCTGCCTTGGGAGGGTGCCAGCCTGGCGAGGCCCCGGTCAGCAGCGATTTTGTCCCGGCCGGCTGTACGGTGGTGTAGCGATTCGGGCGTTTGAGACCCCGGCGATCGCAATATTCCCAAACCCGCTCGCGGACGATCTGACGCCACATCTGCAGGTATTCCCGCTCGCGGCGCTTGAAGGCGAGGCCTTCGGGGGTTTCAGGCCGCCCGGCAGCCCACCACTCGAGCCACTCGAGGCCAAAAGCCTTGACGAAGAAATCGAACAAGCCCGTGAACGAGACGCCCACGATGGGGTCGAGTTCGCGGCTCTTTTGGTAGCGGGGCTCGACGAATTGGTGGTTGAGCAGCGCGGCAACGGCAACTGCCCCGGCGTGGAAGGCTTCTTCTTGCTCTTTGAAATCCTGCGGGTCGAGTTGGTTGAGATGCACCTCGGCCAAGTTGCAGTGGAAATCCGCGCCAATAATCTCTCCGCAAGGATTGAGACCGTAGCGCTGCAAGCGGTGCTCGACCTCGGCGACGGGCATCTGCGGGTAGTTGGCCTGCAGCCACTGCGGGCCCTCACCGCGAGCGTAGGCCTCGATGAAGTGCGATCGCCGCTCGGGATGGCTCTCCCACAGGTCAGCGCTGGCCCGAGCGACCGCTTCACCCGCCCATTGAATGGCCCCTTCGCCGGAGTAATATTGCTTGCGGACGGCTTCGACGAGATCTGTCTGGGTCGGACGAGCGTGAAAAATGCGGGTGTGGTTGGCCATGCGCAGCGCGTCACGCTCGGGGTCGATGCGCCAGTTGCCCTCGGCATCGGGCTGCCACAGGTTCTCTTTGAGCAAGGGTGAGTCGGCATCAAATTGACGCATGCCGGCGCTGTTATGGGTTAGGTAGCCATCGCAGTAGAAGCAATGGGCCTCTTCGACTTCGATGTCATAGGTCCGGACGGAATCGTAACTTCCCAGGCCTGCGACAGAAATGGGAATGTCTATTTCCAGCTCGGACTCTGCTCTGTACCGCTCGTAATTGGCATCTACCTGGCGAGAGCCTTGAAAGCCCATGTCTCGCATCTCGCTATAGGTGTAGGCCTCGCGCATCAGGACTCCGGGAAGGGTAAAGCCGTACATTTTCAACCCTTGGCGCAGCTCTCCTTTGACTGAATGGGGGGCGATTAGGTTGTTGTATTCGTGCTTGAGAGCGGGCAGAGTCAGGTGGTATCTGGTGCGCCAGTGCTCTTCTTGAGGTTTGGTGAGATGCAGGCGGCCGGCAATGCCCAAACTAGAGAGCACGGCCGCAACTTGACGAACGAATCCCGCATACACGGTTGTAACCAGGTGCGGAGGTCGATTCCGAGCTGCACCATCGCTATCCATCAAGCCTGCAAGGTAGGCAGCTCGAACGTCTACCGCACCTTGCAAGATGAAGGCAGGCACCGCCAGAGGCTGGTTGGGTTGCTTGATGTGGCGTTGGAAATATTCCGCCAGTCGAATTGACGAACAGACGGATTTGGCCGTGCTCTCGCCCCGAACGATACCGTGGGTTGCGCTCAAACCAAACTGACTCAAGGCACCATCCAACTTTCGTTGCAGGCGCGCTGTCAGTGCGTCTTGGTTGGCATTCATCGACCACTCCACGCGCCCGTAAGGCTTGTCGTGTTTGTTGCGGCCTAGTGCTACGTACCCATCGCCATGGGTGTAGCCGATCAGCCAAGCAACTTCAGCGGTGAGGGCTGGAATCGTTAGGGCTTTTGCGTTCGAGCTGTTGGGCGGACGCTCGGCAGTGAAGTCATCGGGCAAGTGAGTGACCGTTCCCGGCAAGATCGCAGTGGAGTGCAAGAGGCGATCGCCTGCTTCTAGCTCGGCCACCCGCTTCCAGGTAATCTCTCCTTTTGCGCCTGCTAGTACGGCCATACGATGATTCTCAGTTGCCCGAGGCAATGGCCCGTTGGTTTCGATCTCGCGAATATCCTGAATCCCTTGATCGAACTTATCGACAACCCGGCGGAAACCAATGGGTGTCTGCACG
This sequence comes from uncultured bacterium, assembly GCA_964435975.1. Lineage (GTDB taxonomy): Bacteria > Cyanobacteriota > Cyanobacteriia > Cyanobacteriales > Rubidibacteraceae > CAYTBI01. Next base: position 98,864 of record CAYTBI010000002.1, read on the forward strand.
AGATCCCCGATACGGACCGCTGCGATTGGCACCAGTCCTCGGGCCGTGTGGACGAGAGCATCCTCTGGGAGACAGCGCCGAATGTTCCCAGCGACGATGCAAGCGGCCGCTTCATCGACAAGCAAGCAGCATTCTTTGGCATCGAGCTGGCGGCCGTTGGCCCCATTTAGAACGTTAGCCAGACGCGGAAAGAGTTCGGGTAGCTTGACCGGGTTGGCCATACCGCCGAAGCCCTTGAGAATCTCTCCTGCCGGACGCACGTGGGAGAGATCGATGGCGGCAACCAGCTCGCGCCCGGCAAAGCCGGCGTCGCTGGCAAGCTCGAGCAGCGCCTGGTAAGCATCGACCCAGCCCTGGCGAGAGTCGCCAATTTGAATGCCGACGCGCCCGGTTACAAAATCCCGGTCTACGACAGTCTCGTCATGCCGGAGCGCGGCAGGCCGAGCGCCTACGGTGGCAACAATTTCGACTTGGAGAAAATTGCGAATGACCGGCAACTGCTGGATATAGCGCGATTCGAGCACTGCTCCGGTGCCGCAGCCCATCATGGCCAGGTCCATCATCAGGCCGAAGGCCGACCAGTCTCGAACGTTGGTGGAGGTGCAGTTGTAAGCACCAGAAAAATTAACGGGCGCAGTCGACCAGTCAGTTCCGCCGACCCAGAGCCAGCGTCCTGACGGCAGGCTTTTGAGGGCGAGCATCATGCGCGCCAAGAGCGCTTCTTCGGCCTCGGTCAAACCGCCGAGTTCTACTAGACCATCGAGCGATCGCGCGACCGTCTGGGCCCAGGTCTCTCGTCCTGCAGGCGTGCGGCGGGAGTACGTGCGAAAGAAGACAGGATTTGCAGCTGGTGCGGACCTAGGGAAGTCCGCTGCAGACGCCTGCGGGATGTCGAGTTCTCGAACCATTGATGTGTCTCCGGGTCTTGGATATACGATGATACCACAATATGTGGGGGCTCTGTGCTCTTTACTACACCAGATATTGGGTCAACTGCGAGACGGGCTGCAGGCCCTAGTACGGGCATTCGCATTGTACTACCGATTTAGTATGGGTACCCCGCAACATTGTTTATGCTGGAATACAAAAGCCAGATGCCTGAGAGTTAGCGGATGAGCGACGAATTAGCCCCTTGGCGATCGCGATTGGCGCGGTCTCTCCACCAACATCGCGCCCAGCCGCAAGCGCGCTACTTCCAACTCGCCACGGTCGCCGCGGATGGCAAGCCCCACAACCGGACGGTTGTGTTTCGCGGGTTTCGCTCCGGTAGCAACCATCTCAAGATCGCAACTGATGCCCGCAGCGACAAGATCGCCCAAATCCACCATCAGCCCTGGGGCGAGGCTTGCTGGTATTTTGCAAAAACGCGAGAGCAATTTCGTCTGGCAGGGCCGCTGCTGGTGGTAGCGGATCGGACGACGCAGGCAGCAGCCGAGGTTCCAGAAGCCGACTTGCAGCAGGAGCGAATCCTGGTTTGGCAGGCCCTCTCCGAGGGCGCGCGCCTACAGTTTGCCTGGCCGCCCCCTGGTGCGGTGCGGGCAGACGATGCGGCAGTCTTTTCGCCGCCACCTCCCGACGCCGCCATGCCGCCAACGTCCTTCTGCCTGCTACTGCTCGATCCGCAGGAAGTAGATCTCCTGGAGCTGAGGGGCGATCCGCAAAACCGCTGGCAGTACGCCCTCGACCGGTCGTCGGGGCAGTGGTCCGAGCGAGCCCTAAACCCTTAAGCTTCCGGGTTGGCCGGGTTGGCCCGACACTCACAATTTGGTAAGGGCATGTAAAGAGCCTGTAGCTAAAATCGCGCCGGTGTGAGACTGGCGGCTTTCTTCAGCTAGCATGGTCCCATCACGCCGCGGTAGCGTAACGCTCTTTAATGCCCGTGAGATCATCCGTGTCACGCTCGCACTCCGCTCTACACCAGAAGCGACGCAAGTCACGATCGTGGAAAAAGCTGCTGCTGCTGTCTGCAGTTGCGGGTGCCGCACTCGTCTCGATTTCCCCCATCATCTTTGAGTCCATCGGCAGCGGAGTGCCAGCAGATCGCTCTGATGCGGGCAATCCTCCCATGGATTGGTTGGGGCTGGGGTTGGGTTTAGGGTTGGGACTGGGGGGAATTGCGGCCTTACGACAATATCTGCGACGGCCTACGGCTAAAGATGCTGCCGAGCCCGGGTCTGCGGCCTCGCCACACTACACTACGATCTTGTCTCGACTGGGACGCGAGGCCTTGGTGGCTCCGAGCTTTTCGACCTTTAGCGTTGAGGTATCCGCTGCAGTTGCCAAGACACTCGGTCTAGATGGCTGTCAGGTTTGGGAGTGCGAGGGCGGGCTAATTTCCCTGCGATCCCACTGGGGCAGCGCGTCCGATGAAACGCCTGGGAGCCGGGAATTTGCCCTTGCCGCGCTAGCTGCTGGGGCCTCGCCTGTTATTTCGAACTGGTCGTTGGCCGAGGCCTGCTGGCCGCGCCCCTCAGAGGCGATCCAAGCTACAGTCGGTAGCATTTTTCACGGGCTCTGCGGCGAACAGCTCGGCATTGTAGTTGGCTACAGCCGGGCGGCACGAGAGTTCGCGGCAGACGAATGCCACTTTCTCCAGGATTGCACTGCGCTGGTGGGTGCGGCCCTCGCGCGCGAGCGCGGTATCCTGCAAGAGCGGCTGTGGGCCCACTGCCAAAGCGGCATCTGGCTGGCAAAGGCCCAGGCCCCCGAATATCCGATTGTCTGGGCTAATGCTGCTTTTTCCAGGCTGACAGGTTGGCAAGTCAGCGAGGTTATCGATCGCCCCTGTGGCTGCTGGCTCTTCGATGCGCACCCCACGCTTCAGGCCGCGCTTCGAGCCGCGCTGGCTGCTGGGAAAGACTACCGCACGACGGTGCCCCAAAAGACGGTGCAAAACCAGCAGCAACCCGACGGCAGCGCGGGCTATTACCATCTCGCGGTCTCTCCCGCGCGCGATGGGAGCGGACGGGTGACCCATTTTCTCGGCATCCAGACTGACATCACCGACGACATCCCCGCTATTACCGGCATCAATCGTCGCTCGAGCGCGGCAGCAGAGGTTCTCGAGGAGCGCGATCGCCTGCGGGCTCTGGTCGAAGCCGCCTCCGATGCTCTGCTGGTCACCGACGATCTCACGGGGGCCGTATTATTTTGCAATCCTGCTGCCGAAGCCCTTTTCGGCCGTACGGCTGCTGAATTGGCCGCGTTCGAATTTCCGCAGATCGTTGGGGCCGAGCCCACCAAAGATCCGCCTCTCGAGCTTGGGATCCTGCGCCCGGACGGCCAAGCAGCACGCGCGCGCGTGCGAACTGCTGCGGTGACCTGGGCTGGCGAGAGAGCGCGCGCGCTCGCCCTTGTCGATGTTACCGCTCGCCACCAGGCTGAAGCGGCTCGCCAAAACTCGGAGGCGCGCTCGCGCAAAATTGTCGAAACGGCGACCGAAGGTATCTGGATTGTCGATTGCAAAGGCAAAACCGAGTTCGTCAACAAACAGATGGCCCAAATGTTGGGCTACTCCTTGGAATCTATGGTCGGCCGACCTTGGCGGGATTTTGTTATCGAAGCGACCGACGCCAAGCTAAGTTCGAACGAGTGCGAGAGCCTCATCTGGGCCGATAAGGTCGGGCGAGATATGGATGTGGAATTTCGCTGCTGCGACGACTCGACGCTCTGGGGTTTGGTGCAAGCGGCTCCCTGGTTGGCTGAGGATGGGAGTGTAGCGGGCACCCTGTACATGGTTACCGATATCACCAATCGAAAGCAGGCAGAATCACAACTTTATCGAAATGCATATCATGACCCGCTGACAGGCTTGCCCAACCGAGCTTTGTTGTTCCGAAGCTTGGACGATGCTATTGCCCATTCGGAGGTCTTTGCGGTTCTTTTTCTCGATCTCGATGAGTTTAAGCTCATCAACGATAGCTTCGGCCATGCAGCTGGCGACCTGGTGCTGGTAGCGCTGGCACGCCGCTTGGAGAAGCTGTTGGGGCCGTCTGACTTGTTGGCGCGCCTGGGTGGCGACGAATTCACCTTTCTGGCTAGCCAGCTGGAGAGTCCCGATCTGGCTCTAGAACTCGCTCGGCGCGTCCTGACGGTTTTCGACCGGCCTTTTCAGGTAGGCGATCGCGAGCTTTTCCTCAACGGCAGCATTGGCATCGCCCTCAACCCAGTGCCCGGAGAGTACCAGAAACCTGAGGACGTGCTGCGCGATGCTGATGCAGCAATGTACGCAGCCAAAGCCCAAGGCAAAGGCCGCTACGCGGTTTTCCATCCCTCGATGCAGCGTCAGGCCATCCATTACCTGCAGATTCATACCGACCTCCGGCATGCCCTAACGCGTCAGGAGTTCTGCTTGCACTATCAGCCGATAGTTTGCCTCGATTCGGGGCAGCTTGCTGGATTTGAGGCTCTGGTGCGCTGGCAGCATCCCGAACGCGGCCTGCTCTCACCCGGGCAATTCGTGCCGATTGCCGAAAAAACGGGCGACATTGTCGAACTCGGGCACTGGATTCTCGAGCAAGCTTGCACCCAGTTGTACCACTGGCAAAATCGGTTCACTGGCGCTGATGTTGGCGGCCTGCAGATGCACGTCAACGTCGCCGTCCAGCAACTGGCCCAGCCGGGCTTCTTGAGTTGCCTCGACGCCGTGCTGGCCGGCACGGGCCTTGCGCCCCACTCGCTCAAACTCGAAATTGTCGAGAGTGCCCTCCTCGACAGCCAAATCGCGACCCCGGCTTTGCTCGGTGGTTTGCGGGAGCGCCAGATTCAATTAGGACTAGATGATTTTGGGACCGGCTACTCCTCTTTGAGTTACCTGCATCGCTTGCCAGCGAGCCTAATGAAAATCGATCGCTCCTTTGTCAGTCGCATCGGTCGGGGAGGCTCGGAAATCGTGCGCACGATTACCACCCTCGGCCACGGGCTCGGCCTGACGATTGTGGCTGAAGGCATCGCCAACTCGGAGCAGTTAGCCTATCTCCAACAGCTCGGCTGCCAGCAGGGGCAAGGCTTCCTCTTTGGCAAACCCGTCCCGGCTGAGGCAGCAGCAGCTTTGGTTGCCAACATTCGCCAGCCCCTCGGGCTGCTCTCAACGGCGACGAATAGCAGCGTGCCGCCGGAGTCGCCCTAGACGAGCGCGCCGTCGCTCAAGACTTCCCCTACGCCCAAGCGCGTGCCATTGGCAAAATCCCAACCCGATTGGGCGCGCTTGCCGGCAAGTTGCACCGCTTGCAGCAGCAGCAAGCCCTCGCTGCAGAACACGATTGGCCCCACTTGCTTGAGGAGGCCGACAACTTGCCCCGGCGTGGCGTCTGGGAATTCTCGCCCGCCCCAGTCGGTTGCCAGGGCTGCTAGATCTGGCGGTAGCTGGGACGCGACCGCCGCACTCAGGGGAACTGTCGCCATCACTTTCAGGGTTTGGCCGCGAAATTGGGCGGCGCAATTGGGATAGAAGCCCCGGACCTGGTTGTGGAGGGCCAGGGCCGGACGCTCCCAGGCCAGGTTGAAATCGGCTTTGCCAATGAGGGGGGCGTAGGTTGCATGGGCTTCAGCTTGGGGAATGGGGTCGAGGCGATCGCGCTGGCGCAGCGTCTCGAGCAGCAGGGTTGCCCCCAACTCGGAGAGCGTTTCGCCGAGATCGCGGGCGTTGGCGAGCAAATCGACGGGAACGGTCGCGCTCAGGAGCATGGCCCCCGTATCCATGCCCGCATCCATCAGCATGGTGGTGATGCCGGTTTCGGCCTCGCCGTGGTAGAGGCACCACTGCAGCGGCCCCGCACCGCGATAGGCGGGCAGGAGCGAGCCGTGGACATTAATGCATCCCCAACGGGGCATCTCGAGAATCTCCGGGGACAAAATTTGCCCGTAGGCCACCACCACGAAGCAGTCAGCTTGGCAGGCGCGCAGGCTTGCTAGGGTTGCGGCGTCTTTTTTGATGCGCCGGGGCTGCCAGACAGGAATGCCTGCAGCGACAGCGGCTTTTTTGACGGGCGAGGGAATTAGCTGCTTGCCCCGACCGCGCGGCTTGTCCGGTTGGGTCACGACGGCGAGGACCTCAAAATCCGGCGCGGCCAGCAGAGCGGCGAGCGTGGGGACTGCAAACTGCGGCGTCCCCATGAAAACAACCTTCATGACAACTCTATAGGACCCCTTTAGAGCTGGGGATCTGCTGCGATCGGCGCGGATCGATTTCTGTGGCGATGCGCAGGGCGCGAGCAAAGGCCTTAAAAGTGGCCTCAATAATATGGTGAGAATTAATCCCGTCGAGCTGGCGCAGGTGCAGGGTTAGCTGGGCGTGGTTGACAATTGCCACAAAAAACTCCCGGACCAGTTGGGTGTCGTAGGTGCCGACGCGTTGGGTCGGAATCTCGAGGCCGTAGCTCAGGTGCGGCCGCCCGGAGAAATCTAGGGCCACCTGCACCAATGCTTCGTCGAGGGGCGCGATGAAATGCCCGAAGCGCTGGATGCCTTTGCGATCGCCCAAGCACTTTGCCAGCGCCTGCCCGAAGGCAATCCCAACGTCTTCGTTGGTGTGATGGTCGTCGATTTCGAGATCGCCGGTCGCTCGGACCTCGATATCGAGGAGACCGTGGGAGGCAATCTGATGCAACATGTGATCCAGAAAAGGGATCCCTGTGGCCACCGCGGCCTTGCCGGTGCCATCGAGGTCGATCCAGACCCAAACATCCGTTTCCCCGGTGGTCCGCTGGACCGACCCGGTCCGGGTACTGCCGCTTGCTACTGTCACGTCACAATTTCTCCTCTTACAATCGCTCACATCCCCATGATGTGATAGCCAGAATCGACATAGAGAATTTGACCGGTCACGCCACTGGCCAGGTCGCTGCACAAAAAGGCGGCCGCCGCGCCGACTTCGTCTTGGGTTACCGTGCGCTTGAGGGGAGCCGTTGCCTCGACGTGGTGGATCATATCTAGAATGCCGCTCACCGCCGAAGACGCGAGCGTTCGAATCGGCCCGGCGGAGATGCCATTGACGCGAATATTCTGGGCGCCCAGCTCGGCTGCCAGGTAGCGGACGCTCATCTCCAAGCCCGCCTTGGCAATTCCCATCAAATTGTAGTTGGGGACGACGCGCACGCCGCCGAGGTAGGTGAGGGTAACGATGCTGCCCCCACCAGACATGAGGGGTTTGGCCGCCCCAGCCAAGCGAGGCAGAGAATAGGCGCTCACATCCAAAGCCGTCGTAAATCCCGAGCGAGAGGTCTCGCTGAAATTACCCATCAGGTCTTCTTTGTTGGCAAAGGCCAAGCAGTGGATCAGAATGTCAAGGTTTCCCCACTTCTGGGCAATCTCGGCAAAAGTGACATCGATTTGCGCGTCATCTTGCACGTTACAGGGCAAAAACAGTGTCGGCTCTAGTGGGGCAACCAGCTCGCCTACTTTTTTCTCGAAGCGTCCTTTGTCGTCAGGGAGATACGTGATACCCAGCTCCGCGCCAGCTTGTCGGAGCTTTTGGGCGATTCCCCAAGCAATCGAGCGATTGTTGGCAATTCCGGTGACGAGAGCCTTTTTTCCGTTGAGATCTAACATGTGCGGTTGCGATGGTTGCAAATCAGGAGCGCGAAGCAGGCAAGCAGCCAAATCGTCAGGATCCTCCTACGAGCCCTTCAGCTTAGCAATCCCCGGCGATCGCTGTTGATTTGGTGCGGACAATCCCGGTCAAACTTACCATTTAATGCTGGCCGCTAGGGAATTTTTGATAGAGAATGATCTATCTAGAGAAACAACGCCGACTCAATCCTCTCTAAGGATTTGTGGGGGCAGCTTCACAATCGCGCTGTCGCTACCCTAAAACGCCCTAAGGCCCGCGCGCGCCCCCATCTACCCCATGACCTTCTCCACTCAAACTTCTCCGCCCTCTTTAGAATCTCTGTTTCGCCAAATTGGTGGCAGCAGTGGGGTCATACCAGCGCTCGAGGGGTACGATCGCGGCAAAACGATTTTTTTCCCGGGCGATCCGGCCGAGCGCGTTTATTTTCTAGTCAGAGGTGCTGTCAAGCTCTCCCGCGTCTACGAAAGCGGTGAGGAAATTACCGTAGCGCTGCTGCGAGAGAATAGTATCTTTGGGGTGCTCTCGCTACTAACGGGCCAGCGAAGCGACCGGTTTTACCATGCCGTGGCTTTTACCCCTGTCGAGCTGCTCTCCTCGCCGATCGAGCAAGCCGAGCAAGCCATGCTCGACAATCCCGAGCTGACCCGCCTCATGCTCAAGGGGCTCTCTTCGCGCATTTTGCAGACAGAGATGATGATCGAAACCCTCGCCCACCGGGATATGGGGTCTCGGTTGGTGAGCTTTTTGCTGATTTTGTGTCGCGACTTTGGCGAACCGACCCCAGATGGCATCCGCGTCGAACTCAAACTCTCCCACCAAGCCATTGCCGAAGCTATCGGCTCGACGCGGGTGACGGTCACGCGCCTTCTCGGCGAGCTGCGCGAGAAGGAGATGATCTCCATTCACAAGAAGAAAATTACCGTTCGCAACCCCGTCGCACTCAGCCAGCAATTTTCCTAAAAAGAGATCCGGCGCGATAAATCGCTATTTGGCGCTACTTTGGGTTGGGTTAGCGGCCTTATGTGCCAGACTTGGCAGCAGGCAAGCGTGCGGCCGAGCTATCGTGCAGATACTGTGTCCGTACTATTGCCTTATTGCAAGTGGTGTTCGGGAGCCCGAGTCGCCGGGAGATGTGGGGGAAAGCCTGTAGGTAGGTATGGGAAGTATCTACGTCATTACTGCTGCGATCTTTGTTTTGGGGGGTGCGATTGCGGCCGGCGGCGATCGCGTCGGCTCGAAAGCCGGCAAGGCGCGCTTGCGCTTGGGCAAGTTGCGCCCGCGCCAGACGGCGACCTTGATTACCGTGGCAACGGGAATGCTGATCTCGGTTTCGACCTTTGGGGTCGTGATTGCCACCGATGCGTCGCTGCGAGAAGTTATCTTCAACAGCGAACGGATTCTGCGAGAGCGCAGGCAAGCCCAGGAGGCTCGCGATCGTGCCGTTGAAGATCTCGAGAGCGTGCGGGGCGAGCTGACTGAGGCCGAGAGCGAGAAAGCTGCGATTCGCCAGGAACTCGACGAAGCCCAGGCAACTAAAACCGACATCCAGCAAGAACTCGACCGGCTCGGCGAGGAGTTCGGACAGCTGCAAGCCCAGGCAACCGAACTCGACACGCAAGCCCGAGGCCTGCGCTCGGAAATCGACAAGCTAATGCAGGAGCGCCAGGGGCTGCTGGCCGAGCGCGAGACCCTGCAAGGGCAAATCCAATCGCGCGATCGCGAGCTAGCAGCGCGCAGCGAAGAAATTGCCACGCAAGAACGAGAGCTGCAGGCGAGCGCGGCGCGCCTCGACCAGCTCGAGGTCCAGCGCCAAGACCTACGCAATGAAATCCAGTCACAAGAAGAAGAAATCGACCGCCTCAATGACGCCCGGGCAGAACTCGTCCGCAGTGTTGGGATTCTGCGGGATAGATTTATCGCCTTGCGCGGGGAATTTGACGCGCTCAGCGACGAACTCGACGATCTGCGCGAGGGCGATGTGGCCTTCCTAAGCGGTCAGCCGATTATTGCCGCAACCGTCGAAGGTGCCGGCGCAAACTCGAGCCCGCGGCGGGCCGATGAGGCTGTCAATGGCATTCTCGCCGCTGCCGAGCTGGTCGCCCTGGAAAAACTCGCACCAGAAGACAGGCCCGAGCAGATCATTCGAATTACCAAAAGAGAAGTCGAGCAACTGCGCGCGCAACTCGCCGATGGGGGCAGCTACCTGGTCTTTATCGTATCGGCGCAGAATCACGTGCGCGGCGATTCTAGGGTGCGGGCCATTCCGCTGGTGTACTCCAATCGAGAGGTTTTTCAGCGGGGCGAGGCTGTCGCCTCCGTGCCCATCGTCGGCAGCCAGTCTTTGACGCGAGTCGAGCTTGACAGACGGATTGAGAAGCTCTTCGAGCTCACGCAATCGCGCGTCCAAGAAGAAGGTCTATTTGACACGGAAACCCGCGTTGGCGACGAGAACTTTGCCCTGACGAACTTTGTCGAGCGCCTGCGGCAATTGGAGCTACCCATCGATTCTCTCGAGACGGTAGCCCGCGAGCGAACGCTCCTCTCGGGCCCTCTAAGGGTGAACTTGGTCGCGCGCCGTCAGGGGCGCGTGGTGCTCTCTAGCGACAAGCTCTCGTCTGGTGGCAGTGACACCAGACGTATTGGCGGTGGTGGCAGCGGCGAACTAATCGATAACTAACGTAAAGGGCATGCGGGCCTGGACCTCGCGAGAGCGGCCCGACTCTTGCAGGACCTTCCAGGTCTGCCAGATCTGGCGCACCTCGCCCGGAGCCAGCGCCAGGCTTGCGTCTTCTTCACCGGTCAGGCGCTGCCGGAGCCGCTCCTCGAAGTTTTGCAAGCGCGGGTATTCTCGGACTTTCCAGTCGTTGCCAAGATCGGCTATCTCGGCTGCATGGGCGATGGCTTCATCAAGGCCGCCGATGCGATCGACCAAGCCCACTTCTAGGGCGTCGCTGCCAGACCAAACCCGCCCTTGGGCGAGCTCGGCCACGCGCTCCTTGCTGAGGCTGCGAGCGGCGGCTACTTTTTCGAGGAATAGCTCGTAGATGCGGTCGACGCTTGCTTGATAGCGAGCCAACTCCGCTTCAGTTTTGGGCCGCGAGAGGGTGCCCAGGTCGGCGAGTTCGGCAGTTTTGACCCCATCCCAGGTAATGCCGTTGTCGTTGGCGAGCTGCTGGATATCCGTTAGCAGGCCGAAGACGCCGATGGAACCCGTAATCGTGCTGGGGGTGGCAAAAATGCTGTTTGCGCCCGTGGCAATCCAGTAGCCTCCCGAAGCAGCCACATCTCCCATGGAGACGACGATGGGCTTGGTTTCTTTGGCCAAAAGAATTTCCCGCAAGAGCACGTCCGAGGCCGTAGCGCTCCCGCCAGGGCTGTTGACGCGCAGCACGATAGCTTTGATAGTTTCGTCTTGGCGGAGGCGACGGATAATCTTGGCATAGCGATCGCCGCCGATGGCTTGGGAGCCGCTGCCCCCAACGATATTGCCCTCAGCATAGACAACGGCAACGGTGCGGTCGGAGTCGCTGTTGCTGTCTAGAACGTCAGCCGCCTCAGCGTAGCGCCGCAGCGACATTCTTGGAAAAGACGTGGCGTCAGCGTCGGTACCCGTCATCTCGCGCAGGCGCGCCAAGATGCCATCGTAGTGCTCCACGGCATCGACGAGGCCGGCTGCTTTGGCTGCCTCCGGCAGAAGCACGCCTTGTTCGTCAGCGATTGCTTGGAGTTCGGTGGCGCTGGTGCCGCGCCGGGCGGCGATCGCCGAGACGGTCTCTTGCCACAAATCTCCCAGCAGCGCCTGCAGTTGTTCGCGATTCTCCGGGCTCAAATCTTGGCGGACGAAGGGCTCCACGGCCGACTTGAAGCGTCCGGCGCGGACGACCTGGACGCCAATGCCATATTTTTCGAGCGCGCCAGCAAAAAAGGCTTGTCTGGCGCTGAAACCGTTGAATTCCAGGCCACCAAGGGGGTTGAAAACGACCGTGTCGGCCACCGAAGCCAGGTAAAAATCCCGTTCGCCACCATCGACGTCGTAGGCCAGTATGGGCTTGCCACTCTCCCGGAAGCGCATCAAGGCTTCGCGCACCTCTTGCAAGGTTGCCAGGCCGGCCGTGCTGTTACCGTTGCTGCCATCGATGAATAGCCCCGAAATCCGTTTGTCTTTGGCAGCGGCGTCCACGGCTTCGATGGTTTGCCGTAGCGTCAGCGGCGTGGGCTCGTCGTCGTTCCCGGAGAAGATCTCCTCGAAGCCAGCAGGGGCGCGCTTATCGCTGATGGGGGCGGCCAAATCGAAGACCAATACGGAGTCGCGGTCGATTTCGATAGTGCTGCTGCGGGTCGAGCTGACGAGCACGAGTAGAGAGAGTAAGCCCGCAGCCCCCAACCCAAAGAAGAACGCTAAGCCAGCAATGGTGCCGATAAAACTGGCGGTTGTTTGCTTGAGGAACTGACGCATGAAGAGGCCTGAAGTGTGGATCCGCTCTTTATCGTGACACACCCCACGGCCTTCCTGGCGACGACGTCTGAAATTTATTGAAATTAGTTCTCTTTAGAAAAACAAGAAATCACAACCCTGCCTGGTTGGCTTGCGCGAGCCTGAGGCGAGAAAGTTGCCCGCTCTTGCCCGAACGCGTCTAGAAATTTCTCGCGACTTAGTGCAAAATATAGTCAATAAGTTGTATGCTACGGACATGTCAATCGAGTTCTCCTCTTGTGTCGATTGCGAACTGCGGGGGCCTACGGGCTCCTGTTTTTTTTGGCAGGCGGATTTTCCGCATACGGCAGCGCTACACTGACAAACCAGGTGTTTTCTTAACAATTTCTCTCCTTATGAGCGGTGTTTCTGCAGCGCCCCTGCAGCGCGCGGTGGCGACCGAGCGCTACGACGCGATCGTCATTGGCTCGGGCATTGGTGGCTTGGTGACGGCCGCCCAACTCGTTGCCAAAGGCGCGCGAGTGTTGGTCCTGGAGCGCTACCTCATCCCCGGTGGTAGCGCTGGCTATTTCGAGCGAGAGGGCTATCGCTTCGATGTCGGTGCCTCCATGATCTTTGGCTTCGGCAGCCAGGGCACCACCAACCTACTCACCCGCGCCCTGGCTGCCGTCGGGGCGAGCCTGGAGACCATCCCCGACCCGGTGCAGATTCACTACCACCTGCCCGGCGCGCTGGAGGTCCGGGTCCACCGAGATTACGAGCGCTTCTTAGCAGAGCTAACCGCACGCTTTCCCCACGAGCGCCGGGGCATCCGCAAGTTTTACGATGCCTGCTGGCAGATTTTCCGCTGCCTCAACGCCATGGAGCTGCTCTCCCTCGAAGAGCCCGGCTACCTGCTGCGGGCCTTTGCCAGCAATCCACTGGGCTGTTTGGGGCTGGCTCGCTACCTGCCGGTTAATGTCGGTGATATCGCTCGGCGCTACCTCAAAGACCCGGTGCTGCTGAAGTTTATCGATATCGAGTGCTATTGCTGGTCGGTGGTCTCGGCCGATCGCACGCCTGCTATCAATGGCGGCATGGTCTTTAGCGATCGCCACTACGGCGGTATTAATTATCCGCGCGGTGGGGTCGGCCGTATTGCCGAGAAGCTGGCTGCCGGCATTTTCAATTGCGGGGGCGAGATTCTCTACAAAGCGCGCGCCACCGAGATCTTGCTCGAAGCTGGTAGAGCTGTCGGCGTGCGGTTGTTCGACGGACGGGAATACTACGGCGATCGCATCATCTCGAATGCCACCCGCTGGGACACGTTTGAGAAACTCTTGCCGCCAGAGACTCTGCCGCCAGCGGAAAAGCGCTGGCAGAGGCGCTACCAAAAATCGCCTAGTTTTTTGAGCTTACATGTCGGTGTCAAGGCCAGCTTGCTGCCGCCCGAGACCGATTGCCACCACATTATGGTTGACAGTTGGGAGCACATGGAAGCTGAGGGGGGAACGCTATTTTTGTCGATTCCAACGCTGCTCGACCCGAGCCTGGCACCGCCGGAGCATCACATTCTGCACGCCTTTACCCCTGCTTGGATGGCGTCTTGGAAAGATCTCGGCCCTCAGTCCTACGCAGCGGCAAAAGAGGCAGCAGCGGCTCGATTGGTGGCGCGCTTGGAGCGGCTCTTTCCCGGTCTTGAGGCGCACATGGACTATCTTGAGGTGGGCACGCCCCGCACGCACCGCCGCTTTCTGGGGCGCAATGACGGTACCTACGGGCCCATTCCCCGGGGCAATCCCGTCGGCCTCCTCGGGATGCCTTTCAACCGCACGGCGATTCCCGGGCTCTATTGTGTTGGCGACAGCACGTTCCCCGGCCAGGGGCTCAATGCGGTCGCGTTTTCCGGGTTTGCCTGCGCCCATCGCGTTGCCACCGATCTGGGCTTGTGAGACTTCAAAAAATTACCGGTCTCGGGCCTCAGATTAGGATCGAGCTAGCTCGAGGCCTGTCTTTTTTAGACCGAGTAGTGGATTAATGTCCGAAATCCTGCCCGATTTTTTTAATTTTGCCCTGAACGGGTTTCTGTCGCTGTTTCCCGTCACCGACCCGGTCGGGGCCATCTTGATTTTTCTGGCGCTGGCAATTGATTTTCCTCAAGAAGCGCGCCAGCGCGTCGCCCTCAAAGCGGCAGCCTACTCGGTTGTTGTCTTGCTTTCGTTCTTGCTGCTTGGCGATAGCATCCTACTCTTTTTCGGGATTTCGGTGGCGGTGGTAAAAATCGCCGGGGGGATCGTCGTGTTCGCGACCGGTTGGGAAACCCTCAATGAAAAGCAGGGCCCGAGCACTGACGAGACCACAGCCGCCGAAGAAAGTATTGCCTTTATTCCTTTGACCGTGCCGATGTTGGCGGGGCCGGGGGCTATCTCGGTGACCTTGAGCTTGGCAGCCGAAGCCCAGCAAAATTTTCTACTGCGCAAGGAATTGAACTTGCTGGCAATTGCCGCGGCGATTGCCCTAATTGGCGTTTCGATCTACATTTGCTTGCGCCTCTCGAGCTGGTTTCTCAAAGCGGTGGGCAAAACGGGTCTGATTGCCCTCAATCGCCTCATTGGGTTGTTTATCTTGGCGCTGGGGGTGCAGCTCGCCCTCAATGGCATCGCCGATTGGCTAACAGATCTTGACTTGATATGAAGGCCATTCGATTGGGGCTGGCCATCTGGGCCTACAAACCTTGGGTGGGGGATTTTTACCCGCCCAAGACCCCGGCAGCAGAGTTTTTGACCCATTACGGCCAGCAACTGCGCGCGGTAGAAGGCAATACCACCTTCTACGCGGTGCCGAGCGCCAGTACCCTGGCAGGCTGGCGCGATCGCGTCCCCTCGGGGTTTCACTTCTGCCCGAAGTTTCCCCAGGCCATCAGCCATCAGGGCGCGCTTGTCCCCCGGCTGGAGGCGGCGGTGGCCTTTGTCGATCTGCTGCGGCACCATCTGGCCGATCGCTTGGGACCGCTCTTACTCCAGTTGCCCCCGAGCTATGGCCCCGAGTCCTGGGAAGATTTGGTGACATTTCTGGCGGCGCTAGACGCCGCGCGCGCCGGGGTCGACCTTGCTTTGGAGGTGCGCCACCCAGCCTGGTTTGCCGGCGAAGCCCAAGAGCAACTGCAGGCCCATTTGCGCGCGTGCGGCATCGCCAGGGCGATCCTGGACACGCGGCCGATTTACCGCTGTCCGGACGACCCACAGCTAACCAGCGAGCGCCGCAAGCCCGAGTTGCCCCTGCAACCAGCGGTGACGGCCGATTTTACGCTCGTTCGCTATATCAGCCATCCCGACCCAGCTCGCAACCAGCCCTATTGGCAAGAGTGGCGATCTCGCCTTGCGAGCTGGCAAACCGAGGGCAAGCGGATTTATTTCTTCGTGCATTGCCCGGACGAGGCGCGATCGCCCCAGCATCTGCGAGATTTCTGCGCTGGCTTGCAGCACCAGGGCCTAGCCGTCGAGTTTGCCCCCTGGCAGGCGGCAGCCCCGCAGCAGCTCTCGCTCTTTTGAGCTTGAATAAGCGACCGCTTCTAAAAATTTTTCTAAAAATTAACGCCACAACAGCGAACTTTCGAGCGGCAGCGGAGTCTTCTGGCAAATATAGGGGTCAACGTGGAGCATCCCCCATGCCAAACTCGATTCTCAAGCACACGGTGGTGGTTTTCTCGCGCAACTACTTGCCGGTCTCCAAAATCGATTTGCGCCGCGCGATCTCGCTGCTGGTTACTGGCAAGGCCGAGCCCTTGAATCTCGACGCCCACCGTTGGCACGTGCGCTCCCCGAGTCTCGTGCTGGAAATCTCCGGTCACATTCGCCTCAAGGGCGGCCATGTAGAGCGCACCTGGAAAATTCCCCCGGCCAGTCGGCGCGAAATCCTGCGCCGCGATGGCCACCGCTGTCAGTATTGCGGCTCGAGCAGCGCCCTGACAATCGACCACGTGCTGCCGCGATCGCGCGGCGGCTCCCATAGCTGGGAGAATGTCGTGGCTGCTTGCAACCCCTGCAACAGTCGCAAAGGCGATCGCACCCCCGAAGAAGCTGCCATGCCCCTAGCACGCGCCCCCAAAGCACCGATCCACCCGGCGGTGGCCTTCTCGGAGCAATTTTGGCAGGCACGCCAGTTGGCCTACACCCCCGAATTCAAGCCCAAGGAGGTAAGTACCCCATGCTGAAGCTGAGCTATACCGAATCAGATCTGCATTTAGAGCGATCGAGTGCGCCACTCGAAACCTTCGTTCAGCAGCGGGCGTTGCTGGCATTGCGGTTGGCCCAGCCATTTCACATGGAGCCCAGCACGGCGTCATTTTTGCTCGTCCTCGACGAGCCCAGTTGGGAAGAACTCGAAGGCGTGCTCGCCCAGGATCGCAACCGCCACACGACAGCAGTTCCCACAGACGAAGACCTCATCGAGGTCACGGTGGAAGGCACTTGGCTTGCCGACACCGAAGAAGCCGAAGATGGCACATTTGTTGCAGCCTTGAGCGAAGAAGCCGAGCGCTTTATTTTTCGTCTCTGGACCGTCACAGAAGCGCAGGTTTCTTCCCCGGCGTTGTGAGGCTGCCCGAAGACTCATCTAGAAGCGCATTCGTTACGCCAGCAGTGGCTTAAAAGTTAAGGCACCAAAAATGGGAACTCAGCCGGGGTTTTCGAGTTGGGTTCCCGAGAATGCTCGCCAGAAGGTTTTCAAACAGCCTCTGCACGCTCCGATTGCCCGACGGCGGCTATTAGCGGAAGCCAAATTTACGGCGGATGAGGCGGTTTTTGATGTTGCGGCGGCGACGAAAGCGGCTTCTGCGGCCTCTGAAGCGGCGACGATCGTCAAAACGGTCATCAAAACGATCGTCAAAATGGTGATGCCTCCGATTGCGGAAGCCCCGGCGATCGAAGCGATTGACGTTGCGGAAACGGCCGCGCTCGTCGAAGTCATCATGGTGGCGGTCGAAGTGCCCGTGATGGCGATCGACAAAAATCACCTCGGCTAAAGCTGCTGGAGCAGACGCGCTCAAGATAGTCAATCCAGAGAGCGTGGCAAAAAGCAAGCGTTTCATAGTCGAATCCTCGTTAAGAAGTTGTCCTGTTGACAGCTTCTATACTCGGCTCGGAATCTGAGCGATGACTTTCCATTTCCTTAAAAAAACAAAGATTTTTCTAATAAATTCCAGGTCTTCAATTTACTTCTTTATGCTTTTCTGATAAAAGAATTGCAGCCTTCAGAAAACATCAAACCCCACTTCATCAAAGGTCGCTTTTAGCTTCTTATTTTATCGAAAAGGCGCAAAAAAACACTTGGAAAGCCGGTTTTAAAGTAGAAAAACTCGCAGAACTTAGCCCCAGAGACCGACTTTTGCCAGTCTCTGGGCAAGGAGTATTCGATCCCCGCACGACTAAAATCGAGACGTCTAGAGAGCCTGCAACGAGCGGCCCAAACGAGTCGCATGTTGGGTTTCGAGCCAGTGAATGACCGTTTCTCCCAGACGCACGCCATCGAGACGGTCGATTTCCCGGATTCCCGTGGGGCTAGTGACGTTGACTTCTGTGAGATAGCCGCCGATAACGTCGATGCCGACAAAATACAGGCCATCGGCCAGCAACTGCGGGGCTAGCGCGGCGGCAATCTCACGATCGCGGGGGGTTACCTCAGCGGCAGCTACCCGGCCGCCGACGGCCATATTGCCGCGAAACTCGCTGCCGGTCGGGATGCGATTGACCGCACCAATCGGCTCGCCCGCCAGCAAAATCACGCGCTTGTCGCCGTCTTTGGCTTCGGGTAAAAACTGCTGGACCATCATCGGCGTGCGACCGCGCTGCGTGCTCAGCTCGATGAGAGAATTCAAGTTGCGATCGTCGGGTTGCAAAAAGAGAATGCCCTCGCCACCTTTGCCATCGAGGGGTTTCATCACGGCTTTGCCCTCAGCGGCTACGAAGTCTCGGATGGTTTGCTTGTTTTGAGTGACGATCGTGCGCGGCATTAATTGCGCAAAGGCCGTAGCATAGAGCTTCTCGTTGGCCGCTTGCAGGCCTCGCGGTGCGTTGAGAACCAGTGTCGGGGTCTCCCGCAAAAGATCTAGGATCTGAGTCGCCCAAAGGTAAGGGACGGTAACCGGCGGATCGGTCCGCACGAAGACCGCATCCATCGTTGCTAGAGAAATGCGCTCCGGCTCTCCGAGGTCGAACCACTGGGGCTCGACCTGCCACAGCCCGCCGACGAGGGCTACGGGCTGCAGGCGAACGGGTCGCACCACCGCATGAGCTTGGGCCTCGGCAATTTGCAGGTCGCTCATCTGGGTCACCCAGATCTGGTGGCCGAGGGCTTGGGCCGCCTCCATGAGGGCCACGCTGGTATCGTGGCCGGGATCGAGTTGGGGCAGCGGATCGACGATGAAAGTCAGTTTCATGGGGCTGAAGATTGCGCCAATAGCGTGTCGAGTTCGTGGCTGGCCTCCAGGGCAAAGAGGTCGTCGCAGCCGCCCACGTGCCGATCGCCGATGAAAATCTGCGGCAGGGTGCGCCGCCCGTTGGCGCGCGCGGTCATGCGATCGCGGGCGGCCTCGTCCCCGTCGATGGCATACTCGATAAATTCGACCCTTTTTTGCTGCAGGAGCGCCTTAGCACGGATGCAGAAAGGGCAGGCACTCCAGGTGTAAATTTCTACGGTGGCAGCCATTGCGGTTAGCGTCAGAAAAACGATACTACTCGATTTGCTAGTGTAAGGCGCGAGCGCCGGCAACCTGTTTCAGGCGCTTGCGGCCCCTGCCTTCACCGGCTTGGCGAGGTGGCGGCGGCGCGGGATCTCGTAGGTCAGAAAATCTCGCGCGGCGATGGTTTGCGGAAAAATCGCCCGCGCCTCGGCAATGAGGTCTTCGAGCTGGATGGGGTTGCCAGGGGCGTAGCGCGGACTGAAGTGGGTGATAATCAATTGCTTGACATGGGCGGCCAGCGCCACCTGAGCCGCCATCGTCGAAGTCGAGTGCAGGCGATCGAAGGCCATGCCAGCATCTTGGTGGGCAAAGGTGGCCTCGTGAATCAGCACGTCAGCCTCCCGGGCCAGCTCGATTGCCGACTCGCAAAAGACCGTATCCGTACAATAGGCGAGCTTCCGGCCGGGCTCGTCCGGCTCGCAGAGGTCGCGCCCGTGGATCCGCCGCCCGTCCGGCAGAGTCGCGATGCCGCCTTGCTTGAGAGTGCCATAAATCGGTCCTGGCGGAATTCCGAGAGCGGCCGCCCTCTCAACATTGAAGCGACCCGCGCGATCGCGCTCGGCAATACGGTAGCCGTAGGCCGGCACCCGGTGCTCGAGCAAATCGCAGGTCACGACATAGTCGCCATCGGCAAACACCTCCCCCGGCTCGACGGTGCGGACGGTAACCCGGTCGGAAAGATGCAAATAGGAATACTTGCTGCAGGCCTGAATGTAGCGATCGAGCCCTGGCGGACCAAAAATATCGATCTGCGCGCCCGTGCCGGCTAGGCCGCAGCTTGCCAGCAAGCCCATGAGCCCGTAGATGTGGTCGCCGTGCATGTGGGTAATAAAAATTCGCCGGAGCTGGGAAGACTTGAGGTCGCTGCGCTGCAGTTGGTGTTGGGTGCCCTCGCCACAGTCAAATAACCAAAGCTCCGCCCGTTGCTCCAGACGGAGGGCAACCCCCGAGACGTTGCGCGAGCGCGTGGGCACGCCGGAGCTGGTACCGAGAAACGTAACTTCCACAAGCGAGTCGTCTAAAAATAAAAAAACTAACAGGCGCGCCGGGTTCGCCCGCCTCTGTAGTCTAAAACAATCCCCTCCTAGAGCACGGCCAGCAACAGGGCGATCGCGACAATCAGAACCAGTATGGTTCCGAGGGCGACAGGCTGGGCCGACGACGGTCTCGAGCGCAGGTTTTTTCCTTTTGGGGAGCGCTGCGGCTTGTCGAGATCGCGAAAGAGCGTGCAGGTTCTGGCGTGGGGGCGCTG
Organism: uncultured bacterium; assembly: GCA_964435975.1. GTDB lineage: Bacteria > Cyanobacteriota > Cyanobacteriia > Cyanobacteriales > Rubidibacteraceae > CAYTBI01. Next base: position 118,839 of record CAYTBI010000002.1, read on the forward strand.
GGGGAAATTGCAGCTATCGTCGGCATGATAGCTGCAGCGGTCGCACAGCGACTCCGCACCGCGCGCCTGGTGTAAGGGCACGCCCGGATGACCGAAGGCCTTCAGGGTCGTCCGGCAATGTGGGCAAACAATCGCGTGACTGTCAATTGGTTTCTGGCAATGGGGGCAGTGTGGCATTGCCCTGCAAAGTTTTAGCTTGTCACTATAGCTTGCCATTCTGGATAGCTAGCTTGCCACCGTCCGTCAAACGGCTGGCCGCACGCACGCCCAAAAAAAGGTGCCACTGACCCCGCGCTGCCGTGTAATCCTTAGAAAAGAAACGATCCGTTTCCGCAGAAGGATGACGCCAACACGCGCCGCCCGCACACTGCAAGTATTCAGACAGTTTTGATTTTCGCATCGAGGTCACCCAGTCCGACATGTCCGCTGACTCCCAGACGCCCAAGTCACCCCGCATCGCCACCTCTACCGAGATTCGAGGACTCTCCTACGAAGAACTCAGCGCTCTGTTTGCGCGGGACGGGTTGCCGCCAGCCGACCCGCAGCGGCTTGCCAAAGCCATAGGGCACTCACTCCTGTGCATTACCGCGCGCCGACTGCGGACGCGCCAGTTGGCTGGCTTCGTGCGGGTCTATGGTGATGGCGTATTTCATTTGTGTGCGTGCGATTTGGCAATCGACCCCGACCTGCCCAATCGCCAAGCCATCTGCAATCTTCTGTTCGATCGCCTCGACCGCGAGGTAAGGGTTCGCTACCCGCGCTGCTCGCTAACCATCTTTGCTCGAGAGATTGATTGCCCGGCCCTGCAGAACTTGGGCTTCAGCAATCGCGGCAACAATGTCGAAGCGATGGTGCTGCCCGTTCGGCTTGCCCTCTCTTCTTAGGGGCTAGCGCCGCTTGCTACCGGCGAGCACTTGCCAGACGACGAGCAGCCCGAAGGCCAGGTAGGCGCCCACCGTCAGCCACTCCTGCCAACTCCCACCGATACTGGAGAATGGACCGGAGAAGGGGTCGCCGCTCACGAGCCTGCCTCTCCGGCTGCGGTAGAGCCGCTAGCCTCAGCAGCACGAGCAGTGGCACGCTGCTTCCACCAGCTCAGCAGCAGATACGCCGGCAACAGGATCAGAAAGCTGACCGACCAAAACGTCGGCGCGATGCAGCTTACCCCCACGCTCAAGAGACATCCAACCGGCTCGATGGCCGACTCCACCCCAATAATCCGGCCCAGCGGCGGCATGAGGTTGCCAGCGGTCAGGCGATCGTCTTGGCTGGCGTAAAACCAGCTCAGCCAAGAAAACAACCCGATGAGGGCTAAGTTGCCGCTGTAGAGTATCTGCGCGGATGGGACCGTTCTGTGCAATGCGACCAGGCCGTTGGCATACGGAACGATAATCACAAACATCAGACCGATCAGGTTGAGCCAGAGATGTACGCTATCGGTACGCTGGCAATGTTCGAACTGCTCGACGCGCACGATCCAATAAAACGCCAGCAGGACGAAGGTTCCTAAATAGAGCGAAAGCGCTGGCAGTTGTGCGATGAGATATTGGCGAATATCGGGGTCCCCGGAGAACTGCAGGGGATTGGGTAGGCTAAACTGCAGGACCATCAGGGTCATGGTGATAGCGAAAACAGCATCGGAGAGCTGCTGCAAGCGCGCAAGCGAGCGATCGCGCAAAACGATTGGGTCGTCTGGATCGGTCGGGAGCATAAGCCAATTTGATGTGCGTAACGGCAGGGAACCGCTCACTAGTGTACGCAGAAATCCGGGCCACACGAAGCGAATCTGGGGGAATCCTTGCAGGCAGGTCGTCGGTTATTTGGAATTCGGGACCCAGACATCGATGCTTAGAATGAGGGTGGATTTTTTTCGGGAGCGGTGATGCTACTGCTGCAATTTAGTACGTCCCATTACTGTCGCAAGGCTAGGCTGGCGCTGGGATTCAAGCAGCAGCGCTATCGCGTGCAAAACCTGACGCCGGGTTTGCACCGCCTGCGCCTCCAGCCCCTTTGCGGCCTGAGCACCGTGCCCGTTCTCTTGACCGAGCGCTCGCCAGAGCGCGCCACCACGCAAGAGCCCGAGGTTATTGCCGATTCGACGCGGATTTTGCACTACTTAGAGCGGGTTTGCCCCGATCCGAGCTGGACGCCTGTCACCGCAGAAGATCGCGAGCGAGCGTGGTTGCTCGAAGACTGGCTTGATGAGAGCATTGGCAAGGCAACCCGTTTTGTCTACTACGATTACCGTGCTGGGGCGGGGCGGGCCATCGACCCGAGCTGGCAAGCGATGGCAACCATCGCGCTCGTGCGCCAACTCTACGGTATCGCCCCCGGACCCGTGGCCTTAGCCCGGGAGCGCTTGCGGGGGGCTCTGACCGGCACCTTGGCCCATTGGCAAGCGCGACCGTATTTGTGTGGCGATCGCCTCAGCGTTGCCGACCTGAGTGCGGCCGGCTTGCTGAGCCCGCTGGCGCTGGTGCCGGAGTACCGCGATCGCTATCCGTGGCTGTTCGAGCGCATTGCCGAGATTCACGAGCTTTGCGGCGAGCCGCTGCCACCAGGGCTAACTGCCGCCCAACCAGAACACGAGCTAGGAGGAAACGAGCATGAGACCGACCGACCGACGCTGGCGCAGGGGCGCGATGGGGGGTAGCATCTTCTTCTTGACGATCGGGATCTGGGCGATTGCCGAGGCGGGCGTGGCGCTGCCGCCCCCCGACGACATCCCCGAAGAGGTGCTGCGATCGCAAATTATTTTGGAGGGGCGATCTCGCGTCGACGGCCGTCCCCTTTCGCCGGTGGAGTACCTAGCCGAAGAAGAGGATCTCGGCGAAGCCGATGCGCCGCCAAAGCTCGACCCCGAAGTTCGCCACCTCATCTTTTTGCTGCAGATTTACAACGTCTTGAGAAGGGTGCTGCCTTTTATTTAGCAGTATCTATTTGGCAGCCGTGTCCTCGAAAGCCGAGAGATCGAGGGCCTTGTCAAACTGCTCGAGGAAGCCTCGCAAGCGCGCGGCGATACGAGAGACGCCACCGGCAACGTCTGCCTCAATGTTGATGGGGATGACCGGATCGTGCAGGGAGAGCCGCAGCAAAAACCAACCCCTCTCGGCGGCATCGGGGCAGGTTACGCGGATGCCCTCGTAGTTATTGGGTGCGATCTGCCAATCCTGCTGACTGGCAGCAAAAGTCTGGAGAGACTCAATAACCCGCTCGGCAAGGGGTTTGAAGTCTTCTAGTGTAATTTTGAGGCGAAACTCTTCGCTCTCGACGGGCTCTTGCAAGCGGGCGATCGCCTCCATTAAAGACTTGCCTTCGCGCCGCAGCCGCGCCAGCTCGATAACGAGCTTAGTAATTAAATAAGCCCCATCATCGAGGAAATAATTTTCCTTCATGGCGCCGTGGCCCGAGGTTTCAATGGCCAGCCAAGATGCTTGCCCGGCCGCATTGAGGCGCTCGGCTTCGCTAATGACGTTTTTGTAGCCGCGCTTGAAACGATGGTGAGTGCCCCCCAGCATGGCCTCGATAAATTGTGTCAGGCCCTCGGAGGTAATCGAGTCGGTGACAATCGTCGAGCCAGGATGCTCGCGCAGGACGATAGCCGCCATCAGGGCGATCAGGCGATTGCGGTTTAGCTCTAGGCCGGAGCCATCGACGGCGGCGGCGCGATCGACATCGGTGTCGAAAATAATGCCAAAATCGGCCCGATTGTCGAGGACGGCTTGGCGCAGCGCGCCGATGGCATCTTTATCTTCGGGGTTGGGAATGTGATTGGGAAACGTGCCATCAGGATCGAGAAACTGGCTGCCGGTGGTGTCGGCTCCCAGGGGCTGGAGGACCTTGTCGGCGTAGAATCCACCCGCCCCGTTGCCTGCGTCTACGACGATCTTTAGGCCCTGCAAAGGGCGGTTGCGATCTTGGGGATCGTCGAGGGCTTCTCTAACCCGAGCGACGAACCCAGCGGCATAGGTTTCCATGAAGGCGTGGGATTCAACGGTACCGGGAGTTGCTGGGGCTGGGTCTGCTTCTGGGGCCAGCGTCAAGATCTCGCCGATCCCCCGTTTGTCGAGGCCGCCGTCGCGCGTGAAAAATTTCAGTCCGTTGCGATTGAAGGGCAGATGACTTGCCGTGAGCATAATCGCACCATCGCATTGCAGCTGGGAGTCGAGAGTACTGGCAAACATCGCTGGGGTCGAGGCCAGGCCAAACTCGCAAACCGTCGCCCCAGTAGAGGTAAGGCCCGCGATCGCAGCCCGCGCCAACTCGGGTCCCGAGAGCCGACTGTCGCGCCCGAGCGAGATTCTCAACTGAGCCGTCGGACGCCCCAACCTCTGGGCCAACCACCGCGCAAAAGCTCCGCCCAAGCGCTCCACTACAGCTGGAGACAGGTTAACGGCCTCACCGGCAACGCCCGCGATCGCAACGCCGCGAATATCCGAGCCATTCTGAAGCTTTTTCCAATCGAAACCGGTAGGAGTGAGTTGCATTGAGGCTAGTTGTTACGAGGTGGCAGTTGGGAGCGATCTGAAACTCGAGCTAGTGAGAGGTTGCCGGGAGAGCAAACACCAGCTTCACCCTCATGTGTGGGAATTGAGGGATCTGCCAGTTGCGGGCAAAAAATGCTAGTCGAGCCAGGAATTCTGCTGTCGCAGCTGATTCTCGCGGCTAGTAACGTGGGCCTTGAGGGCAGCAAAGTAGCGGCGAATGGCCTGGTTATCGACTTGGGTGCGGCCCGTGTCGAGGTATTTTTGCTCGTAGGGGTTGTAGCGGGCCTCGAAATAGATCGTCTCCGGGTCACCGCTGCGATAAGCGCGCACGATCCGGCCGTGGCGGACGATCGTGACTTGCTTGCCAGAGAGCCAACTGCGACCGTGTAATTGGAGCGCGCGATCGCAGATCCTGGCAACCGACTGCACCCATTCTGAATTGAGATGGCGCTGCCACTGTGCCTCGAGCTCGACACGCTTGCGCTCGATCGACTCCTTCTCGTCCATCATTACTCGCTGCTTCCGTACTTTTACGTATTGCCATTTTCTGCTCGAGGTTGCCAAATGTCAGGAAATCTTTTCGGGATTTTCCAATTTGTTTGCTAGCCAACCAACGAGGACGGCAATCTCGCGGCAAAGATTTGGCCCCAAACGCCCTCAAATCTTGGCTTTGGCTGTCCCAGGACTCATAGAGCAAAGTCGTATCCAAACATAAAGTTCGTCGCACAAAACTTTATGTTAAGCAGCTTCGGGGACGAATCGCGCCCGAGCCCCCACCTGCGGGTAGTCCGATGCTGCCAGCATTTCCACTCTCAGATCGCCAGATGGCCGATTGACCGTGCGAGCATCTCAACATTCGCGGTCTGGCCTGCCTGCACTCCTGAAAATCCGGCAAGCAGTGGCGATAAAACGCGGCAAGTGGGTGGTGGAATGCAACGCGGCTGGCATCCGCATCGAGTGCAGTTAGGGTTCGTGCCTGCGAACGCGGGACCGCGATTGGGATGGGCGAGAGTCATTGAGAGCATCGCACTGGGGCAACCGTTATGCTGGCTTGACGGAGGAGATATCACCATCGGCTAGTTGAAAATATGTATTTTCTTAATAAAATATTAGGAATTAGATGGTCGATATTAAGCTTGAATTGTCTTGTAAGAACGCACTTAGAATCTATCGTTAATAAGTGAAATCACTCAACAGCAAAGACAGAGTTATCGTCGCCTTTGTCCTAATTGGTTTGCTCGGCTTTACCGTCTTGAGAGCCATAGGATTATATCTAGCGTTGTTCATCGTGATTGGTATTTCGGGCTGGCTTGTTTATCAATATAATAGTATCCAATCACTTTTTCAGGGAATTAAAGAATCCCACTCAAATATCCAAGTTGCGATGAAAAAGCGGTTGGACTTAGCCAATAAGTTAATGGAAATTGCTGCAAATTATGCAGACCATGAGACAATGACGCACCTCGGAGTGGCCAAGCTGGAGTCTCCTGCAGGTTTGGATGGCGAAGATCGTCGTGGCATTCTAGGCAGTTTCCAAAACTTTGCCCGTAATTATCCTGCCCTGCAGGCTAATGAGACTTATCAGGTACTGATGGATCAGCTTGAAGATATTGAAGTGGGTCTGCAGAGAAGGCGCGAAACCTACAATCGAAGTGTGCGCGAGTACAACACTAGCATCAGTACTATACCGATGGTCTTCGTGGCAGACTCGCTTGGCTTCGGGTCGATGCCTTACTTTGATGCCCTAGCTGCGGATGAGGTTGCCGGTCTCGCAGAATTCAAGACGGGAGATGTCAAGGAATTGAAGTCGTTTCTTTCAGGTCTTGGCAGCCAATTTCTAGGAAATTCAGGACCAGTAGTCGACGGGAATGGCGGGGAAGTGGTGAAGGATCGCCTAGAAGAGCCAAGCGCCGAGCGAACTCAGTCAGACGCAAAGTCGATTGGGGGCAGCAATAAGCTGGAAGAGAATGATTGAATCTGGCAATGCGGAGAACTTCTAAAGTTTTCAAAGGTTTTAAATTCTGGGATTATCCGCCGTTCGTCCACGAACCTGGCATCTTCACGGGATGTCTGAGAGATCCCACAGCGCTCTGGTGAGAACGGCTCGGCGGGAGTAATAGTCATGACGGTAGCAATCGGGGTCGATTTGGGAGGCACGACAATCGGCCTGGGGAGCTACGCGGCCGACGGCAGCTGCGCGCGCGCTATCAGCGTCCCGACTCCTCAGCCCCAATATCCGGAACCGGTCCTCGAGGCCGTAGCAACTGCGATTGCGGAGCTGGCGGCTGTGGCCCCTGTGGCAGTTGGCATTGGTACTCCCGGCCCGGCCGATGCTGCCGGACGCATCGCCCGCATCAGTATTAACCTTCCCGGTTGGCGCGACGTTCCCGTCGCAGATCGGCTCGAAGCGCTGACGGGTTTGCCGACCGTTGTCGCCAACGACGCCAACTGCGCGGCCTTAGGTGAGGCTTGGTTGGGTGCCGGGCGCGGCCGCCAAGATTTCATCATGCTGACACTGGGGACGGGGGTCGGCGGTGGCATTATTCTCGGCGGTCGGCTCTTTGCAGGTCATGGGGGCATGGCGGGCGAGCTGGGCCACATTACCCTTTACCCAGAGGGCCCTCGTTGCAACAGCGGCAACCGCGGCACCCTAGAGCAATATCTGTCCATTCAGGCAGTGCGCCGGCGCGCTGGCAAAGACCCTGCCGAGCTGGGCAAACTTGCAGCAGCCGGAGATCCCGATGCGCTGGCCTTTTGGCAAGCCTACGGCCGGGACTTGGGGATTGGGCTGGCGACACTGACGGTCGTGTTGACCCCCCAGGCCATCGTTATCGGCGGGGGCATTGCGGCAAGTGCCGAGTACTTTCTGCCAGCGGCCCGCGCCGAACTGTGCGATCGCGTGCCGTTGTCTGCGCCCCTGGGGCTAGAGCTACTGCAGGCTCAGTTAGGTAGCCAAGCAGGAATCGCTGGAGCGGCTCGTTTGGCGTGGCAGCAGTTCGGCGAAAAACGCCCGTGACGACCTTTTGCTGTTTAAAGAAATTTGCTCTATTACGATAGGGAGAGTTATTTTCTCCGGCAGACCATGACCGCATCCAACGAGCTAGAAACTCAGCTACAGTCTCTCCAGCAGGCGGCGGTCGGCGCGATTGCCGCAAGCGAGACGCTCGAGGCGCTCGAGGCGCTCAGGGTGGGCTATCTGGGTAAAAAAGGCGAGCTATCGCAAATCTTGCGGGGTATGGGCAAGCTAGGAGCCGAAGATCGCCCGCGCATCGGGGAGATTGCCAACACGGTCAAAGAAGCCATTCAGAACGATTTGGAGGCAGCCCGCACTCAGCTACAGCGGGCGCTACTCGAGGTCCAGCTCGCCAGCGAAACCCTAGACGTCACTATGCCGGGGGTTTCCCGACCTTTGGGTCGCATTCACCCCCTCAACAGCACCGTCGATCGCATGGTGGAAATCTTCATCGGTCTGGGCTACACCGTTGCCGAAGGCCCCGAGATGGAGAGCGATTACTACAATTTCGAGGCCCTCAACACGCCCCCCGACCACCCGGCGCGGGATATGCAAGATACCTTCTATTTGCCCGATGGCAATCTCTTGCGCACCCACACCTCGTCGGTACAAATCCGCCACATGTTAGATCGCCAGCCCCCCATCCGCATCGCCGCACCGGGGCGCGTCTATCGCCGCGACACGGTCGATGCCACCCATTCGGCGGTGTTCCACCAGGTCGAAATTCTAGCCGTAGAAGAAGGTCTCAACTTTGCCGACCTGCGCGGCACGGTCAAAGAATTCCTACGCCAGATGTTTGGCGAAGATCTCGAAGTTCGCTTCCGGGCCAGTTATTTTCCTTTCACGGAGCCTTCTGCTGAGGTGGACGTGCGCTGGCAGGGGCGCTGGCTAGAGGTGCTCGGCTGCGGCATGGTCGATCCCAACGTGCTCGCGGCCGTCGGCTACGACCCCGAGCGCTACACCGGCTTTGCGGCGGGCTTTGGCGTCGAGCGCTTTGCGATGGTGCTCCACAAAATGGATGACATTCGCCGCCTGTACGCCAGCGACCTGCGCTTCCTGCGCCAATTTTAAGTATCAAGAGCCGCGGGCTTCGGTAGCGACCTGCTCGACGCTGTCGGCAGCCAGGGTCGCGAGTGCCTGTCGTGCTGCTTCGTTGTTGAAATTACTCTCGAGACTGGCGAACCGCCTGAGGGCCTGGGCGACGCGGAAGCGAATTTGCCAGTCGCTATCGGCAGCCAGGGGCACGAGATACTCGATGGCGCGCGGGTCGCCCAACTCACCGAGGGAGCCGATGGCCGCCGTTCTGACGAGTTCGGTCTCGGCGCCGAGCGCCTCAACGAGCAAATCGAAGCCGCGCGGGTCGCCCAACTCGCCGAGGGTGGCAATAATGCTCACCTGCAGCAGCCACTCCGAGGTCTGGTGGTAGAGGGACTCCAAGTCAGCAAATGCCGCCGTCAGCTTGAGCGCCCCGAGAGCATCGGCTGCAGCAGCGCGCACGTCTACTTCCGAATCGTTCGCGAGCCGATCGCGCAGCAGCACCAAAGCCGCATCGGGATCTTCGGGGCCGAGGGCATCGAGCTGGCTGACAGCAGCGTAGCGCACGCGGGTATTCTCATCGGTCACCAGCGGGCGAATCAGCTCGAATGCCGTTGCCCGGTCGAGCTGGCGCAGGAGGTTGAGGCCCTTGATGCGATTTCCAAAATCGGCAGACTCGAGCAAAGATCGAACGGATTCAGGAGTGGGTGGTGGTGGAGTCACATTAGAAACTATCGCGCCAAGCCCCACTATAACCTCGGGAAGAATCCGCGCGCGAGATAACCGCGTGCGTTCGCACCATTCGCACCTAAAAGAAAAACTGCCAAGAAAAACTGTATGGGCGGTACTGGATTTGAACCAGTGACTTCCACCGTGTCAAGGTGACACTCTACCCCTGAGTTAACCGCCCGCTTGCACTTGCCGAGCAAAGCAAGGCTTAGAGTCTAGCACGCCCAGACAAAACCTGCAAAGCCCGCGCCCCCAACGGCATTCTGCTAAAATTACTGCGTCAACGGAAGGCAAGCCCTGTGTCCTTTAGCCAAACTTCAGATATCCCCCAGCTCGATACCCTCAGCCAAGAACTCGCCGCGATTCAACAAACGGGTTCTAAGCGCATTGCACTGCTGGGTACGCGCCACGTTCCCATCACTCACCAGCAGTTAATCGAGATGCTCAGCTACGCCATCGTGCTCGGGGGCAACCGCTTGATGACCTCCGGCGCGACGGGGACCAATGCCGCTGCCATCAAAGGCGCCATGCGTGCCGACCCCAATTTGCTGACGGTCATTTTGCCCCAAGGCCTCGATCGCCAGCCCCGCGAATCCCAAGAGCAGCTCAAGCAGGTTATGCACCTCGTCGAGCACCCCGATAAAAACGATCTCTCCCTCGCCGAAGCCAGCGCGGCCTGCAACAGCGAAATCGTAGCGCGCTGCCAGCAGCTCATCTGTTTTGCCTTTCACGACAGCGACACTCTCCTGGCAACTTGCCAGGAGGCAGAAGAGCAGCGCAAGCTCGTCACCCTCTTTTACTTCGATTAATTCGCCTAATTCGCCATGAATGCCACCGGATCCGTTGTTTTGCTCTGGGCAATTGCTGGTGCGATTGTGATGGTTTATTTGCCCTTCTTGGCCGTGGCCCTCGAGCGCCTGCGCCTCGGCTACGACCAGAGCGCCCCCCGCGCCATGTTCGATAAGCTGCCGCCCTATGCCCAGCGGGCTACTTGGGCTCACCAGAATGGTTTCGAATCCTTCGCGTTTTTCGCGGTTGCGGCCTTGATGGCCTACGCAACCGGCGTCGATTCGCCTTGGGCGACCTACGGTGCCATTGCTTATCTAGTAGCCCGCGCCCTCTATGGGGTTTTCTATATTGCCAATATTCCCTTGCTGCGCTCGGCAATGTTTGCGGTGGGATCGTTGAGTTACTACTTGCTGATCGCGCTGAGCCTGCGCGCTGCTGGGGCCTTCTAGTGCGTTAGCGATGAGTTTCGGCGCGGTTGGCTAGAATGCGATCGAGCGCTCGCTAGAATTTTGATAATTTAAGAGATTTAACAATGGCTTCTAGTTACTCCTTTGATGTGGTTAGCGACTTCGACCAGCAGGAGATGCGTAACGCTGTCGATCAGGCCCTGCGGGAAATCCAGAGCCGCTACGATTTGAAAGATGCCAATACGCAAATCGAGCTTGGCGAAGGCAAAATCGATATCGAGACCGATACTGAAATGAGTCTCACCTCGATTCGAGACATTCTCCGTACCAAGGCAGCCAAGCGGGGGCTTTCTCAGAAAATCTTTGAGAGTGGCAAAGTCGAGTCGGCAGGCGGCATGCGCGTGCGCCAAGAAGTCACCCTCAAGCGCGGCATCGATAAAGACCTAGCCAAAACAATCGTCAAACAAATCAAAGAGAACGCTAAAAAGGTCCAGGCTTCGATTCAAGGCGATGCCGTACGAGTCTCGGCAAAATCAAAAGATGAGCTGCAAGAAGTCATCCAGCTTCTGCGGCAAGGAGACTACCCCGTCGAGCTGCAATTCGAGAACTACCGCTAGGTTAGCTAGCTAGTTCACCAGGTGGTGCGTCAGCGCGTAGCGGATCAACTCGGCGCGGTTGTTCGTTTCGGTTTTGCGCAGGAGCCGCGACACGTACTTCTCGACCGTGCGGGGGCTCAAGAACAATTTCTGGCCGATTTCGCCGTTGGACATCCCGGTCGAGAGCCACTCTAGAACCTGGGCCTCTCGCTCGGTGAAGTCGAAGCTTCTGGAGGGCGCGTCGGCTTTTCGGATCTCGACGCTCCACTCCGACCGAATGGCATGCCAGCGCTGGACCAGCGTCCGGACGACGGCGGCCAATTCTTCGAGCTCGAAGGGCTTCGGCAAATAAAGATCGCAACCGGTCTCGTAGCCGCGAATGCGATCTGCAGTCGCGCTCAGGTGGGTTAAAAATACGATGGGCAGGTGGCGAAAGCGCGCGTCCTGGCGAACGCGCTTGACAACCTCGTGGCCGTCCCGGCGGGGCATGTTGATGTCAAGCAACAACAGTTGGGGATGAAACTCCTCCATCATCTCGATCGCCTCTTGGCCATCGCGGGCGGTGGCAACTCGATAGCTGCCTGCCAACTCGAGATAATCGCGCACGGCCAGGCGAATGCCCGGATCGTCATCGGCGATGAGAATGCGAAAAGGTGCTTCTGTCACGGATTTCGCGGCTGTAGTGAGTGATGTCGTCGCGCTTTGATGCCATCACACTAGCATCTTTTCGCTAGCGAACGTAATCCCCGAGCGCGCCGTAGCAATCGCGTGCTAGCGCCGAAAAAGGGGCAAAAAATAAAGCGAAATGTATCCAATGACGTAGAACGAGTCGATCGCAAAAATTAACCCCCGCATTGCCCAACTCCGGTACATCTCCAGGACCAAAGGTGTCAGCGCGATCGCCCCGAGGACTTCGCAGCCTGCGACCCAGCGCCCGTAGTGGTCGGTATCCCAATAGGAGAGCGGGCTAACAAAGCGAAAATCGCTCAACGGAAAGAAGTGCCGGTGCGCGTCGTCGTGGTGGACAGGCAAATCGAGCAGCGAATGGCAGATGAGGCTGGCGCACAAAACCGTACCCAGATGCCAGCGGCACCAAAAACTTACCAATAGGCCCACCCCAGCTAGCGGCAGCGAGTGGCCGATGGCCACGGCAGCCTGCCAGCCCGGCTCGTAGTAGGTCTCTCGCCAAATCTGGGCCTCGGGCAGGCGGTAGATTCCCTTGCTCGCAGCGTAGAGCACAAAAATTGGCAAGTCGGGCAAGATAGCGCCAGCGGCGATCGCCCAACGAGTCGCAGGGGTAGCATCGCGCCCGAGGAGGACCAGATTAAAGAGCCAATGGCTGGGAGTATTCAAAGATTAGAGCTCAGGAGCGTCATCGTCGGCTGCAATCTTAGCGTGCCATAGCACCCACAGCCTACTCGCGCTCTTTTAAAGGGCGATGCGTCCGGCCGCGCCGCCAATGGCCACCGGAAACCCTAAAATTACCGTCGCGCTAAGCCACTCTTCCCAAGGATCGCCAGGGCTGAGGCGATGAAAAAACCAGAGCATAAACGCCGAGGTGGCCAGAGACAGCAGGTAGGCCAGCAGAGTTTCGTTGAGGGGGCGCTGCAAAAACCCAGGCTGCTGCTGCCGCTGGGTTTGGTTGGTAAACCCGGCGGCAAACACGATGAGGTAGCTCAAAAATAGCGACGCTCCCATAATCAGCAGCAGCCACAACGAGGGGATCGACCCGACTAGGAGTTTGACTTCGTCGGTGGGGGCAATATTGAAGGCAATGGCAAAAGCCCCAATAGCGCTAGCATCGAGGTCTTTGATAATGCCGCGCCAGCTACCCCGGGTCTCGGGTGTCGTAGTTGCTGGGGCATTGCGATCTCGCTTGAGAAGCGATCGCCCCAGGCCCGCCCCAAAGGCAAAGGGAATTCCTTCGAAGACGAGCTTGCCCGCCACTTCCGACAGGGGCGTCGCGGGCGTGATGCGGCGCAGCAGCAGCAGCGCAATCGCCGCACAAACAATGCCCAATGCCAAGGCCTCGATGCTCTCGATGGCCGCATCCACAATGCTCGGATCGCGCGATCGGCGCGGGCCTTCAGTCCGTACGAGCAAGAAAATGACCGCAAAAGCGATGCCGAGCGCTCCCAGCAGCCAAACCGGCTGGGTCAGCTCGCCGATGGTCCAGACCTCGACAGTGTAGAGCAGCGGCACCCCGAATAAAAATCCCCCCGCAGCATCGCAAAGGCGATCTTGTAAGACTTTCAGCCAAGGATTGATGGCAGGAACTAGCGGGGATGGTATCTCGGTCATGAAATGGCTCTTACAACAGCCCTCGATAGCGGACGAACAGCAGCACCGCCGCCCAAGATCCCAAGGCGACTTTGACAGCAACCAGAATATTGAGCACGGGGATCCAGCCCCCGCTAAACAGGGTCCCCAACTCGCCTTGGGGCAGCTCGATGCCGATGAGGGTCAAGAACGCCAGCAAAACAAAAATCAGGACGGAAATTTTCTCCCAGACCGCCGCCTGCCAGCGCTGATAGATGCCGGCCATCCATTCGGAAGAAGAGGTAATAGCAATCAAGCCGATGGCCGTTCCCCCCGCCACCCCAGCGGCAAACCCACCACCCGGGCTGAGATGCCCGCGAATCGCCAGCTCGACAGCCACCAGAGCACAGATGGTCGCCCCCAATCGAGCCAGCACGATAGAAGGGCGATCCTCAAATTGCCGGGCTGCGACCTCGGGCTCTTCATCGGCGAGCAGAAAGCGCACTCCCATGATGGCTATGGTGAAGACAACCACCTCAAAAATCGTGTCGTAGAGCCGATTGCGAAAAATAACGCCCGAGACGGCGTTAGGCACCCCACTCTCGATGGCGATCGCATCGACGATGGCCACCTCGGTAGCTGCGGGCTCTAGCTCGGGGAGCACCAGCATTTTGATATAAAAAGCCACCCCAGCCGCAATGTAAATCCACCTCATGGGGAAACCTCCACCGAACTCGTCGGGTTTTGCATATCGCGAATCTCCCCGGCCCGCAGACTAGTCCGGACCAGGTGAACCCGTTCGGGCAAGCTAGCCGACCTCAGCAGGTCGTACAGGCGTTGGAGGCGTAGCTCCAAATAACAGGCGCTGCTGATGTCTGAGTCTTGGGGAAAATCGTAAAGGATGCCGTGTAACTCTTTGGCTGCGAGCGCTGCTTTGAGATCGCCGATGGTGGCATGGGTTACCAGCTCGAGGCGCAGGTGATGGGCATTGGCGATCTTGCGAATGGCGGCGATTGCCTCGGCCCGCTCCTCTGAGTGTCCCTCTTCTAGGGAGATTCCCAGGCGCAGTCGCAAAGACGACCGCACGGCGACGGCGTAGAGCGTGATCGAGAGCATCGTCCCGACGAGCGCTTCGGTAAGGGCGACATCGGCCGCACCCAGCAGGGCATATACCAAGGCGGCCACGGCACCGAGGATTCCCCGAATGACCAGGGCATGATAGGGGTTGGTCTGGAGCACGACCATGCCAGCCGTCAGTGGCAAGAGTGCCACAATCGCCACGCCGTAATAACCTTCAGACACGTTTGCTGCCTCCATCGCCCGAGCAGTAAGCCATCACATACCCCAAAACCGTATTCCAAATTGCCAGCGCGATGAGTGCGAGCAACAAAAGGGGCCATTCGCGGGGAATCCTTAAAAGCAGCCCAAAGATAATGCTCATCGAGCCCAAGGTATCGGCCACCGAGAGGCTATGGATCTTGAACAGGACGGAGCGATCGCCGGTTAGGGGGAGCGTACCCCAGAACCAAAAAAAGGTGCCGATTCCGATCGAGATGTAACTGAGAATATCGAGCATAGCACTTCACCCCTCGTTGATGCGCTTGAGAACCTGAGCGAGCAGCATCAAAGCCGCGTTGCCAACACTGAGAATAAGGACGCCAACAACGCCAATCGTCCAGTCGTCTCGCACCACAGAAAGAATGAGAATAATAACCGAAGTTTTAGTAGCAATGCTAGAAAATGCTAGCATTTTCTGCCAGATATCATCATCCTGCAGGGCTTCGTAAATTGGAATGAGCAGGGCCAGGATCGTCGCCACTAAAATCCAGCTCATTGGGTGCGCCTCCGGCGAACGTTGTGGACTTCGTACCAGCCATCTTCGCAGTACCGCAAGACGATGCTTTTAGGGGTGAAGGTAATCAAGAAAATATCCAAGAAAATCAGGCCGGGCGTGCGATTGGGTTTGACTCGCTCGAGTATAATCTCCTCTTCGAGATGAGGGAAGAAAATAAGCTCGAAGGCCTCCCAATAAGCTCTGGGTATGGCAATGATAATTTCAAAAATGACGTGGAGCCAATCGCTCAAGACGAATGACTTGACGGGGCGGTGGGGCAATAAAAAAGCCACGCAAACACCGATGAAAATATTGACCCCACTCAAGTCGGCGGTCAGTAAGAACCAAACAGTCAATCTAAGTAGTATTTCTAGGTATCCAATCATGCAAGGACCATCCAAAAGAGCCCGACCAACAAAACACTCATCATCCCAATCAAATTATCGAGCTGCTCGAGAGCCCTGGGCAGCTCGACTTTGAGCGGCCGAATAACCGCCAGATAAACAAACCAACCCACACCAATGGTCGCGATCGCCTTGAGCATTTTCTCAAGGGTGTAGGCTTGCAAATAGGCAATATTAGCAACGATGAGCCCTCCTAAGAGTAGCCCTAGTGCTAGCCAAAACCCTCGAGTCCTCGGGGCTTCGCTCGACTCGCTAGAACGGGGCAGAAAAATAAATTTGGCAAAAGAAATGGCCGTTCCGAGGGCTGCTAGGTTCATAGCGATAGCCTGCCAGGGTAGCAGCTCGCTGGTGACGGCGACTTTGGCGCCAAACCCGGCAAGCAAAGGCATCCCCGAAATCGAGAGGCTAGCAAAACTCAGCCCGAGCCACATCGAAGGACTTACCGAGATTTGTTTGAGGACGGCGAACTTGCGACTGGGAAGATTGCCAGCCAGCAGAAAAAGGGCAGCCTTGACCAGGCCATGAGACAAAGCGTAAAACCCCCCTGCCCCAGGAGCAGCCAGCACGAACCCAAGCTGAGAAATCGTGTGGAAGGCTAGCATGCGCTTGGTGTCTTTGGCAAACATGGCGTAACCGACCCCAAACAGAGCCGTGCCCGCCCCAAAAATGCGCAAAACTATCTCCAGATCGGGCACGCCCAGATCGGACATGAGGAGCGCGCAGCGCAGCAAAGGGAAAACCCCAGTCTTTACGACCACGCCCGAGAGCAGAGCCGAGATAGGCGTGTCGGCCTCGGCATGGGTCAAGGGCAACCATAGACCCGAGACGAACACGCCACCTTTAACCAGCAGCCCGAGGAAAATGAGCGCAATTGCCTCTGGGGGTGCTGCTTCGAGGGCAGCAAACGCAAACGAGCGATTGGATTGATAGACCAGCACCGCACCAATGAGATAGAACAGCATGGCCGTGTTGCTAACGAACAAGTAGCGCAGGGCAATCCAAATCGCGCGATCGGTGCGCGGATAAGAAATCAACAGAAATGCCGTAATGCCAATCGCTTCTAGAGCGACGTACAAACTAATGAAGTCCGCACAAATAAAAATGGCATTGACACTGCCGTGCAAGAGAATGACCTGCGTAAAAAAATAGGCCGTCTTGCCCAGAGACCAGCAGTAAAAAACGACTGCTGCGGTGACGACTGCATTGGTCAGAATGAAATAACCACTGGCTGCATCGACCTCCAGGCTGACGCTAAAGCTATCGAGAGGAGCCAGCGCCAGCGGCGCGCGACCCAACAGCCACGGCAGCGCATAAAGGCCCGACAGCAAGGCACTAGTAAGGGCGAGCTGGCGGGCAAGGCTCGGGAGCAGGTAAATACTAAACCCCACCAAAAAAGGGAGGGAGACCCAGGCGATTGTCAGAGTGCTCATTGGGCGTCGCTCTTCTCGATTTCGCTTATCTCCAAGGTGGGGTTATCGCGTGCGAGCTTCATGACACCCACGAGCATCAGGGCTTGAACGGAGAAGCCAATCACGATCGCCGTCAGAATGACAGCTTGCGGCACCGGATCTGCATACGCGAGATCGCGGCCGACTTCTGCTGCGATGGGTGCAAAGCGACCGCCTCGGGCGGCAACCGTCACAAAATAAGCAATGACACCCGTACTCATGACATCCATAGAGATGATTTTCATCATCAGGTTTCTCTTGAGAATGATGCCAAAGAACCCAAAAAGGACGGTTGCAAAAATGCAGGCTTCAAATGCACGCATCGCGTTTCGCTCGGTTTCGTTCGCGCTAATAATAGTAGTCTTGTCGTCAATGAGCCGTAGCAGATATGTCTGTCGGCACGGTGGCCTGGCCCTCGCTGGCGTAGACATCCTCAACAGCACATTTGAGAGCCTCTGCCAAATCGGTGTAGAGATGATTCGGAGGAATCATCTCGAAAACCTCCATCTTGTCCAAGCGTCGCTTGGTTTGGCCGGCAGCCCCGACGATAAAGACTTGGCGCTCTTTTTCAACGGCCTCTTTGACGGCATTTTCTAGGGCCAATGAGGCCGTTACCCCTAGATGGGGAACGTCGCTGAGATCGAAGACAATCGCATCGCACGCTTCGATGGCATTGTGCTCGCGCGAGATGGCCTTGGCGACGCCAAAGATCATCGGGCCGCTGAGTTGAAAGAGCAGCACGCGGCCGTTGGCCTCATCGAGCCAGCGCTTTTCGGTGGCATTGAGTCGAATGGCATCGTCAGCATCGGTAATGGCCTTTACCGACTTAGATTGCAGGGTACTCATGCGATCGATGGTCAGCACGTTGGCAACGAAAACACCGATGCCGACAGCCGCAATCAAATCGACAAGGACGGTCAGCAAAATCACCCCATACATGATGAGGGATCCCTTAAGCGAAATGCGATGGGCGCGCTTTAAGAAATCCCAGTCGATGATATCGATACCAACCTTGAGGGCGATACCGGCCAAGACGGCCAGGGGAATTGTAGTTGCCAGGTTGGCCGCGCCGAGGATGACGACCAACAGGACCCCCGCCCGCGTCAGGCCAGAGAGCGCCGAGCGACCGCCGGTTTGAATGTTGACAACCGTGCCCATCGTTGCCCCCGCACCCGGCAGACCGCCAAATAATCCCGAAACGAGGTTGCCAAGGCCTTGACCGATGAGCTCTTTATTGGAGTTGTGCTCCGTACGGGTCAAGCTATCGGCAATCACCGAAGTGAGCAGCGCGTCAATGCAGCCGAGCATACCCAAAACGGCCGCATCGACGAGCATGAGCTGAATTTGCTCGAGAGAAAAAGTGGGGACTCGCAGGGTTGGCAGGCTAGCCGAGATCTCGGGGATGCGGCGAATGTCGAGGCCGGGGAACAGCAACAGCGATAGGACCGTGCCGACAACGAGCGCCGTCAGTTGCGGGGGGGCGATGCGCTTGAGCTTTGACGGGTAGAGCCAAATAATGGCGATCGCCACGAGAGCTAGCATCGTCTCGGCAGGTTGAATGTCCGCGAGTAGGACGGGCACGGCTTTGAGCGTGCCGACAACGCCTCCCCCCGGGCCCTCTTGCCCGAGGAAGGGGGCGAGCTGCAGAATTACCAGAATGATGCCAATTCCGGACATGAAGCCCGAGATTACGGTGTAGGGCATCATCGTGACGTAGCGGCCCAGCCGCAAAAGACCGAAGGCAATCTGGAAGATGCCAGCCAGCATGACTACGGTGAAGGCCATCTCCAGACCATTGTCGGGATTGGCTGCCGTTAGGTTGGCGACGATTGCCGTCATCACAACAGTCATCGGGCCGGTGGGCTCGGAAATGAGGGTCGGCGTGCCCCCGAACAGAGCAGCGAAGAAACCGACGAGCACCGCGCCCCAGAGACCGGCCGCCGGCCCGGCCCCTGAAGCGACCCCAAACGCCAGTGCCAGTGGCAGCGCGATAACTGCCGCTGTTACGCCGCCAAAAATGTCGCCGCGCACGTTGCGAAAATGAATCTTATTAACAATCTGCATGGTTGGAACGCCCCAACATTTTTAAAAAATAGATTCGTCAAACCCAACCATACCAGTGCGAGCGCACCCACATCTGCGAGAGCCTGTCCAAAACCGACCAGGTCACAGCACGGTAAATGAAGTCAGAAAGCGATTGGCTTTCACCTATAGGTAGATGCCGTCAGGCGATCTCGCTCGCTCGACCACTTACGAAACACATGTGTTGTTTTAAAGATTAATGAAAAAAATCTTAATCGGCAACAGCTCGCCTAGAGTTGTTGCCGATCGCAGGGACAATCCAAGCTTATGGGCGGTGATAGAAAAGCAGCAGCACCGCCTCGCAGAGTTGGTATTTGAGGTGACTTGCTAGCGACGGGGGAAGCGGAACGCTACACCAACGACACCGCCAAGATTGACCTCATCGTCACTGAAGCCGACGATGAGGTTTGTCGAAACAGTAAATCGTCTGGCAAAGGGAACGTCTACCCCGGTGAGCCCTGCGACACCGACTTCGTTGCTGTCGTCATCATCGAGCGTAAAAAGTGGTCCGGCGCCGATGAAAAATTCGACCGGAGCCTCGGGCAGAAGGCGCTCGCGATCGCGGCCGCTCAAGGGGATATCGTAGGTGGCCGGAAAAGAAATCACCGCCGCATCGTCGATGATGACCGACGGCCGCAGCGAAAAGCGCCGAGCGAGCTTGACGCGGCCAAAAACTGTCAGAGTCTCCGATTCGCCCAGGGCCGTCTCGCCATCCAAGCCAATATTGATGCCTACGCCTAAATAGTTCTCGTCGGGCTTGCCACGTCGCACCGTGCGACGGCGGCGCTGGCGGGTTGCCTGAGCGACCTCGCCTTCGGTATCGAGTTGCTCGGGAGCCTCCAGTAGGGTCGTTGCGTTGGTGCTAGCATCAGCACCCGGCAGCGCGGCAATGCTTTCGGCTGTGACGGTCTTGGTAGCAGCTCGCGCCGGGCGCACGGACCGCACGGGCTTGGGCGGCTCGATCTTAAAGGTGACGGGGTTGTGAATGGGGGTTATCGGACTTTTGGGTCTTGCCGCTGCTGCTGTGGCGGTGGCACCCAGACCGGCTAACGCCAACAGTACGGTTGAAAGCGACTGCAGCGTCTTCGTGGCTGGCAAATTCATCCTCAGGCACTCCTCGATGTAGATCTCGGGCACGACATCCAGCTTGGCAGGGTCGCTAAGCCGATCGCTCCCAGCTACTTTAGCGAATTTCTATCCCCTGGCATAGCCCGTTCGCCGACTCTTAACCAGATGTCGGCAAATCTCGCCGATAAAAACGGTAACAACTCTCGTGTTGGCGGCGTGCCACGCTCGCGCTCGCTAAAGACAACCAAAACATAGGGCAGTACGGGAGCGGCCAGGCAAATATAGGCCGCATCGTGACGCGCTGTGGCGGTCCAACCTGCTTTGGAGTGCAACTGCGCGTTCGCGGGCAGTCCTGCTCCCAAGAAACCATCGACTTGATTTTCTTCGTCGCCCGGAGCTAGGGGATCTCGAGGCGCGCGCGCCAGCAGGGCCAGCAGGGCCCGAGAGCGCTCGGGAGTCACCGCTTCGGCGCGGGCAATCGCCACTAGCAAGCGCGCGACAGCGGCGGTCGAGAGCCGATTGCAATGCTCGTAGTGGGGTCCGACAAACGCCCGCTCGCGTCCGTAGTAGTCGTCACTCCAGGTTTTTTGAGAGATGTTAATGTTCGCCCATTCCGGAGCGCCCCAAGCCTGGAAGTAGCGATTGACCGCATGGCGCTGCAGCTGCCAGCGCTCGAAGGCAGATGCAGGCAGCTGCGGACCGCTAGTCGTGTCGCTGAGGAGGTCGACCAGCAAGCTCGTGGCATCGTTGCTCGAGGTCGCGAGTGCAGCGCGCAGCGCTCGCTGCAGCTCGGGGTCGCTCGCTTGCAGGCGTCCGGCTTCGAGCCACGCCATTGCCGCGACGGCATAAAAAACCTTGACCGTGCTCGCCGGATGCAGCAGCGCATCGCCGCGATGGTGGAAGCTACGGCAGACAGGACCGCGATCGCAGATAACCCAACTGAGGGCCAACCGCTCGGCACGAGCAGAAAAGTGCGCGCGTGCTTCGGACAATACGCTGGCCCCCAGACGGTTCAGAGACTCATCGGCAACAAGGCGTGGCAGCATTCAATCTTACGTCGGTTACTCATTTATGGCCGATATGGTATCTGTTGCACTAGGGAGGTTGCTTGAAAAGATTTCTGCGAGGTGTCCGGCGCTCTTTGAACTACTAGAAGAAAACAAAATTCTTACTGCTGCCATTACGGCTACACGCGGTTACGGACTACCATTGCGGGCGAGGCGGTCAAAAGACCCCCTGCCAGGCTTTTCAAGCAGCCTCTCATGCGCTAAAAGGTGCTTTTTCTGCACCGTACTGGCAAGAGGAAACCCATGGCTAAGCGTTCGCTCAAAGCATCGTCAGTTGGAGTAGTAAAAGCCAAACAGGCATTCGAACGGACCGGTTGGACCCAAGAGTATCTAGCAGCAGAAGTCGGGCTCTCCACGCGCCAACCCGTGTGGAAATTTTTCACTGGGCGGCCCGTCGCGCGCAGCGTCTTCCAGGAGATTTGCTTTCGCTTGAATCTTACCTGGGAAGAGATTGCCGAGCGATCCGAGCGCGCAACTGCGGAGACGGCGCCCGCACCGTCACTGACCACCGATCTGGGAGTCGCAGAACTGGTCCCGGCCCTGCGGGGATGCCTGCAGGAGCGACTGCAAGCCCGCTGCAGTACGGTTACAGCTTCCTTTGAGGCAGCTCAGCCTTTGCCGCTGGTGCAGGTCTACACGGAGCCACAGGTTCGCATTCGCCCCAACCAGCAGCGCTGGCTCGATGTCGACGATCTCAACGCCCGCATTCCCCGCCGCGATCGCCCGAGTCTTGGCGATGAGCCCTACGAAGAGACTCAACCCGCGCGAGCCCTAGCCGATCGATGCGTGCATCTCGCCATTCTTGGTAAGCCGGGGGCAGGTAAAACGACCTTACTGCAGCACCTCGCCCTCGAGTGCATTGCCGGGCGCTATCGCGGTGACTGCGTGCCAGTCTGGATCGACTTGCGGACGCTGGCGACAGGAGAAAAAAGCAGCGACGGGCCGCCGCACCTACTCGATTTCCTGGCCGATTCCCTGGGTGACTGCTTCGCGGCGGATTCCTTGAGCGTCTGTGGAATTAACCGCGCTTGCCTCGAAGTCCTGGCACGAGCGGGCAAATTGTTGCTGCTGCTCGATGGCCTCGACGAAGTCAGTCGCGAGTCTGCCTTGGCCGTTGCCGACCGGGTTCAAGCGTTCGTTGGCACCTATCCGCAGGCACCAGTGCTTTTGACCTGTCGCAGTGGCTTGCAGGAATATCACTTTCACAACTTTACCTATGTCGAGATAGCAAATTTCGGGCCGCCGCAAATTGCAAGTTTTGCCGAGCGCTGGTTTGCAGCGACAGCCGCGAGTGCCGAGCGCGCCGCAGCCCAAGCCGAGGCATTTCTAACCCAGCTCGAGCGCCGCAAAAATCGGCCCATTCAGGAGTTGGCCACAACGCCTCTGCTCCTAGGGCTGATTTGTGCCGTGTTTCAGGAGCGATCGGCCTTTCCCCGCAAGCGATCGAGGCTCTACCAAACAGGGCTCGATATTCTCTTGGTGCGGTGGGACAGATCTCGCGGCGTTCGGCGCGATTGCGCTTACTACAACCTGCCCCTGGCCAATAAAATCGGGATGCTCTCCCAAATCGCCTGGCAGGCCTGCGAGCGTGGGGAATACTTTTTTGAGAAGAACGAACTGGTGCAGGCTATCGGTGACTACCTGACGTCGCTTGCAGGGGCGCCCTCAGGCCAATCCAACGAAGATCTCGAGACTGTTTGGCTCGAGAGCGAAGCCGCCCTTCACGCCATCGTGGTTCAGCATGGTCTGCTTGTGGAGCGCGCGCGCGAGATTTACTCGTTTTCCCATGTCACGTTTCAGGAATACCTTGCCGCCCGCCGCGTTGCTGCCCTGGCCGATCCGGCTGTGCTGGTGCGGACTCTCGAGACCCTAGCCGAACGCATCGACGAGCCCCAGTGGTGCGAGGTCGTCGGCTTGACTGCCAGTATGCTGCCTGATGCGGGCGAGTTTTGCCAGCGGATCGCCACTCACATCAACCTCAAGCTAGGCAACAGCAGTGAGATCCAAGCTATCCTGCAACAGATTCAAGCGAAAGTTGCCAAGATCGAGACCTCAGAGCATTCGCAAGCGGCCATGCGAGCCTTCTACCTGAGCTTTTACCTCGATCGCGACTTGAGCCTAGCTGTAACTCTAGATGCCAATATTGCCACCAACCCCGCTCCAGAGCTAGCGCTCGACCTGGCACTCCTGCGCATTTTGAGCGTGGCCAGCACCTTGGTTGGCAAGACCGACATGGCCCGGGCGAGATCGCAGGTTCTAGATCTGCACTTTAGCCTCGACCTCGGCGGTCGCTTCGAGTTGAGTGGGGCCGTAGCGGAGCAGCTACAAAACCTACGCGAGACCCTAGTCAGGCCAGATCTTGCCCCAGCAGAAATCCTGCAATGGTGGCAAGCCGAAGGTGTTCTGTGGCAAGAAGCGCTGCTATCTGTTTTGCAGACTCTGCGTGGGTTGCCAGATCCTCTCGCCCTAGCGGTAGAGTGTCGAGAGCAATTGCGTACCTATGCCTATGCGAACCGCTTCTTGTGCGATTGCTTGAACGGCGACGCCCAGGTGAGCGACAGGGTCCGCGAAGCGCTAAAAAACGATTTGCTACTCGCACAAAGCTCGGCACCCCAAGTATAAAAATTGGGACTGGCAATCCCCCTGCCAGTCCCCGTGGCGTGCCACTGCACTCAGTCGTAGCGTAATGCTGCAGCTAGCAGGCACCGCGCCCGACGACTACGACCAGAATCGTTTTGAAGATAATTTGCAGATCGTAGAAGAAGGACCACTTCTCCTGGTAGCTTAGGTCCAGACGGACGACATCCTCGAAGTCCCGAACGGACGAGCGCCCGCGCACCTGCCACTCCCCGGTTAGACCGGGCTTGACATCCAGGCGACGCCAGTGATGGGGCTCGTACTCGGCAACCTCATCCTCTGTAGGCGGGCGCGTGCCCACCAGGCTCATATCACCTACGAGCACGTTCCAAAACTGGGGAAACTCATCCAAACTAGTTTTGCGCAGAAAGCGTCCGACGCGAGTGACGCGCGGGTCGTCTTCGTTCTTGAAGAAGTGACCCGTCGCTTGATTGGCTACCGTAGCTTTGAGCTGCTCGGCATTCGCAACCATCGAGCGGAACTTCCAGATTGTGAAGCGGCGACCCTGTAGGCCGACTCGAGTTTGCTTGAAGAACACGGGGCCGGGCGAGTCTAGCTTGAGGACGATCGCCAGCGGCACGATCAGGGTGGCCGTTAGCATCAGGCCAACTAAGCCCCCGAGGATGTCGAGCGCGCGCTTCGCGCGACTGGTCACAATCGATTCCGGATGTCTGCCAACGTGCTGGCGAGCGGGCACTCGGTCCAGCGCAGCGATATTGTTCTCGATATTGCTCTGATGGTACTTGGTTGAATACATGACCGTCACCGAGAATAAATCATAGGAACCCACATAAACGCTCCGAGAAGCGCTCGGGCCAGCAAGCGGACGCACCGCTGCAACCCTTCAGTTCAGCTTACCGAACTCTCCAAGGTCCCCTGGGAAGCGCGCACTACCTATTGGCCGCTCGCACCTATTACCCACCGTTGGACCTTGTAAAGACTAACTTACTGACATAATAGCACCAAAGTCGTGATCTATGTAACTTCTCGTACGAGATCGGCATCTCTTCTTAAATGCGACTGATGGAGTTTTCTGAGATATTCCGGGTTTTATGGCTGCCTACCTTCCCACTAATTGTTTCGGAGACTACTCTAATACTTATCGATCTAGATCCTGAGACAGATGTGCCTAGAGTGGACCGTCATCTGTCGAAAACGACGGTGGGGGTTCGAGAAATAGGCAAAGGCAGAGGGCACAAAGGACTGGCACGCCAGCATTTCGCCGATGGCTCGGGCGAGACATCCTTGCTCTCAGGTATTTCTCATATCATTCTCAGGCACTGACAGCAGCACCTAGAAAAAGTCTCATTTGCTACAAATAAGTGGTCTGAGGCGCTCGGCCCTCCGGGTCTCAGCGATCTCACCTAGAGTTTGTAAATTATTATTTCTTTTTAAACGCTCTAATTTCCGTAAGTCACGCAGATTGTTCGCCGCGAACCAAGTGAGTCTCTCTCGGGCAAGACGTAATTACCGAGGTCTAGACGTAGGATGCCAGGGGCACCCCCTGCGAGGTATGGGTTATGACAGCGTCCCTCAAGCGAATTCTGAACTACTACCGCAATTACTGGCCGCTAGCAATTGCCACCATCGCCGTTGACAGTGCTTTTGAGGTCGTCGATTTGGTCATTCCTTACGCGTTCGGCCAGATTGTCAACCTGATTTCCGGCCAGCCCCTCGATGGCCTCGCCCGAGAGATCGTGGCGCCGCTCTCGGAGTGGCTGCCGTCTCTTGGGGGTAACGAGGGCCCGCTCGCCGTTTTGCTGGGCGTCATTTTTGTGGTGTCGGTGGTCCGCGCCCCCATCCAACCCTGGCTGGGGGTGTGGTTCCACTGGGCGATTCCCCTGCGAGCCCGCCGCGATCGCACCGAGCAGGTCCTGCGGAAAATTCTGGGGCTACCCCTGGAGTTTTACGACGAGAACAACCCCGGTCGCATTGCCGGTCGCATCGCGCGCGGCCTCTCCAACCACACCTGGACCTACCCTGAAATTGGCGGGCAGCTCGTTCCCAAGCTGGCGCGCGTGGTGGGGATTTTCGCGGTCATTCTCACCATCGCCCCGCCCCTGGCGGTGGGATTTTTGCTCTCCTTTGCCGCCGTGCTAGCCCTTAGCGTCAATTCCTTGCGGAGTATCGTCCGCAAAGAAGCACTGCTCGACCGCCACATCGAGAATACCGAGAGCCGCACCTCAGAAATCATCACCAACATCAAGACCGTCAAAGCCTTTGGCACCGAAGCTGAGGAGCTGCACCGCCAGACCCAGCGCCTCGACCGCGAGCTGATGGTCGTTCTCTATCGCATTCACCGGGGCTATGTTGCTCTCGGGACGCGGCAGCGCACGCTGGTGCGCGCTTGCCGCTTTGCCGTGCTGGGCGTCATGCTCTTGGCGGCCACACGCGGCCAGGTCTCGCCGGGAGAGTTTATTACCGTGGTGATTATCTCGGATATGGCCTATGCCGAGCTCGAGCCGATTGGTAACTTGGCCGAGAGCTTTGCCCGGCGCTATGCCTCGATGCGCCGCCTGCACCAGTTTTTGGAGCTACCAGACGGGCCAGACACCACCGAGATTGCTACCACCAGCGAAGCTCGGCCCTACAGCTTCACCGGAAAAATCGAGATCGAAGGCCTGCACTTTGCCTACCACGCCGATCGCCCGGTCCTGCAGGATATCAACCTGCGCGTCGAGCCCTACGAGACCGTGGCTTTAGTCGGGCGCTCGGGATCGGGCAAATCGACGCTCATCAAGCTGCTCCTACGCTATTTTGAGCCGACTCACGGCCGCATTCTTATGGATGGTCGCGATATTCGGGCCCTCGATGTCCGGCAGTACCGGCGGCGGCTGGCGATCGTGCACCAAGAAGTAGATGTCTTCAACGGTTCGGTGCTCGATAACCTACGCTACGGCAACCCCAAAGCTACCCGCGAGCAAGTCGAGGCGGCCTGTCAGATTGCCCGCGTCGATGAGTTTATCCATCGCTTGCCGGCAGGCTACAACACGATCGTTGGCGAGCGGGGCGTGCGGCTCTCGGGCGGCCAGCGACAGCGGCTGGGCATCGCGCGGGCACTGGTGGTCGATCCGGATGTGCTGATCTTTGATGAGGCGACCTCTAGCCTCGACTACGAGTCGGAGCGAGCCATTCAGTTGGCGATGAAATCGCTCTGGGGTACCCGCACGACCCTGGTCATCGCCCACCGCCTGAGTACTGTCCGCGAAGCAGACAAAATCGTCGTCCTCGATAACGGGCGCATCGCTGAGGTGGGCAACCATACCGAGCTGCTCGCGCGCGAAGGCATCTACCACCGACTCCACGCCCTGCAAGATACCCAGACCGCCTGGATGTAATATGTGGGGGATTGTTTGGGTTTTGTGTCTATGAGCTTGGAGTCTGCTGTTGCCGAGGGAGCCTCAATTGAAGCGAGTCTGAAGCAGTTTGTCGTCGTGCTTTCGGTTTCCTTGAGCGTTGCGACGCTGCCCCGCTTTTTTAGTTGGTTTCGCAAAATCCCCTACACCCTGCTGCTGGTGATAGTTGGTTTGGGGTTAGCGTTTGTCGATGTTCGCTTGGTCAACCTCTCGCCGGAGCTAATTCTCGAAATTTTCTTGCCGCCTCTATTGTTTGAGGCGGCCTGGAACATCCGCTGGCGCAACCTCAAGCAAAATTGGCTGCCGGTGGGGTTGTTTGCGATTGTGGGCGTTGTCATTTCGGTGGTGGTGGTCGCTTTCTCTATCGCCCAACTGACGGCCCTGCCCCTGTCGGTGGCGCTTCTGGTCGGAGCAAGCCTGGCTGCGACCGATCCGGTGTCGGTGGTGGCCCTCTTTCGGGAGCTTGGGGCCGGAGAGCGCCTGACGGTGCTCATGGAAGGCGAGAGCCTATTTAATGATGGCGTGGCAGTCGTTGCCTTCGTGCTGCTGGTGGGCGTTCCTCTGGGGACGGCGGAACTGTCCTTCAAAGCCACGCTGGTGCAGTTCGTCACGTTTGTCGGCATTGGCGTGGGAGTCGGCTGTCTGGTGGGATTTGCGATTTCCTATCTCACCCAACGCTTCGATTTGCCCTTGGTGGAGCAATCTTTGACCCTAGTTTCGGCCTACGGCACTTATTTGATTGTTGAGGAGCTGGGGGGCTCGGGCGTCATTGGCGTCGTTTGCGTCGGCATTATTTTGGGCAATTTTGGCTCGCGCATTGGCATGAACCCGCGCACGCGGCTGCTGGTGTCGGAATTTTGGGATTTTTTGGCGTTTTTTATTAACTCCATCGTTTTTTTGCTCATTGGCGACCAGATCGACATTGCCGCCCTTGGGAATAGTTTGCCGTTGATTCTCGTGGCGATCGCCTCGGTGGTGGTCGCGCGGGCCATCGGCGTGTTCGGTCTGGGCAATCTGAGCAATGTCTTGGGTGACAAAGCCATCAGCTGGCGCGAGCAGACCGTGCTGTGGTGGGGGGGCCTGCGGGGGTCGGTCTCGATTGCCTTGGCCTTGAGCGTGCCTACTAGCCTAGAGGGTCGCCAAGAAGTCATCAATGCGGTTTTTGGCGTGGTGCTCTTCACGCTGCTCGCCCAGGGGCTGACCACCAAATTCGTTCTCGAGCGGCTCGATCTTGTCGGCGACGAGCCCCTGCGCCAGACCTACCGCGAAGCCCTGGCCCGCCGAGTCGCCCTGAAGCGCGTGCGAGATTTTCTG
This sequence comes from uncultured bacterium, assembly GCA_964435975.1. GTDB lineage: Bacteria > Cyanobacteriota > Cyanobacteriia > Cyanobacteriales > Rubidibacteraceae > CAYTBI01. The sequence continues at coordinate 147,364 of CAYTBI010000002.1, forward strand.
CAGGATTTCCGAGATGCCTCGGAGTTCGATCCTGAGTACTACCGCTACCAAACCGAACTGGTGACCGGGCAGCTGCGGTCGCTCGAAGCAGAAATTGTCAAGATGCAGTCGGAGCATCCGACGCTACGGGCCTACGAGGAAGCGCTGCTGCGCGAGCAAATGCTTGATGTCGAGGCCGACACCTACGCCGAGCTAATTCGAGCCGGACGCCTGAGCGAGAATCTCTCGCCGGTTTTGCAAGAAGTCATGGCCGCTGCAGAGGAGCACTAATGGAGCGATCGTTTTTATGACTGCCGAGTCGCCAGATAGCGATCGCGCCCTCACGCAAGCTTGGCAGCGGATGATTCGCACGGCCGATCGGCACAATATCTTCTGTCGTTGCCGGGAGTGCCATTACGAGTGGGTCGATTCGTCGCGCGCGGCTCCTTGCCCCAAGTGTGGTAGCCCGCGCATCGAGCGCGTCGCCTGCTGGCAGTTTCCAGATGGTTGAGATGCCTGCTTTGGCAGGGAAGATGTTTGTTGAGAGTCCCCGCCGGACTTCTCCATGTTTTTGTTCGGGAACGTATCGATGGGGTGTTTGCCTACTAGTCTAAAAATATAGACTTCCGTTTTCCACCTGGAGTGAACCTTTTCAAACGACCTCTTAGAGTCCAAGAGCTTCTACTGAATAGACATAATAGAGTACGCAAATTCCGATTATCGTACTCATTGTGATGGGGATCACCAGACGACCCGTTCAAAAGTAGTTATGTGTTCGCTGTAGATTGCCTTGACTCCTCGGGGGGCCTGCCTGACTCGCTGGCACGATACTTGAAATGTACGGCTATTCACCGTACAATCTGAGTGTGCCTTTAGGCAAGTCAGCCTGAAAGCATTTACCAGACTCTACCTATCAAACTCAATATGTCTACTCAAAAGTTGACGAGCCGCATTGAGGCAAGGACGACTTCAGAGGTTAAGAGCATGATTGAGGCTGCTGCTGCTGCCGAAGGACGCAACGTCAGCGATTTCATGATCGCCTGCGCTGTGGAAAATGCACGGCGAGTGCTTGAGTCGCAGTCGATTTTGCGCCTTAATCATGAAGATTCCATTGCGTTCGCCGGGGCAATACTTGCCCCACCTAGTCCGAACGAAGCCCTGCTTAAGGCGGCTCATGCCTACGAAAATCATGAGCGCCAGTTATGGAATTACAGTTTGAGAGATTCGACAAATCCAAGCACGAAAGAAAGTACTTCACCTGCGGAGTAGAGGCACTAGACAATTACCTGCAAAAGCAGGCTAGCCAAGACCTGAAGCGCAATGTCACACAGCTTTACGTCAAGGCAACCCCGGATGGTGATGTCTGCGCCTACTACACGCTGTCCGCATACACCATGGTCCTAGACGACCTGCCACCTGACTTTGCGAAAAAACTCCCAAGGCACCCCAACGTCCCAGCTATCTTGCTAGGACGCCTAGCCATTGACAAGAGATTGCAAGGTCAAGGTCTCGGTAGAGTAACCATTGTTGATGCTCTGGCAAGGGCGTTTTTGGTCTCAACTGAATCGATTGGTGCTACGGCAGTTGTTGTTGATGCGATCGACGAGAAAGCTGCTGGGTTTTATCGCCACTATGGGTTCATTCCCTTGCCAAGCAATCCATTGAAGTTGTTTATTCCAATGGGGACAATCAAGGAATTACTCGGCAAGGTTTAGCGATCGGTAAGGTCATAGCTCCGCTGCCTGCGGAAAAACCCCATTCTCATGCCCGGCTTGACTTCTGGTTAGCGGCCAGCACTAATAGCTATCCTGGATCGCAAAAACGACCGTTTTCCGTACACCTTTCCTGACTTTTAGGTCAGTACCGGCAGAATCAGGGGTTGCGCCGCTGCCATTTGTCAGATAACTCATCCGAAAATCAAAGCGTGACTTGAGGAGCGCTTACACTTCCTGGGGCAGTCTCTGGATGGTGATGCCGTAGCCCATGGCATTGACGATTGCGCAGATCGTTTCGAATCCTGGCTTCGACTGCTCTGACAGTGCCTTCTGAATACCATTGCGCGTCAGGCCACTCTCCACAGCAAGAGCGGAGACCCCCTTGACGCGGGCAATCATGCGCAGAGATGACAGCAGCGCTGGGGTACAGCCATCTTTGCCATACTCCTCAAACACGGTTTCCAAATAACCATCGATCTCCTCTGGGTGCTCGCGGTAATACGCTTCGTCCACTTCATCAAGGGTTCGATACCGTCTTGCTTCAACCATTCTCCCGGTGCTCCTTCCAATACCCTTTGGCCGTTTTGATATCTTGCGGCTGGCTGCTCTTATCTCCACCACACAGCAAGAGCACGATATTGCCCTGGTCTTCCCCGAAATAAATACGGTAACCAGGACCGAACATCAGCCTCAACTCGTAAACGCCGTCGCCGACCGGCTCACAATCCCCATACAAGCCGCTTTCTAATCGCCGGATGCGGACCCGAATTCGCGCCTGGGCTTTGCGGTCGCGCAGACCCTCAAGCCAATCGGTGTAAGGCTCTTTACCCTGCTCGTCAGCGTAAACGAGAACGGTCTTGGGTTGTATCTCACCAAGCATCCCGTCCCCTTATGTGCCAACTCTATCGCCTGCATACAACTATATGCAACCTGCACCAGGATGTCACTGTCAAACGACAACGACATTGGCGGGTCGTGTCGTTTTTGGAGGGACGGATCGTAAAGACCCTTATCTCTTTCGATAGGCATAGGACTTTAGGCGTTTAGTCCCAGGTTGTAGTGCGGATTTAGCTCCCTAGCACGCCCTTATAGAGGTTGTTGAGGGACAGCTTTACCGGCACTGAAGACAAAGCTATCTCATCGCTCGGGCTTTTATACTCTGTCAATAGCCATTGATTTTCAGCCTGCTTCTCGTACCGCTCGACACAGACCTTATATTGGTCGATTAACACATACTCTTGCAGAGTCTGAATGGTCCGGTACATTACAAACTTATCGCCCCGGTCGTAGCTCTTTGTTGAATTTGAGAGAACTTCAGCAACCAGGGTTGGCTCAACGACCGTATCCTTGCGCCCTGGCTCTAGGGAAACCGGTTCCGATAATACCATCACGTCAGGATAGGTATGGTTTTTAGCTTGAGGAATCCACAGCCGCTGGTCCATTGTGAAAGTAACGTAAGGCTTATCCTCTAAGGCGAGAGTTAGAAGCACGACCAGCTTGACGACAATCCGATTATGCTCCGGCGTACCGCCAGTCATGGGAATAATCTCTCCATCCCTGTATTCGCTTCGGATATCAGACTCTACCTCCAGAGCCAGATACTCCTCTTCGGTGTAGACCTTGTTGGGGGCAACCGTCATGATGTCACCTGCCGTGTCATTGACTCTAGGGTATCGGGGCTGGTGGTGTGCTGAGCGATGGTGCTGTGGTTCCATAACATATTAGTCAATGAGTTACCGAACCAATGAAGTAAATCTGATTCAGATTGATGATTTTCTGAAACTCAGGGCCCAGGCTCTCCTTCTCGCAGCCTTCATGGGAACTGATAACGGGTTCTAAAATGACCAAACCCCTGCTACACACTCGTTTCATTGTTTCAGGCGGGACAACAAAATGTCAATTTGCGTACTTA
>CAYTBI010000003.1:0-119153 GCA_964435975.1 uncultured bacterium
AGATCTCCAACTCATCACTACTTAAGTGTACCCGATTGCCGTGCAAAGGGCTGTAGTGCAAACAGCACGAGCCTCCAAAAATTGGTGGCGACCCCGTAGCCTTCAGAGGCTCGCGAGCAATTTCTACGGGCCGACCCCTAAAAGCCACAGACCGACGAGTGATTTTTACAGGCTGTCCTCTGTTTTTTAGAGGGCAGCCTGTATTTTTTGGCGGACGATGCCTAAAATTCAGTAGCCCGCCAGTCAAATTTAGAGGGCTACCTACGTTCGACGTCCCTCGTCTGGAGAAACTTACTCGCACAGTAGTGACAAACTCGAGTCAGCCTCCCGGAGAAACAGGCGACGTTAGCGCTCGGGCTCTGCCATCGTGCAAAAGTAGCTGCCCCTCTCGCGAGGTCAGTGGCACCAAAGAGGCATCGACGGCAAGGGGTTGCGCCACCAGCGAGCGGGCGCTCCAGAGGGAGCCTCCTGCTGCTAGCAGCACTCCAAACCCTACTGACGCCAGCCGTTGCTGAGAAATCGCAACCGCCACGGGTTTTTCTCCTCGCTTTATCGTCCGAGCTTCTGGCCGTCAGGATAGCGCGGTTTCTGCTGCTGCAGGCTTGCTTAGCAGGCACACCTCAACTGTCGTACCTCGGTTTAGCTACCAAGGCAAAATTTGCCTTGGTGTAATTCGGCGCGCCAGAAGCGCTCGAAGCATCTTTAAGTAGCTCTTACTTGAGATCTTCGCGCCCTGCCGCAGGGTGATTTCACTCGAATGGCACCTTCGAAAAGAGCGAAGGCTGCGTAATTTCACAAGCAAGACTACTCGATGAATTGCAATAGCTTAACTTGCAGATTGGGGTCGTTGCCGAACTGCCCGGCAGTTGCTTCTAGACGTTGAAGCTGTCCGAGAGCCAGGCTGCAGGGATAGCCGAACTTGGCCGCCACGCGATCGCTCCCTGCTTTGAGAGCCGATCGCGATCGCTCCACGAACTCTGCGATCGCGTAAGACTCGTTCTCCGTCAGGTACTTCTTGACGACCAGCGACGGGGAGTAGCAAATTTCTTGGCGGCCGTCGGGCCACTGGATCTTAAAGCGGACTTCTGGCATGGATGGAACCTCGAGCAAGCTATCTCGATGATAGGGGCTGCAGGGCCGAGGGAGGAGTGACTTTTGGCAAGTCTTTGAAATCTCAGGCGAGACCGTCAGCCCAGAACCGCTCGCAAAACATGCCAGAGTGCCGATCTATTATTGTCTGACTTGCAGTCAGTGTGATTTCTCGTTACACTTTATGTGATGTAGGTCATTTACTGGCATGTGCAGAATTACAGAGAAAGCGCTCGTTCTCGACGCGCTCCACTGCTGGGTAGAGGGCACCCTCAGCAAGGAGCAGCTTCTGAGTATTCTGCGCATCTTGTGCAGAAACCCTGAAGGTAGGCGAAGTGTGGAACAGTTCGCAGATGTCATGCAGCAAGCCCTCGAGCGCGAGGGGCGCTAAATAGTGTTTGGATAAATCTGCTGCGTCTGGGGCGACTATCTCAGATGTGGGTGAAAGCTCCAATGTTGTTTCTAATAATTTCTAGATTATTGTCATGCGATCGCATGACGTCACACTTCAGACTGAAGTAGGATGATACTTCTCTAAAGAAAATGTAAACTACCAAAGCTACCTGTAAAATACAATAGTTTCTCTAGATGAGTCGCGTTAAGGTTTGCCGGCTTCTTAGAGCAAACGCGGGATCGGGTGTAAGGCTCGAGCGAGGACAGTTGGTGCCGGGAGTTACAAACCTTCAGAAGCTAGCTGGCGTCGCTTGCTAGGCGAGATAATGTAAGGGCTCTCGGATAGCTTGGTAGAGTTGACATGAGCGGCAGCAAGGACCGAGAGAGCGTTTCAAGCCAGAGGGGTAGCCAGGGCTCGCAGGTACGCCACATACTGGCGATCGAGAGAGGTCCGGAGAGTGAGGTTCTTCCCCTCGAGTCGGGTACGTATTCGATCGGGCGAGATCGCCGCAACGCCATTTTCCTAGAAGGAAGCTCGATATCGCGCCAGCACGCGATCCTATTGCGAGTGCCGATTGATGGCAGCGGCCGCTTTGAGTTTAGGCTTATCGATGGCAATCTCAAGGGCAACCGCAGTAAGAATGGGACCTATGTCAACGGCAAGTCCATTCTGACGTGCAAGCTCAAAGCTGGAGATAAAATCAGATTCGGCAAGGATGTTGAAGCGGAGTACCTTGTCATCCCCGAATCAGCCACTTCCGAATCAAGGGGGCCCCAGCACGGCCCGACTGGTACCGGCAGCGCGGGTTTGCGCGGCGTGGAAGGCGGCGGCCGCAACCTCGAGCCCGACGAGGCTCGAGAAACGCTCTCCCACAGAGAGTCTGATAGTGAAGTAGATGTTGCTCTGGCGCGATTGGCATCTTTTCCGGAACTCATTCCAAATCCGATTGTCGAGTTTGACTTGCTCGGAACTATCACCTATGCCAATCCTGCCGCGCTCAAGAAATTTCCAAATCTTCTTGAAAAAGGTGCGAGCCACCCGTTTCTAGATGGCATCTCCGCGCGCGCCCGCGAGCGGGGCGAAACCTGTTTTACCAAAGAGCTTAGGTTTGCTGCAGAGATTTACGAGCAATCGATTCATTACTTCCCGGAGAGCGACCTGATTCGGGTTTTTGCAATCGAGACTACCGAGAAAGAGCGAACCAAGCTAGCGCTGAAAGCAGCCGAGGACAAGTATCGCGCCATTTTTGAGACTGCGATTGAGGGAATCTACCAGATAAGCGCTGGCGGCCGGATACGCATGGCCAATCCCGCGCTCGCCAGAATCCTTGGCTACGACTCGCCCGAGCAGTTGATGGCTGAGATTGTGGATGTGTCTCGGCAGCTCTACGTGGACCCAAACCGCAGGCACGAAATCGAGAAGCAAATTGCTGCCCACGGCAGTGCCAGCGATTTTCGATCGCTGGTGTTCGATCGAGATGGTCGAAGAATATGGATTTCCGAGAACGCGCGCATTTCTCAGTTCTCTTGCGAGGATAATATTCTTTACGAAGGCTCTATTGTCGAGATTACAGAGCGGGTGGAATCCGAGCGGGAGCTACGGGAGCGAAGTTATCTGCTTTCTGTGGTTGCTAAGGCGGCTAATCTTCTCCTGGCAGACTCCGACGTTCACATAGTCGTGCCCCAATCACTCTTCATGCTGGGCCAGGCCCTGGGGGTCGAGCATGTCTGCATCTATAAGAATGTTACTCATCCCGAGCTTCCCCACGTCGAACTCGACTTGCGATATGAATGGACGCAGAGAAAATCTGATGGGATCGACAACCGCCAGGATGTTTTGAAAGGTCTCTCCTACGAAGACTTTCAAGAGAGCGGCTGGCACGCAAAACTTGCCAGCGGCAAGGCAATCTGTAGCATCGTCAGGGAGCTGCCACTGGGCGAGAGAAATACGCTGCTACGCAGGGATGTCCGCTCGATTTTACTCGTGCCTATTTTTCTCGAGGATCGGCTCTGGGGCCTCCTTGCGCTCTTTGAGTATGGGAGCGAGCGTCAGTGGTTCGAGCCTGCTATTTCTGCCACATTTGCCCTGTCTGCAAGTATCAGTGGCGTGCTTCGCCGCAAGTGCCAAGAGGAGTCCATCCGCCGGCAAGCTCTTCACGATTCTCTAACCAATTTGCCCAGCCGATTGCTGTTTGAGGAGCAGCTCGAGCGGTTACTTCCCGACTCGAAGCGCAGGAAAGAAATGCTTGCCGTTCTTTTCTTGGATTTGGATAATTTTAAATTTATCAATGATACCTTCGGACACGACCAAGGCGATTCACTGCTCCGTGGCGTTGCCCGGCGCTTGGTCGCACAGGTGAGGGCGGGCGATGTTGTTTCTCGCTGGGGAGGAGATGAATTCACAATTCTGCTGCCCAAGATTTTAGATATTTCGGAAACAAACCGAGTTGTCGAACGAATCCTCGACACGTTCCACCATCCCTTTGTAGAGAATGGTCGCGAGATTCACGCAACAGTCAGTATTGGTGTTGCCACATTTCCACAAGACGGTCGAGATGCGGCGACACTCATCAAGAATGCCGATGTTGCGCTGTACCAAGCGAAAGAGGCCGGCAAAAACTCCTGTAGATTCTACAACTCTCAAGCTAGGAAGGGATTCTCTGGAACTGTTAGCCTCTCGAAAGATTTGCAGGCTTGCCTGACCAATAAGCAACTAGATGTCTACTACCAGCCAATTATTAACCCGATAACTCGGAAAATTGTTACTGTCGAGGCCCTCTTGCGATGGAATCACCCTGAATTCGGGCTCATGAGTCCTGCTAGGTTTCTGCCAGAAGCTGAGAAGACCGGTTCGATCGTTCCGATTGGCGAGTGGGTGGCCCACACTGTCTTAGAAAGACTCGCAGAATGGCACGCGCGCGGTTTATCTTCGATCTCTGTGGCAATCAATTTCTCTATTCAGCAGTTGCTCCAAAGAAATCTCAAGAGGTTCCTTGAAGGCAAGATCGATTCGTTCGGGGTCTCTCCGAGCAGCGTGAGCTTAGAGGTAACCGAGACAGCAGCCTTCAAAGAAATCTCAGAAGTGGAGCGCGTTTTCAGCGGATTGCGTTCTACGGGGATCGAGCTGTCAATTGACGACTTCGGCAGTGGCTATTCGTCGTTTAGCCGCTTGCAGAAGTTGCCGTTGCGCACCCTAAAGACAGACCGCTCGCTGGTACAGAATATTGTCGAGAGCGAGCGGGAGCGCAACATTGTCGAAGCGATTCTAAGTTTGGGCAAGAATCTGGGCCTGCAAGTTGTCGTCGAAGGCGTTGAGAGCCAAGCCCAGCTCCAGGTTCTCACTGAAATGCAGTGCGAAAACATCCAGGGCTTCGTGTACTACAAGCCCATGCCTGCAGGTGAGATGACACGCCTGCTCGAGGCGCAACTTAACTGTGTAGAAACGCTCGAATGAGACCCTCGAGCCTATCGAGGCCGGCGGCAAGCAGCCACCAGCTGCTGGTAGTGGTCCACATGCACGGCCGCCGAATTTTTCCAAGTGTACTGCTGACAAATAGACTGGCTGGCCTCGACGCGCGCGGCAGCATCTGGGCCCAGGCTAGCAGTAATCCCGGCGGCGATCGCCCCTGGGTCGTCAGGGTCGACCAGAAAAGCCTGCTGCGACGACAAGAACTCGGTGAAGGGCTCTCGATCGGAGGTCACCACCGGCAAGCCGGAGGCGATCGCCTCCATGACGACGAGACCCCAGCCTTCAACGACCGACGGAAAGACGAACGTATCGGCACAGCGATAGAGGGCGGGCAGTCGCTCGTCGGCAACCGCACCCACCAGTACGACGGCTTTGCCAAGCGTGAGGCCGAGTTCGCGCGCCAGAGCAAAGAATTCCGCGCGGTAGGCACTGTAATCGAACATCGAGATGCCCCCGGCGATCGCGAGCTGGGCCCCTGGATAGCGATCGCGAACCCGCGCGAAGGCTTGTAGCAGGCGCAGGGAGTTTTTGCGAGGCTCGATGCCGCCGACGGTCAGAAGCAAAGGCGAGCCCTCGAGCCCGAGGCTGGCTTTGAGAGAGGCTTCAGTGCCTTGGGATGTGGCCGAAAAGCGCTGGGTATCGACCCCATTGAAGACCCGTTGTGCCGTGACGCCGTAGCGCTCCTGCAGGCGAGCTTGCCAATAGCGGCTCACGCAAAAGCACGCATCCGGTTGCTCGATGCCCCGACGCTGGCACTCTTCGAGATAAGGACTGGGGTAGTCGTCGATGTGGTGGACCGTGCGCGCCACCCGGGTGACAATTTGGCGATCGCGCAGTCGGGCCAGTGCGTTGGCGCTGATGCAATCTTGGGCGTGATAGATGTCGTAGGTAGGGCGGCGGCGCTCGCTGAAGTACTTCACATAGTCCTGGATGCGCTGGGCCACGACGCGATCGACGGCTCGGGGATCTCGGACCGGCGGAGCGGGCACGAAGGCAGCCTCACACGATAAGGGGCGACAGAAGCCTTGCCGGTCTTTGTCGAGGGCAAAAACACAGACCTCATGGCCGCACGCGTGCAGGGCTTCGGCCAGCTCGAGGGTGTGAATGACGCCGCCACGAGGCTTAGTCGAGTAAGTCAACAGAGCAATTTTGAGGCGCTCGTCTGGGGGCAACGTTTTTTCCCGAGCGCGGCTAGATTTCAGCATGGTGCCAGGTCTCCTGCAAACCCCGTGAGCGCCTCGCGCGCGAGATCCCAAAAAAGAGCGCTCTGGCCGGACGCATCTTGAAAATAAACCTGCCGGCTGGCCTGAACGCGCCCGACGATCGCACAAACCAAGCCCAAAGCCTCGCTGCGAGCGGCAATTGCCGCAACGCGCTCGGGAGACGCGCTCAACAAAAACCCGTAACTCGGAAAGCAGCGCAGCCACCAATCTAGGTCGACCCCCGGCGGCCGAGGAATGCAATCGAGGTCTAGGGTTGCCCCGCAGCCCGAAGTTTCCATCAACATGACGGCGGTCCCGGCCAGGCCGCCCATGCTGATATCTTTGCCGGCCCGGCAGAGACCGCTCTCGGCTAGCTCGGGCAACAGCGCCAGTTTGCGCCGCAGCACCTCGGGGTCGGCGCTGGTGGCTGCATTCCAGAAAGGGTAATCCGGATGGGGCGCGCCGTCGAAATCTGCCAGCAGCAGCAGGCGATCGCCCGGGCGCGCCGCAAAGCTCGTCAGCAGCGCGCGCGCGCGGCCCACAATGGCTACTGCCAGAGCCCCATAGGGACTGCGATGATTGGTATGGCCGCCTACAATCGGGATGCCGTAAGCCCGTGCGGCCGCCTGCAGGCCCGCCCATACCGGCTCGCTCGCAGCAGCCGAGGGGCTCCAGAGGGCATCGACAACCGCAAGGGGCCGCCCGCCCATGGCATAAATGTCGCTGACGTTTACCATCACGCCGCACCAACCGGCAAACCACGGGTCGGCAGCCACCAACGTCGGCCACATGCCTTCGGCCGCAAATAGCAAATAGCCCTCGCCATCGGGGATAGCCGCGCAGTCGTCGCCGATGGCAATAGCGGGCTTGTCGAGCTGGCGGGCAACGGCTTGGATGTCTTGCTTGGGAGCGACGCCCGCGCGCAGGCGTGCGGCGAGATCGGTCGGGTCCATCAGCGCGCCACCACTGAATTGGCAGCAGCGATTGTCACGGGCAAGCGGGCGGGGCGAATTTCAGCTCGAGCGGGGGGATAGAACGCGAGGTCGGCTGCCATCAGGTGGTGGGGGCGACCGCAAAGGTTAATTTCCTCGAGCGTGGCCCAGTGCAAGCGCTGAAAGAACCGGACATTCTGCAATTGCACGGTGGCTAGAAATTGCTCGCAGCCCCAAGCATTGGCAGTGGTTACGGCTTTGTCAATTAAGAATTTGCCAATGAGGCCCCGCCGCCGGAAGTCGCGATGGACCCCCAAGCGGCCGCCGTACCAGCAGCCGGGTTGGGGTTCGTAAATGCGCACGACCCCCACGACTTTTTGCTCTCCTGCAGGCGCGGTTGCCACCGCCACGATCGGGTAAGCGTGGCGATCGATGTCATCGCGATCGCTGCTTTGAAAAAGGCATTGTTCTTGGCAAAAGATTTCCTGCCGCAGCTGAAAATAAGCCGCGATCTCGCGGCGGGTTTCGGCAAGCTTGCAGTGGAATTTCCGTTCGACGGGTTTTTTCTCGGCCATAGGAGTTATTTCTCAAACGCAGACAGTGCCGAGCAAGCGCCACATTTGGCGCAACCTGCTTTGATGTCGCGAGCGCGTAGGCCCGCAGCACCCAAGCGCGGGCCTACGCGCTCGTAAATAGCCCTCATAAACCCCGGATCGGGGGCCGGGCGATCGGCCAAGGGCGTGCCGGCGATGGGGACGAAGGGCACCACGAAGGGATAAACCCCCAGGCGGATCAGGCGATCGCACGCAGCTGTTAGGGTTTCGAGATCGTCGCCTAAGCCCGCCAGCAAGTACGTGCTGACTTGTCCCCGCCCGAAGACCGCAACGGCCGCTTCGAAGGCCCGAAAGTAGGTCTCGACCGGAACTTCAGCTTTTCCGGGCATGATGCGGGCGCGCACCTCGGGGTCGACCGCTTCGAGGTGCATGCCCAAGCTATCGACCCCGGCGGCTCTGAGGCGATCGAACCAGCGATAGTCATCCGGTGGCTCGCACTGGGCCTGCAAAGGCAGATCGACGCGGGCTCCGATCGCACGGGCGCATTCAGCTAAATAAGCAGCACCGCGATCGCTCGTATTGGGGGTGCCGGTGGTCATCACCATGTGCCGGACGCCATCGAGGCGAACGGCTGCCTCGGCCACCTCGGCAAGCTGGGCGGGGGTCTTGCGGGCGATGGTTTTGCCTGCCTCTAGAGATTGCCCGATGGCGCAAAACTGGCAAGCAGTATGGCGATCGCCGTAGCGAATGCAGGTCTGTAACACCGTGGTTGCCAGCACATCGCGGGCGTGGAGCAGGGCAATTTTCCAGTAAGGGGTGCCATCGGCGGTGCGGAGGCGATAAAACGCTGGCTGCGCGGGAAAATCAACAGGCACGATGGCCTCGTCGAGGTGATGGAGTGTGGCCGGATGGCGATCGGCCACGCGCACCGAATAGGGCGATCGCGAGGCACCGTCGGTATAAATAGGCACCATCACTGTCGTGCCACCGATGGAAACGGCTTTGTGATCGGAAGGACCCGCGCCGCCTTGGCGCCCGCTCGCGCCCAGGTCGCTCTCGACCCAGCGGAGGCCGCGCACTTGCAAGTCGGCAATGAGATCGCGCAGACTTGAGTCTGCGCTGGCAGCGGTTTCGGTCATGCTCGAAAAGTTACGTCTGGTTATTGAGAGGTTGTAGAGAAACGCTCGGAGGAGCGGGCAAAGGTTCCGGTGGGGGTGGCTCCGGCAGCCCGGATGGTGGCTTTGGCGAGAGTGGTGCCTCGGCCATCACGGTCTTGGGGCGGCGATCGACAAGTAATTGCAGCAGCTCTGGGCGGGCGTAGTGGCCAACCGAATCCATCATGCGCTTGCGCTTGAGAATCAAAGCGAAGTCGAGATCGGCGATCGCCATGCCCTCGCCTTCAGTTATCGGCGGGCACAGAGGCGTACCTTCAGGGCCAATAATGGCGGTGTAGCAGCCGCCACTCAAAAAGCGCTTGAGGGTCTCGTCGGTGGTAATTTGCTCGACTTGCGCCGGCGCGAGCCAGGCCGTGGCATTGAGGACGAAGCAGCCAGATTCGAGGGCATGGTGGCGAATGGTGACCTCAATTTGGTCGGTGAAGATTTGACCCACCAGCGAGCCCGGGAACTGGGCGCAGTGAATTTGCTCGTGCTGGGCCATCAGGGCGTACCGCGCCAGCGGATTGTAGTGCTCCCAACAGGCCAAAGAACCGAGCTTGCCGACGGCCGTATCGACGACTGCCAGGCCCGCGCCGTCACCTTGGCCCCAGACCATGCGCTCGTGGAAGGTGGGGGTAAGCTTGCGACGCTTGAGTAGGAGCGTGCCGTCGGCATCGAAGACGAGCTGAGTATTGTACAGAGAGCCACCGTCGCGTTCGTTGACCCCGAGCACGACCACCGCACCGTGCGCTCGCGCCGCGCGCCCGACTGCTTCTGTGACCGGACCGGGCACGACGACGGCTTCTCGATAGAGCCGCATGTGCTCTTCCCCCATGAGTACGGGGGGCCGCACGAAGGAAAAATACGGATAGTAGGGCACGAAGGTTTCGGGAAACAGAACCAGCTCGGCTCCCTCATGGGCGGCGGCGGCGATCGCGGCGACAACCTTTTCGGTCGTCCCGTCGCGGCTAAACAATACCGGGCTCGATTGTACGGCTGCTGCCCGAACTTTGCGAGTGTAATCCATCATGTTGCGAGCGCTTTTACAGCGCTTTTGTCGCCAGAGGCCATCCCCTTGAGAGTCGCGAGGGGATGGCCTCGAGCCGTTACATCGTCCAGGTATCTAAGATGAAGGCTCCTGCTTTGCGGTGAAGCAAGATAATATCCAAAACATCTAGTGGATTGATGGGTGTAATCCCCGGAATCAAAGAGGGCTCGCCATGGCCGTAAAGTGCCTGCAGGGCAAAGCGGCAAGCATAGACTTTGCCGCCAGCCTCCATGACCTTGACGATCTGATTATTCATGGCCAAGTGACCCGGAAAGGCTTCGTCTCCTAGCTTTGGAAAGCCGCGCTGAACGCCGAGGGTGACCCCCGGACCGTAGAGGAGCACGGAAGTCTCAAATCCTTTGCGAATCAGCCGGGTTGCTTGGAGCAGGTTTACCAGGCCAATAGAGCCCTCAAAAGCAACGGTGTGAAAGGCAACCAGGGCTTTCTCGCCAGGTTCTGCCTGGACATCCTCAAAAACCTTTTCTTCATAATCGACCAAAAAATCGCCCGTCTGGTGGGCGGGAGCGGTAACCTCAGGCATGAAAATCTCCTTGTAAGACCGACAGTCTCTCCAACACTCAGAAATTGACACGCCCGTACGGCTCGGGCCGCGCTCGGACCGTGACAATCCCGATTGCAAGCTATAAGTAGAATACTTTGTCTAAAAGTATTGCCTAAGAAACATAAGCCGCACCGGCAATAGAAATCGTATCAATTGCTACGAATGATTTATTTCATTGGCGGCGCGCTCGGCACCTCAGGAACCAAAAGCAGTGGTGTCGACGGCGACAGCTTTGGGGTTACGCCGCGCGTGCTGCCAGTGAATGGCATCGGCAATGTAGGCAGCGTCGCGGGCAACGCCAGAGAAGCGACCGGACCCCCAGGTGTAGAGCCATGGCAACCCAATGAAGTAGAGCCCCTCAACGGGCGTGACGCCGCGAGTGTGGCCGGGGTAGCCCTTGCCGTCGAATACGGGGATGTCGATCCAGGCAAAATCAGTCTTAAAGCCCAGACACCAAATAACCGTGCCAATGTTGGCGGCCTCGAGATCCAGGGCTAGAGCGGGTGCTTGGGGTTCCCACACGGGCTCATAGGGGGCCTCGCTAGGCGCGTCGATACCGCTGTCGGCAATGAAGCGGTCGATGGTGCGCTTGATGCTAGCGGCAACTTCGTCGGCGCGATCGAGGTTTTGCTTGAGGTCATCTTGAAAATGCACGCGAGACCCTCGGATGTCGGCCAAGCGACCATAGAGCCGCATGCCTTCTCGGGCAAAGTGGCGCAGGTCGATTTCGCGGCCGCCGCCTCGGCCGGTCACGTAGTGGTTGGTTTTGTGGCGGACGTTTTCTTTGTCGGGGTGGTCGTGCACGGGCACATCGTAGTAGCCCACCCGATCGAGCCAAGCGACGACATCTTTGCCGCGATACTGCCGGGGCGATCGCGGCGCGCCACCGACGCACAGGTGAACTTGCCGGCCGGCGAGGTGCAAGTCTTCGGCAATCTGACACCCCGACTGTCCCGAGCCCACCACGAGTACCGCTCCGGGGGGCAGGGTTGCGGGGTTTTTGTAGGCCGAGGAATGGATCTGCCGTATGTCTTCTGGCAGCCGCTCGGCCACAGCCGGAATCTTGGGCTGATGGTAGCCGCCGGTGGCAACGACGACGCGATCGGCGGTTTGCTCTCCGGTTGAGGTAGCCAGCACAAAGGGACCAGTAGGGTTTGGTTGGGTCAGTCGGGTGACTTCGATGCCCTCAACAATAGGGGGCTGGAAGCTGCGGGCGTAGCTCTAGATGTATTTGACGATGGGTTCTTTGCCCATGAAGCCGTGGGGGTCGTCGCCGTTGTAAGGAAATCCGGGCAATTGGCACTGCCAGTTGGGGGTGACGAGGCAAAATGAGTCCCAGCGGCGATCGCGCCATGCATGGCCGATGCGGTGCTTCTCCAGGACGATGTGTCCGACGCCTCGCTCTTGCAGGCAATAACTTACGGATAGTCCGGCTTGGCCGCCGCCGATGATGGCGACATCGTGATGGGATGTCATGGGCAGAATTCCGATAGATTCCGATCGACACGGGGTCGGCGTGGCTGCTTCGAGTTGGGACCGAACGTGTCAGTCTGTGGGTGATTGTGAAGAACTCGGCGCGCGATCGGCTGTATCGGTTGCGACAGCTTTGGGGGTTTGTGGGTAATTAGCGCCCGAGTCGATCGCCATTTGACACGCTCCCCAGTCTTGAGTTTGTGGTGTGACTCCTCACTGGGAGTGCATGCTTTGACACCAATGGCTCCATAACTGTCGGTAGGTTGCTTCCAGCCTCTGAGTGTGGCCGGAAGCGTCGCACAACATAGAAGCCGCCATCTGCTCGCGCAGTTGACTCCGTATCGAGGCCAAGCGCGCTGGGTCCCGGCCGAGCGCCACGGCCTTAGCAACATAGTCTTCCACGGTGTAAGTGACAAATTCTTCAAGTCCCACGGCGTGGAGAAGACTGCGGCCCACTCGCGACAAGTGGCGATCGCCTGTCAGGGAAACTACAGGCACGCCCATCCACATCGCCTCGCAAGTGGTGGTCGTGCCGTTATAGGGGAAGGTGTCCAGGGCCAAATCGACTTCTTGATAGCAATCAAGGTGGCCGGTTTTCTCTTCGATAAAGCCACGTAACTCTACGCGCTCTCTCTCGATGCCGCAACTCTCGAACATTTCCCAAAAGCGTTCGCATGTTTCCTCATCAGTTAGTGCGAAGTGCTTGAGGAAAATTCGAGCGGTTGGCACTGCCTGTAAAATCTGGGCCCAAGCGGCGATTGTTTCGGGCGATACCTTTGAGAGGTTGTTGAAGGATCCGTAAGTTACGTATCCCTTTTCGCGCGCTGGAGCGGGCGCGACATCTGGAGATTCGAGGGGAGGCGTGAAACACACGAAGCATCCGGGCAGACGGACTAGAGCTTCCGCATAGCCATCTTCGCCTTGTCCCTCTGGATCTGCCCAGGCGTCGGTTAGCCGGTAGTCCATTGTAGCTAGGCCAGTCGTGCTTGGATAACCCAGATAGGTGATTTGTACGGGTGCTGGCTTATATCCAAAGACGTTCAGGCGACTTTTCTCCGTATGGCCGGCAAGGTCTACAAGAATATCTATTTCATCGCGATAGATTTCGCCAGCGACCTCTTCATCCGAGCGAGTGACCGTCGAAGACCAGTGGTGAGACAGCTCGCGCAGTCGCTCGGTCATTTCATCTGGTTTCCTCACTTCCGCATAGCAGAAAATCTCGAATGCTTGCGGGTCGTGTTTGGAGAGAATTGAGAAGAGAAAGTTACTAACAGCATGCTTGCGGAAATCTGGCGAAACATAGCCGATTCGCAAGCGTCTTTCTGGAGTGCGATCGCAATTGGCGAAGGAAAACTGAGAGGTATTTGGTGTAAATTTCTCTGCCCATCGACGAGCCATCGTCAGAGTCTCTCGAGCTTCGAATTCCAAACGATACAGTCGGATGAGCAACGGTTGTGTGTAACCCAACTCTGCATCGGGGGCTAGTCCTCGGGATAAGCGACAGTATTTTAGGGCCTCTGCAATCCGACCCTGCTTGGCTAAAACGGTAGAAATATTATAGTAGGGCGGTGCGAAGGAAGGATCGATTGCCAGGGCAGCGTAATTTGATTGGAGTTGTAATTCAAGCTTGAAGGTCGAGCGCAAGCTCACAGCAAGATTATAGTGAGCTTCCTTATAACTGGGTCTAAGGCGAATGGCGTGGAGGAAGGCATCTATTGCCGCTTTAGACCGATCTAAGTTTTGTAGAGTGCAACCAAGCTGAAAATATCCTTCTGGGGCGTTTGGGTCTAGTTCGATATATTTTTCAAAATGAGCGAGTGCTCCCTGGTAGTCCTGTCGTTCGAGCAGCATCACCCCAACGATCTTCTGGATGGGGGCCTGATTCTCGTCAATCGCCAGCACTCTCTGGTAAACAGCAAGGGCCTCTTCCTTATTACCTTGCGTTTGTAGGAGATTCCCGAGAGCAATCGACGCTGGCAGGTAATTGGGATCGATTTCTAACGCCTGCTTTAGACCCTCGAGCGCTTTTGCGTGGAGGGTTTGAGCCATGTAGAGTCGCGCCAGATTGTAAACGGCATGGGTGAGTTGAGGATTGCGGTCGCGCGCGGCTTCGTAGCTCTCAATCGCTCCGATGATGTCGCCTTTTTTTTCTAAGGCAACCCCCAAGCAGTTATGGGCCAATGCAGTATTTATTGGGCTTGCTTCTAGCTCCAATGCCTGCCGCAAGCAGCGTTCCGCCTCGCCCAGTAGCTTTTTCTCGGTGAGCTTGGCGGCAACAGCTACCAAGGTTTCGTGAAGTTCGGCATTCCAGTCTGCTGCTGCTTCTTCTGGGGCCTCCATCAAAACACCAAACCAGGTACCTTGAGCTTCCAAACCTCGACCGAGGGAGAGAAGTGCCGCCCCCAGCTTCCAATAGTGAGAACGCTCTTCGGGCTCGATTTCGATGCACCGCTCGTAGAGCGCGATCGCCTCTTGCCAGCGCCCTTCATATAGTGCTTTATTAGCATCGCCCGCCCGCGCGACAGTTGCAGTAGCTGGCTGCTTCTCGGCAATCATGTTTAAGCTGATTGGCACGCCTTTGAAAACCATAGAACTCGTGTCTTCAAACAAGCCGAACCCTTCTACTCTTCTGGCGTTTACGTACCCAGCCCCCTGTAAGTATTGAGTTAAGAATTCTTCATTTAAGCCAACAAAGTGATAATCGTACTTATCAGTGTGGCCGCCAAAAAGCATACGCATGGCGTGAAAGCGCTCTTCTGCCGTCAAACTCTCCTTATCAAGAGTGAGCGTTGCCAGAACATCTAGGTCGGGAACGCTGATATATATCTTGCCGCTAGGTTGCAGAACTCGGAACCATTCCTTGAGGGTGCTTTGCAACTCGCCGACATAGTCAAAATGCTCGACGATGTGAGACGCATAGATTTCAGAGAATGAATCGTCGTCAAATTGCGATAAGTCGTTTGCATTACAAACATGATCGACATAAGGGGCTGGGTTGGCATTGAGGACCTCCCAGCCTTGCGATCTGCATTTTCCGCCAATATGCAATTTTCTGAGCATTTGTGCCATCCTACAGCTGCTTGGCTATCGCGCTTTACAAAATACTCACTAGGCAGCCCTTGAGAGACAGACACTTACGGGGACCACAACTCCAGAGCCCGATTAGGAGAGATTGGGCTAGAAACAAATCTGAGACGCGCTATGGTTGAACCCTTCCAATCTAGCAGGCATCAATTTGTTAGGATGGAGGAATACTAGCACAAAAAGAGGATCGTTTCTTCAACAGATGAGCGTGCGGAAATATGCCTAGTCTTCCGGTGGGATAACTGAGACACTGCCATCAGCATTGCGCTGTACCCTGCCGCCTAGCTTTTCGATTTCGGCCAGGATGATATCGCGAGTTTCTTCGTCGGCAGCTCCCGCCAGCAATTGGAACCAGGCGCCGACGCGAGCGCGCCGACTGCCTGGATTGGTGGCGAGGAAACTAGCCGTCTCGCGGGCACGCCGAGCTAGAATTTCGGCTGGGATCGCATCGGCGATAAGAGCAGCTTCTTCATAGGCACGGCGGGCTCCTTCGTTATCGCCGAGAAAAAGCATCCGGTCTACTGCGCCATAGGTGCGCGAGTAATAATCGCCGTAGGTGTTGGGAATTTGGAAGGGGATAGTTCTGTCGAGGAGTTCTACGGAGCGATCGGGGCGGCTGCCCAGTAAGCTAGTGGCCACAGAAAAGGTGAGGTTCGCTCGCCAGAAGCGCGGGTCGGAACCACTTGCAATCTCGAAGTAATCGTCTACGAGAGAATACCCGGTCTGCTGGCGGGCTTCTGTATCTCCGTAATACTGAACGAACTGTAGGAAGGCCCAGTCAGCAACGAGATTATCGAATCCGAGCGCTGGAAGACGCTTTTGCACGGCAACACCGATGGCGAGCCGCTCTTCTTGCCGAGCGTAGGCAGCACTGCCTGCTGCTTGCTGCTGGCGCTCGTAACGAGAGCGCTGCAACACTAGGATCCCCATCGAGGCAATCGCCGCAACCAAGAAAGAGGCTACGGCCGGCAGCCTGTAGACGATCTTGGAGAGCTGTGAATGCTGGTGAGGCGTGCGGGACATTCTGTTGGGAAGCATATCCGTCGCAGTTTCGCTGGAGACTGAGAGAACTCAACTATTTCCTAGGAAAATAATAGGAAGATGGTCGCTCGGACAAGTTGCACTGGGGCTTGACATCATGGGTATTTGAACTACGATGCTAGGAGCGATCGTCTGGCAAACCAATTGACTGTACGCACCACTGCTACTCTGAAACTCGATCCGACCGCTGAAATTGCGGGTACCATCAACCACGGACTGAGAGTTGGATATGCTCAGAAAGGCCGACTCAGGGGGCCCTGCGGACACCTCAACAGCGGGGAGTTCGTAGAAGTCGAGCTGTAGAGTGACACCTAGCTCGTTTGTAGCAGCCATTTCGCCAGCACCGATCGAGATAAAGGCTTGATTCTCCAGGTGGAAGGCCTGCTCGGCTCGGAGAATAGCACCGACGGCGTTCTTCCCTTCAGTTTCGCGAGCCCTACCAATCTGACCGAGAAGGTTGGGCAGCGCCACTGCAGCTAGAATACTGACGATGATAACAACCACTAACAGTTCGATGAGGGTAAAACCTCTGTGGGCGCTCCTCCCGTTCAGACGCTGGAGGAGCTTGTTATATAGAATAGGACTCATCATCAATCTATAACTAGAGTACCTTGTAGGCGAACTCTCGGTGGAGAGTGGAAGGTAGCTCGGGTTCAGCTCATCCCGTGCTGGGGCTACCGGTACATACCGAGCCTACGAAGAAAAACCTTGTTCGATCGGCACCCTAGCAATCGCGAGGATATCTTCGCTTCGCGAACGCAATCGAATGCCGAAGAGGCCACACGGTGAAACCTTGCAGACAGTCACTGGAAGAGTGCTGACCCATAACATGAGAAAGAATATCCAGGATCTCCTAGCAAGCCTGCAAACCTGGCTTCAGGAGCTTTGGCTGCCACAATCGAGTCCGGGTAGAGGTACAAATTTAAAGTACCTGTGAAGAGAACCATACAGAAAATAGCCAGGAGTGGGCTACGCCCTTGACAGACGCTAGGGGCGCAGCCCAACCAGCAGAGCCTAGGCAATCCTAAGTGTTAGTTGTTGCCAAGACCAATGACAGGAAGAGACATGGCGGGGCAGTTGCCTGCAGGGCCATCTTCGTTATCGATTACTAGGGTCTCGGGAGCACCGATCGTGGTCACCTGTGAGTCCACACTCTGGCAAGCCAGCTGAGCATATGCACCGCTGGCATTCTGGAAGCCAACAGTACCGGAGTACACGCGGGTACCATCTTGCGTAGCCTCAGCATTGTCCAGCTGAACGGATGCACTTGCATCGAGGAGACCAGCGTTAGCGTCAACCATAGGCGCCTCGTAGAAATCGAGCTGCAGGACTACGCCCAACGCGTTGTTTTGGGTGAAGTTTGCATCATCGACATCAGTGAAGGTCTGGTTCTCGAAGTGGAAGGCTTGCTGAGCGCGGAGAATGGCACCGGTTGCATTCTTGCCTTCGGTCTCGCGAGCCTTACCAATTTGGCCGAGGAGGTTGGGCAGAGCGACTGCAGCCAGAATGCCAACGATAATAACAACAACCAGCAGTTCGATTAGGGTGAAGCCGCTATTAGAGCGCTTGGCAGCCAGGTGCTGGAGAAGCTTGTGCTTGAAGTTCATGTCTTTGCCTAGTCCTTAAAAAAAAGAGTGAATCGTTTTCTAGAGCCTTGGAGTCCCGCAGGGAATGAAGCCACACCCTGATTTGTGGGAGGAGGTCTTACCTCGTTGGTTTTAGATTACCCGGCCGTACCGCTAAAACGATCGCCCCTCAGGCAATGCTTTTTTCTTTTCGGTCTTGGCAGCATTGTAAGAGCTAAAACCCTTGCTCTCAAAGGGTTCCAAGAGAAATCGCGCGGCGAAAAAGTTGCGAATTCCCCCATCAGGGGTGCTCTTTACTTGCTCGAAACACTACAGATCTGTCTAAAGAAGTATCGCTCCGGTCTGGGGTTCGAATTCTTGACTTTTGAGAGATACCCAAATAGCTGACCTTGTGTATTCCTCGAGTCTTGGCACATTCGAGGGTTTGCACCCATACCAAACCGTCGTCGGCCCGTTACTGGTTGGCACGACATCGCCATCGGACCCCAGCAGTAGCTTGTATCTCTGGGTTTATCGCGATAAGGTCAATCCTCGGCGTTTCGGCAACGGGCGTGCCCTCTCCTCAACGATACAGACGCAGGCGGTTGCGAGATCGCCGCGCACCCGCACGCTGCTCGGATGCCGAGCAATGCTATTTGCCCGCGCTGAGAGGTTGCCAGTCACTACCTCCAAGCCTCAATTCAGGCAGGAGCATCGCGGCTTAATTGCCCGGGCGCTCCTCAAACGATCGGGATTCACACCGCTCCCGATGTAACCGCACGAAACATTGCTCGAGTTCTCGGATGGCCGCCCGATCTTCGTAGATCGCATCCCCTCGCGCGAGGATCTCTTCAGAAATTCGTTTTCGTTCGTCTGGATCCGTACCGAGGCGTACTGCTTTAGCGACATAATCTTCCACACTCGTAGCAATACAATCCGTCAAGCCCATCTGCTTGTAGAGTGCGTAGGTAATGCGACTGCGCAGGTAAGCTCCTTCTATCGTAATAACGGGCACACCCATGCTGAAGGCTTCGTAGGTTGTTTTGCCACCGCCAAAATGAATGGGGTCGAGCATGACGTCTGCATGACCGAGCAGTCTTACAAAGTCGTCGCCAGAAAGCCGGGGTAGGAACTTGATGCGATCGACAACCTCCGGTATGAGTCTCTCAAACCGCTGCAGTAGTTTCTCCGTTTCATTCTGCCAGACCGATGCGATTAATACGACACGCCCCGTAGCATCCTGCAAGAGAATATCCCGCAGCATTAGATCGAAATCCGGGTGGAGCTTAAAGAGATTTTGGGGGCAGACATAGTGATGATGCTCCTCCTCAAGACCAAAAGCAAGCTTTGATTTGGGCGATGGAAGATTCGGACGGTAGTAATACACAGCAATTCTTTCCGGGCGCAGCAGCGTCTCTGTGTAATGTTCTTCTGCCCCTTCTGGCTCGAGATGACGGCTTGATAAGAAGTAGTCAATATTGTCAATTCCAGTCGTGTCTGGGTGCCCCCAAGTCACGATCTGAATGGGGGCCAAGCGAGAGAAGCCAAGAAAATAGTTTAGAGATTCCATGCCAATAGATGGGTAGAGAAGAATATCTAACTCCTCTTGGGCGATTGCCTCTCTAATGCGATTAATGTCGTTTGAAACCGTGATGTATTTGTCAGCGCGATCGCGAATAAATTGAACGATGGGGTCGCTCGCTTCAACGGGAAGGGAAAAAACAATAACCTCAAATAAGTCCCGTGAGAGTTCTGCAATCAATCCGCAATTTAATATTCCGACTGTGTGATTTCTAAAAAAGCGCGCGGAAAATAGGCCGATGCGAATCTTGGCGTCAGAAGCTTTTAGAGAGTTGCCGAATTCCTCGCAGTGTGGAGCTGTAAATGGCAAGCTGGGGTAAGCTCGCCGATAAAGTCTGGCAATATCTGCCTGAATATCGCGATCGTTTTTGCCTTGATACGCAAGCCGGAAGTGAACGAACTGAAGCTCTCCTCCGCTGGGGCCAGAAAATGGCACATCTTCAGCCAGTAGCTTTACTAACTCTTCCTGCAGACGTTGGCGAAATCCTTCCAACTCGGCCTTCGAACTGAAAATGCTAGGAAGTATGAATACATTTTGAATTCTAGTGATTGCCGTCGGACCGAGCGCGAGTGCCCGCTGATAGTACCGCAAGGCACTATCAGCATCGCCTGTATGATACGAAATAGAGCCAGCATTGTAGAGGCTAGTGGGATCTCCGGGATCTAGCCCGATCGCTGTCCGATAGTTCGACAAGGCATCCAAGAAGCGGCCCTGAGATTCGTGAATCGCGGCTATTTTGCGCCACGCAGGAGCGAAGCCTGGAGCTAATTTCACTGCCCGAGCGAAGAATTCTAATGGCTGTAGGGGAGGCTCTGGCTCCTGTTGCAGCAGGATGCCAAGCTGGTAGTAGGGTAGGAAGTTTTCTGGATTGAGCTCGGCAAGCTGCTTGTATATCTTTTTCGCTGGCGATCGCCGCTCTGCCTCCTGATATTGCTCTGCGGCAATACTCAAAAACAACTCTAAGTCGGACTCGCTTTCAGAATCGACAGCAGATGCAAGCATTGCATGCGTCCAAACTCCCTGAGCCTCTTCGACCTCTCCACTCAGCAGCAGCGCTAAACCCAAGTTCCAGTAATGCGCGAGATTATTTGGTTCTTCCTCCACGCAAAGATGATAAAGCTCGATTGCTTCACCGAATTTCTCCTCCTGAAGCGCTGCCTGGGCGCGTTCTATTTGTCCAGAGACGGGTCGCATCTTAATAATCACCTCACGATCGCGCGGACAGGGAATGCTCAAAGAATAATATATTATGGTTTGGGCTGGGTTAGACTGTCTCCTTAAAAAGCTGGAGAAGCAACTACCTCTACTGACGATTGTTTGACAAGGACAATCTTTATAAGCAGTCGTCAAGCGAGATGTTCAATTGTAACGATGTGTTGCGCTCGGTCGTGAAATGTAAGACATGAGAAACCGAACTCTGATACTGCAGGATTGCCCTAGAGCCAGACTCCTGAATCATCTCTGATTAGTGAACCCACGCGAATCATCATTTTCTGGCAATTCAAGGTATACTTTTGCTAAGTGTTCATTTTCTGAAGTCTCATGACCAAGGACTACCAATTTACCCAAAACTGGTTCTTCCAGACTTGCCAATATTGGCCATGGCTGTTCGGCCAAATTGGATGGGATGCAAAAGAGCCCAAGTCAATTCTAGAAATTGGAAGCTTTGAGGGTCAATCAACTTGCTGGATACTAGAAAACTTGATTGATAATGAGAAATCTATGGTGTTCTGCTTGGATTCTTTCGAGGGGGGCGAAGAACACCAGACGGGAGAACATGACCTGGAAAACTTGTTTGATAGATTTTCGTACAATGTCAGCTTAACTGGGAAGGAAGACTCCGTCCAAATCTTTGTGGGAGACTCAAGGCAAAGTTTGAGTCAGCTCATCTGCAACGAGTTGATGTTTGACTTTATCTACGTGGATGGATCTCATAAGGCAAAGGATGTCTTGGCTGATGCTGTTATGAGCTGGATTCTTCTGAGGAAAGGCGGCCTAATAATTTTTGACGACTATCTATGGGAAAAATTTGAAGCAAACATTTCTTCGGCTCCAAAGATAGCAATCGATAGCTTTGTCAACTGCTATGCGGAAGAGGTACGTATTCTTAGAACTCCACAAAGCTATCAGGTCTGTCTTCTGAAAAAGTAATTATTCCCCTTTTCCCGTACGCCCCAATCGCCCTCGATCTAAATCGTTGCCTTAATTCCTCGTTCCTATTACTGATTTAGAATTTTTTTAACTCTATCGAAAGAGCGTCCAAAGGGATCGCCGTACAATTTGGCTGTAACCACCTTTGCAATTGTGACGTGTCTTGAAACGGGAGTGTAACCTGAGCTGTCAGTACTTTTTGAAGTGCCTGGCGACGACACGGACTCAGCTCTCCGAGAAAGTAGACCTCCGACCTCAGCTCAGACGGATCCTCTAAATCTACATTCTGCATCAGGGCGCTGAAGAAGAGCTCTCCGGCTTGCGTTTGATATTTTTCTGGAGTCCATAGAAATAAGGTTAATTGCGATCCAGAAGAATATTCCATCAAAGACCCTATTAGTCGATCTAGCATGTTGAAAATCTTCTCTTCTTCCTCTCTCCAATTCGGAAAAGCAATCAGATTTAGCTTGTTTATTGGGAGTTCTTCTGAAATCAATTTCGAATAATCAATTTCTTCTACATTCCGATACCACGGAAAGCCATCAGGATAGCGTCCTGTCATGACTTCATTTCCCTGTAGAAAAAATTCTAATTTTACAGATCTCGGCGATGAGCCTAGCCTATAGTTGACTGAATATGCGCCAGTTGTTTGAAAATTAGAAGATGCTTGCACCAGGGAATTCGCGAGGGCCATGTCTGGAGGCAATTGTCCGGGTTGCCTGTACATTGGGCCATACCTGAACCAGATTGGAGAGTAAGTAACCGCTAACTCTCTTCTTAGAAGATAGCAACTTGTATCTACGTGATAGTAGTTATTTGTGTACGCGAGCCATTTACCTAAATTTTCGCAGTTGTCATAAGTAAGAAACTCTCCAGATTCGGATACTATTTTCCTGAGAGAATGAGCCCAGTCCAACTTTTTCTCGTAAATCAACTCGGCAAGAAGAGAAATATGATTGGCTTCCCACCAGTTATCTTGATCTAAAAATGCTATGTAGTCGCCATTCGCGAGAAAGCAGGAAGCCCCATAAATGCGATGACCGTTAAATTTCTTGCCTGTTATGTAAGGGAGACACAGGACATGAGTGCGCTTCTTAAACTCAACCCTTTCCAGTATTTCTCTCGCTTGACTTTCACGCTCCGCGCCATCAATAACAATTAGGTGCTCGAGATCTTCATAGTCTTGTTCTTGTACGCTCCGGATGGCCAGCTCCATTAACGGATTTCCTGTGACTGGAGTTATGACTGAGATGAGCATAGTAATGATTTGAAATATTACTTCGTGCAACTTTCTGCAAGGAGGCCATCGTGCCGCGCACTAAGCAAGGTAAGGTTACGAGCGAGCGACATTATAGGGAATAGAAGTGTCGAGCAACCACTTGACGAGCGACAAAGTCTTACTAAATCTTATGTTGCAGCCTTACAAACCAAGACGACCTTGAGTAAGATGCTATGCGCTCTCTCGGAGCTAGTCAAGCGAGTTTTAGAAAGATTACAGCCGATCTCACCTAATCCTCAACTCCCGTCCCTTCTCGCAAATCTGGCCGACCTTTATTCCAGGCAGAAGTTATGACTGGTCCCAGGAGCTTTTCCCTTCGTCTCGCTCGAAGTGACGTGTCGGCAGACACATCTGCTTTGTTCCAGAGCTTGCGAATAGCATCGAACTAGCCAGGCTTTTCGCGCGCAAGGCTGCTTACCAGCTTTCATCATTGGCGTATCCATATTCAATCAACATACTTCCGGCTAACTCTTTGAAGACTTTCTTCTCTTCCGGACTCATCCTTTTCCATCTTCCTCGACCGTCAAATAGCGGCTGATTGATCTGCCAGTTGCGATATTGATTGTGATTCTTGTTGGAGCTATCTATGGGTTTATTTATTGTCTTCGAGTAAAAATTTCTTGGTATTTTGTGGTACTCAGCTAAGCAAGGATCGAAGCTTTCGCCTAGAAACGATAAAACGGAACTCATAGCCCCCTCAAATTCTTCGATCATTCGCTCGTACCTTATGACGAAAACATTAGGATGGCCCCAAAATTTTTCGCCTTCTCGATTGTCGCTTATCCACCGCTGAATTCCGACACTTAGGTCTCCAAATCTATCTTGTATCGAACAAGCAACGTCTCGGCCATCTCGGATAATCAAGATAACCTTGACATCATCACAAAAACCGAGCAGAGTGTCGATGTAATGAATATGAAGAGGAGTTTTTTCTACCCATCTGACCTTCTCCTCAAAAATGGTCTCCAAGTCAAACTTTTTGAGCAACGATTGCTGTACGATTGCTGGAGTAGTTGACATTGCAACCTTACTTTCAAACGAAATTGCATGTATTCTTGAATGTGTCCCGAGAATCGCTAGTAGAAGTGAGGTTCCACTGTGGCCGCACCCAACAATGAAAGTTGGAGCAGCATCCAGCAGGTAACTTTGCCGGGCAAACTGATGGAAATCGTGGTAGCTTGCGCTCTCGAATTTTTTTTGCAGCTCGAGCATGAGGGTGAGCTGCTCTTCTAAACCTTCCGGATCGAAATTAGGTTGAAAACTCATCTTGCCGGACTCCTTGACCCTTGATAAGTAAGCTTGTCTGAAGTGTTGCGAAGTAATGCTTCAAACATTATCGCCTGCCAGAGCTTGATTTCCTGGCTCGAGAGGTTGTTTGCAAAGCCACAAGTCCTACAAAAAAGCTCGCACGGGATACGCGCTAACAGTGCTGCAACCAAAGCTCCGCGCGAGCGATGGCTACAGCCTATACTAGTAAACCGATCCTCAACTAATTTAAGCTGGTTGCCCCGGATAAACCCGGCGGCCGTCTTTGTGCATGGTCTGATCCCATGTCGTCCTCAACGCCATTCCCTACATAGTGATTTAGAGTTGCAAGTGGCGGGACTTACCAGGGGATTTCCCAAAACGATAAACTATGTGCTCCTTTTCAAACAGCCTCTGACGCGTTCTGTGATTTCCGTTCGTACTCAGCCGTCGCTGGCCCATCGCTGGCTGGCCCGGCATCGCCACCAAACCCCGGCGGTAGCCTGCGTCTTTGGGTTTACTGCCACGGGGCTGATTCCCGGCATCTCCGCAGCGGGTGCGACTCCTGAGGCGCGTCGCGTTACGGCTCTAGCCGATGCGGAGTTTTTATGGCGAGGGGCAGCAGCAGACTATACCTATTGGCTGCCGCCGCTGAGTGTGGGGGTGTCGCCAGCGTTTTTATCCCGTGCCGTCATCGAAGCGCTGCAGTTGCCGCTCTACATTTTCGATGCGGGGCTGCCCGACCCCTCTAGCGTTGCGGCGATCGCCCTCGACGGCCGCCAGGCCGCAGCCTGCCTCAGCAGCGGACGCGCGCTCTCCCTGACGAGCGTCCGGCGGCTCTTGCAAGCGGGGTGGGACTGGGGCGAGCGCCTGGCGTGCCAGCACCCATATGTGGTGTTAGGAGAATGTGTCGTGGGGGGGACGACCACGGCTCAAGCGGTGCTCTCCGGATTGGGCTTCAACGCGGCCGGCAGAATCAACAGTAGCCACCCCACCTGCAATCACACGCAAAAGCAGGCCATTGTCGCGGCCGGCCTGGCTCGCGCGCACCTGCCCGGCGCTCCAGACTTCGACCCGCTGGCGGTCGTAGCAGCAGTAGGCGATCCTATGCAGGTTGTTGCTGCGGGTATGGCGCTTGCCGCCAGCCAGAGCAAAGGCGTATTGCTCGCAGGTGGCACTCAAATGCTGGCCGTGTGGGGGCTCGCTCGTGCGATCGCTCGCCAGCAAGCGATCGCCTTTGCCCCCGACAGAATCGTTGTAGGGACGACGCGATGGGTGGCCGACGATCCCACAGCAGATGCCGTCGGCCTAGCTCGGTTGCTTGGCGATGTGGTTTTCCTGGCTGCAGAGGCCGACTTTAGTACTTCCTGCTGGCCGGCACTGCAGGCTTACGAGCGCGGATTTGTTAAAGAGGGAGTTGGTGCTGGCGGCTGCGCCATTGCCGCACACCTACGAGCAAGCTGGACCCCCATGCAATTTCAGGGGGCAGTGGAAAAACTCCTCGGCTGCTACCGAGACCGCACGACACATTCTTGAAGGAATCTTGAAGGAATTAGGGATTGAGATCTCACCAAGTGTAGGTGCCAGTTGCCACGCTCTAGAGCCGAGCCCTCGGATGCTGGCTCTGGAGCGTGCTAGAGATGTGAGTTGTCCTGAGGGACAACGCTAGATGTCTTGACAACTCGTCGGGCCAGGAGTTGCTCCTCGAGGGCAGCAATGCGGTTGTAGGCCGCAGTCAGTTGTGTGTTGAGTCGGCGAATCTGAATGTCTGGCGAGACGGGCTGGGTCTGGGTCTGGTTGGCCGGGCTGACAACTTCGCTGGTATCGAGCAGCACATCTTTGTGCTCCATGAAACCTGCAAGACCATTGGCAGGATGGTCCTTCGCTAGTAAGCCAGCATCGTCGGTGTCCGATTCGGGGTTCCGAGGAGCAGCTGCTACATCGGGCGCGAAGGCAGTGCTAGCATTTTGATTGCCGTAGTGCTCGCTAACCTGGCGGCTGAGATTCTCTACGATTTGATAGACGAGATCGACTTTACGTTCGAGTACGAGGATTTGTTCGTGCAGTTGGTCCATGGGGAGCCCAATGTATTCGTGCTGAGTTTAATGCTATGGTCGTTCTTGACAAATAGCGTCCAGTAGTCTACTTGATTTAACTTTTCTCTGGACTCTGGGGAATTATTACGCTTTTCTTAAGAAAATTGACAGAAATCTATGGATCGCCGCCAACTTTTGAAATATTTGGGGAGCCTGGCGGCAGCCAGCACTCTTTCGGGTTGCGGCACCGCAGAGGTCTTGCACCTGCAGGCGCTAGCAGGCTCGCTGCCTCCCCAGGCGATCGGACGCTTTCGCCGCCAACTCAGAGGACCTGGCGACGTCCGAGTCTCGACTCTGCCACAGCTTGCGGATCTCTTCGAGCACCTCGAGCGGACCGCTGACGGCACGGCAGCCAGCGAGCCACCTTTGTGGCGGCGACTCTTCAACAGAGGCAGCAAGACCCTACCGGAGCTGGTTGCTTTGGGAGATGCTTGGTTATCTGAGGCGATCGCCCGGGAATTGTTGCAGCCTTTCGATGCGGATCTCTTGACTGTTGGCGAGATGGGGCTGCCCGCCCGCTGGGAGGCTCTGCTGCGACGCAACGCGGCGGGTTTGCCCGCCACCGAGGGCCAGATTTGGGGGTTGCCCTACCGCTGGGGCGTGGCTGCTGTCGCCTACCGGCGCGACAAGCTTGCCTGGCAGCCCCGAAGCTGGAACGACCTTTTACACCCCGATTTGCGAGAGTATCTGTCGCTACCCGACTCGCCCCGACTGGCGATCGGCCTGGCCCTCAAGGCGCTGGGGGCAACCTTCAACCATCCCAGCCCCCAAACCGTGCCGGGACTGGCAACGAAGCTGGCCGAGTTGCACCAGCAGGCAAAGTATTACAGCTCTCTGAACTATCTGCAGCCTCTGGTGCTCGGAGATACCTGGGCTGCAGTCGGCTGGTCGGCAGACGTGTTACCCGTAGTGAGACAGTACCCCAAGATCGTGGCCTTCGTGCCCGTGGAAGGAACGGCACTTTGGGCGGATCTGTGGGTGCGGCCGCGATCGGCAGATCCGTCCCTGTCTGGTCTAGCTCGGGAGTGGCTGGAGTTTTGCTGGCAACCGGAAGTATCCTCTTTACTGACGCGCTTTGCGGCAGGCACCTCGCCAGTGGATTTCCCTGAAATTAGCCTCGATGAATTATCTGCTGGAGCAGATGTCCTTCAGCATAGCGAGTTTTTATTCCCTCTCTCGGAAGCTGCCGGAGCAGATTACCGCTCCCTCTGGGAGACCATGCGTCGAGGTAATCTCTGAAAAAGATTGCATGCCAAACTCTACTGAGTTTCAGGAAACTCTGGCAAATCGATCGAGGCATTGCTAGTTGCAATAGCAGCGCAACGATCTGCTCCCGGGCGATTAGCCCCGCGTCGCTGAAGATCGCCGCCGCCGCCGCCGCGGTGCGGAACTCTCCTCGGCAACACCGGCTAAAGCTGGCTCCGGTGCCTCGGGTTCGATCGCGATGCTCTCCCGAGCATCTATCGCCGGCATCTCAGCTGTCGCTTCGGTCTCTGGCTCTCGGTCGGCAACCTCTTCTGAGATCTCGGAGCCTCCGCCATTGCGAACTCCATCGCCATCATCCTCAGTAGCTTCTGCCGGATCGAGGGCCGACACGCCATCTGCAGTTGCAGTTGCCACTTGGGCGAGGCTCAAGCCAATGGCCGCTAAATCTGCCTCCGAGGCATCCGGGTCTACAGCAATTACCACCGCTCTGCTGAGATCGGCCGCCGCAGAATCGGTATCGTCAAGGCGGATCGTGGGTGAGAGCCCCATGACGGCGTAGATATCTTGCTCGAAGGGAGTCATCGGGACTGCAATTGTTTTCGTTGGCTCTGTAGTAGCCTCCTTATAGGCAACAACTTCAGTGGCAGCTTCTTCAGGTGCTGGGGTCGCGGCTGGGCTGGGCTCGGCTTTGCGATCGCGCTCTTGGTGGGGTGGCGGAACTTCGGCATTGGCCCGACGGCCCCCTTCATTGCTCCCACCATTGCCGCCTCGCTGGCGGCCTTTGCCTGCAGGCTCGGTTCGTGAGGCGGTAGGCTCGTTGCGACGGCGACGGCGGCGATTGCCACTGCCGCTCTGCTCCTGGTAGCTCGGGTGGTGCAGGAGTTCGGCTTCGAGTTCCCCATCTTCGGGTGCGGCAGGCGTAGCAACCAGACGGTCGAGGTTGCCAGCACGCCGCTCCGCCGGGGATGGCAGCGAGACGACTTTGGCAGCGGGTACCCCAGCTGCTGGTGCGGCTGCCAGGGCTTCTACCTCGCTCGCACCCGGCAGCTGGGCCAGGTGGCCGAGTCCGCCGCAGGACGGGCAGGGGCGTCCGAAGACTTCGTAGAGGCTCTGTCCCTGGCGCTTGCGCGTCAGCTCGATTAATCCCAGCTCTGACATTTGGACGATCTGGGGGCGCGCTTTGTCGGTTTTGAGGGCCTGACCGAAGATCTCCAAAACCTTGAGCTGGTCTCGGCGGGAATCCATGTCAATGAAATCAATAACGATGACGCCGCCAATCTTGCGCAATCGTAGCTGCCGGGCGATTTCGACTGCAGCCTCGCAGTTAGTCCAGAGCACCGTCTCGCGCGAAGTCGCCGAGCGCGTGAATGAGCCGGAGTTGACATCCACCACGGTTAGCGCTTCTGTCGGCTCGATGATAATGTATCCCCCCGAAGGCAAATCGACGCGGGGCTTGATGGCCTCGCGAATTGCGGCGTTAATACGGAAATATTCCAAAACGGAGTGGCGATCGCGATGGTGCTCGACTGAGACCCCCGCAGGCATCCGACCGCCACTCCAGGTTGCCAGTTGCTGCTTGACTCGCTTGAGCCCGGCAGCGGTATCGATGACGACCCGATTGACTTCAGCGGTGTAGATATCTCGCAGTACGCGCTGCACGAAATCGTCATCTCGGTTGAGGAGCGTGGGGGGCTTGCCGACATTCGCCTGCTGCTGGATGCTCTCCCACTGTTGCTTGAGGGATTCGAGATCTTTGATGATGTCGTCCTCGGATTGCTCTTCAGCTTCCGTGCGGACGATTAGGCCCATGCCGGCAGGCTTAATCAAAATTGCCAGCGCTCGCAGGCGTCCCCGCTCGCTGTCGCCCTCGATATGGCGAGACAGGCTGACACCTTTGCTGTAAGGCATCAGCACGAGGTAGCGTCCGGGCAGCGTGATGTTGCCCGTCAGGCGGGGGCCCTTATTTCCCGTGGGTTCTTTGACAATTTGGACGACAACTTTCTGCTGGGGAGCCAATAGCTCGGTGATTGCCCCCGAGCGCTTGAGCTTCAGTGGCCCCAAGTCGGTGACGTGCATGAAGCCATTGCGCTCGGCATCGCCAATATTGACAAAGGCCGCATCGATTCCAGGAATGACCGTCTCGACCGTCCCCAGAAAAATATCGTGGACCTGTTGGCTGCTGTTGGCGACAACCAACTCTTCGATCCGGTCTTCAGAAAAGATGGCAGCAACCTGCTGTTGCTCGGCGATGACAATTTGCTTTGGCATAGTCCCTCAAAAATCTAGTAGCAAGCCCGCAGCCCCAACAGCTGCGGGCATTCTCATTGCTAGCGGGCTTCCCCAATCCGATGTTTTCCGGATATCACGCTCTAGTCCGGCCTAGATCGCTCGGGCCCGTGCAGCCTGACGGGTGACGAGTACCTCTCCTGCTCCCGCTAGCACCTCGCACGGTAGGCGGTCGAATACTCCGGTAATGGTTGGTGAACCTTCACCACTGAGAGATGCTGCAGTTATGGAGGAAGATTCAGCATCTCAACCCCGAACGCTCCGGGTGGAAAATGAAATCCAGCCCAGACCCAAAACAGCGGCGACCCCGTCCACCCGAAACTGGGAAACCTGGACCCGCCTGCGTCGCAAGCCCAGCTGTAGGCCCGATGCAAGCCAGCCTAGGGGGCAACCCGATGGTCACAGAAAGCCTTGTAATGCTCTCGCATTTCTAGCTCTGAATATAGCCTTCGACCCCGCAAGTTGACAAGCAACGCTCCCGAGAGAAAAGCATTGTTAACATATCGCCAGGACGAGCTGGCCCCGCCTCGTTGTTCCAGCCGGTGCGCCCGGTAACCTTGAAGCGTCAGTTTCCAGGGCGCTCCCGAGCCGGAGCTGTCTTGTTTGGAGAGCTTCACCTACCGAAGCCCATTGGCCATTCACCGGGCACCAATACCCTCGTGCGACCTGAGGGCTTCACTGAGGCAGCTTACAGGTGGAGGGTCCCAGCAAGGACGACTGCCCCCATCGGCGTAGGCTCTATTCCGGGGCGACAAGCCGCCTAGGCGATCGGCGCGATGAAGCCAGATTCGACCGGGTAGCCCGAGGCTTTCCAAGCAGCCAGGCCGCCGACAATCTCGGAGATTTTCGTGAAGCCGGCAGCGCGGAGCATCTCGGCAGCGCTAGCAGTTTCCTCATCGGTCTCAGCGTAGATGTAAATGTCGCGATTGCAATCGAGTGCAACCCGCGCTCGGTCGACCAAGGTCGTGTCGGCGGGCAGCGAAATGGAGCCCATGATGTGGCCGATGTTGAAGGCAGCACGATTGCGCGCATCGATAATCGTCAGGGCAGGCTCGCCCCAATCTAAGCGGCTCTTGAGTTCCTGGACGCGGGACTGGGTTCTGAATGGAGCGGCCTTGGGGAGAAAATCAGAGAGCATGGCAAGCGCTAACCTCTAGAGTTCTTGGGTACTAACATTTCAGAATGTAACAAATTTCTTCATAAATGTAATCCACCTTTGCTCGTGTTGTTCCCGAGTGCCTAGGCGATTGGGAAATTATCCTGGGTGAGACTGGGCACGACTGGAGAGTTTGCAGCACCTACGAACCGAGAACGAGTGCCTGCAAGAAGCACCCGTAGGCAAAGCCAACCTTGAAAAAATTGAGAACCGGGACGACAAGCGATCGCGACCCGCGGCGGCTGTAAACGTAGAGGCTTGCCCCCTCAACAAAGAGCAAGGCGACCAGAGCCATCGTGATATCGAGGGCGCCTCTCTGGCCAGCCGTTGTGACGTAGACCGTGCTAGTAAAAAAGCCCAGCAAGGCTGCCAGGACCAGAATCAGGAGCCGGCGCCAGGGGTTAGCAAACAAATCGCGCAGGCCTGCAGCAGCCCGAGCGCTCAGCATGCTCAAAGAAGTTCTCTGCACGAGTTGTCAAGCCCCCCCTTCTCAGTCTCCAACTCTAGCGTGCCATCTCCCACGAGCTAAATTAGGGGGGCATGTGGTGAGAGATAGTTTTGAGCGCGTTGGAACGAGAGAAAAAAGGGGTCTCGGCAGGAGGCGCGCCGCAGGTGTCCGGGCAGCTTCTCGGGGTCGCCGCCGCCGCCCTGGGCGGGCTGGTGCTGTTAGGGGTGACGGTCTATCTGTGGCAGCTCGGGAGCATCGGATTAATCGATGAAACCGAACCGCTCTTTGCAGAGGCCGCCCGCCAGATGGCTGAAACCGGAGACTGGCTGACGCCGTACTTCAACGGAGCGACCCGTTTCGACAAGCCACCTCTGATTTACTGGCTGATGGCCGTTGGGTTTCATCTGGTCGGCTCGAATGAGTGGGCCGTCCGGCTGCCCTCGGCGCTCGGCGCGATCGCGCTGATTGGGTTTTGTGGCTACGTCCTGCAGCGTTTTGCGGGCTGGTATGCCTGCTGGCTGGGGGCAGGGGTACTGGCTTTGAACTTGCAGATGATAATTTGGGGACGCATTGGCGTCTCGGATATGCTGCTGAGTGCTGGCGTTGGCGGGACGCTCTTGTGCTTTTTCTGTGGCTATGCTGCGGGTCCGGAGCGGGCCGCGAGCTGGCGCTGGTGGCCGCGCGGCTGGTACTGGGGAACCTACATCTGTTGCGCCCTCGCGATTTTGACGAAGGGCCCAGTGGGATTGGTACTACCCGGTCTTGTGGTGCTGGTGTTTATTGTTTACACGGGCCGGTGGCGGGCAGTTCTGGGCGAGTTGGGCTTGCCGGGGGGCTTTGCCCTGCTAGCCACCATCACCTTGCCGTGGTTTGTTGCCATCGCGCGGGAGCATGGCAGCGACTACATCGATACATTCTTTGGCTATCACAATCTCGAGCGCTTCGCACGGGTTGTCAATCGCCACCAAGGCCCGTGGTACTTCTACTTTGGCGTTGTTGCCCTCGGGTTTGCGCCCTGGTCGGCTTATTTGCCCCACGCGATCTTCCGGCAGCAAATTTGGCGGCAGCGATGGCACGCTTGCCGGCCCCGCTCGGCCCAACTGGGCTTATTTGCCTTCTTCTGGGCGGCAACGATCTTTTGCTTTTTCACAGCGGCGGCAACCAAATTACCCAGCTATACCCTGCCTCTGCTACCAGCCGCTGCCATCTTGGTGGCGCTGGCTTTTTTCCCGAAGGATTTCCCGAGCAATAGACTTGCTCCCGGCGGCCTTCAGATCGGCGGCTGGATCAATGCAGTGCTGGCTTTGGCCATGGCGATCGCCCTGTGGCTCGGACCTGGTTGGATCGGCTACGACCCAGCAGCACCGGATCTAGGCGAACAATTGATGCGCTCGGGCTTGCCGCAGCGCGGAGGCGCAATTTGGCTCTTGGTGGCGGCGGCCACAGGGGCGATCGCCGCCAGAAAGGTCTCTTGTCGCTGGGTTTGGGTGCCGAGCTTGGTCGGGTTTTGGGTGTTTGCTTGGGGTTTTTTGGCACCGACCTATGTGTTTCTCGACACGACCCGCCAGCTTCCCTTGCGCCAATTGGCGGCCATCAGCCGGGTTGCCAGCAAGCCCGGCGAGCGCGTTGTCATGGTGGGATTAGAAAAACCGAGCATTGTTTTCTACAGTCGTCGGCCGGCAATATTCAAAAGCTCTGCCCGCACGGGTGCAGAGTTCCAGCAGCAAGACCTCAGGGCGCGGCCGTCGGCACTATTTTTGGGCAATCCTGACAAGCTCGAGCGCGCGCGCTCGCGCGCGTCTCGCTCCCAGCTTCTGGCAGAACGCGGCAACTACCAGCTCGTGCGTATCTGGCACTAGCGCAGGGCAAAATCGGGTGGCCTCCCTAGGAGGCGGGCACGGAGCGCACGACCTCTTCGAGCTGGGAGACAGTCTGCTGGAGGCCGCTAACTTGTTGTAGGGGTCGAGCGATCGTGCCGATGCTCTGCTGGATCTGCTGCAGGACGGCTTGCTGTTTCTCGTAAGCCTGACCGAGGTCGACAGGCGGGGCAGCCGTTTCAGCGCGACTGAGTTCCTGATGCTGGGCCTCCTGCTGCCGGGATCGCAGCTCGACCAGCTCTTGGGTTTGCTTTGCCTGCTGCTGGAGCTGCTCGGCTTCAGATTCAAGTTTGTGGAGTTCGTCTTCGAGAACGTTGCGCTGGGCCTCGATTCGATCCAAAATCGGGCCGAGTTCCACATGAGGAGTGCTGCCAGCCGGGCTCGCCTCCGACAGATTGCCCTGCCGGCGCTGCAGGGCTCTGCGGTGCTGGGAAAGAACTTCTTCTCGAACCTTGAGGGTCCGCCGCTGGCCGAGCAGCGTTTCCTCCAAAAAGCGATAGCGATCGCGCTCTTCGTCTAGTTCTTTAGTCAGACTGTTGCGATCGGAGGCGCTGGCCCCCCCGAGTTGCTGCTCGAGCTCCTGCACGCTCTGCAGTTGCAGCTTCAACTCTTCTTCTTGGTCGCTGACGAACGGGCGGATTTTGTTGAGGTCTTGCTCTAGGGTTTTCACGCGCGACTCCAAGTCAGCATCTGAGAGAGAGTCGAGTGTTGCCGGATCGATTGGCGGGCTGAGGCGAACGAGGGTTGACCCCACGGCTACCCGCACGAGGATATCTCGAAGCTCCCCCCAAGTGTGTAGCTGGCGAGCGAGTAGTTGCGTGGCTTCCTGCTTGGCCTCAATGGCACTGCGGCAGGTGGTAAGCTGCTGGCGGCTTTGCTCGAGAGCATCTCGCTCTCTCAAGAGCTGCTGCCGCAGGGCGCTGATGTTGCTGCTTGCATTCGGAGTGTCGCGCGCGCGCTGCTGCGAGAGCTCGTTTTGCTGCTGGGTGATGGTGGCTTGCAGAGCAGAAACCTGTCCTCCGACTTGAGCTGCGGGTGCGATCGCTGCTGCAAGCTGGCCGACGAGTCGTTTGAGCTCGCTCGCATTCTCAGCACCAATCGAGGCCCCTACCGGGCCGGCATCTACTACCTGCTGGCCCAATTGCTCCTGCTGTTGCTGCAGTTGCTCCAGGTTGGCTTCCATTTCCTGCCGCCGCTGCTCGAGGAGTTCGAGTTCCTCTTCTTGCCGCTCGAGCTGCTCTCGGCTGGCTTCGAGTTCCATTTCCCGTCGGTTTAGCTCTTGTGCTTGGTAAGTCAGAGACTGACGCCACTCTTCGATCTCTTCCTCCTGGCTGCGAGATTTCTCTACGGCCTTGGAGAAATTTTGTAGCAGGCTGACAATCTTCGGTCCGGCGGGCTCGATGTTTCCCTGGATCTGACGGTTTGCCAGGTTTACCATCACCAGAGCCCCGTCTCCTACTTGAGTGTCGTCGCAAGGGACAACCTCCTCGCCGGGCACCGCGCTCCAACTCTGATCGTTGCGCTGACACGCCAGGAGTTGTAGGACTGCTTTCGAGCCCCCAATAAACCCTTTGGTCTGTCGCTTGACTTCTGCAATGTAGAGCACGCCTCTCCAATCCCCCGCTCGTTGAAGGCCATTCCCCGGATTCGCGAACCCTGGCTTGCGAACTCTATCGAGCGCGCCAGAACGCACGGCCCTAAACCATCTTGCAAGCTTGCCTAACCCCTCGCGGACTACCGATAGTGATAGCCGATAGCCAGGAGTCGATGCTGCCCGCTCGATACCTCGAAACCAATCATAATACTCAAGGAGCGGACAGCGCAGGTCATGCACGGAACACTCAGCGAGATCGATATCAAGAGCATCCTCCAACTTGTGGAATTCGGCCAGCGAACCGGTCAACTCTACATCGAGCCGGCTTCGACGCGCGAGTCTCGCATCTTGTCAGGTGGTTTGCCGCTCAGCGATCGCTCGTCGGGTTCCTGGTTCGTTTTTTTTATCGGGGGGCAAATCGCCTATGCCGCCGGGCGAGATCCCAACGGACTCGAGCGCCTGCGAGATTACCTCCATCGCTACCGAGCTGAAGATAGCCTGAAGGAAATTAGCGCGAGCTGCCAGCCGACGCCCCAGGCTACGATGGAATACGCCGCGCTGTGGCAGCTTATCGAACGGCATGCCCTCAGCCCGGCACAGGGCCGCAGCATACTTTATCACCTGGTCGGTGAAGCACTCTTCGACCTTTTGAGCCTGCACGAAGGGACATTTGTTTTTGAGTCGGCTCCACCCATTACGCCGCAACTCGGCAGCCTCAAGGTCACGCCGCTTGTGGCTAAGACGGTCAAGCAAATTCAGCACTGGAAACAGTTTCACCCCCACCTGCGAGATCCCGAACAATGTCCCGTGGTGACCGACGAGGAGAATCTACGGGCATCAATGACCGAGAAGGCCTACCGCAGTTTGACTCGGGCTTGTAACGGCAAGACGACCCTGCGCCAGTGGTCGCGCTACCTCAATCGAGATCTTTTGCTGATTGCCCGGGCGATCTATCCGTACCTCCAAAGAGGTTGGGTTCAGTTGCGAGATAAAACCTCAATCCAGTCGCGCCCCGTTGCCTCGAAGGATTCCACTCCGCCGCGATCCCAAATTTTTTGCATCGACGACGATATTACAATTTGCCGCAGCGTCGAACGCATTCTTGGCGAGCGGGGCTACGTCGTTAAGACTGCCATCAACCCTATCGCAGCTTTACCTCAGCTTTTTGAGTGTTCCCCGGCAATTGTCTTTTGTGACATTGCCATGCCCGGGATCGATGGCTACGAAGTCTGTGCCATGCTGCGTGCGACCCAAGTCTTCCGTCAGACGCCTATCATCATGCTGACAGGAATAGAAGGATTCACCGACCGCGTGCGCGCGCGCATGGTCGGGGCAACCGACTATCTGACAAAGCCATTCGGCGAGCGCGAGCTCTTCGTTTTGCTGGAAAAATATTCGGGGTTGCCTTATCCTCCCCAGGCCTCTCCGTCTTAGGTCAGAACTGTTAGTCGCAGGGGCAAAATCAGGGGATACTGGGGAGAAGCAATGCCAAGAGTGCCGCCGGTCGGCCTTACACTCTACGGAAAATACTCACTCCCTCGCGGTAGCCTTTGAAGATGCCACCCCGGGGTCGTCGGGTTATTTTTTTGAGCGGGCAGGATCCCAAATTGGGAAGCGCAGATTGGGAAAAGGAGAGAGTAGTGAGGTCTCTAGCTTATGAGTACGGTTTTGGTTGTAGAAGATAGCCCGACACAGCGGCAGATGATTGCCGAGCTTCTCAAGGATAGCGACCTGAGCGCTTCTGTGGTTAGCGTTAGCGACGGCGTCGAGGCGCTCGAGCAGATTAAAAATCAGCGCCCCGACCTGGTTGTCCTCGATATCGTCATGCCGCGCATGAATGGTTATGAAGTTTGTCGCCAGATCAAGACCAATCCCAAAACCCAAGACGTACCGGTTGTAATGTGTTCGTCGAAGGGTGAGGACTTCGATATTTACTGGGGTATGAAGCAGGGTGCCGATGCTTACATCTCCAAGCCCTTCGAGCCAGACGAACTCATCGGCACCGTCAAGCAGCTGTTGAGAGGATAGTTTCTATGATTGCTCAGCCCGAGAGCGACCGAGCCATGGGCTCGTTCTCACCAGAAATTCAGCAACGCGAAGCTCCCGAGGGGGAGCTGCATTTGCGATTCTACGTTCCGTCTCGTCGGGAATTTGCCCTGCCAGCAACCGGGATTAAGGAGGTGGTGATTCAATCTCCGCAACTCATCACGTCCATTCCCAATGCCTCTTATCTGCTGCTTGGCACGATGAACCTGCGCGGTCAGGTGATTTGGGTTGCAGACCTCGGTCAATTTCTGGGCGAGACCTCAGCCATCGCGACCGAACGCTCGGAGCTGCCGGTGATTGCGGTTGAGGACAACGAAGCTATCATTGGGCTGGCAGTAGAGGGCATTATTGGTATGGATTGGCTCAATGTAGAGCAGATCGCAACCTCAGAGCGCATGCCGGAGTCCATTAAGCCATTCGCCCGCGGTATCTGGGAGGATCCGGACTCCGAACGCCCGCTCTGCTTGCTAGATCCGGGTTCGATATTACGAGCCTCTCACTGGACGGCAATCTAGATAGTATGGGGGATCGCACGGCAGCATCGCAAAAGCGGGGAATCTGGTACGAGGTGTTTGCCGCGAAGCGCTTGTCAAGGAAAGCGAGCATGCTGGATTGGGGACAAACGAGCGAGAACAAGCTAGGACCTCTGGCACCTGAGAGGCGATGATGGTGAAGCAGTAGTAGCAGTAGGGATAGCGCGTACTTTTTCTAGTAGCGGTGGAGTTAAAGACAAATGGCATCAGGCATCAGACCGGATAAGTACGACCGAGAGTACCGCCAGGCCGAGAAAGCTTACATTGATGGCAACTACAACGAGGCTCTCTCAATCATCGATCGCCTCGCACGGGAAATTCCCGACGACCCGAGCGTACTGCTGCTGCGAGGCCATGTTTATTGCTGCTTCGAGCGCTACGAAGAAGCCCGGCAGCAGTACGAACTCGTCCTGAAGGTGACTGACGAGCAAGACTTCATCAACTACGCCCACAAAGGAATTGAAAGCATCGACCAGTGGAGCAGCCATCAAGATAACCGCATCACAGATGGCTACGTCCCAACCCAGGGTGGTATCGGCGAGGAGGATGCTACTTTTGGTGCGACGGGTTTGCGCGGCTCTTCCCCAGAAGGATTGACCAGTGCCCTGCAAGGTGAAGAGGGTCTCGACCTCGATGCAGAATTGCGCAGGAGCTATGAAGTTGATGCGAGCCCCGAAACGGAGGGATATTTTGCCAACCCCTTTGCTGAGGATGCCGAGGACGAGACGGGCATTGTCGAAGACGATGCTTACCGATTTGAAGAGAGTGGCCTTCTGGGAAGGGGCACTGCATTTTTAGATGCTGCCGATGAAATGGGCGCGGCGGTCGACCCCTCCGAAGACGAGGAGGATGAAGATGCCCTGTCCTCTTTCGAGCTCTCGGCCGAATTTTCCCAAGATCTCAACGAGAGCAATGCTGAGGCCGGCGAAATTGCAATAGAAGGTGGATTCTTGCCCGAAGGTGAATCCCTGGAGCCGCCTACGTTTTTGATGAGCCCCGACGATCTCGACGACACCTTCGGCCATAGCGTGGCAGATTTCAGCAGCGATGAAGATCCGACCGATCCCTCTTTAAATCGCACCTCAGGCCGGGACCGATCTCCCGAGAGCTGGAATAACAGTATTGCCGGGCTTCCCTCCGTAGCCGAGCTGGAGGGAGCCAATGAGCCAGTCGAAGACCTGCCCGACCTAGAACTGAGCCCTCCCATTACCAGCGCTTTTGGCGAGGACAATCTGGGAACCCCAGCGGCAAACCCTGACAGCAACGCTTTTGCAGCGGCAGACGACACCGCTGCTGCTGCAACCGGCGCAGACAAGGCCGCTGATGATGTGGCAGTCGAGGGTGGAACGCTGCAGGTGTTGGCAGATGCGCCTTTGCTGCAAAAACAGAAGGTGTTGTCCTTGTTTGCTGGTGTGGCTACTTTTGTGGCCGCAGGGATTGCCAGTGCTGTAATGATGCCGGCGGCACCAGAAGGAACGCTGCCCAAGCCCCTGCGAGCGGGCGCGATTGGATTGTTGGCTGGTGGTTTGGGTGGTGCGGCCACGTTTGCGGCTGCCGGCATACTCAACCGCCAGATCAAGCGCTCCGTTGGCGACCTGCAGGCTCAGTTCTACGCCATCGAGCAAGGCAACCTGGGCGCTCGGGCGAGCGTGTTTGCCCGCGACGAATTCGGTCAGCTGTCGTCGGAGTTCAATAAAGCTATCGGCGTAATGGCCAACCTGACCTCCGAAGCCCAACGCAAAGCAGAGGAGCAAGAGCAAGCCAAAGAAGACCTGCAGCGTCAGGTCATCCGCCTGCTAGACGACGTAGAAGGGGCGGCCCGGGGCGATCTGACGGTTCAAGCGGAGGTGAGCGCCGACGTCTTAGGTGCGGTGGCCGATGCTTTCAACCTCACAATTCGCAACCTGCGCACGATCGTCCAGCAGGTCAAAGATGCGGCGCGGGAGGTAAACCTCAGCTCGGGTGAGAGTGAGACCTTCGCGCGCGGCCTCTCAGAAGACGCCCTCCGTCAGGCAGAAGAGCTAGCCGTCACCCTCAACTCCGTGCAGATGATGACCGACTCGATTCAGCGCGTGGCCGAGAACGCGCAAGAAGCAGAGGTGGTCGCGCGCTCGGCGTCGGAAACGGCCCTCAAAGGGGGAGAGGCGGTAGATTCGGCGGTGGCCGGTATTTTGCAAATTCGGGAAACGGTTGCCCAGACAGCCCGCAAGGTGAAGCGACTGGCCGAATCCTCCCAGGAGATTTCCAAGATTGTTTCGGCTATTTCCCAGATTGCCTCGCGCACGAACCTACTTGCCCTGAACGCCTCGATTGAGGCGGCTCGGGCAGGCGAGGCGGGACGGGGTTTCGCGGTCATTGCCGACGAAGTCCGCCAGCTAGCAGACCGCTCGGCAAAATCGCTCAAAGAAATCGAGAAAATCGTACTGCAGATTCAGGGCGAAACCAGCTCGGTAATGGCGGCGATGGAAGAAGGGACCCAGCAGGTTATCGACGGTACCCAGCGTGCCGAGCAAGCCAAGCGAGCCCTAGAGGACATCATTCAGGTATCCAACCGCATCGATACGCTGGTGCGATCGATTACAGTCGATACCCAAGAGCAGACGGAAACCTCGCGCTCGGTGGCGCAGGTTATGCAGTCAGTTGAGATGACCGCTCAAGGTACCTCCCAAGAATCCCAGCAGGTTTCGGGAGCGCTGCAGCACCTGACGAGCCTGGCGGGCGACCTGCTCGCCTCGGTAGAACGATTCCGCGTCGAGCCGGAGGAGCGCAACTAAGCTTGCGGCCGACGCCACAGAGCAGAAGACGCGGTCCTAACAGTCGGTGCTAGCATGTGGTGCTGGTAACTGTCTGGGGGCACCGGAGATGGCAAGCAAGTTTGCAGTTGGGGGCGATTTTGGCAGGTGGTTGCAGCGCTTGTTCGCGGCCGCTCTGCTGGGAGGGCAAGTTCTCCTGCATCTGCAACCGAGGCGCATCAACCGACGCAATACCTTCGAGCAAATGGCGGTTGCGGGCCCAGACTCGCTGCTGATCGCTCTGGTGACAGCTGGGTTTGTGGGCATGGTTTTTACCATTCAGGTCGCGCGGGAATTCCTCGATTTTGGGGCGTCAACGGCCGTAGGCGGCGTGCTGGCTGTGGCCTTAGCGCGCGAGCTGGCCCCCGTACTGACAGCTGTGGTGCTTGCCGGCCGGGTGGGGTCGGCCTTCGCTGCCGAAATTGGCACCATGCAGGTGACCGAGCAAATCGACGCGCTCTACATGCTCAAAACCGACCCAATTGACTACTTGGTCGCGCCGCGCCTACTGGCCTGTTGTGTGATGCTCCCCATCCTAACGATCTTGTCTCTTTTGACGGGGGTTATCGGGGGTTTGGCGATCGCCGAGAGTTTGTATGGCATCGCGCCACAGGTATTTATCGACTCGATTCAGCGCTTTCTTGATATTTGGGATCTAGTCGCTGCCATTATCAAAGCCATCGTGTTTGGTGCGACGATCGCGACGATCGGCTGCAGCTGGGGGTTGACGACCACAGGCGGTGCTAAAGGCGTGGGCCAATCGACCACGACGGCAGTCGTAACGGCGCTCCTGGCCATCTTTGCCGGTAATTTTTTCCTATCCTGGCTGCTCTTTCAAGGCGTGGGAGATGCCTTGCAGGGCATCGGTTAATGGCTGAATCGCTCGTCGGCCGACGAGCGATACAATCGTCAAAATATATCGAGCGGAGATGGGGTATGGACGGGGAAAAAATTCCAGTTGTCATTGCCGGAGCGGCTGGAAAAATGGGCCGAGAAACAGTCAAGGCCGTGGCGACAGCAGCAGACATGAAGCTGGTGGGAGCCGTTGACTTTTCCGCCGAGCACCTCGGTCGAGATGTCGGCGAAGTCGCTGGCTGCGGTCCTCTTGAGGTCCCTATCGTTAACGATCTGCAGGGCACCCTCGTTCTGGCAACCCAAGAAAAAATTCAAGGGGTGATGGTAGATTTTACTCACCCCGATAGCGTCTACGACAACACCCGCACGGCGATCGCTTACGGGGTGCGGCCGGTGGTGGGCACGACCGGCCTCTCAGACGAGC
The DNA here is from genome assembly GCA_964435975.1 of uncultured bacterium. GTDB lineage: Bacteria > Cyanobacteriota > Cyanobacteriia > Cyanobacteriales > Rubidibacteraceae > CAYTBI01. Next base: position 41,140 of record CAYTBI010000003.1, read on the forward strand.
AACTGCAAGACCTGCGAGATTTTGCTGAAAAAGCCAGCACCGGGGCAATTATCGCACCGAATTTCTGTATCGGCGTCATCTTGATGCAGCAGGCTGCCCTGCAGGCCGCACGCTACTTCGAGCACGTAGAAATTATCGAGCTTCACCACGACCGCAAAGCCGACGCCCCCAGCGGTACGGCCATCAAAACAGCCCAGATGCTCGGCGACCTTGAGAAAGCCTACAATTCACCAAAAGTCAGCGAAACTGAAACCCTAACCGGCGCGCGCGGGGCAACCGCAAGCCAAAATATTCACATCCACAGCCTGCGCTTGCCGGGGGCGATCGCCCATCAGGAAACTATCTTCGGCGCGCCGGGGCAGCTCTACACCATCCGCCACGACACCACCGACCGAGCGGCCTATATGCCGGGCGTGCTGCTGTGCGTGCGTAAGGTAACCGAACTCAAGCACCTGGTCTATGGCCTCGAGCAGCTCCTTTAATTTTGATGAGGTCGCCGTCACCATGCAGTACATCGCGTTTGCTGAGGATATGGACCGGGGCGAGGTCATGTTGTGCGCCTCCGTGCGTCCCCAAGAGCGGACCTATTTGCAAGAGGTTATCTCGCCGGCGCTGCGCCCCCTCTCCAAGGAAGACTATGCCAATGGCCCGGCAGCTATCTTACAAGTTGAAGCTCGCTGGAGCTATATCCTCGATGGCGAGGTTGCCTATTGGTGCATCGAGTGGCCGCCAGGACTGCTCGTTTTGCGATTTGCCTCGGGAGCTGCCCTGCAGTGGGCGGCGATTCCCGTAGCCGCTGGTGAAAACACCGGCTCAAAAGCCTACAACGAGAGCGAAGACGAGCCATCTTACCGTCTTGTCTACGAAGCCTGGGACGCTCAGTTTGAAGAGGGCGTCAGAGACGGTTGGCGCGAAGCCCCAGCAGCAGTCGAGCGAAATTTTGAAGCAGCCCTAGCGCAAGTCCGGCAAATTGAAAACGAACTCGAGGCCCGCTATGGCGACGACGAGGCTGCCTTCAAGAGCTGGATGGCGGTCTGCCAGCAGAGCCCCATCTGGCAGGGAAAACCTCCCGCTTGACGGCACTATGCTCCCGTCCAAAAAGCCTCCCCCACAAGGGAGGCTTTTTGGATCGAATCAAAACTCGACTGACTCAGCCGAGCAGAGCCTTGGCTTTGGCGAGGACATTTTCAACCGTGAAGCCAAACTTAGCCATCGCTTCGCCACCGGGCGCTGAAACCCCGAAGCGATCGACGCCAATGATGTCACCTTCGGTGCCAACGTACTTGCCCCAGCCAATAGTGACGCCTGCTTCTACGATCAGGCGCTTGGTGAGAGCCTTCGGCAATACAGACTCCCGGTAGGCGGCGTCTTGGGCTTCGAAGACCTCCACGCTGGGCATGGAGACAACGCGGGTCTGCTTGCCCTCTGCTGCCAGTTGCTTGGCGGCCTCGATGCAGAGCATGACTTCGCTACCGGTGCCGATGAAGACTAGCTCCGGCGTGCCCTCGCAGTCGAGGGCAACGTAGCCGCCTTTGATGGTGTTCTCGATGGAGGAATTTTCCAGAATCGGCAGACCCTGGCGAGACAGGGCCAACAGTGTCGGCGCATCGCGATTCTCGATAGCGTACTTGTACGCACCAGAGGTCTCGTTACCGTCAGCCGGGCGGAACACTGTCAGATTGGGAATCATGCGCAGAGAGGCGACGTGCTCTACGGGCTGGTGGGTGGGGCCGTCTTCGCCCAAGCCAATCGAATCGTGGGTCATCACCCAAATAACCTGGGCCTGGGACAATGCCGATAGGCGAATCGCGCCGCGCATGTAGTCGGTGAACACCAGGAACGTCGCACCATAAGGAATCAGGCCGGACTTGTGCAGGGACATGCCGATGCAGATGGCGCCCATGCCGTGCTCCCGCACGCCAAAGTGCAAGTTGCGGTGCTGGTATTGACCTTTTTGAAAGTCGCCTTCAGCTTTAACGAGAGTTTTGTTAGAGGGAGCCAAGTCTGCAGAGCCCCCGATGAGTTCGGGTAGTACCGCCGAGATGGCATTGAGGGTCGCGCCGGATTGGTTGCGGGTTGCGTCTTTTTTACTCTCGGTGGTGTAAACTGGCAGGGCTTCCTCCCAACCTTCAGGAAGCTTGCCGGCAAGCATGCGCTCGAGGGTGGCCGCCTCTTCGGGATACTTGCTGCGATAGGTTGCCAGCGTCTCATTCCACTCAGCCTCGGCCTGGGCGCCGCGCTCGATGGCTTTGCGGAAGTGGCTGAGGGCATCTTCGGGCACCTCGAAAGGACCGTAGCTCCAGCCGAGATTGTCCCGGGTGAGGGTAATTTCAGATTCTCCCAGGGGAGAGCCATGTACGCCATAGGTGTCGGCCTTGTTCGGCGAACCGTAGCCAATGGTGGTCGTGACCTTAATTAAAGAAGGCTTGTCGGTGACGGCTTTAGCTTCCTCGATGGCCTGCTGGATTGCAGCTAGGTCGGTGTTGCCATTTTCGACGTGAATGGTGTGCCAGCCGTAGGCTTCGTGGCGCTTGCAGACGTCTTCGGTGAAGGCAATGTCCGTGCTGCCTTCAATCGAAATATGGTTGTCATCGTAGAGAACGATCAGTTTGCCCAAGCCCAGGTGGCCGGCCAGGGAGCAGGCTTCGCCGGAGATGCCCTCCATATTGCAGCCGTCGCCTTCAATGACGAAGGTGTAGTGGTCGACGAGCTTGCAGTCGGGCTTATTGTACTTTGCGGCCAAGTGCGCCTCTGCCATCGCCAGACCGACGCCGTTGCAAACCCCCTGACCCAACGGACCGGTCGTCACCTCGATCCCAGGCGTGATGAAGTTTTCGGGGTGGCCGGGGGTCATCGACTCCCACTGACGAAACTGCTTGATGTCGTCGAGGGTGACGCTGTCGTAGCCGGCGAGATGCATCAAGGCGTAGTGCAGCATGCAGCCGTGGCCGGCGGACAAAACGAAGCGATCGCGGTTAAACCAGTTGGGATTTTTGGGGTTGAACCGCATGAGGCGATCCCAAAGCACGTAGGCCATCGGCGCTGCCCCCATCGGCAGACCTGGGTGCCCGGAGTTGGCTTTCTCAACCGCATCGATTGCCAGGAAACGAATGGAATTGATGCAAAGCTCGTCTAACGATTGGGTGGCAGCGACCATAATTTTTGTATTTTTATCCAACAAACAACAACAAATTGGGGAAGCAGTCCGGAGAATCCCGGACTTCCCAAGCGTCACCCCCATCATCGCACCGAGGGGATCGGCAAGCAAGGGCGCGCACTCTAGAGCGGCTGTAACTAAATTTATCGCTCAGGCATACTTCCGGAACGCCAAAGTCGCGTTGTGGCCCCCGAACCCAAAGGAATTGGAAAGGGCAACTTCGACCCGGAGCGATCGCGCTCCGCCAGGAATGTAGTCGAGATCGCAGTCTTCGTCGGGGTTCTCCAAATTAATCGTCGGCGGCACCCGGTCGTGGGTAATGGCCAAAACGCAAGCAACGGCTTCGATGCCCCCGGCCCCACCCAGCAGGTGGCCGGTCATTGATTTGGTAGAGCTAATCGGTGTTGTGAGGGCGCTAGCTCCCAGGGCTTTCTTGAGGGCCTGGGTTTCGTTGGAATCGTTAGCTGCAGTGCTGGTACCGTGGGCGTTAACGTAGCTGACGCGCTCGGGGGTCACTCCGGCATCTTTGAGCGCTAGCTCGATGGCCCGCGCCGCGCCACTGCCGCCAGGTACGGGAGAAGTCATATGGTAGGCGTCGCAGGTCATACCGTAGCCGACGATTTCGGCGTAAATGCGCGCTCCTCTGGCTGCGGCATGCTCGAGACTCTCAAGGATGAGGATTCCCGCACCTTCCCCGATAACGAAGCCATCGCGGTTGCGGTCGAACGGTCGGCTGGCTTTCTGAGGCTCGTCATTACGGCGCGATAGAGCCTTCATCGAGGCAAAACCGGCCACTGTCAGGGGGGTAATGCAGGCTTCGCTTCCCCCGCAGATCATGGCATCAGCAGTGCCGTACTGAATGGCCCGAAAGGCATCGCCAATGGCGTTAGAGCCCGCCGCACAGGCCGTCACCGTGCAAGTGTTGAGACCGCGCGCTCCCGTGTGGATGGCAGTCATACCTGCTGCCATATTGGCAATCATCATCGGCACCATAAAGGGGCTGCAGCGACTCGGGCCGCGACTGAGATAGACCTCCTGCTGCTCCTCTAGAGTTCTGATACCGCCGACGCCCGTCCCGATGATGATGCCAATGCGATCTGCATTGAGGTCGTCAATCTCGAGCCGAGCGTCCGCTAGGGCTTGCTTGCTGGCTGCCACAGCAAACTGCGTGAATCGCTCCATGCGCTTGGCGTCTTTGCGGTCGAAGTAAGCATCGGGTTCGAACCCTTTGACTTCCCCGGCAATACGACTGGCGTGCTGCGACGCCTCAAAAAGGCTGATAGTCGCAATTCCGCTGCGACCGGCCAGCAAACTCTCCCAATATTCGATGGGAGTGTTACCGATGGGGGCGATCGCGCCTAGTCCGGTGACAACAACGCGCTTCCGATTCGAGTCGCTCATAGGGCAGCACTCCGTCTCAGCCGAATCTCCCGTGCAATTACCATTCGCCGCCCGCAGTTATGCAGAGGGAGCGGCCGACTTCTCTGCGATGTAGTCCACTGCTGCTTGCACGGTGGCAATGTTCTCGGCAGCCTCGTCGGGGATTTCGATATCAAACTCTTCTTCCAAAGCCATCACCAACTCGACAACGTCGAGGGAATCTGCCCCAAGGTCATTCTGAAAGTTTGACTCTGGCGAGATCTCCGCAACGTCCTTTTCGAGTTGCTCGCCAACAATTGCCTTAACCTTCTCCAGAATCTCTGCTGCGCTCATCGCTACTTATCTCCCAAAAACCAAGCTCGGTAGTGTCGTGCCAGTACATCTTATCGGAAAGCAGCCTAACACCTCGGGCGCGGCTGCCCGACTAGAGCCCCGTATCTACGTTTTTTTATGCATGTGAGTCGTGCAAGCGAGTACCGAGCGCAAAAATCCGCGTGACCCTCCGAACGCTCGGGGAGTGGGCCACAAAACCATTACGCTTCGATACCGCGTTCAGGAAGATAAATATACCATACGAGGGTAAAACCACCCACATCAGCAAAGTAATGCGTTACGCCTACTACCCCGGTTGCGTCGCTCGCGGTGCTTGCGGCGAGCTGCATTTGGCAACGGTGGCGACAGCCGAAGCTTTAGGCCTGGAGCTCGTCGAGCTCGGGCAAGCGGCGTGCTGTGGTTCGGGAACCTACAAAGAGGATTCCCAGCACCTCGAAGACGTTGTGAACGCACGCAATATCGCCCTGGCTGAGTCTCTGAGCCTACCCCTGCTGACCCATTGCAGCACTTGCCAGGGTGTAATCGGCAGCGTAGACGAAGCACTCAAAGACGACGAAAGTCGCCGTGCCTCAGTCAATCAGACCCTGGCATCACAGGGCTGTCGGCCCTACGCCGGCAGCACGGAGGTCATCCATCTACTTGGGGTTTTAGTGCGCGATGTCGGACTGAGCCAGCTGGCGGAGCGAGTGCGCCGCCCCCTGGCAAATTTGAAGTGCGCGAGCTTTTATGGCTGCTACCTGCTGCGGGCAGGCAACAGCATTCGGGCGTTCGACGACCCGCATCGCCCCCAATCCCTCGAGCATGTGTTTCGCGCTCTTGGAGCCGAGCCAGTCGACTATCCGGGGCGCACCCAATGTTGCGGGTGGCCTCTGGCAAGCTACGCATCCCAGGCGTCTTTTACCTTGGCCGGAACGCACCTGCAATCGGCAATCTCAGCAGGCGCCGATTGCCTGGTGACGCCTTGCCCGCTGTGCCATCTCAATCTCGACTCGCGCCAACCGGAAATCGAACGGGTTATCGGTCGGCCGCTGGGACTACCCGTCCTGCACCTCTCGGAACTGGTAGCATTGGCACTAGGGATCGATCTCGCTCGACTCGGGCTCGAACGCCACATCGTTTCGCTTCGGCCCGTTCTCCAGAAGCTGGAGCGGGCGCGCTAGGCTGCAGGTAAGACTTTGCGTGCGCGACGGGTGATTCCCAGGTAAGATTGTAAAAAAATCCTTAAAAATCTTCTGCTTCTCATAAAACGTTCTGGCTGGAGGCAACGGGAGTGTTCGTACGACTGGCTCAACAACACCGCGAATTCGTTCGCGACTTGGTCGCAAATCTCCAGGCGTTGGCATTGGCCCTAGAGAAGCGAGGGCACCTGGCCTCCTGCTACACCTGCGGTGACGAACTCAACAGTGCCTCGTTTATGGTCAGCCTCGGCGGCGACCATTTGATTCGCTTTTTGGTTTCTGATTACGGCATCACCTGGACCGAGATGCGCGACGACCGCGAACTCATGAAGCTGGAGGGGGCCGAGGCCATTCGGCAGCTCCAGGATCTGGCTGACATCGTCAAGTATGCCCCCATGGTCGGGGCTGGCAGTAAAGGGTCCGGTGCGATCGCCGAGCCCCCCAGTCGCTAGGCACCCGAGGCCTTAATTTACTTAAAAGCTCGCGGCAAGACCCGCAGCGAGAACCGAACCTCGCTGCGGGTCTTGCCTTGGGTAGATTGTTCTATCCCTAATCTTCGGCAAAGATATAGCGGGTTAGCTCGCTGGGGTTGGGTTCGGGGCTCTCCTCGGCAAAGCGAACGGCGTCTTCGATCTCGGCGGTGACTTCTGCCTCGATTGCGGCGAGTTGCTCGCCCGTAGCCAAATTATTGGCTTTGAGATGCTCGGTCAGGCGCGCGATGGGATCTCGCGAGAGCCAGGTCTCTTTTTCCACCGGGTCGCGGAGTTCGTCGGGGTCGGCCAGGGAGTGGCCCCGGAAACGGTACGTCAGCGCCTCGATCAGCGTTGGCCCCTCGCCGGCACGGGCCCGCTCGACGGCTGCGAGTGCGGCCGAGCGAACGGCCAGAACATCCATGCCATCGACCTCGACGCCAGCCATATCGAAGACGCTGGCCTTTTTGAAAATCTCGGGTTGCGAAGTGGCGCGCTCGTGAGCCATGCCAATCGCCCACTTATTGTTCTCAACGACGTAAATAATGGGTAACTTCCAGAGCGCTGCCATATTCAAGCATTCGAAAAATTGGCCGTTGTTGCTGGCCCCGTCTCCGAAGAAGCAAGCCGTCACCCCGACGCTACCGCTGTCGTGGAGGATCTCGCGGCGATATTTGGCTTGAAATGCCGCCCCTGTGGCGACAGGAATGCCCTCGGCGACGAAAGCGTACCCGCCAAGGAGATTGTGCGCCGCAGAAAACATGTGCATCGAGCCGCCACGCCCGCGGCTACAGCCGGTTTCCTTGCCGAAGAGTTCGGCCATAACTTGCCGGGCGGGAACTCCAGCACTCAGGGCATGGACGTGATCTCGGTAGGTGCTGCAGACGTAGTCGCGCTCGTCGGGCTGCAGGGCCTTGATAATGCCTGTGGATACGGCCTCTTGGCCGTTATAGAGGTGAACGAAGCCAAACATCCGGCCTCGATAGTACATTTCCGCGCATTTGTCCTCGAATTGTCGGCCGAGGGTCATATCCCGGTACAAAAGCAAACCTTCTTCGACGGAAAGTTTGCAGGAGGAAGCATCAAATTTAGGTAAAGTTCGCTCTGCAACCATGGCCTCTGTTGTATCCTGAGTCTGCAAAAGATAAAGCGTGGCTGCGCGTCATCGAGCCAGTAGAGGAAAGAATCGCAACCGCCCCAGCACCAGAGCAGTGCAACTATCGCGCCCGCTTCGTGGCTTGCGGGTTTGCTTTTTGTTTCCCCGAATCGCTTTCACCGAGTATACGCTTAATCGCCACCCCTAGGATGGCGAGCTGCTGAGGTTAGCCGTGCTTGTGATGGGGACCTGCCTGGTGCGCGCGGCGAAATGCTGCTATCGCGACCACTCACGTTCCGTCGCAAGGCTACCCAAGGTCGTTCTCGCTAGGCTCGATTGGGGTTTCCGCTACGCACATATACGTTGTCGTGTCTGAAGGCTGGGGATAAAAACTGTGCAAATTCCGCTCGACCACTACCGCATGCTCGGTGTCCCGTACCGAGCCACTCCCGAACAAATTCAACAGGCTTGCCGCGATCGCCAACAACAGAAGCCGCTCTCTGGATACTCCGCGGCGTTGCTTGCCAGTCGAGAGGCGCTCCTGACAAGGGCCTATCAGACATTGGCCGATCCCGCCTGCCGCGCGCGCTACGACGAAGCTCTTAGGCAATCAGCGGCGGCGGCGGCAGAAACAAATTCTTCTGGTGCGGCTTCTGGCACGGCTGTCAAGGGGCGTACGGCACTGACGTTACCCCCCATGCAGCTCGAGGCCTGTCTGATCCAGGAATGCCAGCGACGGGACGCTCCCTGCCTCGAGATTCGAGCCGAACAATTTTTGGGAGCACTGCTGATTCTGTTCGAAGTTGGCGAATATGCCTTTGTCAAACACCTCGCGCGAACCTGTCTGCGGGAAAACTGGTGGCGAGAGGGTAGTAGCATCTCGCCAGGCGGGGCGACCGAGGGGGAGCGTCGGACAGATTTAGTATTGCTTGCGACGGTGGCCCATCGGGAGCTAGGCCGCGAGCTAGGTCAGCGCCAACGCTATCAGCAGGCCGCTGTCGAGCTAGAGGCGGCCTGCCAACTGATTGCAACCGAATCGACGTTGACGGTCCTCCAGCGCGAGTTGGCAGACGAGCTAGCCCGCCTGCGCCCATTCGAGATTTGGGAGATTTTGACGCTTCCCAAGCGCGGGCGGGCGGCGACGCAGCGCGCTCTGTCGCTGCTGGCGACCCTGCTTGAGGACCGCGGCGGGATTGATGGCTCGGGAGACCGAGATCGCTCTGCTCTGAGTGCGGATGAGTTTTTACGTTTCATTCAGCAGCTGCGAGGTCATCTCGATGCAGACGAGCAAGCGCACTTGTTTGCGGTGGAGGCCCGTCGCTCCTCCCCGGCAGCAGCCTACTTACTTGCCTACACGCAAATCGCCCGCGGGTTTGCAACCCAGCGCCCCTCCTTTGTGGTAGAGGCGACGACCATCTTAGAAAGAATCGAGCGCCGCCATCGCCACCAGGACGTCACTTTGGAGCGAGCCGTGTGCGCGCTGCTTCTGGGTCAGACCGAGCGTGCGATCGAGACAGTCGAGCGCAGTCGAGATCGCAAATTCCTCGAGCAGCTGCAGCAAGCCTCTGCAGGCAGTGCCGATCCGTTGTTGGGGTTATGCCGCTTTAGCGAACGCTGGCTGCACCAGGAGGTTCTGCCAAAGTTTCGCGATTTGTCCCATTGCCAGCTAACGCTGAAGGGGTACTTTGCCGACCCCCGGGTTCAAGCAGAACTCGAACGCCTGGCTATGGCGCCTCGACGCCTCAAAAAGGCAGTGACTCGGCAAAAACGGGCCCAGCAGCGCGAAGAGGCGATTTCCTCGGTGCCGATGATGCCAGTAGCCGTCGGTCAATCCAGCTATGCTGCGTTCGATCTGCCCTTGCAGCGCCGCTACGGTGGGAGTGTGGCAAGCGCGCCATCGCCGGTAGCTACGGCAATGATGAGTGAGAATGTGTCGGCGACTTTTGGTGTGAGTGGTGCGAGCACGATGGCGCCGGCTGAGGGCCTCGGCGCTCGCCGGCTGGCCCTAGCAGATGGTGACTCGGAGGTGGTTCCCTTCGCCCAGAGGCGGCGGCGCCCGCGCCGCTATCGCCAACAGCAAGCTACTGTTGTTGGCGAGCTGACTCCCCCCGATCGCTGGCGCTTGATCTGGGCGACAGCTATCTTGGGTGCTGTGGGAGTGGGGGCTACGACCCTATCGGGATGGTGGAGCAATCGCACGCCAGTTCCCGTTGCAGAGCGGAAGCACCTGGCCATCCGTATCGACGAACCGCTACTGACCTTGCCAGCAGAGGCCTACGCGGCGATCGGTGCCGCGTCCGCTCGCCCGCCCGCGACTGCTGCCGATGTGGCCGACCGGGTGCTATCTCGCTGGCTAGCGGCCAAGGCTCGCGCCTACGGCGCTGACGGAGACGTTTCGGCTCTTGCGGAGGTACTGACGGGGGCACCGTTGGCCCAGCACCAGCAGTGGGCCGCCCAGTATCAGGGCTCGGGGCGCTACCGCCAGTTCGAGCATGAAGTTGCCACCGATTCGGTGCGTACTCTCGAGCAGAATGCAGGGCGGCTGGTCTTCGAGGCGACCGTGCGAGAGGTAGCGACGGACCGCTCGAGCCTTGAGGGAGCCGGAACGCCGGTCTACGACTCGAATTTGCGCGTGCGCTACGAGCTAGTGGAATCGGCCCCTGGAGCCTGGAAAATTGCAGATGTCCGGGTGCTCGAAAAGCTGCGCTAGATTCGGCATGAGGTGGCCGAATCCTCCCGAGTGCGGTTAGATATTTGAGGGGCCGCCTGCGACAATAGCTCCTGCTAGGGAGTAAGGAGTGACTGCGGTCTTTGCATCTGTCGCCCCAACTCGGAGAACTAATCCAATGGCGCTAGAGTACCTGCGGTTCGAAGAAATGACGCTGCGGCAGCTGCGCCGGGTTGCTAGCGAGTACCGAATTCCCCGCTACAGTCGCTTGCGAAAGGCGCAGCTCTTGGCAGCCGTGCGCGGCGCCGAACGAGAGCGCCCGCGCGTCTCTTCGATCCTGCCTCCTGAGGCATCTCAGATGGCGGTAGAGGCCTCTAAATACGAACTCGGCGGTCCCCGCGAGCCCGCCCTTTCAGAGATTCTTGGCTCTGTCGATGAAAATTTATCGGAGCTGCCTGCGACCTATGCTGAGGGCCGCATTGTTCTGATGCCGCGCGATCCCTATTGGTGCTTTGCTTACTGGGACATTCCTGCGGCGGCTCGAGAGCTGCTGCGCCAGGAAGCCCGTACCTCGGTCCTGCGCCTTTACGAGGTTGCAGAGCCCGAAAGCAACACCGGGAGTGACCTGCAAGAATACCCCTGCGATGTGGAAGCCCGAGAAATGTACCTACCGGTTCCCCTGAGCGATCGGGATTATCGCCTCGAAATTGGCTACCATCGTGGCGATACTTGGGTGTGCCTGGCGCGCTCGGCTGCCGTGCGGGTGCCGCCGGTTTATCCGTCTGCGTGGGTTGAGGACCGGTTTGTGACCTTAGATTGGGATCGGGATTTGCAAGAGCAGGTCGTCCCCACACTCGAGCCGCCTCAAGCGATTGCGGCGACGCGGGCGAGCATGAGTCTTCTGACTGCTCTGGCGGGGACGGGGCCCTCACCGCAGGCTGCTGCTGCCGGGTCTCTGTTTGGTTACCTGGTGCTGGCAAATCCCCAGAATGCCCCAATCGGGCGCGAGACGACCTCGGGTGATGAAGGTCCCCCGGCCGTGTCGCTTTTGGTTGCCGCTGCCGAGTAAGAAATTTAGTCCGGTCGCCGCTGCCTCATCCCGAGTGGCGGGCACTCGAAAGATTCGCGGGAGGAACTCATTTGCCGTGCGGCTAAAGCAAGTCATTATCGCTCATAAGGCCGGCCATCCCGCGAGCATCTCCTGGGCAAATGCTTACGCCAAGGCTCTGGAGCGTCGGGGCTGCAGGGTGATGGTGGGGCCGAGCGGTCCGAAAGACAATCCCTATCCCGTGTTTCTGGCATCGTCTAGCGAGAAGATCGATCTCGCCATTGTCATGGGTGGCGATGGCGCGGCGCTGGCGGCCGCTCGCCAATTGGCGATTGAGGACATTCCGATTTTGGCAGTTAACATTGGCGGCCATCTGGGATTTTTGACCGAGCCCTTCGAGCAGGTGCAGGCGATCGAACGCCTGCTCGATCGCCTCGAGAACGATTTATATGCTATGCAGCGGCGCATGATGCTCGTGGCTCAGGTTTGCGAGGGCAGTCGTTACGAACCGGAACCCATGAGCGACCGGTTTGTTTGCCTCAACGAAATGACCATCAAGCCAGCTAGCATCGATCGCATGCCAACTTCGATCCTGGAAGTTGAAGTTGACGGCGAGACGATCGACCAATTTCAAGGGGACGGCCTGCTGGTGGCGACGCCCACGGGCTCGACGAGCTACACGGCTTCAGCCAATGGCCCGATCGTGCATCCTGGCATGGATGCGATCGTCGTGACGCCTATTTGCCCGCTGTCGCTCTCGAGCCGTCCGTTGGTTTTGCCGCCAGGATCGCAAGTGAGCGTCTGGCCCCTGGGCGAATCGGAGCCGACAACCAAGCTCTGGACCGATGGCGCGAGCGGCACGACCGTTTGGCCCGGACAGCGCGTTGTCGTCCGCCAGGCCGAGCATTGGGTCAAGTTTATTATCCTGCGCGAGGACCACTCATTTTTCCGCACGCTGCGAGACAAACTCCACTGGGCGGGCACCCGCATCCACTATGACAACCGCTATCGCGGCAATGGCAAGCCCATTGAGGAAGATAACGAACTCTGGCAGCCCTACCCGCAGTCCGAAGAATCCTGAAATTTTTGCTAAGCTGCTCGTTAGCTTCTGTTATTTTTCGTTCGCGCCCATGCTAGAGCCCGTGTTAGAGACAGTGGGTGCCTTGAGCTTTGACTCCACCACGGTTGCGGGTGCGTGTCTTTGGGCTTTTGCCCTCTACTTGGGGCTAGCAGCCCTGCGGGAGTGGGTAGCCAGGCAGCTCGAGCGCTGGCTCAACTTTGCCGAGCGATCGCTCTATCTATCCCAAGAAGAATTCGATCGCACCCGCGAGGCGCGCGAATCGCAGAATGCCTTCTATGCATCCGTTCTGGGCGTGCTGCCTTTCTTGCTGCTGGGGTTGGCTTGTAACTACGGTGTCGAGTGGAGTCTCGGGCGCAGCTGGGCCTTTAGCTTCGGGATACTCGCTTGCATGGCCTTTGGTGTCTACGACCTGGGGCGGCGAGCCGGGAATTTAGTATTCTTTTTCTAAATATTCGATTTTCTTATACACGACATGCTAAATGGCGATGTCGGAGCCCCGCAGGCGCACCGAGCGATCGCTACCATAAGCAAGGGAGCAGAAATAGTAAAAAAAGATACATAAATGACTGCAGCAAATGGAGCGATCGGGCAAAGAGAGAGCGGGCCGGATCTCAAGGCGCTCTTGGCTCTGGCTCTCGCGCTGGTCTCAATTGCCACGACCGCCATTCTGGTGCGCGCGGTCGAAACAGAGGTCGGACCCTACGCAACGGCCTTCGATCGCTTCTGGCTGACAGCGGTTCTGCTGGCCGCTTGGAATGGCTTGCGTGCGGACAAGCGGCAGCTCTGGAATCGCCGCGCGATCGAGCCAGTTCTGGGGCAGCTCGGCGCAGCCGGGGGGCTGCTGGCAATCGACCTGACTCTGTGGGCTTGGGCTCTGACTCAAACTAGCGTTGCCAATGCCACGTTGCTTGCCAACCTAACGCCGCTTTTTACCACGTTGGGGGGCTGGCTGCTGTGGCGATCGCGCTTTGATAATCGTTTTATTGCTGGCTTGGCGGTAGCCGTTGGGGGGATGGTTGCCCTGGGTGCGAGTGACTTACAGGTCGCTCCGGACAAATTGCAAGGTGATGTTGCTGCTCTGGCAGCAGCGGCAGCCTTTGCGGGCTACCTCATGGTTTTGGAGCGCCTGCCCGGCAAGCTAGAGAGCGCGACGATTGTCTTTTGGAGTTCGGTGTTGGCGGCTGTGGTGACGCTGCCCCTGGCGGTGGCGGCAGGGAGCGATCTGTTGCCGACGACGTGGCAAGCGTGGCTTGCCCTACTGACGCTGGCAGCATTCTGCCAAATTGCCGGACAATGCTTCTTGATCTATGGCATAGAGCGCCTTTCGGCCGACTTTGTGGCTATTTTTCTGCTGCTCGATCCGGTGCTCGCGGCATTGGGAGCCTGGGTATTTTTTGCCGAGACGCTCTCGTGGTCGGGGGGCTTGGCTTTTGCCGTCGTACTCTTGGGCATCTATCTGGCCCTATCGAGCAATTCTGCCGCGAAGGCAGCACCTTGATGGGCTTGCCAAAATCGCTACTGCATCTGCTGGGATTGGCCGCTAGGATCGAGCTTTGAAGCAAAGTTTTTGGATCTCTACTGCGGAATTTTGTCTGCATCGGTTGTTTACTTACTCGTCGCCCATGGCAGTCGCGACCCCCGCGCCCAGCAGGCCCTGCTGCAGATGCTGGCTCGCGTGCGTCGGTTACTCTCAAAAAACGATGCGGCAGCAAACGTTGCCGCCACGACGCTAGAATTTTCCCCCCGGCCGCTGCCGGAAGAGATTGCTGCCGTCGCGCGCGCGCGCGCAGCAGAAACCGTTCGAGTGCTTCCGCTCTTCTTACATGCAGGCACCCACGTTCGCGACGATCTGCCGCTGGCTGTGGCGGCCGCTCGGAAGTCGCTCGGAGGCCGCGTTGCCGTCGAGCTACTGCCATTTTTGGGCAGCCATCCGGAGATGGCCGATCTCGTCTGCGGCCAATTTACTTCTCGGTTTTCTGGGGGGCGCGCGCTCCTGGTGGCCCATGGCAGCCGCCGCCCGGGGGGAAATGAGGTTGTCGCCACGATGGCTGCGAGTCTGAGTGCGACTTTGGCGTTCTGGGCGATCGCGCCAGACTTGGAGACCCAAGTTGCGGCCCTGGCGGCAGCAGGCGATCGAGAAATTGCCGTCGCGCCTTATTTTCTCTTTCCCGGCAGCATCACTGATGCTCTAGCCAATCGAGTCGACCGCCTGCAGGAAGTCTACCCCAGTCTCAGCCTTGCCTTTGCCGGACCACTGCACGAGAGCCCGGCCCTCGCCCTCCTGATTTGCAACCTGTGTTGCGAGCCTTGCCCTTCATGAGCGATTCACTGTCTTCTCCAGCTTCTCCAGTTGGCAAAGTCTATCTCGTCGGTGCTGGGCCGGGGGATCCCGGCTTGCTGACCGTGCGAGGCAAGACCCTGCTCGAATGTGCCGATGCAGTCGTCTACGATGCCCTAGTCAGCGAGCCTATTTTGCGGAGCATCAATCCGCGCGCGCGCAAAGTTTTTGCAGGCAAGCGCCGGGGTAACCACACCCTCCTCCAAAACGAAATTGAGGCAATTTCGATCGAGCTCGCTCGCCAGCACGCGGTGGTCGTGCGCCTCAAAGGCGGCGACCCCTTCACCTTCGGGCGTGGCGGCGAGGAAATGCAAGGGCTCATCGCGGCGGGCATTCCGGTAGAGGTGGTACCTGGCGTTACGGCGGGTATCGCTGCTCCGGCCTACGCGGGCATCCCGGTCGTCCATCGCGACTATAGCTCCTCGGTTACCTTCGTCACCGGTCACGAAGCAGTCGGCAAATACCGGCCCCAAGTCAATTGGGCTGCGATCGCCGGCAGCTCCGAGACCATTGTTATCTACATGGGCATGCGCGCCCTGCCGGCCATTCTGCCGCAGTTGTTGGCAGGGGGGCTCAGTCCGCAGACGCCCATCGCGCTAATTCGCTGGGGCACCCTACCCCACCAGGAGGAACTCTTCGCTACCCTGGAGACGGTCGTATCTCGCATGGAGGCGGTTGGCTTTAGCGCCCCTGCCATCGCAATCGTTGGCCGGGTTGTGGCGGTCAGTGCCCTGCTGCGCGAGACGACACCGCCGTTACGCGAGTGAACTGTTATGGGATTTGCCGAACTGAGTATCGCCAGCTTGGCCGAGGAGTACGGGGTCACCGTTCCCGAGGTCTACGCGCTGTGCGATCGCCTCGAAATTGCCTACAAGGATCGCCAAACTTGCCTGGCCCTCGAAGATGCTAAAGTCGTCATTCTCGAGCTGATGGCTCGCGCGGCCGATCGCGCGCGGCAGTGATTTTTATTAAACGAATTATGAAAACGTCCGAGTCGCCTGCTGCCGGCGTCCGATGCCTGAGACGAGGTGGTACAGTGTCTTTCAGGGCTGACTGTACCCGGTCGTCCGTACATATTTTTTAACAAAGGCAAGGAGAACTCATGAAGCGCACCCTGCTGGCTGCTCTGGCGGCCATCCTTTTCGCATGGCAGTTCTTGACTGGTGCTGCGACCGCGTTGGAACTGACCGATGAAGCCCGCACCGTCACGCTCGACGAAGAGGGTGAAGAAGTCGTCATCACCCTTAAAGAAGCTAAGCGCGGCCAGAGATTGTTCAACGATATCTGCGCGCAGTGCCACAAGGGCGGGGCAAATAAGGCAAACCCCAACATCGACCTGAGCGCGGAATCCCTCGCTGGTGCCGAGCCGCCTCGCGACAACGTCGTCAACATGGTTGACTACATCAAACACCCTACCACCTACGACGGCGAAGTGGATATCAGCGAGTTACACCCCTGCACCGAGCGCTCGGATTTGTTTGGCGAGATGCGAAATCTTTCCGAAGATGACATCTATGCGATGGCTGGCTACATCTTGATTCAGCCCAACACCAATCCGCTGTGGGCGGCGAGCAAAGCCTACCTGTAATTGGCGAATTGGCGTCAATTTAATCTAGTATTGCTAGCGGTTTGCTAGCAAATCGTCAGGGCGATCTCTACGTGCCGTCCTGCGATCGCTCGATCGTAGGACGGCAATCCTTTAGAATGGGCATGTGACCAACTGTCATAGCTGAATTTTGAATTAAGTTTAAGCCCAAGCCATGATTGCAAACATTGCCAAAAAACTCGGCGTAATTCTGTCTGTTGCTCTGCTGGCCTTTGCTAGCTTTGCTATCTCTGCAACTCCGGCTCGTGCGGCTGGTGTGGAAGTTGTGATGGGCGCTGGCGGCCAGCTCAAGTTCGAGCCTGAGGAAGTCACCATCGCGCCCGGAGACACCGTTACCTTTGTGATGGGCCAACTGGCGCCTCACAACGTCGTCTTCGACGCTAAGAAGATTCCCGGCAAGGACAAGAAGCTAGCCAAAAAGCTCTCTGCTGCCAAGCTGATCAATGGTACGGGCGAGACTGTTGAGGTTGCCTTCCCTGCCGATGCAGAGCCCGGTGTCTACCCCTATTTCTGTCAGCCCCACCGTGGTGCTGGCATGGTTGGCAAAGTTATCGTCGAGTAAGATCGGCGGCGGCTCTGCCACGAGCCGACAAGTCTCCGTCCCTCTCGCGACTTCTGAAGCGCGAGATTTAAACTTACATCTTGCAGGAATTCGATCGGCATGCCTCTAGCCAGGGGCGTGCCGCTTTTTTATGTTTGTGGGCACGAGCGCTAGGACCGTTAAAAAATTCGCCAAATTCACCCGTTTGCGGCCAAAGGCTGTCCTTCGAGGAACTCCACCAGCCATTCTTTAAGGTGCCAGGTGGCGCGACAGTCATCCTCGTTGTAGCGGACGATCGCCTCGAGCAGGTCGCGATTGCCAGTTTCGAGCCAGCGGTGGTACCACCACACCGACTGCTCGCCGCTGGCTGTGGGGTCGCGCCATGCAAAGCCCAGCCACTGAGCCAGGGCCTTGAGCGAGTAGCTCTCCACCGGCAGAGTGGCCACCGTCGTAACCTGGTAGTGCAGGTCCACAAAGCGATCTAGGAGCGCCTCTAATTGCGATGGTGGCGTATGATAGCGCTGGGCCAGCTTGGATACGGCCTCGACCTCGTATTCGGAATAGTGAAAAATAGGTGCGGTTGGGTGCTGGCAGACGAGGGTTAAAAATTCTTGCCAAACACGGGCCTCCTCTTCGGGCGTTTCTGCCAGTAGAGCAATGAACTCTTCGCGCCCGCGCGCCCGATCGACTGCCAGCACCCCCAAGAGATAATCCAGCGCGCGATCCGGTTCGGCCTCGATATCAAAATAAAATTCCACGGGTGCCTCGGGCGGTGTCACTTCGGCAATCTGCGAGGCTTGCAGGGAGCCGCGCAAGAGTGCCGTTTGATGGACCGTGGCCTGGGCTTGCTGCACCAGTTGCAGGGCAACGCTGCGGCCGAAGTGCTCGCCCAACAAATAAGCCGGGGCCAAGGCCACGGCTTCGACAGTTTCAATGTTGAGTTCTTGTAAAACGGCGTAACGCGCTGGGGTGATGCCAGGTAGCAGCGAGAGATGTCGGTCTCGCTTGGCGATCGCATAGCAATGGGAGTACCAGCGGCAAAGACCGCAACGCTGTCGCGAAATGAAGACTTCAGGCTCGCGGTCTTCAGCAAGCATCTGCAGGCAGCTTTGTAAGGCTTCCTCCATGCGTGGCAGCCAGGTTTCTAGATTGATGCAGTAGGGTCGCGGCTGCTGGCGCAGGAAGAGCCGAACGGTCTGCAGGTCGCTATCTTGCACCCAACTCAGCAGGCGAGCGTGGTAAGCCGCCACGATTTTGTATTCGGGCTTGGGACGGCGGCCGAGCTTGACATTAGCGGGCTCGTAGCGCCACGGGCCAAAGATAGAATCTCCAGGCTGCTTGAGCAGCAGCGTCGGTGTTGCCACCAGGGTGACCTCGCCCGCTCGACCGGGCAAAAATGTGCCCAAAGACAAAGTTTGGGCGAGGACGCCGCGATGGATGCAATCGACCCCGGCTTGCATGAGCTGGCAGGTTTCTAGGGCTCGCTCTTGCCAGTGTCTGGGGGCGGCTGTGGGTTCTTGGAACGGTCTCCCGGCCAGAAGCGTAGCGACCTGTTGCTGGTTTTCGTGGCGTAGCTTGACGACAAAATCACGCTCCGGATCCTGCAAGTTGCGATCGCCGCAGACATTAAGGAAGGCGCGACGGCTGCAGCGCTTGTATGCCAGCAGGAGGTCGTCGGTGAATAGCATTCAGCGGGGAGTTGTCGGATGACTTTTCTAAATACTAAACAATCCTGGGGGTTCCATCTACTTTCGCGTCACACCGGTCGCTGGTGTGAATCCCGCGAGGTGCGAAGTTTGCCCAGGCCATTCAGCATCGGTTGACAAAAAAAACCAAAACCGTATAATTAGATACAGAAATAAAAAACGTTCATCCCGCCCGATCGCTGCTGGCAGTTTCGCGAAGGACGGCCCTGCAGAGGCAAGGCGAGACGGAAGTAGGAGTCAGTCTCCGAAGGAACGCGCCTCTCTAAACGCAACCAACCCTACTTGAAAAGCGAGGCGAACGATCGTGAAATATCGCGGACAAGAATACAGCAAAGTCGCACCCCAGCTGCAGACCTTCGTCGAGCGCGAGACCGGCAAGTACCGTGGCGTCAGCTTACGCTACGAGGAAGTTAAGGCCGTGACCGCACACCCCGTCGGCCAGCGCAAGTACCGTGGCGTCAGCTTCTAGACCCAGGGCTACTGCAGGTCGCGAGGATCGGTAGATTCGGCAGATACAGAGAGGACCGCCACCAGGCGGTCCTCTTTTTTGAGGTTTGCAAGACCGGTCTAGTAGTGAATGCCGGAGCGACGGTGATGCAGGGCGGTCGTCGCGCCCTCATCTCGGACCTGTCCGGCCTGGGCTTCAGCGTAAAGGAGCCAATGGTCGCCGCATTCCATGCGATCGCGTACCTGGCACTCGAGGTAGGCAATTGCATCGGTCAGGATCGGGCAGCCGTTGTCTGCCTCTTCTGTGGGAATATCGGTAAAGCGATCTTCGCCAGGAGCGTAGTTTTTGGCAAAGCGCCGCACCAGCGGGCTGCCTTCTCCCAAAATATTGAGGGCGAAGCGATCGCCTTTGTAGAGCATGGCTTCGATGGCGCGCTCTTTAGCCACCGCAACGGTAATACCAGGGGGGGTAAACGTCGCCTGCGAGACCCAAGAAGCGAGCATCGCCCCGGTTAGATCTCCCTTGCGTGCGGTCACGACGCACAAGGAGCCGACAATGCGTCCGACGGCTTGCTCGGTGCGATCGGAGTTGATGGCGGCAATGTTTTGCTTGCGGCGGCGCTTCTGGGCGCGCTTGATGCGCTGGGCAAAATCCGTGCCTGCTTCCTCGCAGTATCTGAGGGTTTCGTCTGTGGGCTTGAACTTCACACGAATAGGCTCGAAGCCGAAGCGATACCCCGCATCGCGGAATTTGCCCTCGAGAATATCGACGGCTTCGCCGCTCCAGCCAAAGGAGCCGAAAACCCCGGCAAGCTGCTGCTTGTCAGCCGTGGAGAGGACCACTCCCAGAGCTGTCTGAATTTGGGTAGGGGCGTGGCCACCTAGAGTCGGGGAGCCCATGATAAACCCGGCAGATTTTTCGACGGCGGCTTTGATTTCTTCAGGCTGGGCGAACTCGCAGTTGATCGCCTCGATGGCCACCCCAGCTTTGACAATGCCGCGAGCAATGGCCTGGGCGATCGCCGCGGTGTTGCCGTAGGCAGAGGCATAAATTAAAGCGACACTATTTTCTTTTTGGCGCTGTTTTTCGAGCCATCCATTGTAAAGATTTGTAAGCTCGAGGCGTCCGTAGCGCGCCAGCGGGCCGTGGCCGGTGGCATATAGCTCGGCAGGGCGCTCGGCAAGTTTTTCTAAGTTGGTGGCGACTTGATTGGCATGGGGGGCCATCAAGCAATCGAAGTAGTAGCGGCGGTCTTCGAGATAAACTTGCCAGCCTTCATCAAAAACCTGATCGCCACAAACGTGAGCGCCAAAGTATTTATCGCTGAAGAGAACCCTGTAGCGCCCATCATAGAGACAGGCCCCATCGGGCCAGCGGGGCGTCGGGGTAGGGATAAATTCCAGAGTGCGCTCGGGAGCGATCTCGATGCGGTCTTCACCTTTGATGATGCTAAGGCGCTCCTTCGGTAGCTCGGGCAAGAGGCTCTCAAGAGAAATAGCCGCCGGATTCGAGCAAACAAGCCGTGCCGTGGGAAATTCAGCGACTAAGAGCTTGAGGGTAGCCGCGCGATCGGGGTCGATGTAACTCAATACGATCGTGTCGGGGGCAAGCTGTCGCTCGCGGAGCGCGGCCAGAAACAACTCGCCAAACGCCTCGCCCGGAAAATTAATCAGAGTAGTTTTTGCCGCTCGAATGACGTAGGCATTTTCGGTGGAGCCGCGCTGCAGCGCGTATTCGATCTCGAACTTTTGGCGCTCCCAAGCCCGGGCGCGCAGCAGCAAAATATCGCCAGCAACGGGAAAGACTTGGATGTCGTTTGTTTGCGTCGGTTGCTTGTAACTAGAGACTGCCATCTTAAAATTCGCCCTCGGAAAAATTCCACCGCCCTTCAATCTTGGCAGGTCTGGGGAGCTGCGATCTGTTTGCTGCCTAGTTGCGGTCGCCCTTGCAGTTGGCCGACTGTGGCGACGGCAAAGAGGCCGCAAGCAAAGGCAGCCACGGGCCCAAGGGAGCGAGTACCGAGCCCCAGAACCTCCAATCCCGCCAGGAGTGCTGCTGCCGCTACAAAAAGGAGCCCGCAGGCTGCGACTCCCCCATGTCTACTGTTGCCAGCGGCCGCCGATGCTTCGGGTGAATCGATCGCCCCGCTGGGTTTTGGGGCAATTACTCTTGCGCTGAGGGGATAGCTTGCTACTCCCAGAAGCAGTAGAGTCGCGCTGTCTTGCCGATTGGCAATCAAAAGAGCAACTGCAGCCGCCAGCGACCCGACCGACAGCCCAAAGATGCCGAAAAACTGAAAGCTGCAGAGGAAGCGTTGCATCCTCGCCCAGTCCGCGCTCTCGTTCTGTTTGAGGATCTCGCCCCGGACCTGCGCCCACTGGGTAGCCTCGGTTGGGGCGGTCGCCGCCGACAGGCGCACTTCGATGTCCGCAAGCAAGCTAGTAGGTGCGGGCCCTTCTACCTCGGTTTTTCGCAGGTCGCGGGCGCGACTACTGGGAGTACTGAGAGACTGCGATTTGGCGTTCACGGGACGGTTGTCCTCCTAGATCTCCCGGCAGAAGCTTCCACCGGGAGCGGGTTGCAGCAGCAGCCGGTCGACTAGTAGTGGTTGCCAACCTTGCGGTGATGGATTGCCGTAATACCCTCGGGGTCAGAAACGGCTCCATCTTCAACGCGGCTATAAACGATCCAGTGGTCGCTGCACTCCATGCGCGTCTCGACCTGGCACTCCAGGTAGGCCAAGGCTTCAGTCAGAATCGGCGAGCCGTTTTTGGCCGCTTGCGTGCTGACGCCCTCAAAGCGGTCGGCACCCGGCTTGAAGCGCTTGAGAAAGTGCTTCATCAGGTGCTGATAATTGCCCTCTTCGAGCACGTTAAGTGTGAAGCGATCGCCCACTTGCATCAGCGATTCGATGGCGCGGTCTTTGGCTACTGCGATAGTGAATCCCAAAGGCTCGAAGCTTGCCTGCGATACCCAGGATGCGAGCATCGCACTTTTGATGTCGCCTTTACTGGCCGTGATGATGTAAAGGCCGCCGCTCAAGCGCCCCAGGGCTTTATCCAAGGAGCTATCGAGGGATTTCATCTGCTTGATGGCCTTTTCGCGCCCGAGCCACTGGCCGAGGTCGGTGCCGGACTCTTCGCAGAGCTTGTAGGTGGCCTCGTCGGGCTCTGCGGCGATGCGAATGGCCGGGAAGCCAACTTTCAAGCCCAAGTCCCGAAACCGCGTCAGCACGGTGTCGATGGGCTCGTCGTCGCCGCCATAGGACTCAAATAGGCCGATGGCCTGCTTGTCTTTGGCTGAGGCCAAAATTGTGCCCAGGGTTGTAGCAGTGTCTTGGGCTTTTGCCCCCGCGCTCGGGGGCATGGCGACAATCAGACCTGCCGAGCGCTCGACGAGCTCGCGCACCTCCTGTTGGTCGGCGGCGACCATGTCCATCATTTCGACTTCTAAGCCTGTTTTAACGATGCCCCGGGCAATGGCTTGGGAGAGGCGATCGCTAAAGCCGTAATCCGACACGTAAAAAACCGCAGCGATTTTTTCGCCTTTGGTTTGGGCGGCGCTCCAGGTTTGGTAGCGCCCGATGAGTTCGCTGGCGTTGTGGTGCAGGAGCGGGCCGTGGCCGGTGGCGACCGTGGCAATCTCGCCGAGGTTGCCCATGCGCTTGAGAGCAGCCAAAACCGAGCGCGCGTTCGGAGCCATCAAGCACTCGTAATAAAAGTGATAGTCGGGGGAGATGGCGTGCAGGTCTTCGTCGAGCAGATCCTCAGAGCAGTAGTGCATCCCGAAAACATCGCAGGTGAAGAGCGTTTCGGTGCCCCAATCGTAGGTGAGCATGGTGTCCGGCCAGTGCAGGTTTGGCGCGCTGACGAATTCCAACTCGTGGCCCCGGCTGAGGTCGAGCTTGTCGCCGTTTTTGACAATTTGGCGCTCGAAGGGCCGATGGACGAGCCCCTCTAAAAACTGGACGGCTACCTTAGAAGCAACGATGATGGCCTGCGGTGCAAAGGCGAGGACGTCGCGAACCAGGCCGCTGTGGTCGGGCTCGGTGTGGCTGATGACGATGTAGTCGATCTCGCGCGGGTCGATGAGTTCTTGGAGTTTGCGCAAATATTGCTCGCGGAACTTAGCATGGGACGTGTCGACGAGCGCGACTTTCTCACCTCGGATTAGAAACGAGTTGTAGGTCGTGCCATTTTGCAAGCCGAATTCGATATCGAAACGATCGCGATCCCAATCGAGAGAACGAATCGCCGTGGTATCGGGGGCAACTTCGGCAACCTGCAGGCTCAGGCGTGGTGCAACTGCGACCATGTCAACCTCCTAGCGAAATATGACGCTTTTTATACTTCTTTCATTCTGACACGGGATACGATCGCAGCTTTTGAGCGATCGCACGAGCTTCTTTGCGAAAGAGCCGTGCGGCCTAGTAACGTGTCAACCTAGCGAGTCAGCAAGACCCCATGACCAAAACCCTGTGGCAACCTCCCCGACTGCGTCATGCCGAAGAAGACGGCATCAGACGTGGCGCTACCTGGTTGGAGCTATTTTACGATCTCGTTTTCGTCGCGGCCGTCACCGAGCTGGCCCATTACCTAGAAAACCACCTCTCTTGGGTCGGTTTCTGGGAATTCTTGACCCTGTTTGTACCAGTTTGGTGGTGCTGGGTGGGCGCAACGTTTTACGCCTCTCGCTTTGACACAGACGATCTCTCCGATCGCCTTTTT
The DNA here is from genome assembly GCA_964435975.1 of uncultured bacterium. Taxonomy (GTDB): domain Bacteria; phylum Cyanobacteriota; class Cyanobacteriia; order Cyanobacteriales; family Rubidibacteraceae; genus CAYTBI01. The sequence continues at coordinate 64,917 of CAYTBI010000003.1, forward strand.
GCCGTCGTTCAGATGGGCATCATCGCCGCAATGGCCGTGAATATCCACCAGGGCCTCGACGATACGGCTTCGGGGTACACCTTGTGTTACATCGCCTTCCACAGCGTGCTAATCGGGCAGTACCTCAACGCGGGCTATCACATCCCGGCAGTGCGCCCTCTGAGCGCAGCCTATGCCATCGGCTTTGGCTTGAGCGCGGCGCTGTGGGTTGCTTCTCTGTATGTCCCTTCCCCCTGGCGCTTTTTGCTCTGGACCTTGGGGCTCATTATTGAATTTGCCACCCCCATTGTTTGCCGCGAATTTGTCATCCGGGTACCGCCGAGCGGCACCCATTTGCCCGAGCGCATGGGCTTATTTACGATAATCGTTCTCGGCGAAGCCATCGTTGGCGTCGTCAGTGGCCTGAGCGAGCAGGAGTGGGGGGTTGCCTCGACGGTGACGGCCTTTTTAGGGCTGGGGACCGCTGTTAGCTTGTGGTGGCTCTATTTCGATACAGCTGATGGCTCGCCCCTGCACGGACTCCAAGAAGGACGCTTCTATGAAGCCGTGATCTGGCTGTATTCGCACTTACCCCTGGCAATTGGCTTAGTTGCTGCGGGCGTGGGCGTCGAGCACATGGTCGCCCGCAATGTCGGGTCGCCGTCTACTGCCGCAGAGCGGGGTTTGTTCTGTGGCGCGGTGGCCCTCAGCTTGATCTCTCTGGCCGCCATTCACCTGCTGCGCTGCACCATCGGCACCGCTCAGCTGCGGGCGACCTTGAGTGCCTATCGACTGGGATCGGCTGCCCTTGCTGGCGCCGTTGCCTGGGCAGGAGGAGACCTGTCAGCTCTGACAGTAGTTGCGGTGGTTGCGGCCGGTTGCGCCCTGCAAGTTGCGATCGACCTGGCACTCGGGGTAAGGTTCTTGCAAATTTCCTGAACCCACACGCAAGCTGCCCGGCCGATCTAGAAACTTGAGATCGGCCGGGCACATTACTTTTAACAGCCTTTAGCAGCTGACGATCGCTCCAGCGAACTCGGGCAGAATCGAGGGGCGACCTAGAAGCCCGCGCTGTAACTCCAGCACAACAAAAACAAGATCAAGTAAACCAATGTTGTCGTTGCCGACAGATAAACGCTGCGACGACTCAGCTCGCTCCGCAGCCCGCTTCGCGTTCCAGCCATGGCACTCATCCCCCCTAGCCTTGTTGCTTACTTTTAAGATAACAACATTTTCAGTAGCAAGGGGCACATTTCGAGATCTAGGCCAGTTAATTTTTGAGGTTGCCGCTCGGGCAGATTGCCTAGCATGGGGATGCTTGAATTGAGTGAAAGCCAGTCTATGAAATTCAGCGATATCGTCGGCCAGTTGGAAGCGCACCCTGGCCGAGACTGCAGCAACCCGTTGGCCTGCGATGTCGGCAGCGACCCCGAAATTGTGGGTCTTGCCTCCATTGAGGCCGCACCGGCAAGCACCCTAAGCTACATCGAGGGGGATAAGTTTGCAAGCTGGGTTGCCAAAACGACTGCCAGCGCGCTGATTTTGCCTGACGACTCGGCCCTCCAGGCCCGAGCCAGCGCTCGGAAGATTGCCTGGGTTGCCGATCGCGAGCCGCGCCTCCTGTTCGCCCGCGCGATTGCCTTGTTTTACCAGCCGTTCCGGCCGGCTGCCGGCATTCACCCGACCGCTGTTGTCGATTCCGATTGCCATTTGGGGCGTAACGTCAGCATTGGTGCGGGCGCAGTGGTGCAAGCGGGGGTTACCATCGGCGATGATGCCTGCTTGCACCCCAATGTCACCGTCTACCCGGGGGTCGCAATTGGTGCGCGGGCGACTCTCCATGCCAACTGCACCATTGGCGAGCGCAGCCAAATCGGCAGCGATTGCACGATTCATTGTGGCGCAGTTATCGGTTCTGAGGGCTTCGGCTTCGTTCCTACCCCGACAGGCTGGGTCAAGATGGAACAATCGGGCTATGTCGTTCTAGAAGCAGGCGTTGAAGTTGGTGCCAACAGCACGATCGACCGGCCTGCTGTCGGTATTACCCACATTGGTGCCAATACCAAAATCGACAACCTCGTCCACATCGGCCACGGCTGCACGGTGGGCAAAAACTGCGCCTTTGCCGCCCAGGTCGGGCTCGCTGGCGGCGTTGTCGTTGAAGAGGGTGTCTTACTCGCCGGCCAAGTCGGAGTTGCCAATCAGGCTCGCATCGGCAAAGGTGCGGTCGTCATGGCCCAGTCGGGAGTCATCAACCGCGTGGGTGCAGGCGCAGTTGTCTTCGGGTCGCCCGCGCTGCCGCGCGCCCTGCAAATTCGCGCCCACGCCGCCTACCAAAGGCTGCCAGAAATTTACCGCTGGTTCCGGCAGCAGCGGCGTCCGCGAGAGTAGCTAGCGAATGAAGCGATCGAGAGCGGCTTTGAGTTCTTCGATTTCTGCTTCGATGTTGCCTTCGCGAGCGGCTCGACCGATACATTCTCCAAGGTGCTCGTCGAGGATCAAGCGCGCGACCCGGTCGAGGGCCCCGCGCACGGCGGCAACTTGGACCAAAACCTCCGGGCAAGGCCGGCTCTCGAGAACCATTGTCTTGATGCCACGAATATGCCCCTCCAGACGCGATAAGCGATTGACAATCTGCCGGAGAGACTCTTCGCTATGGACGTGATCGTGGGGGTGGCTACCCGAGGAATGGTTGTGGTCTGAGGTCGTTGGCGTAGTCACGGGTAGGAGTCGAGGTTAGGGGGAACCGGGGGCAGGGCACTGCTTTCATTGCGTTACCCTGCCTTTATGGCGGTCAGATCGGTTGAGTTGTAGCCCGCCGCTACCCCTCATTATCGGCAGTTGACTGGCGAGGTAGGATGTCTCCGTCGGGGATGACATCCTTGTGCGATTCGGCAGTAGGCCCCGACTCGAAAGCCTCCAGCGAGTACTCGCGCGCGGTGCGATCGTCGAGAATCATATCCTCGTCGTTGAACGCCACCCGTCGCTCGCCGCCGACGAGTTGACTCGTGCCGAGCTCGCCATTGGTCGAACCTGCCACTGCCGGTCGCGCCGCAGCGTTTTCCTCTTCTTCCAAGGAAATTAGCAGAGCCTCTTCTTGAACGCTAAAGCCCGTTCCCGCCGGAATCAGACGTCCGATGATGACGTTTTCCTTGAGGCCCCGCAGCCAGTCAGATTTCCCTTCGATGGCAGCTTCGGTTAGGACGCGGGTTGTCTCCTGGAAGCTAGCCGCACTGATGAAACTGTCGGTGTTCAAAGAAGCTTTAGTAATACCCAGCAGTACCGGCGTGTAAGATGCTGGTGCGCCACCGGTGATGGCCATAGCATCGTTGACTTGCTCCACTTGGCGCAATTCAACCAGCTCGCCGGGCAGCATCGTCGTATCGCCCCCGTCGTCGATTCGAACCTTCGAAGTCATCTGACGCACGATAACTTCGATGTGCTTGTCGGAGATATCGACGCCCTGAGACTGGTACACCGACTGCACTTCGTTGACGAGGAAGCGCTGAGCCTTCTGCAGAGCCAGCAGCGACGCCTCGTGAACGCCCTTCTCTTCGCGGTAATACTCGAAGAAAACCTCCAAAATCTCGTGGGGATTGGCCGGGCCATCGGTCAGGGGAGTCGCAACTTCGATGGGCTCGCCATCGGAGATTTTAATGATTTGACCGGGGCCGACCGGGTAGTCTGTAATGGCGCCTTCTTCCTCGACGACCTTGACATCGATCGTCTCGTCGTCGCCGTATTCGACTTGAGCCGTGCCGGGACGGCGGGCTAAGATGCAGGCTTCCTTGGGCTTGCGTGCTTCGAGCAGCTCCTCAATTCTGGGCAGGCCCTGGATAATATCTCCAGTCTTGCCGCGCTCGTAGACCAGGGTCACCATACTATCACCCCGTTGGACCAGGCTGCCATGCTCGCAATGGAGCACCGCGCCTGCAGAGACGCGGTAGGGGCGCGCGAGTCGCAATAGGACGCGATCGTTGCCGACCTCTACCACCTGACCGGAGTCGGGCGACGGGCAGCCAGGTGCGAGTTCCGTGCCGGCTACAACCAGATCGCCGACAGCAACCGCGGGTGGGGCAGTTGTCTCGACGGCGAAGCGATCGACCTCGCGGACGATCAAAACGCGGCGGAGCGCTTCTAACCCTTCCCGAATACCGCGAACTTCACCGGTCTCCTTACAGAGAATTTCCGTGCGGGCAATGGTGGCCTTGGGTGGGATCTCCTGGCCATCTTCTACCAAGATGCGCGTGCGGGTCGTGCCGCCGAGGGGGTCGGCCTCCTGATCGCGGCGAATGGAGAGGGTTTCGACGATGACCATCTGGAGAATAGACTCCTCGGGGTCGTCCTCGCTTTCGATGAGTTCGATATCGACCCAAACAGGGATGCTGCCCTCATCGGTGCCCTCGCTGGCAGCCATGCTCTCAGACTGAATGTTTAGGGTCAGCTGGGTCCGCAGCAACTCAACGCCACCGACGGACTTGACGCGCTCGCCATCTTTGTGAAACAGGCGCTGCACGGCGCGCAGCTCAATTTGGTGGCTGCCAGAATCGTTAATCGAATCCTGGGAAGGCACGTCGGGGCGATCTGGAACTTTGTACTCTACCGTCGGGCGCAGCAGAATGGCCGGTCCTTCCGGCGTCTCGACGGCCTCGGCATAGACCAGAGCCTCTGCTGTCAGCCCAGGGGCGACTTCTTCGCCCGGCGGGAAAAGCTGACCTTCTTCGAGAGTAGGAAGCTCGTCGCGCAGGTGCAACTCGCCTGGCTTGATGGCCACCTCTCGCAAGATGTCATTTTTCTGAACGACCTCAACAATGCCGCCCTGCTGGCAGAAGATGTCTTTGACGATTTCGGTTCCGGCCTCGACGTACTGTCCGTCTTCAACCAATAAAAGCGAGATATCCTTGTTGACCTCGTGGCACTCCTCCGGAATCCACAGGAGCGTTCCGCCTTTGGTGACCTCATAGCCTTGCTTGGCCTTGCCGCGCTTCTCGATTTCGACCCCGGAGAATTTAACAATGCCGCCAGTCTCGGTCTGGTAGGTATCGTCTAGCATTTCGGCCACCACATGGCCGTGCTGGATCTTGGTGCCGGGGGTGGCTTTTAGGGTAAAGCGCTGGTTTTGGGAGGTGTGAATGACGTAGTGCTCGCGGCCGCCGCTACTCGAGAGGCGAATGCGCGCCCGATCGAGCTTGACCGACGCGGTAATGATTTCGATCTCTCGCTTGCCTTCAGCGAGGCGGACGACCCCGCCATTGAGGGTTGTCAGGCGGGTTTCTGCAAGGGTTTGCTCCATTTCGACATGCTCGCCATTTTTGACGGCAGGCTCGGCGCCAGGCAGTAAGTTATAGACTTGACCGGCCAGTACCCAAAGCAGGCCACTGCGCTGGGCGATGCTGGTGACGTTCCCTTGGCGGTCTGTCTTCTCCTCGGGCACCAGATTGTCGAACCAAACCTCGCCCGCGAGGTCGGATGGGACATCCTTAGCGGCCTTCTCGGTCGAGCGCTTCGCACTCTTGGAAGCAGCGATTTCGGCGAGAAGCTGGTTGACCCTGACCGTGTCACCGTCGGTAACCCGCAGTAGCGAGCCAGGAGTCAGAGCGAACGTTTTCGGCTCGCTGCCGTCTTCGGGGTGGAGGACCATTTCGCTGGCAACTTCTACTTGCGCCAGGTCGTCGCCATGGCGAGTGCGGACCGGTCGGGTGCGCAGTTTCTTGTCAAAAGCGATCTTGCCCGATGCGGGCGCTTCGATGGATTCGGCAACGGCACCGGTGAAGACACCGCCTGTGTGGAAGGTGCGCATGGTGAGCTGGGTACCGGGCTCGCCGATAGATTGAGCGGCGATAATGCCGATCGCCTCGCCTAAATCGACCATATGGCCGTGAGCCAAGCTCCAGCCATAGCACTTTTGGCACACCGAGCGAGCGGCCTCACAGGTCAGAGGCGAGCGCACGGCAACTTCATTGACGTGCTTGGCAATTTTCTTAGAGAGAGCCTCGTCGATTTCTTGGTTGTACTCGGCGATGACTTCGCCGGTTTCTGGGTGGACGATCTCCTGGGCTAAGACCCGACCGAAAAGGCGATCGGAGAGCGGGATGAGGACCTTCTCGCCATCGGTCATAGACTTCAGCGTCAGGTTGCGCTTGGTGCCGCAGTCAACTTCTCGGACGATCACATCTTGAGAAACGTCTACGAGTCGGCGCGTCAAATAGCCCGAATCGGCCGTCCGCAGGGCGGTATCGACAAGGCCCTTGCGCGCGCCATAGGAAGAAATGATGTACTCCGTGACCGTCAGGCCCTCGCGGAAGTTGGTCTTGATGGGCAAGTCAATGATTTCGCCTTGGGGATTGGCCATCAGACCGCGCATGCCGACGAGCTGGCGTACCTGGGACAGGTTGCCGCGAGCGCCACTCTGAGACATCATGTACACGGAGTTGAGCGGATTGGTTGCCTGGAAGTAGCGCACCACCTCGTTCTTTAGGGCCTCGGAGGTACCGTTCCACGTGTCGATAACCTTTTGGAAGCGCTCGACTTCTGTGATTTTTCCCAGGCGATAGCGCTCTTCGGTGGCGGCAATTTCTGCCTCGGCCGTCTCGAGCATCTCGCGCTTGCGCGGGGGCACCTGCAGGTCTTCAACGCTAATTGAGACGCCAGCTTGGGTGGCGTAGCGGAACCCCATATTTTTGAGCTCGTCTGCCATCTCGGCGCACTGGGCGCTGCCGAAGCTCGTATACGCCAGCGCGATCAACTTCTTGAGTTGCTTTTTGTCGATCGTACGGTTGTAGAAAACCAGCTTCTCCTGTGCCTTCTCCGATGTCATAGTGCTTCCCCTACTCCTGGATGAGTGCTTTGTGAATGGTGGCGTTGTAGATGGCCCGGCCGGGCGTCGTGCGAATGAACTGGGCGATTCTTTCGCCATCAGACGTTTCGTGGCTGCGCCGCTCGCGATAGTGCTTCATGAGGGTGCCGTTGTCGAGGGTTTCCTCGCGGATTACCGTTTCATCGGGTTTCTCCGTCACGACCGGCCCGTCGTAGCGGACCCAGGCATAACTGTGCAGACTGATGAGCCCCTGCTCGTAGGCACGCAGGATATCGTCTAAATCCGCAAAGTAGCGATTTTCTTGGGGTTCCACCGCCGGGTTATGGGCAGTCAGGTAGTAGCACCCTAGGACCATGTCTTGAGAAGGAGCAACGATAGGTCGCCCCGTGGCCGGAGACAGGATGTTGTGGCTGGCAAGCATCAGCAGGCGCGCTTCGGCTTGGGCTTCTAGAGAAAGCGGAACGTGCACCGCCATCTGGTCGCCGTCAAAGTCGGCGTTGAAGGCCGGGCAAACCAGCGGATGGAGCTGAATGGCGCGACCCTCGACCAAAATTGGTTCGAATGCTTGGATGCCCAGGCGGTGCAGCGTCGGGGCGCGGTTGAGCAAGACCGGATGCCCGGTGATAACTTCTTCGAGGACCTCCCAAATACTAGAGTCGTTGCGCGTGATTAGTTTCTTGGCGGCCTTGATGTTATTGACCAAGCCTCCTCGGATCAGCCGATGAATGACAAACGGCTGGAAAAGCTCGATGGCCATCTCCCGGGGGAGCCCGCACTGGAAGATCTTGAGGTTCGGGCCGACAACGATAACCGAGCGCCCGGAGTAGTCCACGCGCTTACCCAGCAAGTTTTGGCGGAAGCGGCCCTGCTTGCCCTCGATGATGTCCGACAGGGATTTCAGGGGGCGATTATTGGCGCCAACGACCGTCCGACCGCGCCGGCCATTGTCGATGAGAGCGTCGACGGCCTCTTGGAGCATGCGCTTCTCATTACGGACGATAATCTCGGGCGCGAGAATCTCTTGCAAGCGAGCCAGACGGTTGTTGCGGTTGATGACCCGCCGGTAGAGATCGTTAAGGTCGGAAGTTGCAAATCGACCGCCATCGAGCTGAACCATCGGGCGCAGGTCCGGCGGAATGACAGGCACCATCTCCAGCACCATCCAATCTGGCTGCGATCCGGTGGCAACGAAGTTGTCGATGACCCGCAGGCGTTTGATGAGCTTGGCTCGCTTCTGGCCTTTGGCGCCTGCGATCTCTTCGCGCAGCCTCTCGGCTTCGGCTTCTAACTCGAGTTCCTTGAGCAGGCGCTGGATCGCTTCGGCGCCGATGCCGACTTCGACGCCCACCAGCTCCGACCCCTCGCTGTAGAGCTGCTCTTCGATTTCGAGCCACTGCTCTTCGGCTAGGAGTTGCTTGTAGCTAAGGTTACCCGCGTTGCCAGGCTCGAGGACGACGTAGGCATTGAAGTAAACAATCTGCTCGACATCCCGCAGGGGCATATCCAGCAAGATGCTCAAATAGCTCGGTATCCCCTTGAGGTACCAGACGTGGGTTACGGGAGCGGCAAGACGAATGTAGCCCATGCGGTGGCGGCGCACCCGCGATTCGGTAACCTCGACGCCGCACCGCTCGCAGACGATGCCGCGATGGCGGACGCGCTTGTACTTGCCGCAATGGCACTCCCAATCTTTGGCCGGTCCGAAAATCCGCTCGCAGAACAAGCCGTCCATCTCGGGCTTGAGCGTTCGGTAGTTAATCGTTTCTGGTTTGGTGACCTCGCCAACAACTTGACCGTTTGGGAGCGTGCGCTCCCCCCATTGCCGAACCCTCTCGGGAGAGGCAAGGCCAATCCTGACGTAATCGAATCGCGTATCTTGCTGTTGTTTCATGCTCTGCCCGGCTTGTCCACCTTAAATGAAGTCTCTGTCGATGTCAGTGCTGGAGCCCGCCAGCACTGACTCTTTGGGGTTTGCGCGTGCTACTCGGCGCTGGCTGCAGGAGCCGGCGGTACCGATCCTTCGGCGGAGACCTCTTCTTCTCGCTCGAAGGATTCATAGGTCGGGCGCGAGGGCGTCCGGCGGCGATCGCCATCTGCCATAAGGTCGACCTCAACGTCCCGGCTGGCTCCTTCCTCGGTGGCTTCCACTTTGTGGACGGAGATATCTAAGCCCAGCGATTGTAGCTCTCGCATGAGAACTTTGAAGGACTCGGGAGTGCCCGGGCGCGGAATGGGCTTGCCCTTGACGATGGCGTTGAGGGCTTCGTTGCGCCCCTGCATGTCGTCTGATTTGACAGTCAACAACTCCTGCAGCGTGTAGGCTGCTCCGTAGGCTTCTAGGGCCCAAACCTCCATCTCGCCAAAACGCTGGCCACCCTGTTGGGCTTTGCCTCCCAGAGGCTGTTGTGTGACTAGGGAGTAAGGACCCGTCGAGCGAGCGTGGATCTTGTCGTCAACCAGGTGAACCAGCTTGAGCATGTAGGCTTGGCCGACGGTCACGGGGCGATCGAAGGGTTCGCCGGTGCGTCCGTCGTAAACCTGGATTTTGCCTGGGTGCTCGGGGTTGAAGACCCAATCTTTGCCGGGCTGTTGGCTGGCCTCCTCCAGCTTGGCATGAACGGTATTGCGAGAAGCTTGCTCGCCATACATCTCATCGAACGGCGTCATCTTAAAGCGCCGACTGAGATGATGGCCGGCCCAGCCCAACAGGCACTCGAAAACTTGCCCGACATTCATGCGCGAGGGTACGCCCAAGGGATTGAGCACGATATCAATTGGCGTGCCATCCGGCAGGTATGGCATGTCCTCAATGGAGAGAATGCGCGAGATGATTCCCTTATTGCCGTGACGGCCAGCCATTTTGTCCCCAACCTGGATTTGGCGCTTCTGGGCAACGTAGACGCGGACCACCATGTTGGCACCCGGAGGCAACTCGTCGCCTTGCTCGCGGGTGAAGACCCGCACGTCGACGACTCGCCCCTTTTCGCCATTGGGTACCTTGAGAGAGTTGTCGCGAACGTCTCGGGCCTTCTCACCGAAAATAGCTCGCAGCAGTTTTTCCTCGGGAGGCTGGTCGGATTCGCCTTTGGGGGTCACCTTGCCAACGAGAATGTCTCCCGCTTCAACCCAGGCACCGGGGCGGATGATGCCGCGCTCGTCAAGCTGCCGCAGCGCATCCTCGCCAACGTTGGGAATCTCGCGAGTGATTTCTTCGGGTCCGAGCTTTGTTTGGCGGGCTTCGATCTCGAACTTTTCGATATGGATGCTCGTGTAGACATCCTCGTAGACAAGCCGTTCGCTGATGAGAATAGCGTCTTCGTAGTTGTAGCCCTCCCAGGGCATGTAAGCGACGGTAACGTTCTGGCCGAGAGCGATTTCACCCCCTTCGGTGGCAGAGCCATCGGCAAGCACCTGTCCGGGGACGACGATTTCCCCCTCTCTGACTAGAGGACGCTGATTGAGGCAGGTATCTTGGTTCGAGCGCTGATATTTCTGCAGAACGTACTCAACCGTGCGATCGCCGCCTTCGGCCCGGCCCGGCTCGGTGGCACTCGGATTGGTCGCACTCAGACTCTCGTCCGCTGGGGCATCTCCCGTAAGCTGGGGCTTGGGCTCTTCGATGACTCTGATGGCGACTTTGTTGGCATCGACGTAGACCACCTCGCCGTGGGTGCGAGAGACAACCACCATCCCCGAGTCGCGGGCAGCTTGGGTTTCCAACCCCGTTCCCACGAGGGGACGCTCGGGGGCCAGCAGCGGCACGGCCTGCCGCTGCATGTTCGAGCCCATCAGCGCTCTGTTGGCGTCGTCGTGCTCCAAGAAGGGGATGAGTGACGTGGCCACCGAAACGATTTGAATGGGTGAGACTGCAACGTAGTCGACCTGCTCGGGAGTCGTCGTTGAGAACTCCTGGCGGTAGCGTACGGGAATGTTGCTCCCCAAGATATTTCCGGCTTCATCCGTTGCCACGTCGCCAGGGGCAACGCGCATATCGTCTTCCTCGTCGGCCGTGAGGTACGCTGGCCCCAGTTCCCTGAGGACGCGGCCCTTTTCTGCTCTGAAGTACGGCGTTTCAATAAAGCCATAATCGTTGACGCGGGCGCAGGTTGCAAGCGAGCCAATGAGCCCGGCATTGGGTCCCTCGGGTGTCTCGACAGGACAGATACGGCCGTAGTGAGAGGGGTGAATATCCCGAACGGCAAAGCCGGCTCGCTCGCGGGTCAGGCCGCCTGGCCCCAGGGCACTGAGGCGCCGCTTGTGGGTCAGCTCCGCCAGTGGATTGGTCTGGTCCATGAACTGCGAGAGCTGGGAGGAGCCAAAAAATTCTTTGACAGCTGCTACCAGGGGCTTCGGATTTACCAACGATGCGGGGGTCAGGGCATCGGCCTCGCTGACGGTCATGCGCTCCCGAATGATGCGCTCGAGACGGTTCAGGCCAACTCGGACCTGGTTTTGCAACAGCTCGCCCACCGAACGCACGCGCCGATTGCCCAGGTGATCGATATCATCAGTCGCGCCAATATCAAAGTTGAGGTTGATCAGGTAGTCGATCGTAGCCAGGATGTCCTGCGCTGTCAGAACTCGGGTCGCGGTGGTGGCATTCAGCCGCAGCTTGCGATTGAGCTTGTAGCGCCCGACGCGACCCAAATCGTATCGCTTGGGGTCGAAAAAGCGCGATTCGAGCAATTGTTGCCCGCCGCTGACAGTAGGAGGCTCGCCCGGGCGCAGCTTGCGGTAAAGCTCCAGCAAGGCGTCATCCTCGGTAGGGTTACCTTCCTTGTCGAGGGTCTTCTGGAAGTAGTCTGGGTGGCGCAGAGCGTCAAGAATTTCACCGTCCTGAAGTCCGATTGCTTTTAGAAGAACCTGAGCGCCAAGCTTTCTCGTTTTGTCGATGCGCACCCAGACAATATCGTTCTTGTCTGTTTCAAACTTCAGCCAAGCACCGCGATTTGGAATGAGAGATGCAGAATAAGTGCGCCGACTGTTCTTGTCGATTTCCTCTTTGAAGTAGACTCCCGGCGAGCGGACGATCTGGTTGACGATGACACGCTCGGCACCGTTAATGATGAAGGTACCTCTCTCTGTCATCAGGGGCAGGTCGCCAATGAAGACTTCTTGCTCCTTGATCTCGCCAGTTTCCCGGTTTATCAGACGGGTTGGGACATACATTTGTACGGCATAGGTACTGTCCCGTCGCTTGGCTTCGTCAACGCTGTATTTGGGCTCCTTCAAGCGATAGTTATCGCCCAGTAAATGTAGCTCTAACCTCCCGGTGTAGTCAGATATCGGTGAGAAGCCATTAAGCTCTTCGATCAAACCCTTTTCTAAAAACCATCGGAAGCTAGAGCGTTGAATTTCAATAAGATCGGTTAGCAGTGCGTTGGATATACTAGCCATACAGTTTTTAGAAACCCCTACCTAGATGAGTCTGTGTCGCGCGCTCTGCATCTTCGCTGCAGAAAAATTGTCAAGGGCTCGGGCAAGGTGCTCGAACCGCCGCTGCTCTTATCTGTCGTCGCTAGTGCCCCTCCCGCTTGACATGCTACTGAGGTCTGCCAAGACGGAATGTCGGGTGCCAGTAACTGGCTCGGGATGCGGCAACCCGAACAGCGCGCACGCATTTGCCGTCGTATGTCTGGCAACTTCTGCAACGGTCACTCCCCGTACTGCCGCAACTGCCTCGGCAACGTGACGGACGTAGGCTGGTTCGTTACGATGGCCGCGCTTGGGAACGGGAGCCAGAAAAGGACAGTCTGTCTCAACGAGAAGGCGCTCGCTAGGGACGATGCGTGCGGACTCCCTCACGGTGGCAGCGCTTTTGAAAGTCACAACGCCACTAAAGCTGATGTGTAAGCCCAGATCGAGAAACCACTCTGTTTCGGCAGGAGAGCCTCCCCAGCAATGCATCACTCCAGGAACGGGCCCCTCCTCCCGCCAGGACTCAACTAGCAGCTCTCGTAACTCCGCTGCTGCATCCCGGCAATGCACGATCGCTGGCTTCCCCAGTCTACGCGCTATCCCGAGCTGGCCCTGTAGGGCGCGAATTTGCCCTTCTAGATTGTCATCTTTGTAGAGGTCTAAGCCCGTCTCACCAATTGCCACGACCCTTTCGTGGGCTCTAGCTAGCGTCTCTATCTCCTGGGCCATCTGCTCGCTCCAGAGGCGAGATTCCAGCGGGTGCAAGCCGACCGAAGCGTATAGCTCGGGGCAGGCGCGCATCAGATCGAGCGTCCTTGGAAACTCGGAGGGAACGACGCAAGAGTGAACCAGCAAAGCAACATCCGAACTCCTCCACCGATCCCGAGTTTGCTCGAAATCGCCCTGGAAACTTTCAAAGTTCACGTGGACGTGAGTATCTACGAGTCGCATTTACGACATGACCTGAATTTGGAACCTAACGCCCCGCCTGGTGGGGTAGCTAGCAGGGTAGCAGCGCTGGCGAACCTACTTGCTACTGCAGGTGGCAAACCCTCGGGCAACTCGCGTGGCACCTGCCTAGCTAGCAGCTTCTTCGACAGCCTTCAGGGCCTGTGCCAGACGAGCCTTCTTGCGAGCCCCATTGTTCGCGTGCAGAGCTCGTCGCTTGACAGCCTTATCTATCTTGCTATAGACAAGCGAGCAAGTGCTTCGGACCCGCTCTAGCCCCTCAGCGCTCGGGGTCGCGCTGTACGCTTCGACCTCCGTAAAGTATTTCTTGGTCAGGGTGCGAACGACCGACTTGTAAGCCTTGTTCTGCAACCTGTTTCTCTCTGCTGTCTGGATTCTCTTTTTCGCTGACTTAATATTGGCCACAATCGTCGCTACCCTTGCACATGAAGCTATTGTAATAAGACCCGCTCTCACGACCCCGCAATGCACCCCGATACACCCAATGTGGACAAGCATTCCTTGGGGTATGCTAGCTTAGCACATTATATAGGCGTTGCCAATGCGATACGTGAGTACTATCTTGGCTGCCGATGCGGGTGCCTGGCAAGCGATTCGAATGTCGGTCTGGGGTTGCTCGGCTGCTGCACCACACGGGATGCATCGCACGAAGTAAAGTGCGAGTCGCGCTCCTCGGACGCGATCCCGACGCCTGGGTATCGGCGGAGTTTCTAGGGAGAAACAGGTAGCTTTTCTCATGGGTTACGCTAGCTAGTGTTGTCGGCTCGCCTCTCCGGCTCGGGTTGCTCTCAGGCAAGGGGTGCAGAGCATTCGACTGCGAGTGGGGTGCGTCGCTCGCGCCACTGTTACAATTGCCGATCCCGGGTGGTCCTGGGAGGAGCACTGTGGAGGTGTAATGATTCGATGCTTCGAATTCTGTCCCAACTCGAACCCGCGAAGTCGGAATTGCGACGAATTAGCAGTCGCACCTCTGGCGAGGCTCTCCTCGCTGCTGAGACGAGGGTTGGTGAGATTGTTAGCGCCGTGCGCGCGCGCGGGGATGAAGCGGTAGCAGCATTTACTGCCGAATTTGACGGCTTGAAGCTGGCGTTCGAGCAGTTTCGTATCAGTGGTTCAGAGCTAGATGCAGCTTACCAAAAGACAACCAAGGAACTGATTGACGCCATCAGACTGGCTTGCCGCAATGTTGAGGAATTTCATCGCCAGCGTTTACCCCACTCTTGGGTGCAGTTCAAAGACGATGGTGTCGTTTTAGGCAAGCAATACAGGCCGGTGGATCGTGCGGGGATCTACGTTCCTGGCGGGCGGGCGGCCTACCCGAGCACGGTGGTCATGAGCGCAATCCCCGCTCGGGTGGCTGGCGTTTCTGGTGTTGCCATGGTGACGCCTCCGAGTGGCCCAGAAGGCCAGGTTGCCCCAGCCGTACTGGTGGCAGCTCAAGAGGCAGGCGTGGAAGAGATTTATCGCATCGGTGGGGCACAGGCAATTGCGGCGCTGGCCTTCGGAACTGAGACCATACCGGCTGTGGATGTGATTGCTGGGCCGGGGAACGTTTATGTGACGCTGGCCAAGAAGATGGTTTACGGGCGCGTCGGCATAGACTCCCTAGCCGGTCCGTCAGAGGTATTGGTGATTGCCGATAGTGGCGCGCGCGCCGAGCATGTTGCTGCCGACTTGCTCGCCCAAGCCGAGCACGACCCGATGGCAGCTGCGATTCTGCTAACTCCAGATGCCGAGCTAGCGGAGCGCGTTCGTGCCGCAGTCTCGAGCCAGTTGGAGAATCACCCACGTCGCCTTCTGACGGAAAAATCCATCGCCAATTACGGCTTGATCGTTATTGTTGAGTCCCTGGAGGCAGCGGTAGAACTCTCGAACGAATTTGCCCCCGAGCATTTGGAGTTGGAAGTGGCCGAGCCTTGGAACCTGTTGGAGGGCATTCGTCATGCAGGGGCAATTTTCCTTGGATATTCAACGCCGGAGGCAGTGGGTGATTATCTCGCCGGACCGAACCACACTCTGCCCACCTCTGGGGCGGCGCGCTACGCTTCGGCGCTCGGCGTCGAGACATACATGAAGCACTCGAGCCTGATTGAGTATTCGGGTACGGCACTCAGCAAAGTCGCGGATGCCATAGATGCCATAGCCACTGCCGAAGGATTGCACTCCCATGCCGAGTCAGTCCGCCTGCGCCAGACGGACAATCGGTGAAAGAGGCGATGCACGGGAACCTTGAATTGGCCCTATGGGAGATATCGACCGGCTTTTGCAGCCATACCAGCGCTTCGGCGTTCACCTCGGCCTCGAGCGCATCGAGCGACTGCTAGCCCGCATGGGTAACCCGGAGCGAGAAGTTCCCTTCATCCACGTTGCGGGCACAAATGGCAAAGGTTCGGTGTGCGCTTATCTCTCTGCAGCCTTGGTCGAATCGGGTTATCGCGTCGGGCTCTACACCTCCCCGCATCTACTCGACTGGACAGAACGCATCCAGATCGACAATCGGCCTATTTCTGTGAGTGATTTCGTTGCCGCGGTAGAGAGAGCGATCGCTGCTATCGACCGGGCATTCGAGGCTCCGACGCTCTTCGAGATTGTTACGGCAGCCGCCTGGGGCTACTTCTGCGATCGGTCGGTCGACATTGCTGTTGTGGAGGTCGGGTTGGGGGGGCGTTTGGATGCAACGAACGTTGCGCCTCCTGTAGTTGCGGCGATCGCTTCGGTCGCTCGCGACCACTGGCAGCGCCTAGGCGATACCCTCGCGCAAATAGCAGCAGAGAAAGCAGGCATTCTCAAGCCGGGCCGGCCTGCTGTTGTGGCTGCTGGCCAGTCACCCGAGGTCATCGCTGTCATCCGGGAGCGAGCGCTCGCTCTCGGATGCCCCCTCCACTGGAGCCAGACAGCGGAGATCGCAGCCTCCGATCGCGTGCATTTCTATCGGGACTTGAAGTACGTCCCAGCACTGCTGGGGGAGGTGCAGGCGGTCAACTCGGCTGTCGCCATTGATGTGTTGCAGTTGCTACAAGCCCGGGGCTGGGAGAAGATCGCCACACCAGCTATCGTTCGGGGCATGGCTGCTGCCCGCTGGCCCGGACGCCTGCAATGGATTGTCGATCCCTGCAGCAGGCGTTGGCTCCTCGACGGCGCCCACAACGTCTCTGCAGCTATTAGTTTGCGTCGCTACGCCGACAGTATTTGGCCGAATTGCCCGAAGACTTGGCTCATTGGCATGCTAGCAACCAAAGACTGGGAAGGGGTCCTCAGCACGCTACTCTCGCCTGGCGACCGGGCCTACTTTGTGCCCGTCGCCGGACATCAAACGGTTTTGCCAACTGTGTTAGCTCGATTCGCCCGGCAGCATTATCAGCAGTTGCTGCTATGTCAAAGCTGTACCGATTTAGCGACTGCAGTTGTGGAAATCAAATCTCTCCCAGCGAATATCGAGCCTATATTGTGTGGTTCTCTGTACTTAGTGGGTCAATTTTTGCGAGATTGCTACCGTCCTTAACAAAGTGAAAAATCGCTCTCGCCAGAGAAATTCCACGCGATGGTTGCAGTTATCTCTAAATCGAGTACTATTCAGGGGGAAATCTCTCAAGCGCCATTACTGAGTTCCTACATTGAAGTTGCCAGTCGCGAGTCGCAGCCATGATCAATCGTCTTAAGGCTTTACTGGGGAAAAAAGGTCAAGGGTTCGGCTTGGAAATTTCTCCCGAGCGTATCAACCTAGTACAGCTGCGCGCTACCGAGCAGGGCTATAAGCTACAAACCTTCGCATCGCAGGAAGTTCCAGAAGGCATCTTTGAAGAGGGTAGGATTGCCGATCCCCCCCAACTGGCCGAAGTTGTCAAGGATCTATTCGAAGAAAATAAGATTCAATCGGCACGAGTGGCAACAGCTGTGCCCATGCGCGAGGCGATTATCCGCTTGATTCCTATACCAGCTGAGTTGAGCGATCAAGAACTGAGGGATATCGTCCTCAACCAAGAAGCTGGCCTCTACCTTCCCTATCCCCGGGAAGAGGTAGATCTCGACTTTCAGAAACTCGGATACTTCGAGGATGAGGACGGCATTGAGAAGGTGCAAGTATTGCTGGTTGCTACTCGTAAAGAAGTGACCGATACTTATCTCGACGTTCTCGAGCAAGTCGGCCTCAAGGTCGACGTACTAGAAATCAATAGCTTTGCCTTGATTCGGACCCTACGCGAGCAACTGCGCCAATTCGGGTCCTTGGAAGCTGTGGTTCTAGTCGACATTGAGTTTGACAGTACCGAGCTAGCAATTGTCGTCGATGGCATTCCTCAGTTCAATCGCACCGTCCCTATTGGCACGTTCCAATTACAGGCAGCCTTCGCTCAGGCGATGAACCTACCCCCCTCGCGGGACATCGACCAGCTCTTGGAAGCTGTCACCATACCGACCAACAAAGGAACGCTCAACGATACGACACCCCTCAATCAAGGTATGGTGTCGCTGCAGCGAGTGCTCGGCGAGCTAGCTGATGAAATTCGTCGCTCGATTGACTTCTATCTCAGCCAGGGTGATGCAGGCATTAGTGTTGCAAAAGTATTGCTCGCCGGGCCAGGAGCGGGCCTTTCGCAGTTGGATACCTTTTTTGAAGAGCGTTTGGGTATTGCGACCGCGCAAACAGATCCAATCGAGGCACTCTCTTTACAGACCGATGAGGAAATTCCCGAGTCTCATCGACCGGGTCTTGGGACGGCTTTGGGATTGGGACTGCGACAGGTGTAGGGAGGTAGCAGGTTGTGTACAGCTTAGATATTAACTTTCTCAAGGAACGGGCCAGTGAGAGTCAGGTTCAAACGGGGACCCTCGACCGTACTGGAGGTGGAACGATCGATGCCCAGCCGATTAATTGGCTCCCAGCCATAGGGGGAGGTGTTGTTGGTTTGGTTTTTGTCGGGGGTGTCTTTCTCTACAACAATTTAGTTGCAGGCCAGGTCGACTCTTTGCAAAGCGAGGTCGCGGCGCTCGAAGGTCAATTGCAAGCCCTACAAGCCAGTCGTGCGACTATCGAGCAAGAGAGGCAAGCGTTGAGCGAACAGGAAGCCCTCACCGAAGCATTGGTCGATATCTTTGATGCGATCGTGCCCGTGTCGGCCCTGCTTCAAGATGTTGTCGACCGACTTCCACCGGGCGTCCAAATCGGGTCTCTCAGCCAAGACAGGGGGGCCGCGGTTGAAGGTTCCCGTCCTGTTGGCAATCTTTCTCTTGAAGGCATTGCGACAACTTACGAAGCGGCTAATTATCTGGCCTTGGCACTTGCGAGGTCTGGATTTGTCGAGCCGAAAACCGCACGACTCGGGGAGATTGCCGAGACGAGCTACCCCATCAACAATGTCGAGGATTTGCCCGAGGGGGTGGAGGCCCCAGCCGTCTATGGGTACGTTCTCACGGCCGATCTCAATCGGGATTTTTCGGCCTCGGAACTTCTAGACGAATTGCAAAGTAAAGGGGCAGACGGCCTCGCATTACGCATTCAGGTGTTGCGAGATCGGGGACTCGTCCCTAATACTAATGCCGCCGAACCGAATGAGGGAACCAGTCAACCTGCTGCCAATGAAGGAGAGGCAGCGGAGTAGGCCCCTCGGGCTGAGAGTTCGCGATATCGCTTGGCGATCGACTGAAGTTGTGAGGTTGGAGTGAGGAGAAGATGACATCGACAGGTGAATTTACGCCCGATGACGGGCAGGATTTCGACCTAGAACAACAGCCAGAGTATCCTTCGGCATTTGGGGTAACCTTTACCCCAACGGTGACGGGCATTGGGTTGTTGGCTGTGGGAATAGCTTTCGCCGCGTACTTGTTTCTGACGCTGGTTGGCCCCAAACAAGAACAGAAGCAGGCACTCGAGAGCCAGCGTGACGATTTACAAAGCCAAATTGCCGCACAGCCCGATTTGAGAGCGGAGCTTGCAGATATCCAGCAGAGGCAGCAAATCGCGACCGCCCAGCAGCAGCAAGTTTTTAGCTTGCTCTCCAGTGGCGATACCCTCGACACCCTGCCCACCGATCTCGAGCGAGCGACCAGTGCCATTGCGGCTAGTCTGTCGACAGCGGAGAATCCCTTTAGCCTCAAAAAGATCGACCCTCAAGCGCCGGCAGCCCAGCCAGTTACGGATGGAACCTTCGGCGCTCGGGTTGACGGGCTTGTCGAGCGTCAAACGTTTGATATCGAGATTCAAGGAACTTTCGGGCAGATACGCGGATTCATTGCCAGCATCGAGCGGTTGCAGCCGCTGTTGATCGTTCGCGATCTTGAGATGTCGCCCACCGAGGCTATTCCCATCCGCTACTCGCCCGAAACCGGACAGTTTTCCCCTCTCGGTTCGGCTCAGCTCTCTGCAACCTTTTTCCTAGAAGCAATTCTGCCAGCGGACAATCCGCAGGTAGCTCAGAGTTCTGAAGAAGAAGAAGAGTAGCTTCGGCCCGCAGCACCCGAAGTCGTAAGTGGTGCTCAGAATTTTTCCGCAAGCCTGTTGATTTAGAGGAGCGAACGATGAAAAAGTCCTTGCCGTTTCTGTTGAGAGCCGCGATCGCCTGTGGTGGTACCCTAGCTCTCGCTTTGCCGACTTTGCCGACCGACGCACAAACCGATGCACGAGCCGAGCCGAAGCTGCGTTTGGAGATCGACCCGTCGGACCGGATAAAGCCCAGTCAGACGCCGGGGGTGTTGTTTCCTCAGCCGGATGTCTCGATCGTCCGAGAGAGTCCCCTCGACCCTGCTTTAGTCGGCCAAGGAGGGAGTAGCAGCGTTCCGAACCAACCGCTGCGCCCGACGCTACCCCGAGCCGTGGCCCCTCCAGTGGGAGATATTTCTGTCTCGACTATCGATGCTTCCCCCAGCTCGATCGACCTCAACACCACCGCGCTGGTGCCTCGTCTGGTGCTGCGAGAAGCTCCCGTGCGGGAAGTTCTATCTCTGCTGGCTCGATCGGCCAACCTCAATCTAGTGTTTGACGAGCGGGGTGGTGAAGGTGCGGACAACGCCGTAGCAGTTCAGACCGTTTCAATCGACCTGGAAAACGAGCCCGTACAAGAAGTTTTCAACGCAGTCTTACAAGTGTCGGGCCTCCAGGCCAGCCGTAAGGGCAGTATTATTTTTGTGAGCCCCAACTTGCCACAGAGCGCTCAGAAAATCGTCAGCCGCACGTACCGCCTCAATGAGGTCGAAGCTGCCACTGCCGCGTCGTTTTTGGCCACTCAAGGCGCGGCGACCCAACAGGTTTTCGAAGAGGTCGTACAGATTGTCAACCCTGAGACGGGGGAAATCATTCGCGAGATTCCGCAGCCGCCGCGCATTATCTCTGTCAATATCGAGAGAGATGAAGCGGGAGAAACTCCCCTGTTGCTAGCTGGGCTATCGATCTCCACAGACGATCGCCTCAACGCACTGACAGTGGTTGGAGAGCCTCGCCAGGTCGAAATTGCAACGACGCTGATCAAGCAACTCGACGCGCGCCAGCGCCAGGTTGCCGTCAATGTCAAGATTGTTGACGTCAACTTGCTCAACACGGAAGACTTCAATGCGAGCGTCTCCTTTGGAGTGGGTGATGCTTTCTTCGTTAGCGATAACGGCGCGGCTGCCGTCAACTTCGGTGGCAATAATCCGCCATCGCAGGCGCAAACCACCGTACCTGGAGGCTTCACGCCACCGGTCGTTTCCTTCGACGATATCGGAATAACGGATACAGGAGAACCCTTCTTTGACTTCCAACCCGACGCGCCTTTTGGAGGTGTTAGCTTCCCCGTAGCTCCCGGAACCCCAGCAGGAAGCGTTCCCGGTATCTTCGCTCGACCCGGCTTCGGCACGGAGAGCAATCCCTTCCAGCCGGGTGTTACGGAGCTCGAGGTCAATGATGATGGCACGGCAGACGTGGAATTCGAGCTGCCGGAGCTTTTCCAGACGCCGACTGACTTTTTGGCCACGCTAACCGCTCAAATTACCAGCGGCAATGCCAAGATTCTCACCGACCCGACCTTGGTGATTCAGGAAAGTGAGGTTGCGGCAGTGAATCTGACCAGTGAAATTCTAAGCGGCGTTGTGGTGGGTGCCGATGGTTCCGTTGCGCCCAATATTCGCGAGGCGGGCTTGACCCTGGATATCGCCGTATCGCGAATTGATGACAATGGTTTTATTTCTCTGAACGTCAACCCCTCCGTCACTGCCCCTAGTGGCTCGGTTGATTCGGGAGTTGCCGGCCAGGGCACGGTCGGGCTGCTCTCGACGAGATCGCTAGCCTCCGGTCTGATTCGCTTGCGGGACGGCCAGACCTTGATTTTGTCTGGCATCATTCAGGAGTCGGACACTGTCAATATTTCCAAGGTACCGATTCTTGGGGATCTGCCTATTATCGGCGCCCTCTTCCGCAGCACCAACCGCACCAACCAACGCCAAGAAATTGTCGTATTGGTGACCCCTCGCATCTTGGATGAGTCGCTCTCGGGAGGTGGCTTTGGTTTCGATGCCAACTTCTCGCCAGACACGCGTCAACTCCTACAGGAGCGGAACTTTGACGTTCCTGGAAACTCACAATAGAAGTAGGCGACCGGGTTGAGGGCAGGGCGGGCGCGATTCTAACTAAGTTTGAAGAATTTCTCCCTCCCGATTGCTGCTTTCGAGCGAATAATGCTTAGAATAAGGCAGCGAAGCCCAGAGCGGGTAAGTCTTTCGGAGGTTTTCATCTGAAATACATACACCGCTCCTCGGTCGCCAAATTGTTTTCCCAGGGCACTTGTTGCTGGGAAGTGAGTCAACCCCGGATAGGAACGCACAGGAGAGTAAGGTGTCCATGAACAAAGGCGAACTGATCGATGCGATCGCAGAGAAAACGACAGTCACAAAAAAACAAGCTGATGCGGTGCTGTCGGCAGCTTTAGATGCCATTATGGAGGCGGTCTCGGAAGGGAAAAAGGTGACTCTAGTCGGGTTTGGATCCTTCGAGCCTCGCGATCGCAAGGCTCGCGAAGGTCGCAATCCCAAAACTGGAGACAAAATGGAAATCCCGGCAACCACCGTGCCGGCCTTCTCTCCGGGGAAGATGTTCAAAGAGAAGGTTGCTCCGGGCTCGGGCGATTCCTAGGACGGCTCGGCTGCAAATTCTTAGGTTATGGCATGTAGGTTGCGGGTGCTGTTTTCTCGGCATCCGCATGTTTTTATTCAACCGTTTAGTGCTAGGTCGTGCGGGATTATGATATCGCTGTTGTTGGGGCAACCCCCAGCGGCTTCTTTGTAGCGCGGCAGGCTGCATGTCGGGGCATGCGGGTTGCGCTGGTGGGATTGCCTGCAGACTCATCGGTCTCCCCGACCGCCCTTGCCATCTGCTGCGATCGCGCGACCGCGTTTGACCCCGAGCAGATATGGCTGGCAGCGCGGGCGGGCCATCTCGTGCTGGGGCAGACAACCCCCAAAACGTTGGCTGCCGAGGGAATCGATTGGATAGCCGCACCAGGGACCTTCGAGGGTCCCGGACGCTTGCGAGCGGGACATCGGCAAATCTTGGCAAGACGCTACGTATTGGCTCCCACCGTGCGGCTGCCGCCGCCGTCCATTACTGGCTTGGGAGCGGTTGGATTTTGCCGGCCCCAAGATGTCCTCGGCAAGGGCTCTCAAGGAGCAAGACACTGGACGATTCTCGGCAACGATCCGACAACAATTGCCTGGGCGCAGCGGCTGGCTCGCTGGAACAAGGTTGTCACCCTAGTCGTACCGGAATCCCAGCTGTTGCACGACCTCGCTAGCCCAATCTCTGCTTTGGCGCTGCAACGGGTTCTCGAAGCCGATGGCGTGCTGGTTCGCTTGCAAACAGCGGTGCAGTCAATCGAGGCAAATTCTGGCGGTGTCAAGACATTGGTGGCAGACGGCGGCTGCCGCTGGCAAGCCGAGGAGGTTTTGGCAATCGGGGCCTGGGAACCAGACTGGCAGCAGCTGAACTTGAATGCTATCGGAGTCGCTGCAGAAGCTGGCGCGATCGGGCTCGACCGCCAATTGCGCGCTTCGGATCGTCGCGTCTATGTTTGCCGGACTTGGCTGGGGGAGGACGCTGCCTGTCAGGATGCGGCCTCCATCTTGGCAGCAATTCTGCGGCGGGCTCCTCTGGGCAGACGACCCCAGCGAGCGCCCGTGCCAGTATGGGTTCGAACGCAGCCAACCTTTGCGAGTGTGGGACTGACTGCGATCCAGGCCGAGCGACAGTTGCCGGGACAAGTTGCCACGGCAACTTGTCACCTGCGGGGTCGGGCCCGATTCGTTCTGGATGATGCTACGAGTGGCCTATGTCATCTAATAGCTAGTCAAAATAGTTCGTTGCTGGGGCTCGAAATCCTAGCTGATGGTGCAGAAGATGCGATCGCCTTGGCGGCAGTTGCATTGCAGCAGGGCTCGACGGTTGCGGACTTGGCCGAGTTGGCCGTGCCATCGCTCAGCCGAGCCCATTTGGTCGTCGACACCGCTCGAGAGTGGCAGCAAGAGCATCGCCTGCGCCAGCGAGCGGCCCGGTCTTGGTGGCGGTACTGGTTTTAGCAAACATTCCCATCAATAGCTCAACAGGTTAAAACGAGCGCTGCTGGCTTTTAATGATGCTGTGTTTTGAAGTCAGGATCGGAATGACTTTACGCTTTGGCACTGCCGAATGCTCGAATGCCGTGGGATGGCTCGCAACGTTACTCGAGCAGCGCGTAGAGTTCGAACGTGTTTTTGATAGCTATACCGCGCACTGGTTCGACTGGGAAGTTACTCAAAAACTAGATTGACCTGCGGCAAATAGAGTATATTTGTCTAGCATAGGCTGCTTGTGGGTTCGCGCTTCGCCGTATCGATTTAGCATAGGCTCGGCAGGTTGCTGGATGGGGGGGGATCTGCAGTGAAGCGCGAAGGTTGAGATAAGAAAGTGGTCGCACGAGACAGCAAGTGGAACTCCCAAAAAGGAAAGAGTTACTCGGGCGTGTTGGGTAGGCGAGAGCATCGCGGTCGTTGAGGAGCTTATTGCAGCCATGGCCCAAGTCTACGGAGATTTCCGGGAAAACTTACCAGAAAACCACGAATTTCTGCTCATCGGCTTCTCACCTGGTGCTATCCCCATCCAGCAGCGCTGGCGAAACAACGGAATTTCTGCTGATTTTATTGCCGATTACCTGGCAACGCTGCTCTCAGCGAGCGAGGATCGGGTCGACCTCCAGCAAAAGCGGCTGGAGGTCAAAGGTGCTGTAAGCTATATCGCTAACGAGTTGCTCGAGAATGCCATGAAGTTCCATCACGAGGCATCCCAGCAACCCATTCGATTCGGGATGCATTTAATCGACGATGCCACAGTGACGATCGCGCTGATGACCGTTAACAGCATTTCTCAGGCTGTTCTGTCGGACTTCAAGCGTTTCGTCGAAGAATTTCTGAGTTCCGATCCTGAAGAACTCTATCTCCGCCAGCTAGAGAAGAGCGCTGAAGGCGATGACGATCGAGATGTGTCCGGTCTCGGCATCTTGACGATGAAAAATGATTATCAGGCAAAAGTAGGCTGGAAAGTAGAGGCCTCCGAACGCAATCCGACAACCTCGACGCTCATAACAATGGTCCAGGTGGAGTTGTGACGGTGGCGTCTGTGTATTTCTTGAAATCTTAAAGTTGCTTAGGAGCTTGTGAAGGCATGAATGCCCGGAGTATAGAAGGTGAAAACTTCAGCGTCACATACGACCCGGAGACCGTGACGATCGATTTTCAGGGCTCGTTGCGCCTGAGCGGAGTCAAGGAATACGCACCGATCGTAGATCTGATGGATGCGGTCGCCGAAGACGAGCCAGAGACAATCGTGTTGGATTTGCGGCGACTCGAATTTTTAAATAGCTCTGGCATCAGCATGCTGTCCAAGTTTACAATTGGCGTCCGCAAGCGGCAAACGATTGACATCACCGTCCTCGGCTCGCAAGCCATCCCTTGGCAGGGAAAATCTTTGAAGAATTTGCAGCGACTCATGCCACGATTGAACTTGGTGCTGGAGTAATCCGCGCGATCCCTAACGACGCTTGTTTTTTCTGAAGATGGAGCCCGATACCCCAGAACTTAAAGCAGAGATTGCGCGCTTGCAGGGTCGCTTGCAGGAGTTGCTCGGCGAGCGCTCTGACTTGGAAATTCTGGTCGAGAATATTACAGAACACTCCACCGACCTGGAGAATCGTATCTACGCTCAGAACCAGCGCCTGCAGAACTACTTGGTAGAAGTCGAGCGAGTTACGGCAGCGGCAGCGGCCGTGGAGAGCGATCGCTTCGAGAGTGCAGCCCTAGACCCCGTCGCTCGTCGCTCCGACGAACTCGGCCAACTCGCACGAGTCTTCCAGAGGATGTTCGAGCAGGTCAAGAGCCGCGAATGGGAACTCCGGCAGCGCGTACAAAAACTCAAGCAGCGCATCGAAATCGACGAGATGGAGAAGCAGCAACGTGTTGACGAGATCTTGCAAGATCCCTCATTTCAGAAGCTGAAGTTGAAATTGGAGAACTTGCGCCAAAAGCGAGCATCCCGGCAGCGGTAGCGACGAGTGTTTACACGTCTGATGGGGGTAGAGCGTATTCTTCCAGCTCTGCTAAGGAGACGTAGCGCGCCACGGCCTCGTGGGTCGCGGCTAGGTTGACAGGTGGGGCCACGCCGGCATCTCGAGCTTCGCGCCAGCGAGCGGCGCACAAGCACCAGCAGTCCCCCGGCTTGAGGCCGGGAAATCCGAAAAGGGGCTGCGGGGTACTCAGGTCGTTGCCTTTAGCTTGCGTGTACTCCAGAAATGCGGCCGTGACGCGAGCGCAGACGACATGGGCCCCAACGTCGTCGGGGCCGGTGTTGCAAAAGCCGTCGCGGTAGAAGCCGGTCGTCGGCGCGGTGCAGCACACCTGTAATGGTTCGCCCAGAATGTTATCGGCCATGGTAAACCTTTTAGAAGTTTCTCGCGAGCTTGCGGCTTGGCCCAGCCCTACAGCTTGGTGCCACATTCCGGGCAGAATTTATTTTCTGCCGGGCTGATGGTGTTGCAGTTGAAGCACTGTAGGGGCTCGTCGGCCTTGCCCGAGGCTGAGGCCTCCGGTAAGCCGAGCATCTGAGCGTTGCTCCTGCCCGGTGCGATCATCGGGTAGCAATTTTGGTCGCGTACGACACGAGCATCGAGCAGAACCGGTCCGTCGTGGGCGAGCATCGCGGCGATCGCCCCCTCGAGGTCGGCGCGCTCCCTTAGTTCCATGCCCCTGATGCTGTAGGCATCTGCCAGCTTCACAAAATCGGGCATCCCCGTCTGCATGTTCGAAGCCGAGTAGCGCTCGCCAAAGAAAGCCTGCTGCCACTGGCGCACCATACCCTGCCAGCCATTGTTGATAATAACCGTCTTAACATTGATGCCGTACTGCGCGAGGGTCCCTAGCTCCTGCAAGCTCATTTGGAAGCTAGCGTCGCCACTAATACAAATCACCTGCTCCCCCGGCAGCGCCACCTGAGCGCCCATCGCCGCGGGCAACCCATAGCCCATCGTGCCCAAGCCAGAACTCGAAATCCAGCGGCGCGGACCGTAATTGATAAATTGTGCGGCCCACATTTGGTGCTGGCCGACGTCGGTAGTGTAGTAGGCATTGGGGGCCGCTTTGCCAATGGCAGCGATGACCTCCTGGGGCGAGAGCGCGCCTTCGGGTTGAGGCACCGTCAGGGGATAATCCCGCCGCCAGCGCGCGATGCGATCGCGCCAAATGCGGGTATTTTCCTCGCTCGCTGCCACACCGGATTCGGCGACGCGCTGCAGGATTTGCTGCAGGCAATTTTTGACATCGCCGACTAGTGGCACGTCGGGAGCGCGGTTCTTGCCGACTTCGGCCGGGTCGATATCGATGTGAATCACCCGAGCCAGGGAGGCAAATTCATCGAGCTTGCCGGTGACGCGATCGTCGAAGCGCGCGCCCACGGCAATCAGTAAGTCGCATTCGCTGACGGCGTAGTTGGCGTAGGCCGTACCGTGCATGCCCAGCATGCCCACAGAGAGAGGGTGATGCTCGTCAAAAGCACCCAAACCCATCAGAGTCGTGGTGGTCGGCAACGAGAAGTGCTCGGCGAGTTGGCGGACTTCTTCGTGGGCAGCGGCTGTAATGGCGCCACCACCGACGTAGAGCAGGGGACGCTTAGCCTCGGCGATGAGCCCGATGGCGCGATCGACTTGCCAGGGGCTGGCCTTAACCACCGGACTGAACCCCGGTAAGCTCACCCGGCCGGGATCGACGGGGACGTAATCGAATGCTTCGATGCCGACATCTTTGGGAACGTCGATTAGCACCGGGCCGGGGCGACCGGTGCTAGCAATGTGAAAGGCCTCGGCGACGATGCGGGCCATGTCTTTGGCATGGCGCACGACATAGGAGTGCTTGACAATCGGTAGCGTGATGCCGAAGATATCCGTTTCTTGAAAGGCATCGGTGCCGATCGCGCCGCGGGGCACTTGGCCGGTGACGACAACCATTGGAATTGAATCCATGTGGGCAGTAGCGATGCCCGTGACAAGGTTGGTCGCACCGGGGCCCGAGGTTCCGAAACAAACACCCACCTTGCCCGTGGCGCGGGCATAACCGTCGGCGGCATGGGAGGCTCCCTGCTCGTGGCGCACCAAAATATGTTGGACGAGCCCTTGCTGCTCGGCTCGGTACAGCTCGTCGTAGATGGGTAAAATCGCGCCGCCAGGGTAGCCAAAGATGCGATCGGCACCATGGCGCACGAGGCTGTCGATGAGGGCGAAGGCGCCCGTGCGACGGACGGGGACTGATGCGGGCGCTGCCTCCTGAGGGAACCCTACGGTCGCTTTCATCGAAATTTCCTTGCTGCGTGCCTTGCTACAAATAAATTGGTATCGAGAAAAAATTATAGCGAGCGGAGATCGTCAGACCAACGGACCTTGCGCTTCATAGCTTATCAGTGTAAGAAACGACAGTTGTCTTTGTCTAGAATTTGCTAAGGTTCCTCGCTGCGCTGCAGAATTGCTTGTAAATAGGTGGCCGCACTCTCCCTGGTGCGCCAGCCGGGCCGCAGCTCTTGCCAGCCAAGGGCCTGCTGCGGCGATCGCCACAGATCCATGTGAGCGATAGGGGGGTCGCAATAAAACCGGCCGCAGCCGGACTCGCCCCAGCCCGAGCTAAGGTGCGTGAAACAATCGTGGCTGAGGCGATAAACCGGGTAGCAGCAGTCGCTCGGTAGGGGTACGCCCCACCCATCGAGGGCAACGACCGCAGCAACTCGGTTGCCCCGCGCCTGCCAAAGGAGAGCAGCGATCCCGGCTCCGATGACTCCGGCGCTAAACCCCACAAAAATAGCGCTTGCCGCTGGCTCGGTCGCAGCCACGCGCTCGCACAGCCCCGCGCCATCTAAAGGGGACAAATCGGTCCACCACAGTGCGCGATCGCGCCAACCCAGAGCCTGCAAAAATTGCACCGTCAGGTAAGCGTCGTGGAAGCCAGGGCAAATGACGAGCTTGGGGGCAACAGCAGCGGTCATTGGCAAAGAGGGCTGCGGCTAGTTCGGCGCGACCAGTAGCGCGACGTTCTCTTGCAGGTCGCCGAGTTTGTCGGCCAGCTCTTGGAGTGTCTCCACCGTCCGTTCGTCGTCGAGGTTGGCAGCCCGCAGTTGATTTTGCAACTGCTGCAAAGTAGCAGTCGAATCCGCCACCAACCGAGTCAGATCGATAGCCTGGGCTTGGCGCGTGTCGCGGCCCCGCTCGGCGAGTTCGATATTGTTTTCTAGGCTCGCAATGAGTGCTTCGAGGCGCTCGCGCGCGACGCCTTGAGTTCGCGGCAGCTTGCGGCAGGCAGCATCGATCTGGCGCTTCAGTTCGGGGACGGAGAAGAGCGAATCTTGCCCGTGCAGTTGCGCTGCTAGCTCCTCGAGCCGGGCCGGCAGCTCCTGGGCCCGGTCGCAGGCAAACTGCACGGCCGCCAGCAGGCGCACCTGGCCGGCAGCGCTGAGGCGCTCGGTTGCTGAGTGCTGCAGTTCGCCCGCGCGCTCGGCGAGCAGAGCGGCCTGTTGGCGGGCGGTTTGCAGTTCTCGCTCGAGCGCTGGGTCGTCTAGCACCAGGGTTTCGGGCTCGAGATGCTTGCGAAGCGCTGCCCCAGCACTGGCCACGACAGCCCCGGCGGCCAAAGCCACCGGTTGGGGCAGTCGCGCCATACGGACGCCGCCCACCCAAACGATCGCACCTACGGCGATCGCAAGGGGGTATTGCAACGGGTTGGCAATTGGCAATTTCGACCCCATGGGCTTTTCTAGAGATAATCGCGCGTCTCTAAGGATAGCGACAGTGACGAAACCGGCGGTGGGATTATTTGCTCGACAACGGGCAGCCAGCCGAGCCAATCTTGGGCGCGGCGAGCGAAGGTGCCAGGAGCGCCACTCACGCAGAACCGCGTCGGGCGGGCGGCTCCGCCGACATTCTGCAGCCCCAACGCCTCCAGCTCGCGCTGGGCAGCAGCCACCAAGTAACGGGCGGGATCGATGAAATCCACCCCAGGTAAGATTTCCTGCAATATCGGGGCGATCAACGGGTAATGGGTGCAGCCATAAATAACCGCCTCGACCTTGCGAGTCCGCAGGGGCTCTAGGTAAGTGCGGGCAGCAGAGTACAGGCGCGCGTCGTCGCGACAGTCAGCTTCAATTAGGGGCACGAACTGAGGGCAACCGACCTCCCAGACTCGGGCATCGGGAGTGGCCTCGAGAATGGCATTGCGGTAAGCATGGCTCGAGACGGTAGCGGGAGTCGCGATCGCGCCGATGCGCTTGCGACCGCTTGCCGCGCGCGCCCCCGGTAAAATCAGCCCCAGAATGGGAATATCAAATTCGCCGCGAATTTCCTCGAGGGCTAGCGCCGAGCTGGTGTTGCAGGCTACCAGCACCATCTTGACCCCCCGAGCGCCGAGCCAGTGGAGTATCTCGCGGGCAAAGGTGAGAATTTCGTCGCGACTGCGCTGGCCGTAGGGCAAGCGAGCGGTATCGCCAAAGTAAATCGCTGACTCGCTGGGGAGCTGTCGGTAGAGTTCGCGCAAAACCGTCAGCCCCCCGACCCCACTGTCAAAAATACCGATTGGCTGACAGGATGGGGCTGCTATTCCCTGTTTCATTGCGTCTTAGCGTCTGCTTTGCCGAACGTGTTTGAGAACGCCATCGGCAATGGCTTCGGCCATTTGACGGCGGAATGCAGGATCCCGGAGTTTGGGAGCATCTTCACGGCCGGTCACAAAACCAACCTCGACAAGCACCGCCGGCATATCCGAGTGCTTCAGGACGAAGAATCCCGCTCGCTTGACGCCGCGATCGCGCATTCGGAATTTTTGTAACACACTCTGCTGAATAGAGCTAGCCAGGGGGCGACCGCTGGCGCTGTGGTAAAAGGTCTCAACGCCGTTGACATCGGGGCGGCTGAGGCTAATGGCATTGGCATGAACGCTCACGAACAAGTCGGCTCTGGCGCGGTTGGCAATGACCGTGCGTCCCTTGAGGCTTACAAAGCGGTCGTCGCTGCGGGTCATGATGACGCGCATGCCATTTTTGGCCAGGATGCTCTGCAGGTGCCGGGAGATATCGAGAACGACATCTTTTTCGCGCAGGCCGCCGATGCCGATGGCGCCGGGGTCTTTACCGCCATGACCGGGATCGACGGCAATCAGCGGTGCCGATTTGGGGACGGGGGGTGCTTGAGCGACCCGTGGCGGAGCTGGCTGGGCTGTGACGGGTCGCCCGATCCGCCACTCTGACTTGGGAGGAGAATGCAGCTCCAAAAATGCAATGCGCCCCAAATCGGCTTGGCTAATATTGCCCGCGCGCGCGCCCGTTTCAACGGTGACGGCCACGCGGACGGTGGTGCTGTCTTGCTGCAGCACCCGCACCTGACGGATGGGGCCTTTACCGCCGAGTTGCGGCCCCTGCAGATTGGGAGAAAGCACGGCGTCGCGGACCAATACCAGATAAGAACTCGAGCGCGGATCCCAGATGGGAGCGGAAGTCTCGAGGGGGCGATCGCCGCGAATGACCAACCGCGAGTCGTCTAAGACAACCAGACGCTCTACCGTTGCCAAATTGGTTGCTGGAGGTGCCACCGAGTCGGTCGGCCGGGGGGCGGGCTCGAAGGCTCGAGGCTGACTTGGCGGCTGGGGGGTCGGCGCGGGCAACGATCGCCGTGGCTCGGGCCGACGGGCGATCGCGGCGCTCGGGCTACCAAAGCCTGCAGCAGCAGACATGCCACCTTTGGGAACGAGAACGACACTGCCCGACTGGCCCGCAATGGCGCGCCAGTCGGGGCTATCGGGGTTGACTCGCAGGCGCAGGCGCGCCGGCGACTTGCCCTCGGCCGCCAGAAATTCTGCGATGCCAATGCCATACTGCCCGATTGCCTGCGGACGGGAGACCCAAGCCGTCGGCCAGTTGGTTCCTTCGAGTTCGATATCGATTTGGCTGCGATCTTTGCTGCGCGTGACTGCGATTTCCTCGGGGGTCTCGGGCAGCTGCAGGAGAATGCCGCTTGGCGTAACCCGCAAAGCAGCAGCGGAGCTGCTTGCTGCAGGCTCGGGGGCGTTGACAGGAGCAGCAGGCGAAACTGCTGGCGCGCGGCGGATCGCGGGCGACTCGGGTCTTGAGGGCACGGTGGGTACGATCGCGCTGTTGGCCAACTGGGGTGCGGGCAACTCCACTGACCACCGAGTAGGAGTCGTGCCGCGCACTCGCACCTGCTGGGGATCGACATCGTAGCCAGGAGCCAATTCGATGACGAGGCGCGTGGTTTGGGCATCGTATTGGCCCACACGGACTTGGCGAACGGCCCCATTAAAGTCTTGGGCCTTGAGGGCACCCTCGACAGTCGTCCCCGGCAAATCCATCACGATGCGTGCTGGGTTGGGGATGAGCTGTGCTCTGGGCTGCACGCCATCTGCCGTTCGGAAGGAGAGGCGATTTTGGGCGGGGTCGAACGACCAAGAGAGGAGCTTCCCGCCCGCATGAGCTGGGTCTGCCAACAGGCACGAAACTCCGACTAAAGAGCTCAGCAAAATCCAACGAGACGTTACCACTCTTCGCTCCTCGCGCCCCAATCGCGCAGTAGATAAAAAGCCAGACAAAAAGAAACAGATAGCCCCCCGGACGCAATCCCCTGAAGGCAAGTTTCTGGCTCGGCCCCACAATTATAGGGATATTTCTAATTACTGGGGCTCCTTACTTGCGATGGATGTTTCGCCACCCTCTGAAGTTTCCGCAATCGCTCCGATTTCGGGCAACTTTTCCTCATCTTTAAAAACAACTCGCAGCAGTGGTGGAGCCAAAAATGTTGTCAGGATGACCATGACAATAATGGCGGCTTCTGTAGATTCAGAGAGTGCGCCGCTTGCCGCGCCAACACCGGCAAAAACCAGACCGACTTCGCCGCGGGGAATCATGCCGACGCCGATTGCGAGCTTATTGAGTTCCGGCTGCCCGACGATGGTAAAGCCGGTGATGACCTTGCCAACAATGGCGATCGCAATTAGAAAAGACGCGATGACAAGACCTTCGCGGTTGCTGGGAATGGCAGGGTTGAGAACGCTGAGATCGGTTTTTGCACCCACACAAACAAAGAAAACTGGCACTAAAAAGTCCGCCAGGGGAGCGAGTTGCTCTTCGAGTTCCTTGCGCTTTTCGGTTTCGGCCATAATCAAGCCTGCGGCAAACGCTCCCAGAATGGCCTCGAGCTGAATGACCGTCGCCACATAGGCCAGCAAAAATGCAATGGTCAGAGAAATCAGCAGCAGATTGCCACGGGTTTTTAGCTCGTCAGCCAGCTTGACATACAGCGGAGCGAGTAGGCGACCTAATACAATCGTTCCAATGAGGAAGGCCCCGGCACTAACGACCAAAATCAGCACGTTAGTTACCTGAATCTCGCCCGTTTTAACCAATGCCGCCACGACAGCTAGCACGATAATGCCGAGGACATCATCAAGCACGGCCGCACCGATGATAATCTGACCTTCTTTCGAGGTCAGTTGGTTCAACTCAGAAAGAACTTTAGCCGTGATGCCGATGCTGGTTGCCGTCAGAGCAGCGCCAGCAAAGACAGCTGGGATTGCCGGCACCCCGAATAGGTAGTACAAACCAGCCGTCCCCGCTACAAAGGGAACG
This sequence comes from uncultured bacterium, assembly GCA_964435975.1. Lineage (GTDB taxonomy): Bacteria > Cyanobacteriota > Cyanobacteriia > Cyanobacteriales > Rubidibacteraceae > CAYTBI01. Next base: position 98,252 of record CAYTBI010000003.1, read on the forward strand.
ACGACTCCCACGATGGCGACGACGGCAGCCTGGGGACCGACGCGAATAAGCTCTTGCAAGTCTGACTCGAGGCCAATCTCAAAGAGGAGGATAATCACTCCTAGCTCGGAGAGCAAAGAAATGACCTCGCTTTGGGCGGAAAAGACACTGGCTGCAGCTTCGGGCGTCAGCTCGCTCGTCTTTACGAGGGCCTGCATTAGCAGAGAGTCTCCAACGGTGGCGCCTCCCTCGGGAAAGACCAAGATTCCTAAAACAGAAACGCCAACTGCGACGCCGCCGACAAGTTCTCCGAGAACGGGCGGGAGATTGATACGAGCGCAAAGCTCGCCGCCGACTTTACTGGCGATATAAACTGTCACCAAGCTCAGCAAGACACCCGCGAGAATGAAAGCAGCGATGTCCGATTCCACGCTAGTTTCGGCGACTTCTCCGGCGGCGGCTTCTGCTGTCGCGATCGCCCAATTTGTGGGAGCCCAGCAGAAAAGTTGACACAATTCGATCGAGTTCATCCTAAAGAAACACCCCAGTCATGCTTGCAGCTAAAAATTGTTACTTCACTATACAAGCTGCTTGCTACCGGACAGAACTCGGGGATTTAGAGCGATCGATTGTAGCGATGACGGTTGCTTATGAATTCTTGCCGGGCACATGCCCGATTTGTAACTTAGATTACTGCAAGGCGACCCGATTTGTGGACTGACATTCTCAGGCGGTACCGTAGATTTCTGCAGGTCTAGCGGGCGTCCTTCACGGGTCAAAACCCGATTGGAGCTGCTCGGGCGCTCGGGCGTCCGACTCTTTTGTAGGGTTACTTGCTGCGTAGATCGACCCCAATAGCGGCCCAGTCTGCTCGGTGCCGTCGATGGCCAAATCGCTGTGGCATAGGTAAACTCGCTCGTCAGCGCGGGCGAGCAAATCTCGCAAAATTCGCGCCAAGCGTTCGCGATCGTCCCGGAGCGAATCCGCCAGCTGTAGCGGCTGCCCGGACCAATCTTGGCGAAACAATGCCGATCCGAACAAATTTGCGGCCCCGCCTTTGAGCCACAGAGGCGAGCCAGCATCGAGCCAAAATTGCCAGCGGTGGTGCTGTCGCAGCGAGCGATATTGGAAAATCGTACTCAACAGTACCGCCGGGCGCTCGGCAGCAAAGTCATTGGCCGGTTGGGCGTTGGCAGTGATGGTTCCCTGTCGCAGCAGCTCGATAAAGCTGCCCACAGTCTCGAGGGGGTCGACCGTCACCGTCGGCTCGCACTGCTGCAGGCGTCGCCGGATCTCCCAATAGTGCTGGGCTGTCTCCATCAGCTCTCGCAAGGCCGCCAAACGCCCAAAAGAAAAATCGCTCCCGCTCCAGAAAAACTGCGCGATCGCACCATCGAGAACGGTGATGGCATTGGGCAGCACCCGCTGCTGCTGGCGAGTTTGCCAGGTTTCGATCCACAGGCGAATCGTTTCGTAGGCTCGGCTGGCCCGGTAGCCCAGCCGGTCCCAGCGAGGCAAGGTCTCAATCGGCAGGAGTTGGAGGCGATCTCGGACGTAACACCCATCGGCCAGTAGGCCCGCCCGCACTGGGTCGATAGCAATGTCGATGGCAATACTGGTGGTGCTAGAGTCGCCGCCGCGCTCGCGGGAGAGCACCACCAGCATCTCGGCGACGCTATCTCGGTCGATGGCATGTCCCGTGCGGGGAAACACCAATCCCAGGAGTGTCAAGAGCCCGCGCACCCAGGGCGAACTCGCCAGAGGGCGCTGCTCGTTGAGCAGACGCACGGGAATGCCCTGTTTGGTTAGGATTTCGCTGAGGGTGTAGCGGCCGATTTCGTCTAAGCCCGGCGCGATCGCGGCAATCTCTCCAGGGGCAACTTCCCCCGATTGGATGGCCGTGGCGATGGTTTGGGCTGTTTGGCGCAGCAGTGCCGCCCGCGAGTCGGTTTGGATTGCCTGCAACGCTGGCGGCAAGGTCCACTGCCGATAGGTCGGAGAAATCACTAGATCTACCATCACAGGAGCCAGATCTCCCGGCGCGGGCTCGCCGCCAACCGGGGGGGCCGGTCGAGATAGCTTTCTCACCTGGCAACTGGCCGCCAGGCTCTCTAGGCGAACCGGGTCGGCACCAAGACCCAAGCGGATTTGGCCGTCGGGATTGAAGGTAAACGTTCCCGGAATGCCGCAGCGGGCCAGCGTCATGAGGAGCTCGGCAGCGATCGCCGGATAGTCGTCTAGATCGTCGGCAAAGACAGCGCCGTAGCGCTGCTGCAGGCGAGCGATGTAGGCGCGATCGCCGAGCAACTCGCAGCCGTAGAGCACCCAAATGAGGCCGTAGCTCAGGAGACCGCGCTCCAAACACCACCGCTGCCACTGCAGCAGGAGGCGACCGATTTTTTCCCAGAAGGCCGCATCTGCTTGCGGGGGGATCCCGGAGCCACTCTCAAAAATGCCCCGCTCGTAGCCGCAGGCCAACAGGGTGGGAATCTCCTCGATGGCAGTGCCGCTTGCCCCAGCGAGCTGCAGCAAATCTAGCACGGTGCGCACCAAGCGCGCTTCGGCAGCCGCATTCGGAATCTCGGTGGGGTCCCAAGCATCGTGCCAAAGGCGAGCGGCCAGCTCTTGCTCGGTCTCTGGGCGCAGCCTGATGGGAAATTGCGCCCGCAGTTGCAGGCGCTCGAACAACAGCGGCCAAAAAAGAAGTACCTCGTCGGTGGCAAACCCCAGCAGTGTTTTGACCGAGGCGGGGTAGCGCCCGCCGACGGCCCCCACCAAGCGATCGGCCAGGACGCGCTGGTTGTCGGTGTTGGCCGCAAAGATTAAGGCTTCCGGAGCCAGGGGCGATGCCGTTTGCCGGCCAGCAGCGACCCAGGCCGCGAAGCGCTCCACCAAGGCGGCTGTCTTCCCCGACCGCGATGGCCCGGTCAACCATAACGACGAATCGGGCCCCGTCGCCCCCCCTTTTTTCATCAGCTAGTTGCCAAGAGCCAGAGGGCTCGCAGCTTTCCGCTAAAATCGTGTCAACAATCTTAGCGCTGGCATTTCAGGACTGCCTTGCTCGCGCTCCGATGGCCTTCTAGTAACAATCTCTCGGTGAAGAAGTTTCGACTGTGCCCATGCGACTGCCCAAGTTTCTCCGCATCGCCGAGCGCTGGTATGTTAGGACTCCCGATCGCGCCCTCGACAGTGCCTACCAATCGGCTCTAAAAATCCAAGCCATCGAAGCGCGCCACTTTCAGGGCAAGACCGTCGCGGCTGAAAATGCCGTCAGCCCCTACAGCGACCGGGTCGTCGAGTACTTCCAAGGGGAGATCGAGCGCGAACTTAAAAATCTCGAAATTCGCCTAGCCGAATTTCAAACCGCCCTCTCAATTGTGCCTGACGAGCGATCGCCCCGCCGGCTGAGTGCGAGCGTTACCAACGCAAGCGAAATCGAACGCCTCCGCATTGAAAAACTAGACGCCATCGACCGCGTCACGGCCCGCTACCGCCCGGCCTCTCCCCAGACAGAAAGTGCGGCCCTAGTACCGGTGACAACCAGCACGAGTGAAGGCGAGCGGGCCACCAACAAGCCAGTCCGTCGCCCGCGCAAGCCAGGCAAAGACCGGGCCTCAGCTAAAACGGGGGCCGTGCCGCGGTCGCTACTACGGACCCTCGATCGCATCAAGCGCGAAGTCGATCCAGACAGCATCGATGAAGCGGAGGAAGAAATCATCAGGACCTACCGACAATCTCGGGGCAAAACCTTAAGATCGATTCGCTTTTTGCTATTCTTGATTGTCGCTCCTTTGCTCGTCTTTAACTCCGTCAAGCTGACGCTCATTCCACGGGTGGAGACAACTTTATTCGCGCCCGAGACTGATAGTATTTTTCTGAGTGAGGCCCTCGAAGAAAAAGCCCTCAGAGAACTCAGCAGATTCGAAGAAGACTTGCATTTCCGACAAGTTCTGGGCCTGACCCCAACGCTCGACCGCGAAGAAGCCGAAGAAAAAGTGCGCGAGAAAGCGCGCGAGATTGCCGAAGAGTATCGCTTTCGCAGTGCTAATGCCTGGAGCAACTGGATTGCCGACGTGCTATCTTTAGTGACTTTTGGGGGCGTGGTTTATTTCATGCGTGCGGATTTAGCCGTGTTTAAGTCCTTCCTTGATGAGGTGATCTACGGCCTGAGCGATTCGGCCAAAGCGTTTTTGATTATTCTATTTACTGATATGTTTGTCGGATTTCACTCCCCCCATGGCTGGGAGGTGATCTTAGAAAACGTCGGCCGTCATTTTGGCTTACCTGAGAGCCGCGAATTTAACTTTCTGTTTATCGCCACGTTTCCCGTTATTCTCGACACCGTCTTGAAGTACTGGATCTTTCGGTACCTCAACCGTATCTCCCCCTCAGCTGTGGCCACCTATCGCAACATGAACGAGTGATGGCTGCCGGGATTATCTTGGTAGTCGGTCCGGCTCGCTCGGGAAAAAGCGAGTGGGCAGAGTCACTGGCTGCTAGTGGCTCCGGCTGCCAGGTCACCTATATTGCCACTGCCCGGCGCGACCCCAACGACCCCGACTGGGAGGCCCGCTTGGCCGCCCATGCGGCCCGCCGCCCGGCAGCCTGGATCGTCCGGGAGGTTCCCGTCGCCCTGCCCGCTGCGATCGCCACGGGCACCGACACGGTTCTGGTTGATTCCCTCGGCACCTGGACGGCCAATCTCCTCGACTGGGACGCGCCCAGTTGGGAGGCAGCCACCCGCAATCTATTAGCGGGCCTGCGGGCCCGGCCCCAGGGTCGTATCATTTTTGTCGGCGAAGAAACGGGCTGGGGTGTGGTCCCCGCCTACCCGGCCGGCCGCCTGTTTCGCGATCGCCTCGGCGATCTACTGCGCCAAGTGGGATCCCGTGCCGACCGCACCTATTTGGTCGTTGGCGGCCACGCGCTCGATTTGAGTAAACTGGGGATCCCGCTGCCAGCAAAGCTTGAGAAACCCTAAGTGAATCCTGCGTCTGCTCTGTATCGATGCTAGAACCATGGTGTGGGGAACGCTCGTCATAGCATTTTGAGGATATTTTCCTGTGGCCTCACCCGACCGAGTCAAGCACTATCTCGCCCTTTGGTTTCAGCTCGGCAAGCGCGTCGTTTCTGTAGATGGTTGCCGTCATTGGCGACCTGCTGCGACGCTCAAGGGCGATCGCTACGCGCCAGAGTTCGAGCGAAGCTGGGAAGAAATGCTCGCCGACTATCGCGGCGCCTGCTATCTCGAAGGGACCGATCAGACCCTGGCCGACCTCCTTACTCCCGTCTGGGAGATCGCAAGCTGCGCGCGCTGCGACATCCCCATCCCGCTGCGGCTCTCCGGCCCCCAACCGCCCTCTTGCCCCTGTGCCGATCGCCCCAACTGGCCGAATTTAGAGTTACCTAGGCCGCGAGCACCCCTCAGCAGCCAAGACCGCTTGGCCCGCATTCGCGCTCGTCTGGTCGATCGCTACAGCAATGAGTGCAGCGACGAAGCTGCTCGCTAAAGGGCGCTGTCAAGTTCGCGGCCGCGATCGGATGTTGGGGCAGATTGACCCTGGCATTTCCGAAATCTTAAGCAGCGCAAGCGAGACCCGAAACTTCATTCCAGATCTGAAACCGCTCTCTCATTGTCTGTCGATAGTCCGTCGCTTTGAGTCGGTGCCTCCGCGGTCGAAAGTGGTTACCAATCGAGCCGAAAGTAGCCAGAAATCTCTGCATCTGTCCTGTTGATTGGAAGCGCCCTCTCGAACACTCTGCAATTCCGAAATATCTCGGAATCGAGCATCGCCATCCGCCTCTCTCGCTCGACGTCGCGATAGCCGATCGGTCTGCCATGGCTGGGCAGCCGTCAACTTAACAATTCTGCCCCAAAGGCTACCCGACTTTTGCCCTATTTCGGTTCTACCGTTGCAGATGGCCTCCAATAGCCTTGCTTTTTGGGGCTTTTGGGCAAAACTGGCTCGGTATCTTGATTTAAGGTTCGCACGTAATGAACTCAACCGTACTAACTGTCAACACCATCACCGATGAAGCCGATGGGAGTGGCGCTCTCGGGCAGGGCCTCTCTTTGCGGGATGCTATCCTGACTGCGATCGCCAACCCTACTAACGAATATATAATCGAGCTAGACAGCGAGCTGACCTACGCTCTCACTCTTACAGGTGCCTCGGAAGATCTATCAGCAACCGGCGATCTTGATATCGTTGGTGGTGCCAACGTCACCATCAGAAGTACCGGCACGGGTCGCGCGACGATCGACGCTGGCGGCACAACCGGGTTGGGCGATCGTGTTATTTCCGTAGGAGCGGACTCCAGCCTGGCCCTCGAAGGCATAGAAGTCATTGGTGGCAGCGCCCCTGGCAACAGTGCTAATGATTCGGGAGATGGCGGCGGCATTCTCAACGCCGGAACCCTGGTAATTACTGATAGCCTCATCTCTGGAAACTTTGCAGACTTCGATGGGGGTGGAATATCTAGCTCGGGAGATTTAACGATTACTGACAGTACAATCTCTGACAATATCTCCGAACTAGGCGGTGGCGGCATCTATAACATTGGCCAACTTGCCATCGAGCGCAGCACGATCTCCGGCAACCTTTCGGATCTAACCGGAGGTGGGGGCATCAATAATAGGGACGATGGCAATAATATCGGCACCGTCACCCTAACCAATAGCATCGTCTCTAATAACGCGACGGGCAATCCTTACTCTGAGGGGGGTGGCATTGACAACGGAGGCGTTTTTACGGTCACCGACAGCACGATTTCAGGCAATACGGCTGGCACGGGTAGCGGTGTCTATAACGCTGGCGGGATGTTTGTTATCGAGGGTAGCCTCATTAGTGGCAATAGCGCGGGCACTGGTGGTGGGATTACCAACTCTACCAGCAGCACGTTAACCTTGATTAATAGTACGGTCGATGGCAACACTGCTGCTAGCACGGGTGGCGGTGTCTTCAGCGGTGATTTTAATTCGGTTCTGACGATCGTCGGGAGCACGATTTCTAATAATACTGCTGGCACCACCGGAGGCGGTATCGCGAACGGGGACAATTCCTTCGGAACCTCGGCTTTTGCAACGCTGAGCAACACGACCATCTCGGGCAACGTGGCAGCTAACGGCGGTGGCTTGAGCAACCTAGGAACTGCTGTCATTGCCAATAGTACGATTTTTGACAACGAAGCAACCGATGACGGCGGAACGGGGGGTATCCTCAATTCACTTTCCGTGTCCCTCATCGATAGTATTGTCGCCGGCTCGCAGGACTCTCCTGATTTTTCGGGTAACGCGCCTATTTTCATTGGTGGCACGAATATTGTTGCCGATGCGACGCTAAGTGTCGCTCTGGCAGGAGTTATTCCTGGCGATCCGCAACTTTCCCCCCTGCAAGATAATGGCGGCCCCACACTGACTCATATCCCCTTAAATGGCAGCTTAGCCATCGATCCACCAGCAAACAATCGCGTCGGCGGTGCCAATCAATTTTTGACGGAGTCAGCCATCCTTATCGATTTCAACGATGACGGCGACTTTGACGATCCTAACGAGCAGGGCATCGACCTGAACGGCGATGGCGATAGCACCGATACGCTTGCGATCGATCAGCGAGGCTTAGATCGCATTGCCGACGGTGTCGTCGATCTCGGAGCTGTAGAGGTTGGCAGCCAAAATGGCGCACCGATATTTAGCATCGATGCCGCGATTTCTGTAGTGGAGAATACGGCCGTCGCGCTGAACTTACAAGCAACCGACCCCGAGGGGGACACTCTCGATTTTTCGATTGTGGGCGGTGCCGACCGAGAGGCGTTTGAGATCGATCCGCTCACGGGGCTCCTCAGTTTCCGTAATGCTCCCGACTTTGAATCGCCAGCAGATGTCAACGGTGATAATACTTTTGAAGTCCAGATTGCTGTTAGTGATAATGTTAATGCCCCCGTCGTTCGAGACTTTAGCGTGGCTATCACCGACTGGCCTGGGCTCGAGTCCGTGCTGGATGTCGATGGCAATGACTCCACTGACTTGCTCACAGATGGCTTCAATGTTCTGCGCGTGCTGCTCGATCTGCCGGAGACATCCATTACGGTTGGTGATGGCGCTCCTGCGGGCACAACGCAAGACACTATCCAGGAAAATATTGAAATGGCTCGCGATACCGATCTGCTGGACTTCGATCGGAATGGCTCCACTGACTTGCTTACAGACGGATTTAACTTCTTGCGCGTGCTGCTCGATCTGCCGACGACATCCATTACGGTTGGTGGTGGTGCCCCTGCCGGCATAACCCCAGAGGTGGTCCGAGCTAATATAGAGGCGCTTTTTTAGTGTCGAATGGATATTTGACACTATCGGAGACTGCAACAACTTAGCCAATCTCGGAAAACGGCGTAATATCTCACGCATATTCCCTTTGATTTTGAGGGCCACAACATCATGTTAGTGGCCCTTTGCTTATTAATCTGTTGTTCGATGCTTCTGCGGGCGATTGAGCCATTCTGACATTTAGCATTTCTTTGAAACCCTAGACCGCGCTCGGAATTGAAGTTAGACGAGCCTTATACCAATTCTACAAATTGAGGCTACACATCGATGTGCGGCACCGGCCTTGCACATTTTGCTCTCTAAAAATTTGCTCCCAGACCCCCCTCATGGGGATACACAAGTGCCTCTGAAGATACCCTTCTCTGAGGGGGAAAGTTGTAGCTTTGGTTTATCGATTCGGTATTACACTTAACTTGGCAAATCTCCCGCGACCACAGCAGAGAAAGCGTCGCTAAAGAGCGCTAAACTGTGGGCAGCTTCGCGGAGTGCCCGACGCTAATATCTAGAAATCGCGTTCGCTCGTACCGTCGCAGTCCGACTGACCTTCACGGAGGACTCTCGTTGTAGTTTCAATTCTCAGACACTAGCATAGAGAGCTCGCGGTCTTTGAATTATTCAAGAATAGGAATCGGTGAGAATATGGGTAATCGGCGAGGATTTTTGAAAACTCTAGCTCGCTTGCGCTTCCTAACATACAGAATTTGGCGGACTAACAGCGGTCAGTGGCGATGGCTTCAGGACAGGCAGATGCCGGTAGCTGGGCTCAACCGGCTCCTCTGGCAAGAATCCGTCCCCTCGGTTAGCTTCTTTGTCATGCTTGTAATCTCGGGGGTCATTGCAACTGCCGGACTCCTCGCTGACAGCGTCGCCACCGTCATTGGAGCCATGATTATCGCCCCTCTGATGGGTCCGATTATTGGCTTGTCCTATTCTCTGGCAATTGGCAATCGCCGACTAATGTGGAGAGCCAGCTTAACTCTTTTGTTGGGCACAATTGCAACTATACTCAGTGCTATCTTGCTCGCTCTCGTGATTAACCTCAGGAACGTCACGCCGGAGATTTTGGCGCGGGTCCAACCAACTCTAATCGACCTCTTAGTGGCGATCGCGGCGGGCGCAGCCGGAGCCTATTCCAAGCCCCATCCCAAAATCTCCGATGCTTTTCCAGGTGTCGCGATCGCAGTAGCTCTCGTTCCGCCTTTAGGAGTAGTAGGCATCGGGTTAGCCTCGGGCAATCAAAGCATCTGGCTGGACGCTCTACTCCTCTTTGCAACAAATTTAATTGGTACTATTGCCAGTGGTGTTGTGGTCTTTGTCTGGCAAGGCTATGGCTCTTTGGCGCGAGCCAGAAAAGGATTGATGTTTTCTTTAGCTATCCTAATAGCGCTAGGAATTCCCCTTACCTTGTCTTTGAATCAATTGCTAACTAGCTCGAACAATCGAGAGGAGGTTCGCCACATTGTCCGCAATGAATTAAGCTCTTTAGAAATAGCTAACTTACGCCGCATAGAAATTAAAGTCGAAAAAGATACCCTAAACATTGATATTGAGGTAGATGCGCCTCAAGGAAGTATTTCGGAAGCAGATGTAGCTGAAACGCAACGAATCTTGACTGGGAGACTAGAAAAATCTGTTGTTTTGACCATGAGAGTCATTCCTGTTGAAGAATTTGTGATACCCGCTCGCTAAGATTGGCCGAGCGAGCGCCTCCAAATTGCGGCTTTGAAGACTGCTTGCAAAAAGGTCATTCCGAATCATCTCATCTCAATCGGGGCGATCGCGCCTGTAAGCCTCCCAAAGATCGGGTCGCCGCTGTTGGGTGCGGGCAAGCTGCTGTTGCAGACGCCAGCGCGCGATCTCGCCATGATTCCCCGACCGCAGCACTTCCGGCACCTCCCAGCCGCGAAACTCTACTGGCTTGGTGTACTGCGGATAGTCGAGCAGGCCCGCCTCAAAGCTCTCGAGCTTGAGAGATTCTGCTTTGCCGACGGTTCCTGGCAGCAGGCGCACGACCCCATTGACAATGGCCAGAGCGGGAATCTCGCCCGAGGTCAGCACGAAGTCTCCTAAAGAAATTTCTCGCGTGACCAGGTGCTCGCGCACGCGCTCGTCAACGCCCTCGTAGTTGCCACAAACGATCACCAGCTGCTCGGTTTGAGCGAGTTCTTTGAGCAACGCCTGGTCGAGGCGCTGACCTTGGGGCGTCACCAAAATAATCTCTCGGGGAGCCAACACCGGCAGCGCTTCGACGGCGGCAAAGAGAGGCTCGGGCTTGAGCAGCATGCCAACCCCACCGCCGTAGGGTTCGTCATCGACACGATGATGCTTGTCGGGGGCAAAGTCGCGCGGATTGGTCAAGCAAACGGTGGCAATGCCCCGTGCTAGGGCTTTCCCCAGCAAGCTTGTCTGCAGGGGAGAGGTGAAAAAATCAGGGAAAAGCGTGACGATGTCGATGCGCACGCGACGCTCCCGAGCAATTGGTGCTACCGTTACCCAAGTTAGTATAGGCCCGACTTCAATTGCGAAGGCAAGGGCAGAGTCCCCATGCGCTTAGAACGAACCAGCGGTGTGCTGCTGCATCCAACTTCTTTACCCGGGCGGTTTGGCATCGGGGATATCGGCCCGGCAGCCTATCAGTTTGCTGATTTCCTCGTCGAGACCGCTCAATCGGTTTGGCAGGTCCTGCCCCTTTGCCCGCCGAGCTTTGGTAACTCGCCCTATCTGGCTTGCTCCGCCCTAGCGGGCAGTCCGCTCCTGATTAGCCCCGATCGCCTGCTGGCCGATCGCCTGCTGGCCGAGACCGACCTCGAAGACTTGCCGCAGTTTCCGACAGACCGCGTCGATTTTGGCCCGGCTATCGACTTGAAGTTCCGGCTCCTGCGTCGGGCCTTCGCTAACTTTCAGAATGGTGGCGGCCTCGAGAGTGCTGGGTTTAGAGCCTATTGCCAAAATCATGCTGGCTGGCTGGATGACTACGCGCTATTCATCGCCATTAAAGATGCCTGTGACGATAAAAGCTGGCATCAGTGGGAGCCAGATATCGCTCGCCGCGAGCCTGCTGCTATGAGTGCGTGGCGCGATCGCCTGGCAGACGAGCTGTCGTTTTGGAAGTTTTTGCAGTTTGAGTTCGATCGTCAGTGGGAGGACCTCAAGCACTACGCCAACGAGCGCGGTATCCGCATGTTTGGTGATATTCCCATCTATGTCGCCCACGACAGTGCGGAAGTTTGGGCCAATCCCGACCGCTTTTACCTCGATCCGGAGACCCTCGAGCCGTCGCTGATGGCAGGGGTACCCCCAGATTATTTCAGTAAAACCGGCCAGCTGTGGGGCAACCCCATCTACCGCTGGGATCGCATGCGCGAGTCGGGCTATGAGTGGTGGGTCGATCGCTTCGCCAGGGCCTACGAAACCTACGACATCATTCGTCTCGACCACTTCCGGGGCTTCGAAGCCTATTGGGCAGTTCCCCAAGGAGAAACTACGGCAATCAATGGTAGCTGGGAGCCTGGTCCTGGAGGAGAGTTGTTCCAGACGATAGCCGATCGCCTCGGCAAGCTCGAAGTCGTTGCCGAAGACCTCGGCAGCATCACACCAGAAGTCCTCGCCCTGCGCGACCATTTTGATTTTCCGGGCATGAAAATCCTGCAGTTTGCCTTCGATAGTGGCGATGGCAACCCCTATTTGCCCCACAACTACCACGACAATCCGAATTGCTTGGTCTACACCGGCACCCACGACAACGACACCACCGTCGGCTGGTTCGAGGCGAGCGATCCGGGCTTACAAGACGCTGCCCGCCACTACCTCGGCGGCATCGACCCCGAAGGCATCCATTGGAGCTTAATTCGGTATGCCTGGGACTCTCCAGCAAGCCTAGCGATCGCGCCGCTCCAAGATATGTTGGGCCTCGATACTCGCGCTCGGATGAACTTGCCGGGTCGTAAAGAATGCAATTGGGAATGGCGCTTCCAATTCGAAGAACTCACGCCTGAAATTCGCCAGCGCCTGCGGCACCACACCGAGCGATCTAACCGAGTTCGGTCGTGACAGTGGTGTAAGGCTAGAGCGTTACTCTCTTTTCTGCCATTCCTTGAAGAGTTCGATCTGGGTAGCGAGCAATGATGCCGGCCAAAGAGATATATGACCGGCACCCCTAAGATCGGGGTCTGGTTTCAGGAGTTCGCCGCCTACAACCACACGCTTACCACTCCACCGACTCAGTACGTCTCTGTTGAAACTAAAAGCACCGTAGCCTACATCAATCCAAAGGCTAGAATCATAACTTAGTCCGCCCCCTTCAAGCTCTAGCCAGCCCGAGCGTCGTTCGGCTTTGGGCCAGTGATTGGCACAAATGCATTCAAATTCAAAAGTGAGAACCCCTTCAATATAGAGATATTCTCCGATAACATCACTCAGATTATTTATTACATCATTGACTGCCATGAGTTTCATAAACTATCAGCGCCGATCCAAATGATGAAGGGTTTGTCGCTTGCAACGTTTGACTCCCGCACAGTGTAGCGACTCGCTCGTGAATGCCCGTGGGTTCCAAGTCGATAAGCTCGGACGGCTGTCCCCGTAGCGGTCGATGAAGTCTCGGGTTGTCAGGAGTTGGGATTGCGGCCGAACCATCGAGATGACCGGCTACTCCTGCATCTTCCGGCGGGTGAGAGTTGAGAAACCACACCTTTTGCGACGGCACTCAATTCTCCAGCGCTATGGTAGCTTGAGAATGATAATCATTCTACTTTTGGGTTTTCATGGTCGGTCGAGTCTCCCGTCAGCACCCTGCACCTAACTCATCAGTTGGCGATCGAGAGCAGCTCGCGCGGCTTCGCCATACCTGCGCTCACGTGTTAGCCATGGCGGTGCAAGCCCTGTTTCCAGAGACCAAAGTCACCATTGGCCCCTGTACCGATACGGGCTTTTACTATGACTTTGACCGAGCTGCCCCCTTTACGCCTGAGGATTTGGAGGGGATCGAAGTCGAAATGCGGCGCATCATTCGGGCGAATCTGCCGATCGTGCGCGAAACAGTGGAACGAACCGAAATCCGTGCTGAGATCGAGCAACTCAAAGAACCCTACAAGCTCGAGATTCTCGATGGCATTCCCCCCAATGAGCCGATTACTCGCTACTACATCGGTTTTCCCGACCCGCTGCCTGCCAATGCAGAATCATCTTTGTTCGATTCGCCAGCGGTTTCTGCCCCCGATACTGCAGCTCTCTGCTGGTGGGACTTGTGCGCGGGTCCCCACCTGAGCCGTACTGGCGACCTGCACCCCGAAGCATTTGCGCTAGAAAGTGTGGCCGGAGCCTACTGGCGAGGCGACGAAACTCAACCGCAACTCCAGCGCATTTACGGCACTGCGTGGGAAACTCCAGAACGACTGCAGGCCTACCTCAGGCAGAAAGAGGAAGCCAAACGCCGCGACCATCGCAAACTGGGGCAGGCATTGGATCTGTTTAGCATTCAAGAGGCTGCTGGGGGCGGACTGGTATTCTGGCATCCCAAAGGAGCCCGCATGCGCCTGACCATCGAAGACTACTGGCGTCAAGCTCACCTGCAGGGTGGGTACGAGCTGCTCTACACTCCCCATATTGCCAATCGCGCCCTTTGGCAAACCTCCGGGCACCTCGACTTTTACCGGGAGAACATGTTCGAGCAGATAGCTGTGGAAGCGCAACAGTACCAGCTCAAACCCATGAACTGTCCCTTCCACGTGCTGACCTATCAGCACCAACTCCATTCTTATCGGGAGCTGCCAATCCGCTGGGCCGAACTCGGAACGGTCTATCGCTACGAGCGATCCGGGGTGCTCCACGGGCTGATGCGCGTGCGCGGGTTTACCCAGGATGATGCTCACATCTTCTGTCTGCCAGAACAGGTAACAGAGGAGATTCTGGGAGTATTGAACCTAACAGAACAGATTCTGTCGGACTTTGGCTTTACGGATTATGAGGTGAATCTTTCGACGCGTCCCGCTAAGTCTGTCGGCAGCGATGACATTTGGGAGTTGGCTACCTCAGCATTGCAAAAAGCGCTCGATCTCAAAGGGTGGGGCTACGCGATCGATGAGGGGGGGGGTGCTTTCTACGGCCCCAAAATCGATATTAAGATTCAGGATGCTATCGGTCGGCTGTGGCAATGCTCTACCCTGCAGGTGGACTTTAACCTGCCGGAGCGCTTCGATCTGCACTACGTCGCAGCGGATGGCTCCCGGCAGCGCCCGATTATGATTCACCGGGCCATTTTTGGCTCTCTGGAACGATTCTTCGGCATTTTGGTGGAAAACTATGCGGGGGATTTCCCCCTATGGTTGGCTCCAGTGCAAGTACGACTGTTGCCGGTGGGTGATGCGCAGCGAGACTACGCGGCTCGGGTGGCCCAGACCCTCAAACAACGAGGTCTGCGCGTGGAAGTGGATGCCAGCGGCGATCGCTTGGGCAAGCAAATTCGCACCGCGGAGCTGGAGAAGATTCCGGTCGTTGCTGTCATCGGCCAGCGAGAAGTCGATTCCCAGACGTTAAGTATTCGCACCCGTCAGAGTGGCGATTTGGGGGCGCTGACCCTACCAGAGGTCATCGAAAAGTTACAGGAGCAATTAAGCCTAAAGACAGCTAGCTAGCTGTTTGCGGCTCTCCGGCTTGAGTGAGGCCCGCCCTTTCACTAATACAGCCAGTGGCATACCGTTATGAACCTCTTTTCTCAATCTAAGCCCAAGAGCAATCCAGCCGCTCTGCAACAGCTCAAGGCCCGGGTCTATGACCTCCTGAAACTCGACCCAGATGTTTCAATCTCGGTTGGCCAGCTGCAGTGTAATGAGCCTGGCTGTCCTCCAGTCGAGACCGTCATCACAATTTGCAGCCAGCCGGCCCGGCAGCACAAAATCCATAAAGCATTGGACGACATTGAGCTAGTCGATTTAATCCATCTATTTCAAATTGAGTAAATCTGATGTCTCAGCACGCGTTATTTATTTGCACCTCCTGCGCCTTTGCCGCCGGTCAACGGGAGCACCAGGGCCAGCGGGGCGGATATCACTTGTGGCAGAGCTTGTTGCAATGCCAGCACCAGCTACCGCCCACCTTTAGAGTTCAACCCGTGGAGTGCCTCAGTGCCTGCAATCGGTTCTGCACGATCGCCCTGGCCTCTCCCGCCAAGACAACCCTCATGTTTGGCGATCTGCCTGCTCTCGAGAGCGCTCCTGCCATCGTGCGATTGGCGACGCAATATGCGGCCAGCAGCGATGGATCGATCCCCCGCAGGGACCGTCCCGACCTACTGCAGCAAGGAATTCTGGCTCGCATTCCGCCCGTATCATTTCGTTCTGATGTGTAGGCCGGGTTTTCTGGCGACAGATCGGTCCATGCTGTTGGTTCAAACTGTACTATGGTCTCTCTCAAACCTCTGGTAGAACTCCAGGTTTGCCGATCGCTGTCGGATTACATTACCGCTCTGGTCTGGGCGCCAGTCGGCAATAGATTGGCGATCGCCTCCGGTGCTGGGGAGGTGGTTCTGTGGCAAGACTTTCAGGAAACCCTATTGCAGGCCCCCAATGACACTTCCATTGATGCTCTGGGGTTTTCGGCAGAGGGTCAGTGGTTGGCGGCAGCCGGGCAAGCCGGGACGGTGACGCTCTGGCGGCTGGCGGCTGACTCACCCGAGCGGGTCGAGACGCTGACCTGGGGTTCGGTCTGGATCGACCGCCTGCAGTGGCATCCCCGTCAACCCTGGCTGGCCTATAACTGCGGTAAGGCCGTTCGTATTTGGGATGCCAACCGGGGTGAAGCCTTGGCCATCTTGGAATTGCCCGCCAACGTACAGGATCTCGGCTGGTCTCCCGATGGCACTCACCTGGCGGTTTCGGCCCAGCAACGGGTTTACATTTGGGAGACGTCTCTCTGGACATCCCCGCCTCAATATGAGTGGGAACTGACGGCCGCCAGTCGCGCCGTGAAATGGTCTCCGGAGGGGGCCTATTTGGCGTCCGTCAATCAGGACAACAGTGTTGGCATCCTCACCTGGGACAACGTCCGCGCCCTCAAGCAATCCCCGGACAACCCAACCGATCTGCCCGCTTTGCTGGGAGGCTTGCCGGGCAAGGTGCGGCAAATCGCCTGGGCCGATGTCCCCGAGGCCGATCTCTCCCCCATTTTGGCGACCGCCACGCGGAATCTGGTTGCCATGTGGATCCTGCTTCCCGGTGAGGAGTGGCAGAGTTGGTTGCTGGATTTACACCAAGACACCGTTCTGGATGTGGCCTTTCAACCCCAAACCGGATTGCTGGCCTCTCTATCGAAGGATGGCTGGATCCTGCTGTGGCAGGCTGCCATAGAACCCATGCAAGTGTTAGAAGGCCCAGAGGAGGGCTTCTCCTGTTTGACCTGGCAGCCGACTGGAGATTACCTAGCAGCTGGCGGCCAACAGGGTGAGGTATTCGTGTGGGCCCTCTGCCCCGATGCCAGACAGCGTCTTTTGGAGCAGCCAGAGGTCCCGTCGTGACCCTGGGTTCTCTCTTACCCGCGCTCGGCGAAACCATTCGTTGCCCCTGTTGCGATCGCGCTATCTCAGCGCTGGTCTTGACGAATGCCTATCTCTGTCCCCACCACGGTTTGTTTGAAGTGGGTCCTACCGAGCGCGGCATCATTCATCTCGACTCGGGGCAGCACTGGCGATCTTGGCAGGGCCAATGGTATCGCCAGCACCAGCAGATTGAGAGTCTGCGGACCGAAATTTTTGCCGCGCTAAATCGCCTTCACCAGCAGGGGCTGCACGCGACGGGGATAACCCTAGCCCAGCGCTACCGAGAGTTGGTGACCCCCGATCTAGAATCTCGGTCCGATTGGTTTCGCCAAATTTACTACTGCAAACAGCGTTTATTGGGTTTGCCGGTGACCTTTGAGCCCGATACTCAAAAGAGGTCTCGCTGGCAGGTTATCGCTTTCGAGTTTGCTCGGGAGCCTGGATTGCCCAGAATCTACACCTATTTAGCCTGCACGCGCACTCAATGAGATTTTAGGAAATGAGACTACGTCGTAAGCTGAGGCTGCCTATAGTGCTTGCTTGGATGGCCGGATGATGACCTCATTGATGTCCACGTCGGCAGGCTGAGCTACGGCGAAGTGGATGGCACGCGCGACCGCGTCCGCATCGATGGCAATGTCGGTAAGCGACTTTACGTTCTCCTTCACCTCGGGCACCCCGATGTGGTCGGTCAGCTCGGTCTTGATAGCGCCGGGACTGATATTCGTGACCCGTATGGAACCATCGGACTCCATGCGAATGCCTTCACCGAAGGCGCGCACGGCGAACTTAGTCGCGCAGTAAACTGCAGCACCCGGAAAGACCAAATGGCCGGCGACCGAGCTGATATTGACAAACTGACCCGAACCTTGGGCGCGCATGATGGGCTGGGCGGCGGCCACCCCATTGAGCACGCCCTTGATATTCACATCCACCATCCAGTTCCACTCCTCGATGCGGTTCATCTCAACCGGGGCAAGGGGCATGACCCCAGCGTTGTTCACCCAGACATCAAGCCGACCGTAAGTATCCTTAGCGGTCTCGGCGGTACGTTGCATATCCTCGAATACCGTGACGTCTGCCTCCAGGGCGATCGCTTGGCCTCCGGCGGCCTCAATGTCACCGACCAGCTTATCGAGTCGCGCCTTGCGACGGGCAACGGCAACTATTTTCGCGCCGTCCTTGGCCAACAGGCGCGCGGTTGCCTCGCCAATGCCGCTGCTCGCGCCAGTGACGACGACGACCCGATCGAGTGTGGTGTTCATATTCATTCCTCCTGCCCTGGTGGCAAAATGTTGTCGAGCTTGGGGGAGCGGTTGAAGAATAGAACGAAGTCTGTCGCGCGAGCATCCGCGTCCCCTGCATCGAGATATTTGGCCGCGCATACTCGAGCGACGACCCCTCAAAAATAGCAGTAAAAACCGTAGGACCGCCCTCCGTATAGGGTTCGCAACTGACGATTGAGGTAGGCAAGATGCTTGGGAGTTGCGCTCGTCAGCTTGTAGACGAGTTCTCTGTAGGACAGCTCAATCGTTTTTTCTTCTCTCTAGATGAGATATTTAACCTCTCAGCAAACGCAATCCGCTCAGCGTCACGATTACAGTGGAGCCTTCATGCCCTAGAACCCCGACAGGTAGCGTGATATTGCCTGAAAAATTCACGGTCAACAAAATCGCGATAAAACTCAGGGCAAATATAATATTTTGCTTCACCACGCGTTGAGCGCGACGACCCAAACGAATCGCGTATTCTAGCCGCTCTAGACGATCGGCCATCAAGATAATGTCAGCGGTTTCTAAGGCTACATCGCTACCTGCCGTCCCCATGGCAATGCCGACGGTTGCCTGAGCCAAAGCAGGAGCATCATTGATGCCATCCCCGACCATTGCAACCGTTCGATACTGCTGCTGGAGCTGGCAAACCACATCAACTTTATCTTCGGGTAGCAATTCTGCATAAACCCGATCGACACCCACTTGCCGGGCAATGCTATCGGCGGTGCGTGGATTATCTCCCGTCAGCATGACCACCTGCTCGATGCCCAATTGTTTGAGGTGAGCCACGGCTCGGGCAGCCGTGGGGCGAACGATGTCAGCCACAGCAATTATTCCCAACAGCTCTCCGGCTCGAGCGACCCAGACTACTGTTTTACCTTCTGACTCCCATTGTTGGCTCTGTTCGAGCCAATGGGGGGCAACTTCTCGCACTCTGGTTCGAACGAAGGCGGCTTTGCCAATCGCCGCCCAATCGCCGTCTAGATCGGCGACGATGCCCTGCCCGAGCAGAGCTTGTCCCTTGGTTGCTGTCTTCCAGGTCAGGTCTTTCTGGCGGGCGGCCCGCACGATCGCTTCTCCGATGGGATGTTCTGACAGGCTCTCTAGGGCTGCGGCTACCTGTAGGAGGTGGGTCGGGTCGGGTTGGGTCGCCTGCAGGTTCGCGACCTGCAGATTGCCGGTAGTTAGAGTGCCGGTTTTATCGAAGGCGATCGCCCGAATGCGCCCAATCTGCTCGAGCTGCGATCCATTCTTAAACAGGATGCCCCGACGGGCTCCATTTGCAATGCCGGAGAGCAAGGTGGGCATAATTGAGGCCATCAGGGCGCAGGGAGAGGCTACCACCAGAAAAATCAGCGCTCGATAAATCGTTTCCTCCCAACGCCACCCCCATAAAAAGGGGGGCAGCGTGCCCATGAATATCCCAGCAATGACAATCGCTTTGGCGTAGCCTCGCTCGAACCGCTCGACAAACTGCTGGGAGGGAGGTGCTTCCATCTGAGCGTGCCGTACCAGTCGGATGACCCGCTGAATTAGACTACTTTCTGGAGATCGATCGATTTTCAGCCGCAATGCCCCATGGCCGTTTACTGTGCCCGCGAAGACCTCATCGCCAACGTTTTTGGCCGCCGGCACGGATTCTCCCGTGATGGACGCTTGATTGAGGATACTCGCTCCTTCTTCCACCACGCCATCGGTGGGGACCATTTCTCCCGGCTTAACCAGAATGCGATCGCCCACCTTGAGGCTGGCAATGGGAACGGTCTGCTCTCGATCCTGCTGAAGCAATCGTGCTGTGTCTGCCGTCAGACTCATCAGACCCTGGATGCTGCGCTCGGTGCGCTGCATCGCATAGCCTTCCAAGGCTCCACTGATGGCAAAAATGAGGATGAGAACGGCACCATCGACGACTAGATAGTATTCCCGCTGCCACAGACCCAGACTGGCCGCACCCAGAGCCGCCACGACCATCAGCAAATCGACATCCAGTTCTTTCTCTTGCACCAGGGTGGTTAAGCCTTCTCTGGCACTGTCGAACCCACCGATAGCGTAAGCTGCTGCCAGAACAAAGAGTCCTCCGCCCACCCATCCCAAATTGAGAGACTGCCAGCCTAGCAAGACCAGAATGGCGCAGGCAATCGCCGCGATGGCATCAGGATGATTCTTGAATAAATCCTCGTACAAACTGGAGGGATGGAGATCTGCGGAAGCTTTTACAGCCATTAACTCTGACGACTCTAACCAATGGAACCTACAGGCCAGCTTAAACCTTGACATTTATGTCAGTGTCAAGAAATACAACCTTGACACTAATGCTAAGGTTTAACAGAATCCTTGAATTTGCTCGAGCACGCGACCCTATTGTGCTATTCGAGCCATCTTCTCTGGGGGCTGTTCCAAGACTATTGCAGTAGTACTCGTTAAATCATGCAAGGAGTGGGGGTGGCGCATGAACCGTTAGCTAGCAGGACAGATGGTCCCAGATCTCCTCAACGGTCGGTTTCAGATACTCTTGTAAAACTCAAATTCAATCGAGTCGGACTTCGAGAGAGCGTGCAGTCAAAGCAGATAAGCGCCCTCTCACTCGATCGCATCGAATAGGCGAAACAGGGGGGTGAGGAGTCTGACGCTAGCGTCAGCGGCACCAAGCGGATCGAGCAATCCCGCCAACATCGGGAAGGTCCGAGCGCCCAGCCAGATGCTTGTGGCCGCTCTAGCACCAGAACTGACCGTTGGCTATAGGGCACTTCGATTAATCCATCCATCTCACCATGTAGTAAAATGGCAATATCT
>CAYTBI010000004.1:0-118000 GCA_964435975.1 uncultured bacterium
CGTGCTACGGGATCGCTCCGGATCTAAGGCAACCCGTTAATTTTTAGGAGTGCTCTCATGAACTTTATCGAAACTGCCGTTCGCTGGCGGCACGGAACCTTCGTATTGTTTTGTCTGCTGGCCCTATTCGGGGTGCTCTCCCTTTTCAGTCTGCCGCTGGAGCTACAACCTGGCGGCGATCGCCCGGAGATTGCCATCACGACGCCTTACCCGGGAGCGAGTCCTGCCGAAGTCGAGGATCTGGTGACCCGTCCTCTTGAAGAGCTACTGGAGGAGGTTCAGGGGGTGCAGGAGATGACCAGTACCAGCCAGACGGGTCGGAGCACCATCAACCTAGAGTTTTCCTGGGAAGCCGATATCGACGATCGCTTCGTGGACGTCCTCAACAAGCTACAGCAGGTCGAGGCATTGCCCACAGAAGCCGACGAATCCGATGTCGAGATTATTAGTGGCAGCAGCAGCCCGATGCTATGGACCGTCCTGGCACCGAAGGAGGGCTTCGTTGCCGACGGCGACCGCTATCGAGATCTGGTTGATGATGTCATCATTCCTCGCTACCGGCAGGTTGAAGGTGTCGGGCAATTATTCGTAGTCGGGGGGCGGGAGCGGGAGGTCGATGTCGTTGTCGATCCTCTGGCCTTGGCAGACCGGAACCTAGCGATCTCGGATGTCGTACGGACCCTGAGCCAAAATAACCGAGATATTCGCGGCGGCCCTCTCGTTCTCGGGCGACGAGAATATCGCGTGCGGACCCTCAGCCGCGCCACGGAGGTCGAGCAGATCGAAGATTTAGTGCTGCGCCGAGATGAGGCAGGGACGGTCTATCTGCGAGACGTTGCCACAGCCCGCATGGGGCGTAAGATCCAAGAGAGTGCCCTCATGAGAGGAACGGAACCTGCGGTTGCCGTCGGCATCATTCGCCAGGTGGGTGGTAACGTTCCTGAAATTTCTCGCGGCATTCGGGAGGCGATTGTCGAGCTAGAGGATCGTTTCGATCGCCAAGGAGAGGGCATTCATTTCGATATTGTCTATGACGAGAATGATTACGTTCGGTTAGCTATTTCCTTCGTACGAGGAAACCTCATGGTGGGAGCCATACTAGCTGCCATTGTGCTGCTGTTGTTCCTGGGCTCTTTGCGTACCGTTGCTGTCATCGCGATTACCATTCCCACAACACTCGTGACGGTGTTCGTTGTCTTCGCTGCCCTCGGACGCTCTCTCAACACGATTAGTCTGGCCGGGCTCGCTTTTGCGGTCGGCATGGTCGTTGATAACGCGATTGTGGTTTTGGAAAATATCTTCTCCTACATGCAACGGGGGAAATCTCCCGTTCGTGCTGCTATTGATGGCACCCAAGAAGTTAGCTTGGCAATGCTGGCCTCGACGCTGACGACGGTCGCGGTCTTCGCGCCCATCGTTTTGGTCCGTGGGGAAGCCGGGCAACTTTTTTTTGATATTGGAATTGCTCTATCCGCGTCGGTACTAATTTCGCTTTTTGCGGCCCTCACGCTGGTGCCCATGCTCTCCGGACTGTTACTAAACCGGACCGAGGCTCGGCACATGCTCGCCGGGAGCATTCCCAGCCGACAAAATCCCCTGGAACGATTCATTGCCCGCCTGTCAGCCCTCTTTTGCTGGCTGCAAGGCAAGATCGAGCATCTGTTAATCAGAACGGTGCGCTGGTCGCTCGGCCCGGGGCGCGCGCTGCGGCGGGCGATCGTCTTGGCAATTCCGATTGCTTTACTCGCAGTCAGCTATCCGTTGCTGCCCGCTCCCGATTATTTACCAGAGGGAAATCGCAACCTGGTCCTTTGGCTGATAGAGCCCTGGCCCGGTACCAGCATTCCCGAGGCCTTGCGGTTGTCGGAAGGCCCCAGACGTTTGGTGAGCGAACAGCCTGGGATTATCAATACGCTGTACGTTTTTCGGCCTGACCGGCGCGCGATCGGCGCCTTCTTAGATCCTCAGCTCTCGACTAGCAAGAACCTCAATGCCTTGGCCGATCGCCTGCGGGCCGCTGCTGCCGATTTTCCCGGCCATCGCTTTATGGTGCCCATTCGCGCTTCTATCTTTCGGGATCCGGGCAAGGAGTTTGAAGTCCAGCTTATCGGGCCGGATTTGGAGCGTCTGGACGGCTTACAGCAGCAAGTGCGCCAAGAATTGCGCGCGCTGCCAGGGGTCGAAAATGTTCGCTCCGACTTCATTGCAGGCGCGCCCGAACTGCAGGTGATTCCCAACCGGCCGCGCCTTGCGGAAGTGGGCTTAGCGGAAGCCGACCTTGGGGCGATGGTCGAGGCTGCCCTCGGGGGACTGCAGGCTTCGGAATTCATTGATGGCAAGCGAGAGCTAGATGTTACCGTCGAGCTGCAGGGTACAGCCGTTGGCTCCCCTGGAGAGCTGCGCCAACTCCCGATTTACACCGACCGAGGCCACCGCATCCAGCTCGACGACGTGGCAGAAGTCGTCGAAACGGTTGGCCCCGACACTATCAACCACGTCGGGATCGAGCGAGCCGTGACCTTGACCGTGCGGGTCGAACGGGATGCGCCCCTCGGCGCGCTGCTGCAGACAGCCGATAGCACGATTCTCGAACCCTTGCGCGCGGGACTGCCTGCTGGTTTTCGTGCCGAACTAGCCGGATCTGCCGACGTACTCGCAGAAACGCTATCGCAGTTGCTGTCGGCATTCTTGCTTTCGCTGGTGGTGACGTACTTGTTGCTAGTGGCGCTTTATCGGTCCTTTGGTTATCCCCTCATCATCATGGTGACGGTGCCGATGGGGATGACGGGAGCCGTCCTGAGCCTGGTGGCAGCCAATGCCATTCCCGGCTGGGAGGCCGTACCCCTGGACATGATTACGGGCTTGGGGTTTGTCATTCTCACTGGCGTCGTCGTCAACAATGCCATTCTTTTAGTCGATCGCGCCTTGCAATTACAGCGAGAAGAAGGGCACACCCTCGATGAATCCCTAGAGCAGGCCGTCCGCGATCGCCTGCGACCCATTTTTATGTCGGCGGGCACCAGCGTTCTCGGCATGTTGCCCCTGGCGCTGTTCCCCGGACAGGGTGCCGAACTGTATCGAGGGCTGGGTGTTGCTTTGACGGGTGGCCTAGCCCTGTCAACGATTCTGACGCCAACGGTGGTCCCGGCCCTGATGCGACTGTGGCAGGACATCGACCCCAGTCGTCCGCGCGGGCAGCAGCAGACTGCCACTATATCGCCGGCACGTGTAGAAGCCCGTTAAACTTGTCGGTCAGCGCTGAATAGAGGAACTCGCCATCTTATAAAGAGAAGACACTTTTTGCGCCAATGACTTTTGAGAGCGTTTGTAATCGAGATTTATTCAAGATGTGGTTAGCAGAATCCCCGGTCCCGATGCTTAAATCAGAGGATGTCATCATTATTGGCAATGCTAGTTTTCGCGAGGGAGACAATATTGAGAAGACAATCGTTGAGGCAGGTTGCGAACTTTGGTATCTTTAACTACCTACTTATCTAGTTTATATGAGATCGAGCATCGGTGGTCTATCCTCAAGAACTGGACGAGCTAGAACCAGGAACGATACAGAGCCCAAATTCACGCAGGCTCTCCAATCGAAACATCTGGAGAATCCTGGTCAAATCTCCAAAGCTCACCTCGCGTGGCTGAGGTTATTTCGCCAAGATTGGCCTCGATAAATCAGTCGCTCGGACTGGTATTGATGGTGAGAAGGGATACCTTGTCTCGTTCGTCCCGCGTTGCAATTGCCATCAGATCCGAGCGATCGCCAGATACGAGCAGCACCTCGTGCCCTTAAATCCCATCGAGTTTGCATAATTCAGACAATTTTGCCACTGCACGGACAGCACGCGGCCAGCGATCGCAAAACTGAAACAACTCCGCCAAACGGTCGTGCTAGATTCTCAGTACTTACAAATATCAACCACAGATTGATTTATGGACGTTAGCTTCGCCGTTCCCCAGCTAGCAATACAAGAAACCTTTATCATCGCTGGGCTTGGTAATATTGTTTTTCAAGACTTGAGCCAGTCGCTTATTTTCATTCCGATTGGCATCCCGGAACTAGATGAAGACGAGGCCCTGCAGGCTTCTCTGCAGGCAAGCTTCGCCGATCCTGAAGATCTCCTATCGGTCGAGCAAGACCTAACGCAAAGCGCGCCAGCGCTCTCAATATTCGGCGAAGGAGATGATAATGGTGCGATCTCGACTGATTTGGTTGTCGAAATTCTCGGAGACGGCATCCTTGCCGCGACGCAGCTAAGCTTCCAGACCGTCGATATTTTAGGCAGCGATAATACGGTCTTCCAAGAAAGCGATCAGTTTTTTGCCGACCTCTTGCTGTTTGAAGGCGAAGAAGAAAGTGGCGACTTAGAAGATTTTTTAGCCCGTGCGGCTCAAGACTTATTTCTCGATTCTTTGCAGTTTGCCATTCAGGATGTCATTATCGATGGCAATGATAATTTTATCGAGCAAAGTCTCGACCAGACAATCGCGGCATTTGTTTTTCTAGACGATGACATTGCAGCCGAAGCCAGCCTGACTCAGTTTGCCGTTCAGGAAGTTTTCATCGGTGATGGCACGACCGTCGTTGCCGACAACACCATCATTCAAGATACGGTGCAGTCTATCGAAGTTGACTTTACCTTTAGCGACGCCCCCAACTTACCCATTCCGATAACAACCGACGGCGATCTTGACTTATCTAACTTCGATATCGACACCTTTATTGGCGAGATTTTTGGCAACGACACACAAACAGCAGGCAACCAAGCGAGCATTCAAGATACCCTGGTGACCGGGGATGCCAACCTCGTCGTGCAATCAGAAGCTCAAACTAGTATCGAGCCCGTTGCTACCGAACTGGTGACATGTGGCGGGGGGGATGATGCGCTCCTGGCCGACACGAGTGACGAGTTTGATGGCGCGGGGGATTTAGTGTTTGCTGGTGCCGGGCAAGATTTAGTCGATCTCAGCAACTCCGCCCTGGCAGCGGCGATGGCACCGAGCGCTACGACCGCTCTCGGCGGCAGTGATGATGACGAGCTGATTGCCGGCGGCGGCGATCGCCTGTTTGGCGGTAGCGGCAACGATACTTTGCAGGCGACGGACAGCTCGGGCGGCAACCGGCTCTTCGGTGGGGCGGGTGACGATCTCTTTTTGTTGGGTGCCGGCGATCGCGCCCATGGCGGCGCGGGGAGCGATCGGTTTGTCGCAGGCAGCGGTGGCGATAATCTCCTCGTGGGCGGCGCGGGTGCCGACGAATTCCGCATTGCCAATGGTGCGCTGCCGGCGGCCGCCAATAGGATTGCCGACTTTGACCCCGATGAAGATCGCATCGAAATTGGCGGTTTGGGAGCGAGCTTTGACGATCTTACCTTAACCGGCGAGACGATTGCCTTTGAGGGCGTCGTGCTGGCAATTTTGTCGGGTGTCGATGCCGTGAGCTTGGATGCTGGGGTTGTTTTTAGCTTTTGAAGGCGCGGGGGCTCCTAACGAGTCGCAAACGCTACTCCCATTCGATCGTGCCTGGCGGCTTGGAGGTAATGTCGTAGACGACGCGGTTGACGCCTTCCACTTCGTTGACAATCCGGTTGGAAATCGTCTCGAGTAAATCGTAGGGGACGCGCGACCAATCCGCCGTCATGCCATCCTCGCTTGAAATTAACCGCAGCACGACCGGGTAAGCATAGGTGCGGCGATCGCCCATGACCCCGACCGTTTTCACCGGCAGCAACACGGCAAAGGCCTGCCAAAAGTCGTGGTAGCGACCTTGATTGATGATTTCTTGGCGCACGATGGCATCGGCCTCGCGCAAGATCTCCAGGCGCTCCGGGGTCACCTCGCCGATGATGCGAATGGCCAGGCCCGGCCCCGGAAACGGATGGCGGCGGACGATTTCTTCGGGCAAGCCGATGGAGCGCCCCACCTTGCGGACCTCGTCTTTGAAGAGTTTGCGCAGGGGTTCGATCAACTTAAAGCGCAGGTTTTTCGGGAGGCCGCCGACATTGTGGTGACTCTTGATTTTGACGGCCACTCGCTCGCCCGTTCCCGGATCGACGTTGGTATCGGCCGATTCGATGACGTCTGGGTAGAGCGTGCCCTGAGCCAGGTAGTCAAAGGGCCCGAGGCGCTCGGATTCTTGCTCGAAGACGGCAATAAACTCGTGACCGATGGTGCGGCGCTTTTCTTCTGGGTCGGTAATGCCGGCGATTTTGCTTAAAAAACGATCCCGCGCGTCTACATAGGCAACGGGAATGTGAAAGCGCTCTCGAAAGAGCTCCACCAAACGCTGGGGCTCGTGTTTGCGCATGAAGCCCTGGTCGATGAACATACAGGTGAGCCGGTCGCCGATGGCACGGTGCAACAAAAATGCCAGCGTCGAAGAGTCGACCCCCCCAGACAATGCCAGGAGCACCCGCTTGTCCCCGACTTTGGCGCGGACTTCTCGAATCGCCTCTTCGACGAAGGTTTCCGTCGTCCAGCTTGGCTCGCAGCCGCAGATACCGTAGACAAAGTTGCGAATTACCGTCGGGCCTGCGACTGAATGGACGACCTCCGGGTGGAATTGCACGCCGTAGAGGCCGCGCTCGGGGTTGGCGATCGCCGCGCAGGGGGTGTTATCGGTATGGGCGGCCACCACAAACCCGGCCGGCAGCTCCAAGCACGAGTCGCCGTGGCTCATCCACATGGTTGTAGTGGTTTCGACGCCTGCGAGGAGCTTGCCGGGTGCATCGAGGTGTAGGGCCGCTTTCCCGTATTCGCCGCGCTCGGCGCGCTCGACGGCACCTCCGAGCTGGCTCACCATTAGCTGCATGCCGTAGCAGACCCCAAAAATCGGAATCCCTAATTCCCAGATTGCCGGGTCGGCCTGGGGGGCACCCGTGTCGTAGACCGAATTGGGGCCGCCAGAGAGGATAATGCCGCGCGGCGCCATCTGACGCAGGCTTTGTGCTGTGGTGCGGTAGGAGAGCACCTCCGAGTAAACCTGCGTTTCGCGGATGCGACGGGCGATCAGCTCGGAGTACTGGGAGCCAAAATCTAGAATGGCAATCGTCTGGCGCGCGAAGTTGGCCGGAGTGTCGGCTGCCGCACGGTCGCCGGAGACAGGAGAAGAGCTAACCACAGTGTTCGACCTCGCGTTGGAAAGGCAGTGCGACCGCGCTTGCATCGCGTTTGTACTGATGACGAGCGAGCGCTCGTCGGAGTTACCCAAGCTTGATGAGATATTCTTGACATACTAGCGCACGGGGCCAGCTTTCCCGCCCCCAGATGTACGATCGCTTCGCTGACGATCGGGCAACTGCTCGCGATCCTTGCCGAGACAGCGCTGCTTTCCCAGATGGAGTGAAGGGAGCAATCCTCTACTTCAGGAAGGCGCTATGACCGTTACCGTTGCTCGCTGGACTCTGGCCGACTACCACCAGATGATTGAGACTGGTCTCTTACAAGATCGTCGGGTGGAACTGCTCGACGGACCCGTTATCGAAATGGCACCAGAAGGCCCCGAACATGCTGAATACTCGACGCTCCTGAATACTCTGTTCGGCAACGCCGCTGGAGGTCGCTATCGAGTTCGAGAAGCAAAGCCAATTTCCCTAGCAGCCAGCAACAGCGAGCCAGAACCGGATATCGCTCTGGTACGAGATAAATCATATCGACAGGCCCACCCAAAACCAGCAGACATCTTTCTGGTAATCGAGTTTTCCCAGAGCAGTCTGGCCAAAGCTACAGAAGCGAAGCGGCTGGTCTGCGCGACAGCGGGTGTCGAAGATTATTGGGTGGTGAATCTGCGCGATCGCCAAGTAATCGTCTTATCGCCAGCCTCAAGGGGGAGACTACAAGCTGCAAGAGACAGTCTCTGCAGGGGAGCTGGCACCGCTGGCGTTTCCAGATGTAACCATCAGCGCGAGCCAACTGCTGGAGGGCTAAGTCGCTGCAAATTTGGGTACTTGGCCGTGCAAGAGCGGAAATCCGAGCTCTTCTCGCTGGGCCAGGTAGCACTCGGCAACCTGGCGGGCCATCGTGCGAATGCGACCGACGTAGCGAGTGCGCTCGGTCACTGAAATTGCGCCGCGCGCCTCGAGCAAATTGAACGTGTGGGAGCACTTGAGCACGTAATCTAAGCTCGGCAAGGCCAAGCCGCGCGCGACGACTTGTTGGGCCTCGCGCTCGTACAGGGCAAATAGCTCGAAGAGTACCTCGGTATCAGAAACCTCGAAGTTGTAGGTGCAATGCTCGATTTCCCCTTGCAGGTGCACGTCGCCGTAGGTAAGCGTGTCGCTCCACTGAATCTTGGTGAGGGCATCGACATTTTGTAGGTACATCGCCAAGCGCTCGAGGCCGTAGGTAATCTCGATCGCGACCGGCCGACAGTCAATGCCGCCGCACTGCTGGAAATAAGTAAACTGCGTGACTTCCATGCCATCGAGCCAGACCTCCCAGCCCACGCCCCAGGCCCCTAAAGTGGGCGCTTCCCAGTTGTCTTCAACAAAGCGAATATCGTGCTCTTCGGGCTGGATGCCCAGCACCCGCAGCGAGTCGAGATATTGCTCCTGAATATCATCAGGAGACGGCTTAACGAGCACCTGGTATTGGTAGTAGTGCTGGAAGCGATTGGGGTTCTCGCCGTAGCGCCCGTCTGTGGGCCGTCGGCAGGGCTCTACGTAGGCCACCGACCAGGGCTCGGGGCCGATCGCCCGCAAAAAGGTATGGGGGCTCATGGTGCCGGCGCCTTTTTCAGTGTCGTAGGGCTGCACCACCACGCAGCCGCGCGCGGCCCAAAATTCATGCAATTTTGCAATCGTCGTCTGAAAATCTTTTGCCATGAGAACTCCTGCCCGTTTATCCCTCAATCTAGCGAGGCGGGTGCCATTGGGTATTAGAGGGCAATAGAATTAACGGTCGAAAACTTCTTCCGAGACCCATGAGACGTCGCGACTTCCTGCGCCCGAGCGGGTTGGCTGGGCTAGCAGTTGGGGCTGCTGGCGCTCCTCCCTCGAAGTCCCTGCGGGTGCTGCTATTTTGAGATTGCAGAGTGCGGCCTTTGCTAGCGGGTGAGAAATTGCGCGTCAGACCCAAGCGCCTTGAGCTTGTCGTATCGCCACCTCGTCGCGCTCGACGCGGGTGAGGCGATTGCGCTCGTCAACAAAAGCGACTGTCGGCGCAAAGCCCGCTAGCTCGGCCGGGTCGAGCTGGGCGTAGGCCATCAAAATTAAGCGATCTCCGGCGTTGCCGAGGCGCGCGGCCGCACCATTGAGTTCGACGGTGCCAGAGTTGGCAGGAGCTGCAATGGCATAGGTCAGCAAGCGCGCGCCATTGTTGGTGTTGACCACCTGGACTTGCTCGTAAGGCAAAATGCCAGCAGCCTCGAGCAGGGCGCGATCGACGCTAATGCTGCCGACGTAGTTGAGATTCGCGCCGGTGAGGGTGCAGTCGTGAATTTTGGCGAAGAGGAACGTGCGCTGCATCGGGGAAGCCAAGCGACGGGGCGAGCAAAGCTCTAGCATACATCCCCGGGATGGGGATGTTAGGATAACCAGGAAAATTTCTAGCCCCGCCCTCTTGTTGAGCCTGGCGCCAGGAGCGCTGTTGGCGAACCGCCATGACCCCAGCCATTTCTTCTGCTGCCGCTCGTCGAGAAATTGACGCGGCCTGGAGTATCGAAGCCAGCGAGAAGCTCTATCAAATTCAAGGGTGGGGGGAGCCTTACTTTTCCATTAATGCGACCGGGCACATCATCGTGTCGCCCCAGGGCGATCGCGGCAGCACTCTCGATCTCTATGAGTTAGTTGGGGGCTTGCAGCAGCGCGACCTGCAACTGCCCCTATTGGTGAGCTTTCCTGATATCTTGGCCGATCGCCTCGAGCGCTTGCAGGCTTGCTTCGAGCGGGCCCTGGCTCGCTACGACTATGACGGCACTTACCAAGGCGTCTACCCCATCAAGTGCAATCAAAGCCGCCATCTAATCGAGGCCATTGTCGCCGCCGGGCAGGCCTACCGATTTGGCCTAGAAGCAGGATCCAAGCCCGAACTTGCCATCGCCCTGGCGGCCCTCGATACGCCCGGCGCGCTCCTGGTTTGCAATGGCTACAAAGACCGCGAGTACGTCGAGACGGCCCTGCTGGCGACTCAGCTCGGCCATCGGTCGGTTGTGGTTGTCGAGCAGCCCCTCGAACTCGAGCTGGCTCTCCAGGTCGGCCGAGAGCTAGGCATACGACCGGTTCTAGGCCTGCGAGCCAAGCTGAGCGCGCGCGGGTCCGGACGCTGGGGCAGCTCGACTGGCGATCGCGCCAAATTTGGCTTGAGCATCCAGCAAATCCTGACGGCGATTGAGACGCTCCGAGCGGCGGATAGGCTCGATTGCCTGCAACTGCTGCACTTTCACATCGGCTCGCAAATCTCAGCAATTGGCGTCATCAAAGAAGCCCTGCGAGAAGCCGCTCAGTTGTACGTGGAGCTGCGCAAGCTGGGGGCGGGCTTGCAGTATCTCGATGTTGGCGGCGGGTTAGCAGTTGACTACGACGGCTCGAAAACCAACAGCAGCGCCTCGAAAAACTACAACATGCAGAACTACGCCAACGATATTGTGGCGGCCGTTAAAGATGCCTGTGTCGGCGGTAACGTGCCCGCGCCCATTCTCGTGAGCGAGAGCGGTCGGGCAATTGCTTCCCACCAAGCCGTGCTTGTCTGCAACGTAGTAGGCAGCAGCAGCCCGCCCAAGCTACCGCCCGCGCCTGCTGCAGTGGCGGGCGAACCCGAGCATTTGGTCCTGCGCAATCTCTGGGAGACCTACGCCACCATTGCCCTCGACAACGCCCAGGAGACCTATCACGACGCCCTGCAATTCAAAGAAGAGGCCATGAGTTTGTTTAACTTTGGCTATCTCAGCTTGCAGGAGCGCGCCCGCGCCGAGCAGTTGTTTTGGGCCTGCTGCCACAAAATTCGCGATTTGGTGCGCGATCGCGACGATACCACCGACGATCTCAAGGATTTAGAGCGCGTTCTCGCCTCGACGTATTACGTTAATTTTTCGGTGTTTCGCTCGCTGCCGGATCTGTGGGCGATCGGGCAGCAGTTTCCGGTAGTCCCCATCCATCGCCTCCAGGAAGCGCCTGCCCAGCGGGCAACCCTGGCCGATCTCTCCTGCGATAGCGATGGCAAGATCGATCGCTTTATCAACGGCAAGTCCGTCTTGGAGCTGCACGCCCTGCAGCCGGGAGAGCCTTACTATTTGGGGTTCTTCTTGACGGGGTCCTACCAAGAAATCATGGGCAACCACCACAACCTCTTCGGCGCGGTCAATGTTGCTTGCGTGCGCGTGCGACCGCAGGGGTATGCCATCGAGAGCGTGACCAAAGGTGATGCCGTTGCCACGGCCCTCCAAAAAGTCCAATACGACGGCGCGGACTTGCTCGAGATCGTTCGCCGCCGCACTGAAGAGGCCCTACAGACTGGGCGCATCACCCTCGATCGGGCGCAAAATCTATTGAAAAACTACGAGCGCGGCCTGGCCGACTACACCTATCTAAAAGTTTAAAAAGTTGCCTACCCCAGCTTGGCACGGGCGGCTTTGACCATGGCGATCAGCGTTTGGTGGGCATCTTCGGAGTCGCTTAGCTCGCGCTCGAAATTAACCTGCAAAGACGCCGTGCTATCGCCGATGGTGGCCGTCAGGGTCATGCTCTGGGGGGCGATCGCCTCGAGGCGGGCGGCCTCGGCATCGGGGCAGTTGCCAAAAACCTTTGCATAAAGCAACACGGCATCGGCATGGTCTTCGTTCATGTGCTTGCAGATGCGATCGCTGATGGCGGGGGTGATGGGGTCGGCCATAGTGTTCGGATAGTGCTCGAGAATCGTTCTCCCAAAGTGTAACCGAGCCGTTTCTCTAGAGGGACTTCCTCAGTAAGTTTGCCTGGAGCCGACGCGATCGCAAGGAAACTTAACAACGGGCTTCCGGGGTCTTGCAGTCCGGTCCGGGCGGTCCCTACAGCGCCATCTGAGGTGCTGTGCCCCGATTTGCCCGCGCAAGGCTCTGCTGGAATCCTTGGGGACGGATTTGATATCACTAGATAAATCTGGGGTTCCCTGCGAATTCTGCTGTGTCGTTTCTGAGTCCGACGACTTATGCCTACTCTGGTGATTGTTGAGTCTCCAACTAAAGCCCGGACCATCCGTAAGTACCTGCCCGGCAGCTATCGCGTCGAGGCATCTGTCGGTCACGTCCGCGACCTTCCTCCCTCGGCAGAAGAGATCCCGCCTAAGTTCAAAGGGGAGGCCTGGGCCAAGCTGGGCGTCAACGTCGATGCGGGCTTCGAGCCGCTCTACGTGGTGCCCAAAGACAAGCAAAAGATCGTCAAAGACCTCAAGGCCGCTCTCAAGGAAGCCGACGAGCTGGTCCTGGCAACAGACGAAGACCGCGAGGGAGAGAGCATCTCCTGGCACCTGTTGGAGCTCCTCAAACCTAAGGTGCCCGTCAAGCGCATGGTCTTTCACGAGATCACCCGCGAAGCCATCCAAAAGGCATTGAGCAACTGCCGCAGCGTCGATGAGAATCTCGTGCGCGCCCAAGAAACGCGCCGCATTCTCGATCGCCTGGTTGGCTACACGCTCTCGCCGCTGCTCGGCGAAAAAATCACCCGCAAGCTCCCCAGCGGCCGGCACCCCTCGGCCGGTCGCGTGCAGTCGGTGGCCGTGCGCTTGCTGGTACAGCGCGAGCGCGAGCGGCGCGCCTTCAAAAGCGGCTCCTACTGGGACCTGAAAGCCAACCTCGAAAAAGACAATATCGCCTTTGAGGCCAAGCTGGTGACCCTAGACGGCCAAAGACTTGCGACCGGAGCCGATTTTGACGCCAGTACTGGCAAAATCGCCGCCAACAAGCGCGCGGTCTTGCTCGACGAAGCCCAGGCGATGGCCCTCAAAGCGCGCCTCGCCGATAAGCCCTGGAGCGTCAGCGAAGTCGAAGCCAAACAAGTCACCCGCAAGCCCGCCCCACCCTTTACGACCTCGACGCTGCAGCAAGAGGCCAACCGCAAGCTCGGGCTCTCAGCCAAAGACTCTATGCGCGTCGCCCAGGGGCTCTACGAGCAGGGCTACATCACCTACATGCGTACGGACTCGGTGCACCTCTCCCAAGAAGCGGTGGCGGCTGCCCGAAGCTGCATCGAGAGCCTCTATGGCAAAAACTACCTCAGCCCCAAGCCCCGCAAATACACCACCAAAAGTAAAGGCGCCCAAGAGGCCCACGAGGCCATTCGTCCTTCGGGCTCGACGTTTCGCACGCCAGACGAAACCGGCCTCAAGGGTCGCGATCGCGGCCTCTACGACCTGATTTGGAAGCGAACGGTGGCCTGCCAGATGGCCGAAGCGCGCCTAACCCAGCTGGGGGTCAAGCTAACCGTCGAGGATGCCGGTTTTAGAGCCTCGGGCAAGCGCATTGATTTTCCGGGATTCTTCCGGGCCTATGTCGAAGGCTCTGACGATCCTGAGGCCGCTCTGGAAAACCAAGAAACCCTACTGCCAGACCTCGCCCCAGGCGATTGCCCCGACTGCAAGCAGCTCGAGGCCAGCGGGCACGAAACCCAGCCCCCCGCTCGCTTTACCGAAGCTTCCCTGGTCAAGACCCTCGAGAGCGAAGGCATCGGCCGACCGAGTACCTACGCGTCGATCATGGGCCGGATTGTCGAGACCGACTATGCGAAAGTGCGTGGTAACGCCTTGGTGCCCACCTTTGCCGCTTTTGCCGTGACGCGCCTTCTAGAAGAGAATTTCCAAGACCTCGTCGATCCCCACTTCACCGCGCGCATGGAAGACACCCTCGACGAGGTGGCTACCGGTAGCGTCGAATCGACGCGCTTCTTGGAAGAATTTTATAGAGGCGAGCAGGGCCTAGTCGCCCGCCTCGAAGCAGGCAAGAGCGCCATCGACCCCGACGTAGCCCGCGCCATTCTCCTCGACGATCTCGAGATTCCAGTGCGCATCGGCTCGAACGGGCCGTTTGTCGAAGAGCCCAACTCAAACGGCGACGGTGAAAAGCCCACCAGCGCCTCGATTCCAGAAGATATTGCCCCGGCCGATCTCACCACCGAGCTAGCAGTCGAACTGCTGCGGCGCAAAAAAGAAGGCCCCGAAAAACTCGGCCTGCACCCCGAGACCGGCGAGCCAATTTTTGTAGCGGTCGGCCGCTATGGCCCTTACGTTCAGCTAGGAGAAAAAACCGAGGCAAACAAAAAACCGAAATCGGCCTCCTTGCCCAAAGGTGTTACCCCAGAAGAGGCCACCCTGGAGCTCGCCGTCGGCTTGCTGTCGCTGCCTCGCAAGCTGGGGGTACATCCCGAGACGGGGCGGCCGGTCCGTGCCGGACGCGGCCCTTATGGGGCTTACATCGTGCACGAGCTGGGCAAAGATCCCGAAACCGGCAAAGTCAAAAAAGACTACCGCTCTCTCAAGGGCGATGACGACGTGCTGACGGTGGGCCTCGAGCGTGCGGTGGAGCTGTTGGCCCAGCCCAAGCGCGGGCGCGGACGCGGCCAGGCCAAAACCCCCCTGCGCGAGCTGGGCGCCCATCCCGAGAGTGGCGAAGCCATCAATATTTATGAGGGTCCTTACGGAACTTATATCAATCAGGGCAAGGTCAACGCCTCCTTGCCCGAAGGCTACACCGTCGAAAATATCACCCTCGAAAAAGCCCTCGCCGCTCTCGACGAGAAAGCCGCAACCAAGAAAACCACAACGCGCAAAAAATCCACGACGACCAATAAAAAAACGACCGCGACGCGCAAGAAAACGACGGCTGCTAAAAAAGCCAAATAGCGGCGCAACCCCCTGGAGAGGAACTTGCTTTGCCAGGGCATCGTCGTTACTGCGTAACGGAGTTTATCTGCGTGTGACCTCTGGTAACGTCAGCAATTTTACGGATGCAGGTGCCACAATAGAGACGACGCCTCGGCAGCCTGCAGATTCAGGAACAATTGGACTTGGGACATGGCGGAATCGACGACCCTTTCGGCTTCTGAGGTATTGCGGCGCTATCGGGCGAGCGATCGCGATTTCCGCCACCTGCAGCTCGCAGCAGTCGACTTGCGCGGCGCGGACCTCAGGCACGCTGATTTTAGTCATGCCAATCTCGAGGGGGCCAATCTCGAGGGGGCCAATCTCGAGGGGACTCTCTTTGTAGGAGCCGATCTTCGGAATGCCAATCTTGAAGGGGTTTCCGTCGTCGGAGCAGACTTCACTGCGGCGGATTTGGCCGGTGCCCGCAGCAGCAGCAATCTATTACCGTTGGAGATCCCATTAAGTCAGACAGATCGGGCGCTAATGGGTCCGA
This sequence comes from uncultured bacterium, assembly GCA_964435975.1. Lineage (GTDB taxonomy): Bacteria > Cyanobacteriota > Cyanobacteriia > Cyanobacteriales > Rubidibacteraceae > CAYTBI01. The sequence goes on from CAYTBI010000004.1 coordinate 15,323, forward strand.
CGCGATCGTTAGAGCGATCGGGTGACACGAAGGTGCCAACATTTACTCGGGAAATGTCGCTGGTGTCCGTTCGGGACTCAGAGTTGGGTCGCACCCAAAGTGGGGAGATCCAGCGACTCTCGGAGCAGTTGCAGGGCCTGCGGCTGTGGCAGGGGATCACCACGGCAATTGCCTTGGGTTTTCTATTTGTGACCGTTCTGGGAGGATATCTCGGGTACGCGCAATACCGCGACAGCCAAAACTTGCGGCAGCGCCTCGGCACCCAGATTCGCGAAAGGGAAGAGCGTCTGACTGCTGCCAGGGCTGAAATTGAAGACCTGCAGCAGCAGAAGCTGACTCTAGAGCGCCGCCTGCAGGGCACGGACGAACGGCTGCGAGAGAGCGAGATTCAAATTTCGGCACTGCGGCAGCAGCTCGAGACTGCCAGCGCTCAGCTCCGGGCCGAGCGCGAGCGAGCAGAACAACTCGCCGAAACCAACCAGATTGTGACCGAGCGCCTCGAGAAACAGCGCGGCCGCCGACCTTGGCCGTTTTCTAACTGAAAATTGACCCTACTCGACCAAAGGTGGGGGAAGCCGGGAGTCTTCGAGCCAAGATAACTCGCTAGCAGGTATGTCGGAGAGTGTGAAATTCCAGACGCCGAGGGGTTGCAGGGCCGACCCAATTTCGCGACTGAGTTGTTGGTAGTGCTCGATCTTGGCTTCTAATTCTTGACGCTGGCGGCGATTTTCCAGCATCTGCTCGCGCGCGCGCAGGGTAATCTCGCGCTTGAGCTGGACCCGGCACAGATCGGAGAGACGGTCGTAGAGCTGAAATTGACTGTTTTCAGAGGTCAGCTCGAGTAGCAGCCGCGCCAGCGCCAGCGCCAGCGCTCGTCCGAGAAACTGGCTGAGGCTGGCGACTTTTTCGAGAGCGTCCCGACTCAGGGCCTCCCGCAAGGCAGCCATCTCGCTTGGGGCGGCGGGCGAAGTATCTTCACCGGCGAGGGCGGCCTCTAGGTCTCGCTCTTGCAGGGCACGCTGCAGTCTCTCTCCTTCGATTCGGTAGCGATCGCACTCGATGGCGACAGCCAAGCGGATGGACGTATCGACCCTCGCCAGCGCGTCGCGCCAACAGGACTCCAAAGGCTCGGGGCCTTTGGCGGCCAGGGTTTGGACGAGAGCGTAATACTGCTGCGGCGGCATCTGCCCCAAGAAGCGCTCGCTACAGGCTGCTAGGGTGGTGCTGGCTTCATTGCAAGCTGATTCCTGGAGTTCTAGGGCGATCGCGTCGAGGGTAGCTTCTAGAGCTGCCGTTTGGGTCCGAGACACTCGGGCGACAGGGTCGAGGTTCGCAGGGGTTGGCAGGGGCAGCCGCTCGACAAAAGCTTGCAAGCGGGTACCGAGCTTGGCGGCTAGGGCTTCGCGAAAATCTGCTGGCAAGAGTTTGGGGCTGCAAGCGCGCAGGTGCCGCGCCCAGCCCTGTACGATCTCCCGCAAGCTGTAGCGCAAGGTTTCGAGCTCTGCAAAAAGGAGCTTATTTTCGAGGGTTGAGAGATCCTCAGGTTGCCCGGCCAACTCCCGGACTTGGGCGGTGTAGCAATCGACTAGGCCAATTCCTAGGGTCTGGAGCTGGGCGACGAGGGCAGAGGTCAGCCGCTCGCGCCGCTCCTGCGTGAGATAGGTCACTAGCTCCTGGTGAAGTTGAGGGATGCCACTGGCGGCCCGGGCTGCCTCGAGGAGCGCTTGACCGCTACCTGCAGTTCCAGCAGCTTGCAGAAAGTCCGTTTCGAGATCGCCATCAATCGGGAGAGGCTCGATGCCCGAGCGCTGGCTGTAGACATACCGGTAGTAATCGACGAGAACTTTTTGAAAGAGCTGGACCTCCTGGGGATTGAGGCTGCTGGCATTGAGCGCCTCTAGGCCGCTACGACCCCGGTCGTCGGTTGCTTCGGCCAGCAACAACGGGCTGTAGAATCCCAGAATCCCGCAGACGTCGCTCGTGCGGCGGCTAGTAATCTGCGCCCTGAGGTGGCGCAGAGCCCGTCGGGCCCGCTCGTCCGACCAGGTTCGGTCGCGGTAATTAAACACCCAAAAAATCGTGTCGCTTGCGGTCGGCAGCGCCTCGAGGAGCGCAATAAACTCTCGATCGGTCGGGCTCAGATCGCCTGTCTCGGCAGCCGGCAGCACGCAGACGATAGCGGCCACTTCCGGGTCGCGGACTTTTTCGAGAAAGAGCTGCGCGTCCTGAGCGAGCGGAGCATCCCAACCGGGCAAGTCTACCAAGGTGGCCTCTCGCAGCAGGGGATGGTGGCAGTAGTACTCGACTTGGTGCAGGACCGCGCTGTGGTTGCCAAAACGCGCGGCCTCGGCAGCTTGGCGCAAATCGGTCGTGGTCTCTCGAAAGCGCTCCCGGGGCTGGACTTTGGTGTAGTTGGCAACAAACCCCTTGGCCGAGCGAATCAAGGCCCCAGCCAGCTTGGCCCGGGGCGAGCGGGCGCGATCGCTGCCGCCCTCGACGCGCACGATCGTCTCGGCTGCTTCGATTAAAGTTCCCAGGCTCTGGACCTGCTCGGTTTTGATGGCATGGAGCAAGTCGACCAATCCGAGCTGCTGGCAGAAGATTTCTAGGTCTTCGATAATGTCGGCTTGGCTGGCGTAGGTGAGGGCGGCGCCTTCTCGGTCGGGCGAATCGGCCCAGAAGATGCGACTTTCGGTACCCGTTACATAGCCTTCGCGGCTGCTGTAGAGCAAGTCGCGGCCGAGCAGGGCCTTAACGAGAGTAGACTTTCCTGCCCCCGAGGGACCAACAAAGACAATCTCGGCGCGATTATCAGTTGCTCGACGCAGGGTGCTGCGAATGCGATTGGCCAACCGCTCGCGTCCGGTTTGCAGCGAATGCTCGCTCTCAAAAGCGCTCAGCAAGCCCGCAACTAAGCGCTCGAGGCGGTCTCGTTCGGCAAGACGTCGTTCCATACTCGGGCCGATGAGGAGAACGTCGCTATTTTATGCCATTCGATGGGTATCCTTTGCTTTCGTTTTGATGCGAGGATGAACTCGGAATTTACGTGCCAGGGGGTCAGGCCGTCGTGCGCGATCGCATTCAGTTGCTCAGGGAAAGTATTGCTCGAACCCTTGTCGGGAAAGACGAGGCGATCCGACTCGTTTTGGCAGCCCTGTTGGGTGGCGGTCACGTGTTGCTCGAGGATGTTCCGGGAGTTGGCAAGACGCTGCTGGCCAAATCCCTGGCGCGCTCGATTGACGGCAAGTTCCAGCGCATTCAGTGCACCCCGGACTTGCTGCCTAGCGATATGACGGGCACCAACATCTGGAACCAACGCACTCAAGAATTTGGGTTCATCCCCGGCCCAGTTTTTGCCAATGTGGTTCTTGCCGACGAGATTAACCGAGCGACGCCCCGCACCCAGTCAGCACTGCTCGAGGTGATGGAAGAGCATCAAGTCACCGTTGACGGACAAACCCGCGAAGTGCCCCAGCCCTTTTTTGCCATTGCCACTCAAAACCCGGTGGAGTATCAGGGGACGTTTCCCCTGCCAGAAGCTCAGATGGACCGGTTTGCCATCTCCTTGAGTTTGGGTTATCCCGATGAGGCCGAGGAACTCAAAATCTTGCAGCGTGGCGGCGAAAACTCTGACTCTCTGCCCCCAGCGGTGACCCTTGAGGAAGTCCGGGGCCTGCAAGCGGAGCGCGCGCGGGTCAAGGTGGCCGAATCTCTACAGCGCTACATGCTTGCTTTGGTGCGGGCCACGCGCGAAGATGAAGATATCTCCCTAGGGGTCAGCCCGCGCGGGACGGTCGCTCTGCAGCGAACGACTCAGGCGCTGGCCTTTATTGACGGGCGCGACTACGCGCTTCCCGATGATGTCAAGTACTTGGCCCCTTACGTTCTAGCCCACCGCATTATCCCAGCCGGGGGACGCAGTGCCCGCGCGATCGTCGAGCGACTGCTGCAGTCACTGCCGGTAGACGTGGCGGCCTAAAAAGCTAACTTACTAGCGTTGCAGAAGCGCTCGCCGAGGTTCGATAAAGCTAATATTAATTCACAAAGCGCAGCAGGTAACTCCAATGAGTGCGATCGATCTGAGGCAACGTCAATTTCTCGAGACGATCGAGGCGGCAGTAGAGTTTGTTAAGCAAGACCGCGACTATCTTGTTGGCGGTCTGCTGGGGTTTGGAACCCAGCAGGTTGCAACGGCAATCGATAAAGTTCTAGCCGATTTGCTATCGAGCTTGGACTATATTGAGGCGCGCTTGCACCAGAGCTTGCGCGTGCCCATCGGCAATGCCAAGCGCGAGCTGCAGTTGGCCTGCTACTCTGCCCGTGCGGGTGATATGGAGGCAGTGGCTCGCGATCTCGACATCGCCCGTAGCAATTTTCTGATTGCCTGCGATCGCTACGAGACCCATGCCTTTTTGCGCGTGCTTTGTCTGTGTACCGTCGGGGTGCTACGCAGCCTACAAGGCAATCGCTACGGCATGACCTGCTCTTTCCAAGAGGCCTTTGGCGAACTCGAAGCCTTCCGCTTCTTAAAAATTTCGGCAACGTTGGCACGCCTGGAAGCGGCCAACCGTGACGACCGATTTTTGCGAGCGGACCTAGAGCGCCAAGCGGCAGCCAAGGTCGATGCCATTGAAATTCCGGAGTGGGGCGTGACGATTTCCGAGCTGCGAGCGACCCTACAGGCCGCCCGCGCCAGTGCCAAAGCTAACGCTGTCGGCCCTCTCGATAGCGCGGTGACGGCAGCTGAGTTTGGCTTTGAGTCGTTTTCTGTCTTCGGAACGAGCAACTAGGGCCTTGGGGGCAAGGCTCCATTGCTTACTTGTGGGAAGCCAGATCGCCAAACCGGAAGACGCGTGCTACTGCATGTCGGCAACTGCCGCAACGGGCTCCTGCGTCGCGAACAGACTGGCTTCGACCGGGATAACGTCGGGGCTGTAGAGCCGCAGGTAGTTCCAGTAATTGCCAAAGACCGACTCGACGTAGCCCTTCGTCTCGGCGAAGGGAATCAGCTCGACGAAGCGGTCGTCATCTTGCAGGCCGTAGCGATCGATCCATTTGGCCACATTACCCGGCCCGCCGTTGTAGCTGGCGATCGCCAGCATGGAATTGTTGCTGTAGCGCTCGTGGGTGTAGCGCAGGTACCAGGTACCGAACTTGATATTGTCTTCGGGGTTGTCGAGGGAGTAACGGGGCTGACCGAGCTTGCCTGCGATCCAGCGGCCCGTCGAGGGCAAAATCTGCATCAGACCAGCAGCATTCGATCGCGAGCGAATCAGAGGCTCGAAGCGGGATTCTTGACGAATGAGGGCGGCCACCAATAGGGGATCGAGCTGGCGATCTTGAGACCAGGCCTTGATGGGGGTCTCGAAGGGCAGCGGGAAAAGTGCTTGCCAGTAAGCAGATTCTCGACGCAGGGCCAAGACCTGCGATCGCGCCTCGGGCTCTTGGCGCTCGTCGAGCTTCCAAACGCGATTGATGCCCACCAGGTGGCTGCCTTGGGTGAGCTGCAGCAAGCCGTCTGTGAACTGCTCGGCAACGGTAAAGTCTTGCGGGCGCGTGTCGGCGGTTTCGTATTGCCACAAACCAAAAGCATCTCGGTCTTGCCCGAGCAAATACAACTCGGAGACGGCCGTCGAGCCGGCTGGCAGGGGCGCGCGTTGGGGCAACTCGACCGTGGGCGGCGAAAAATTGCGTGCGGTAGCGAAGTTGCCGACATCATGGCCGAGATGGACCGCCGCACGCCAGGCGTAGTAGGAGTCGGGGTAGGTCTGTAGCACTCGTGCGAATCGCTCGCGAGCTTCTGCACCCCGGCCGAGCTGCTGCAGCCATTTTGCGACCCAAAACTGACCCTTGGCCGTATCGAGAGGCTCGGCCCAGGCAATCGCGCCAGTCGTGTTGCCTGCAAGCCAGGCCGCGCGCGCGCGACTCCAGCGGTAGGCCCGGGCGGCGGTGGTTGCCGGGTATGCCTGCAATAGTCGCTCGCGAGCGGCGGCGGCTTCTGCTTTGGCGCCGATGCGTTCGAGGCGGCTGGCCTTGGCGCGCAGGGCCTCGGCAGCATGGTTGGGATGCTCGGCGATCGCGCGCTCGAGGTGCACGAAGGCTTCGGCAGAGGGCGAGAGGTCGGCCAAGCGACGCAGGGCCCAGCCGCTGTAGTTATCGGTAGGAAACTCGCGAATGACTTGTTGGTAGACGGTCTTAGCCGAGGGCTTGCGAGCGCTCAGCTGCTGGCTGCGGGCAATACGGTAGAGGTTTTCGGCCGACCGCGGCGTCCGCTCGTAGGCCTTGGCAGCCTTGCCGTACTCGCGGGCGCTCCAGTACCCATCGGCAATCGCTTGCCAGTCGGCACCGCTCAGTCGGCTGCGGTGAGCGCTCGCGAGGCGATCGCGCCAGCCATTAGCCTCGCGAGCCTGGGATTGATAGCGAGCCAAGCGCATCAGCGCCGCGAAGTCATTCGGGTCGCGCTGCAGCTGCTGGCGGGCCAGATCCCAGCTGCAGGGATGTTGGGGTATCTCGGGCCGCCCGATGTCGCAGGCCGCGAGGGCTGCCACGGCTGACTGGGGAAAATCCTGCTGCAAAGACGAGAGCACCCGCAGCGCGTCCCCACTATCCCCCAGCATGGCCCGCGCTCGTGCGGCCTGCAGGCGAATGAAAGGTGCTAGGGAGGAGTAGTCTTCCTCGAGGCCGTCTAGCCACCTCAGGGCCTGCTGGGGTTGGCGGGTGGCGAGGGCGTCGAGAGCCGCTAGATAGCGCGCCCGCACGCTGCCCCGGGCGGCCAAGTCGGCAAGGGCGGCCCCTCGCTGTGCGGGCGATTGCCGAGTCAGTGGCAGCAGCGCTTCTAAAAAGCGATCGTCGGGGGCAGGGGCATTGAAAAAGGCCGCTGCCGTCAGGAACTGGTGGGCCGACACTTGGCTGGCTGGGGGAGCGTCGGGTTCCCAACCAATGCGCCCTTGAGACGCGCATCTTGTTGCTAGTAGAACGCTAACCCCACCTGCTAAGGCAACGGCCAGCGTTTTGGTGACCCGACTAGAAAGTTTTCGCAGCATTTTTGCATCCCCAGCTCGCATACGGAGGCTATGGTAGCCCGGGGCTCTGCTGACGAAGCGAGTCCGCTCCCAAGTTCCGATTGTTTGCAGAAAGTGTTTGCAGCAAAAAAAAGCACACCTGGGGCGATTGGTGTCGATTGCCGCTCGAGCGTCGGGTGTGCCCCTGCTACAAGGAACTGCAACGAGGCCGTTATATTGGGGGGTAACCGGGCAGGAGGGTTGCCGACAGATTATATATGGATACCAAGGCTTTCAAGCGGGCGCTACAGCAGTCGCCTCAGTACCACCGCAAGGGATTCGGACACGAGCAAGAAGTCTCAGAAACCCTCAGCTCCGAATACCAAAGCAACCTGATTGCTGAGATTCGGGCCAACAACTACAGCCTGAGGCGGGGCGATGTGACCATTCGCCTGGCAGAAGCCTTTGGATTTTGCTGGGGCGTCGAGCGCGCGGTCGCGATCGCCTACGAGGCCCGCACGCACTTCCCCGACCGCCGCATTTGGATCACCAACGAAATTATCCACAACCCCAGCGTCAACCAGCGCCTGCGCGAGATGGATGTAGAATTTATCGAGCTTGTCGCCGGCCAAAAGGATTTTGCCGGCATTGCGGCGAGCGATGTCGTCATCTTGCCAGCCTTTGGAGCGAGCGTCGCGGAGATGCAACTGCTCAACGACAAAGGCTGCACGATTGTCGATACGACCTGCCCCTGGGTGGCTAAGGTTTGGAACTCGGTCGAGAAGCACAAAAAACGCCAGTACACCTCAATCATTCACGGCAAGTACAAGCACGAAGAAACCATCGCCACGAGTTCTTTCGCCGGTCGATATTTAGTGGTTTTAAACCTCGACGAGGCCCGGTATGTTGCCGACTACATCCTGCACGGCGGCGACAAAGCCGAGTTTATGGCAAAGTTTGCCAACGCTCATTGTGAGGGCTTCGATCCGGATGTCGATCTCGAGCGCGTTGGCGTCGCCAACCAAACCACCATGCTCAAAAGCGAAACCGAGCAAATTGGCAAACTCTTCGAGCGGACCATGCTCCAAAAATTCGGCCCCCTCGCTCTCAACGAGCATTTCATGAGCTTCAATACCATCTGCGATGCCACCCAAGAGCGTCAAGATGCCATGCTAGACCTCGTCAAAGAGAAGCTCGATCTCATCGTGGTCATCGGTGGCTTTAATTCTTCCAACACCACCCACCTGCAAGAAATTGCCTGCGAGCGCGGCATTCCGTCATTCCATATTGACGATCCCGATCGCATCGGCCCGGGCAATCGTATCTCTCACAAGCCCCTCGACCGCGATATTGAAACCCAAGAAAACTGGCTGCCCGCCGGCCCGCTGGCCATTGGCGTCACCTCCGGGGCATCGACGCCCGATCGCGCGGTGGAAGGCACCATCGAAAAGATCTTTGCCCTCAAAAATTCCTGAAGGCAGCGGCAGGGAACACGAATGCGTTTCTGGGGGACAAAGCCTCCACCGACAATTTTTCCGGGTAAGGCTGTCTATAGTTGGGAGGATGAACGATGCACCATCGCGCGTTTGACCGTTTGGGTCGGTGGCGATCGCTGGGGCGCTACGCCTGCTTGTTTTGCCTGTGCCTAGTGCTTGCCATCGGCTGCGGCCGCTCCGACACGACGGGCACCCTCGAGCCGGGTGCCCCAGCCGCTGGCGAGCGCATTCGCATCGGCACGACACTCAAGCCTCGGACCCTCGACCCGGCCGATGCCTACGAAATCGGCTCTCTGGGAATTATTTATAATCTCGGCGACCGACTCTATACCTACGCGCCTGGTAGCACCGAGCTGCAGCCGCAGTTGGCCGCGAGCATGCCTGCCGTGAGCGATGATGGCCTGACCTACACGATTGCGGTGCGCCAGGACGTTACCTTCCACGACGGCGAGCCCTTTAACGCTGAGGCGATGGTGTTTTCATTGCAGCGGTTCGTCGAAAATGGCGGCAAGCCTTCTTTTTTGCTCTCCGATGCGGTTGACACTCTCGAGGTGACCGGCGAGTTCGAGCTGACCGCCAAGCTCAAGCAGCCCTTTGCCGCCTTTCCAGCGCTGCTGGCTTTCCCGGGAGCCTGCGCTGTCTCTCCTGCAGCTTATGAAATTGGTTCGGGAAAATTCTCGCCCAATCGTTTTGTGGGTACTGGTCCTTACCGCTTGGCAGAATTCAATAGCGATAGCGTGCGCCTCGATGCCAACGACGACTACTGGGGCGAGCGCCCCGCTAACGACGGCATCGACTTGCAGATCTACACCAGCAATCCGGCCAATCTCTTCAATGCCTTCCGTACCGGTGCCATTGATGTGGCCTACCAAACCTTCGATCCCAACCAGGTCGCCACGCTACTAGAGGGAGCTGCTGCCGGAGAGTGGCAGGCGATCGCCGCCCCGGGCACAGCTGTGAGCTATCTAGCCCTCAATCTCCAGCAACCCCCCCTCGACCTCAAGTCCGTGCGCCAAGCTCTGGCGATGTCCATCGACCGCCCAATGCTCATCGAGCGGGTGCTTCAAGGCCAAGCCGAACCGATTTACAGTTTGGTGCCGACGATGTTTGAGGACTACTACGAGCCTACCTTCAAGCGCTACGCCGAAGGAAACTTCGCCGAAGCCAAGCGCGTCTTGCAGGCGGCGGGAGTAACGGCGGCCGACCCCGTGAGATTGGAAGTGTGGCATCCGTCGGGTTCGGCCATTCGCGCTCAGGTGGCCGTTACCCTGCAGGCCATTGCCGAGCGAGAACTCGATGGCTTGGTGGCCATCGAGCCGCGCAGTGTCGAATCGGCGACGGCTTTTAGCAACCTGTCTCAGGGGATTTATCCGAGCTTTTTGGTGGATTGGTATCCAGATTTTCTCGATGCAGACAACTACATTCACCCGTTTTTGAGCTGTGAGGAAGGCTCGAGCGCGGCAGGGTGCGAAGTCGGCGGCGCTCAGATCCAGGGATCGTTCTACTACAACCAAGAGGCCAACGATTTGATCTCGCGCCAGCGCCAGGCCCGCGATCTCGAGACCCGCCAAGAAGTCCTCACGCGCATCCAGGAGCTTCTTGCCGAAGATGTTCCCTACATTCCCCTCTGGCAAACCAGGGACTACGCCTTCGCACGCAACGGCCTTGCAGGCGTTGCAATCGACCCGAGCCAGAGCTTTCCATACCAAACGATTGTCAGAACCGAGTAGCGCTCCGGCAGCGGTCGCGAGTTTAGGCTGCCTCTTCGAGGGCCGCGATCAAAGCTGCGCCCATTGCTTGGCAGCCCGCGAGTTTGGTGCCTTCGGAGTAGATATCTCCCGTGCGATAGCCTGCTGCCAACACGGCCAGGACACCAGCCTCTAGAGCATCGGCGGCGGCGGCCTCGCTCAGGCCATAGCGCAAGAGCATAGCGGCGCTGAGCACCTGGGCCAGCGGGTTGGCTTTATCCTGGCCGGCGATATCTGGGGCAGAGCCATGCACTGGCTCGAAAACTCCCGGCCCATCACCACCCAAGCTCGCAGAGGGCAACATGCCAATACTACCTGTCAGCATGGCAGCAGCATCGGAGAGGATATCTCCGAACAAGTTCCCCGTGACAATGGTGTCGAACTGCTTGGGGGCGCGTACCAGTTGCATGGCGGCATTGTCGACATATAAGTGGGAAAGCTCGATATCGGGGTAGTCCGAAGCAAGTGCCGTCAGCCGATCGCGCCACAACTGAGACACTTCCAGGACGTTGGCCTTATCGACCGAGCACAGGCGCTTGTTGCGCTTGCGCGCTGCCTCGAAGGCTACTTTGGCAATGCGGTCGACCTCGGCTTCGGTGTAGGCCATGGTATTGACGCCCCGGCGATCGCCGCTCTCGGTGGCAAAAATTCCCTTCGGCTGGCCGAAATAAATGCCACCGGTCAACTCGCGGACCACCAAAATATCTGTGCCTTCGACGACCTCGCGCTTGAGCGTCGAGGCATCGATGAGCTGGGGGTAAATAGTGGCCGGGCGCAGGTTGGCAAACAAGCCCAACCCCGCTCTCAGGCCGAGCAAACCCGTCTCAGGGCGTTGCTCCCGCGGCAGATCGTCCCATTTGTAGCCACCAATGGCTGCCAGGAGCACCGCATCGCTTTGGCGACAAGCCTGCAGGGTTGCTTCTGGGAGGGGACTGCCCGTGGCGTCGATTGCAACCCCCCCTATTAAGGCTTCGGCGAAGTCAAATTCGAGGCCGTGGCGCGCCCCCACCACTTTGAGTGCGGCAACGGCGACGCTGGTAATCTCCGGACCGATGCCGTCACCGGGCAACAGGGTAATGCGGTAGCGCTGGGACATTGTGCCGAATGGGCTCCATCTTAAATTCCAGTTCATCATAACCGGCGGGGGCGATCGCGCTTGTCTACCGCGCCAGCACCGGCATTGCGAACGCTCGCAAGACACAGCACCTTAATAAAAAAAGAGCGCCATTGCTGGCGCTCGCAGATTCCCAGAACTAGGCTTTCGAAACCTGGTAGCGGCTACCTACTTGGTCTCGGAAAACTCGGCATCGATAACGTCGTCACCGGTGGCGCTACTATCACCCTCTCCGGTTGCCGCACCGTCGCCATTGGTTGCCCCGGCAGCGGCAGCATCGGTCGCACCCTGCTGGTAGACACTGCTACCGATGGTGTAGAGGGTTTGTTGCAGCTCGGTCATCAACGACGCAATCCGCTCGTCATCTTCTTTAGAGAGTGCGTCTTTGAGGTCGGCAATCAAGCCTTCTGCTTTGCTCTTATCATCGGCAGAAACCTTATCGCCGAGTTCCTCGAGCTGCTTCTCGGCACTGTTGACTAGAGATTCTGCTTGGTTCTTGCGCTCGACTTTTTCGCGACGCTCCTTGTCGGCGGCGGCGTTGGTTTCGGCCTCCTTAACCATGCGATCGACCTCGTCATCGGGCAGAGTGGAGGCACCCGTGATACTAATCGACTGCTCCTTACCGGTGCCTTTATCCTTGGCCGTGACATTGAGAATGCCGTTGGCGTCGATATCGAAGGTCACCTCAATTTGCGGGACACCGCGCTGTGCGGGAGGAATGCCATCGAGGCGGAAGGTTCCGAGGCTCTTGTTGTCCTTGGCAAACTCCCGTTCGCCCTGTAGAACGTGGATTTCGACATTGGTTTGGCCGTCTACCGCCGTCGAGAAAGTCTCGGCTTTCTTGGTAGGAATCGTGGTGTTGCGCGCGATCATCTTGGTCATGACGCCACCAAGGGTCTCGACTCCCAGCGATAGGGGCGTGACGTCCAGCAACAGGATGTCTTTGACTTCGCCACCGAGGACGCCAGCCTGAATGGCGGCCCCGACGGCAACCACCTCGTCGGGATTCACGGTTTGGTTGGGATCTCTGTCTAGTACGGTTTTGACGAGCTCTTTGACAGCCGGAATGCGCGTCGATCCCCCAACGAGAACGACTTCGTCGATTTTGCTCTTGTCGAGCTTGGCATCCCGCAGCGCGTTCTCAACGGGAACGCGGCAACGGTCGATCAAATCGGAGCAAATCTCTTCAAACTTGGCCCGAGTCAGGGTCATGTCCACATGCTTGGGACCGTCCTGAGTGGCGGTGATGAAGGGCAAGTTGATCTCGGCCTGGGTGACGCTGGAGAGCTCGATCTTGGCTTTTTCGGCTGCTTCGGTGAGGCGCTGCAGGGCCTGCTTGTCCTTGCGAAGGTCGATGCCCTCGACCTTCGCGAAATCTTCGGCGATGAAGTCAACAATCTTCTTATCGAAGTCGTCGCCGCCCAAGTGGGTGTCGCCGGAGGTTGCCAGCACCTCGAAGACCCCGTCGCCAACCTCAAGCACGGAAACATCGAAGGTGCCGCCGCCCAAATCGAAGACCAGGATTGTTTCGTTGCTCTTCTTGTCTAGGCCGTAAGCCAGAGAAGCTGCCGTCGGCTCGTTAATGATCCGCAGTACCTCGACACCCGCAATCTTGCCGGCGTCTTTGGTGGCCTGACGTTGGGAATCGTTAAAGTAGGCAGGTACCGTAATAACGGCCTGGGTCACGGTTTCGCCCAGGTACTTACTGGCATCTTCTACGAGCTTGCGCAGCACCTGGGCAGAAATCTCTTCTGGGGCGAACTGCTTTTCCAGGGCCGGGCAATCTAACTTGACGTTGCCGTTGCTATCGCGCAGGACCTTGTAGGCGACTTCCTTTGCCTCATTGTTGACTTCGTCGTACTTTCTGCCGATGAAGCGCTTGACCGAGTAAAAAGTGTTCGTGGTGTTCATGACGGCTTGGCGCTTGGCAATCTGTCCGACGAGGCGATCGCCATTCTTAGTGCCGTAGGCAATGACAGAGGGTGTGGTGCGTCCTCCTTCTGCGTTGGCAATGACGGTGGGCTTGCCCCCCTCCATCACAGCTACGCAGGAGTTGGTCGTCCCCAGGTCAATTCCAACAACTTTAGCCATTTCTTGCTCTGCTCCGAATATATTTTTTCTGATGTGCTCGGTTGAGGTGCCCGGTCGCAGCCACGCCCACCGCTGCGGACCATTGAGCTGCAGCACGGGTCACAAATTTTCTACATCCTATGGTGAAGCGCGCCGGTCGGCGGCCAACAGTGCTGGTTACCGAACCTAAGATGGCACGGGCGATTGCAGCCGCCAGAAAAGATTTGCAGAAAATTGAAAGCGCTCGCACCCGCGATAGTCGTTAAAGTTAGGGGCACACCGCGATTGCTGCCGCGCTCGAACCGAATCGACTGATGTTTTTGCCTGCCATCGAGACAATTTCCGCGCGCGATCTGGCCGCTCGCCTGTCAGAGCCAACGGCCAAATCGTCGCTTCAGCTCATTGATGTCCGCGAACCCGAGGAAATTGCCATCGCGGCAATCGGGGGATTTGAGAACTTGCCTCTGAGCCATTATGCAGACTGGTCGCAGGATATTCGCCAGCGGTTCGACACCGCCGCCGAAACCTACGTTCTCTGTCATCATGGCATCCGCTCGGCCCAGATGTGCCAGTGGCTACAAAGTCAGGGGTTCGAACGGGTTATGAATGTCGCGGGGGGGATCGATGCCTGGTCGGTCGCGGTCGATCCGACCGTTCCTCGCTACTAGTTCCTGACGACTGCTTGCGGTCGACTACTCGCTACATGAGGCTGCGGTCTGCTGCCTGGGGGTATGCCGCGATTGCTCCTAAAATCTGAAGTAAATCAACACCTCCTGGTTGCCCGAGCGCATGTTTGAGTCCCTTCAACTCACGGATCGACACGAGCAAGTTCTCTCGGCTACCGTGCGTCGCTACGTGGCAACGGCAGAACCTGTCAGCTCGAAGTTCCTCGCAGAAGAGCGGGCTTTTGCCGTGAGTGCTGCGACCATCCGCAATGCTATGGGTTGGCTCGAGAAGGCTGGCCTATTGGTGCAACCTCACACTTCGGCTGGGCGAGTTCCTTCCGATCTGGGGTATCGCCTCTACGTGGACCGCCTCATGGTTCCGGACGAGCGCTTTGGGCTGCGGGCCGAGCGCCGCCTCGGCCGGGAGCTGAAAGCTTCGGCTAGCAGCATCGAGGCTCTCCTCGACGGGGTCGCGCGCATACTGGCTACCGTCAGCGGCTACATTGCCCTGGTGGCACCCCCCCAAAAGACCTCCCAGCGCCTGCGCCACCTGCAGTTGGTTTCTGTGGATACCGAGCGCGTTTTGCTGGCAATTGTTACCGAGACTTATGAGACCCAATCGGTTTTGGTCTCAGTGGACGCGCTGAGCCAGCCCTCCACTGAGGACCTGCAAGCCCTATCGAACTTCTTGAGCGATCGCCTGCAAGGACTTTCGCCAGAGCAGCCGTTGGCCTTAGACTGGAGCGGTCTCGATGGTAATTTTCAAGAGCATGCTGATTTTCTGCAGCACGTTGCTGTCGAGACGGCAAAGCGCCTGCAGCCTTCCGAGGTCTCCCAGGTCATCGTGCGCGGCATTGCCGAGGCCCTGCACCAACCCGAATTTACAGAAACCGAGCGGGTCCAGATGCTCCTTCACCTGTTAGAAGCCGAGCAGACCCAGCTTGCTGCCCTCATGGCCCAGAATGAGGGGGTTGTCATTCATATTGGTGCGGAGAACCCGCTCGAATCTCTCCAGGACTGCGCGCTGGTGGCAGCCAGATATCGCGCGAGCGAGCATTCGGAGGGCAGTGTCGGAGTTATCGGACCGACTCGCATGCTCTACGAAGGTGCAGTGGCTGCGGTGGAGGCTGCTGCCGGTTACCTTTCAACTGCTTGTCGGCTGTCTCTGGGTTGACTCGTAAAGCCGTGCGGGCCCCTCAACCTCCCGATTGGGGGAAGACTGGGAGCGTGAAGTGGAAGCAGCTGCCGCGATCGATCTCGCTGTTGACCCAAATTTGGCCGTAGTGAGCCCGAACGACGCGCTGGCAAAGCGAGAGCCCCAAACCATAGCCGTCCTTGCTGGTGTCGCGCTCCAGGCGAATGTGCCCCTCGAAGATGTGCTCGCGTTTCTCTGGCGGGATGCCAGGGCCGCTATCGGAGATGCTGACTTGGATTTTCTGCATGGTTCGATGCAAAATTGCCAGGCAGATCTGGCCACCGACGGGCGTGTACTTGACGGCGTTATCGAGCAAATTCACGAACACCTGACGAACGAGTTCGCGATCGCCGTAGGCAGGGGGAATATCTTGCGGAATATCTCGAGTTACCGTCAGAGACTTAGCCGTGCAAGCACTGGCAAATTGTTCTAAAACCTCATTGGCCAGCTCTTGTAGTTTGAGATGCTGGGGCTGCATGGATAAGCCAGAGTTTTTTCCCTTGGCGGCTTCTAAGATGTCGCCGATCATGCGGTTCATGATCCGAAATTGGCTTTGAGCTTGCCTGAAGACCTGCTGGCGCAGCGTTGTGAGATTGACTTGGGGCTCTTTTTGCCGTTGGGCAAGCTCGAGAGTCTCCAGGGCAATCGACGCCGCTGTCAGGGGATTGCGCAGATCGTGAGCCAGCATAGCCAGTACCCAATCTTTAAACCGCAGTCGCTCCTGCAGCTCGTCCCGCTCGCGCTGCAGGCGGAAGATTTCGTCGGAGAGGCGCAGTTGCTCTGCCGAAGCCAAGACCGAATTGTTGGTTTCGCCCGTGTCGATAGGTTCTTCTCGATCCTCCTGGCGCTCTCGGGCGCCGTGGCACCATTGCGGCCAGCAACTTTTGAGTTGGGCGACAAGATCGGTGCCCGCTAGGGTATGGCGGGGCTCCGGTGCGATTCTAATCAGGGCCGGAGTTGCAATCAGTCGGAAATGCTCGGCTAGATCTGGCTGCTTTTCGACCTCGACGATTTCGAGCTTGAAAGGATACTCTTCTCGCAGCGTCTGCAGGTAGGCCTGAATGCTACGCGTATGCTCCTGCGAGCTGGGTCGCTTGTCTACGAACAGCAGCAGCTGTAGCGGTGAGGGACGCGATTCAGCTTGACAATTTAGCGTTGCCTGTCGTTCGCTCGGCTGTGACACAGATCGGCTCGTATCCTGGTTACATCTGCAAAACTGCCGAACCTAAGCCACCGCCGCCGCCTGCCGCAGCTGACTTGGATTCCGCATTAACATCTATTTTAGAGTTCGGAGCGCTCAATATCGGCAGAATGGGGACATTTATGCCCCATCGGCGATCGCAAGAGTACTTTTGAGGTGTCTTCGCTCAACCTCCACTGGGTTTGCTAAGTTTATAAGCAAGGATGTTGGTTACAATTCTTTGCGGAAGGGTTCGGAAAGTAGACATCGGGGCTTGGGAGGTGTATGGCGGCATTACCATCAAAGACGCGGGACCTGCGGGGTATTTTGCAAACGATCCGAGCGGACAGTTGCCCGTACCGTTACAACTTCCACATGCATACGAACTGCTCGGATGGCCAGATGCATCCGAACCAGCTCATCGAGCAGGCTGTCAAGATTGGCCTAGCAGGCCTTGCCATCACCGACCATCACAGCACCCGAGGCTACGAAATTGCCGCGACGCGCCTCGAGCAATTGCGCCACCAGCGGCCTCAAGCTCGCCTGCCCCAGCTTTGGACCGGGACAGAAATAACCGCCCAGCTCGCCGAGACTGAGGTTCACATCTTGGGGTACGATTTCGAGCCGAGCTGCACCGAACTGGTCCCTTATTTACAAGGATCCGCCGTGCCAGGGACCCCTGCAGAAGCGGCGATCGCCGCCATCCATGCTGCTGGCGGCATTGCGGTGCTGGCCCACCCCGCGCGCTACCACCGACCGCCAAGCAGGGTCGTCCCGGCAGCGGCTGAGGCCGGGATCGATGGTGTCGAGGCCTACTACGCGTACCGTAACTGCGATCCTTGGCGGCCGAGCATGCCCCAGACCCAGCAGGTTAGCGATCTCGGCAACCGGTTCGGGCTACTCAAGACCTGCGGCACCGACACCCACGGCATGAATCTGCTGCGGCGCATCTAGATTCCCAAGCGCTGGTAAATCGTATCGAGATTGCGCAGATGGTGCTGGGGATCGAAGCAGGCATCGAGTTCGGCCTTGGTTAGCTGGGCGGTTATCTCGGGGTCTTGGCCGATGAGCGCTTGGAAGTTGCCTTCAGGTTGGTTCCAGGCGGCATGGGCGCTGCGCTGCACGAGGCGGTAGGCTTCTTCGCGGCCGATGCCCTTTTCAACTAGCGCCAGCAAGACGCGCTGGGAGAAGATCGCGCCCCCGTAAACGTTTAGATTGCGCGCCATATTTTCGGGGTAGACCTGCAAGCTCTTGACGAGTTCGGCCGTCTCGGCCAGCATGAAGTGCACCAAAATGCAGCTGTCGGGCAAAATCACGCGCTCGACGGAGCTGTGGGAGATATCTCGCTCGTGCCAGAGGGCAACGTTTTCAAGGGCAGCTACGGCATTGCCTCGCAGGATCCGGGCCAGGCCGCTGATGCGCTCGGAGCGAATGGGGTTGCGCTTGTGGGGCATTGCCGAGGAGCCTTTTTGGCCCTCAGCAAAAAATTCTTCGACTTCTAGAACGTCCGTGCGCTGCAGGTTGCGAATTTCAACCGCGAAGCGCTCTAGCGAAGCGGCCAGCAGGGCGAGCTGCTGGATAAAATCGGCGTGGCGATCGCGAGACACCACCTGGGTCGAGGCCGTATCGGGGTTGAGGCCCAAAAGCTGGCAGGTCAGAGCCTCGACGCGGGGGTCGATATTAGCATAGGTTCCGACCGCGCCTGAGATTTTGCCAACGCCAACTTCATCGCGCAGGCGCGTCAGGCGCTGGCGATGGCGGCACATTTCTGCAAGCCAGCCTGCTAGCTTAAAACCAAAGGTAATCGGCTCGGCATGAATGCCGTGGGAGCGGCCGACCATGACCGTGTTGCGGTGCTGCTGGGCTTGGTAGCGAATGGCCTGGATGGTTTCTTCGACCTTCTCGAGGATGGCGTTGAGGCTGGCAACCAGCTGAAGGGCGAGGGCCGTGTCGAGAACGTCCGAGCTAGTCAAGCCGAGGTGAATATAACGTCCTGCATCGCCGACGGACTCATTGACACTGGTGAGGAAGGCGATGACGTCGTGGCGAACTTCCTTCTCAATCTCAGCGATGCGATCGGCATCGAAGCAGGCTTTTTCTTTAATTTCAGCGACGGCTTCGGCTGGTATGAGCCCTAATTCGGCCTGGGCTTCGCAAACGGCAATCTCAACCTGCAACCATGTCTTGTATTTGTGCTCTGTGGTCCACAACTCCCCCATCTCGGGGAGGGTATAGCGCTCGATCGCCACTTTACTTGCTCTGCACCTGGTTTAAACCGTCACATTGTAGCTCATGGCTTCGCGACTGTTGGGGCTTGGCAGCTGCCTCAATGCTCGAGAGTGCGAGCGGCTCGCCTACAATACGCTGGTAGGCAGTATGGTTCTCGATTGCGTTGCCCCATCAACCACAAAATTTAAGTTGCAGCCCATGCAAAACCTCACCCCGGCCGCTTGCCCAACCCTAAACCTATTCTTCGCAGCAGGACTGGCCGCCAGCAGTCTGCTGCTCGCCACCGCTCGTCCAGCCCAGGCAGGACCGGCAGTCTTTTTCAAAACCGTCGATACGACTGCTGGGAGTATTGCTGAGTGTGAGGCCAGAGCGGCCGGAGCCCTCGAACGGGTCGTGGGCAGCTCGCGGCTCGGCGTAGAAAAATTGGCGTTTTTTGGCGTCACGGCCGATACCGCCGAGCCGGTCACGGCGTCGATCGCCTGCACGGCCGTCGAAGATTCAGTAGTGGCAACGGTGGTGACAGCAGGCGATCTGAGTTTTGATGAAGTCAAAGCCCTTCGCGATCGCCTATTGCAGGCACTACTAGCGAGTGGCTAGCTCGCATCTGCGAGTTTAGCCGTCGCGCGACTGTTGGCGAAGCACCTTTCTACAAAACGTCGCGGAAATTCCGGGTTGCTGGCAAAATGCAGGTGAACGTAGCTCGCGATCGCCTTGCCCGTGCGGTAGCCCTCCTGGCTGGGGCCATCGCGCCAGCCCTGCAGCGAATAACAGGTCTCGACTGCTGGCTCGCCAATGATTTCCGAGTAATGGAAGCGGTGGCCGCGAATGGGGCCAGCTAACGGCATCGGGCTATCATCGGCCATGCGCACCTCGGTGTAGCCCAGCTTGGCGCGATCGCCCATCCGCGTCCAAAATGGCAGCGCCCCGACCAGGGGGACTTGCTCGATTCCTTGGGAGAGATACATCAGCCCGCCGCATTCGGCGTAAACGGGCTTTTGGTGGCAAAAATCGCGAATTTCTTGCAAAATCTCGGCATTTGCTGCCAGCGCCTCCAGGTGCAGCTCGGGATAGCCGCCGCCAATGTAGAGGCCGTCGAGACCCGCGGGCAAACGATCGCGCAGGGGCGAAAACTCGACTAGCTCGGCCCCGGCAGCCCGGAGCAAATCTAAATTGGCCCGATAGTAAAAGCAAAACGCTTCATCCCGCGCGAGGCCGATGCGGGCGACAGGCGTCGGGTGCGGCAATGGTGGCGCAGGAGCGAGCGTCACGGCATGTTCCCGCGCGATGGCCAGCAGGCGATCGCACGCGAGCCCGGCTGCGACGAGATCGGCTAATGCTGCTAAGTAGCCATTCGAGAGGCCGTCTTCGCCTGCCAGGCGCAGCCCCAGATGCCGCTCGCCGACGGTCGCGCCCTCAGAGCGCGGCAGGCTCCCCAGTACGGGAATGCCCGTGGCCGGTTCGATGGCCTCTCGTAGGCGCTGCAAGTGAGAGGCGCTGCCGACGCGATTGCAGACGACGCCCGCAACCTTTAGGGCCGGGTCGAACCGTGCGAACCCCTGCACCAAGGCTGCTGCCGAGCGCCCCACAGCCCGCGCGTCAATAACCAACACCACAGGCGCGCCCAGCCACTTCGCCAGCTCGGCGGTGCTCCCCGCCTCGCTTTGGGAGCCGTAACCATCGAACAGGCCCATAACTCCCTCAACTAGGGCGAGATCCGCCCCGGCAGCCGCGCGGGAAAAAATCTCCAGATTCTGCGATCGCGAGAGCATCCAGCCGTCGAGGTTGTGAGACACTCGGCCGGTGGCGCGTTGGTGGTGCCCCGGATCGATAAAATCTGGGCCGACTTTGAAGGGTTGAATTCGCAAGCCGCGCTGCCGTAGCGCGCCCATTAAACCCAAAGAAACAGAGGTTTTGCCCGCACCACTGTGGGTCCCAGCAATAACCAAGGTGGGAATTTCGGCCATCACTCGCTAGCTATTACAGTTTGTAAGGGTGCCCAAGACCGCCGCTTCTTTTTTTGGAAACCGTGCTAGGTTAAGCTAGCACAATCGATCGGTTCTGGCGGGGAGCAGCCGTCAGAGGAAACGGGGAAAGTTCGGTGAAAATCCGACGCTGTCCCGCAGCTGTGATGGGCGATCGCGCCCGAGTCAGAATGCCCGCCGATCGCGCGACAACCTGTAAGTAAAAATCCGCGTGGCACGGATGGGTTTGATGAAAATCTCGCACGTTTTCTAAAAAATCTAGATCTTTGCTCGATGCAGTCGACCGCTTTGCGTTTCGGCTGGATTTTTGCGGTCGCGATCGCCTCGAATCCTATCGCACCCCCATCGAAACTATGGCAGACCCCAAACATACTTTGTTTGTTTGTACGACCTGTGCGAGCACGTGGGAAAATGGCCAGCGCGTCGGCACCAGCGGCGGCGAGCGTTTTCTCAAGATTTTGAGAGAAAAGTATCAAGACTGGGCGCTAAATGAGGAGTTTTCCTTGCAGCCGGTGGCTTGTATGAGTGCCTGCAGTCGTCCTTGTGTCGTTACTTTTGCTGCCGCAGGCAAGCATAGTTTTGTCTTTGGCGAACTCGAGCCCGATACCGACACGGCTGATGC
This sequence comes from uncultured bacterium, assembly GCA_964435975.1. GTDB lineage: Bacteria > Cyanobacteriota > Cyanobacteriia > Cyanobacteriales > Rubidibacteraceae > CAYTBI01. The sequence continues at coordinate 36,625 of CAYTBI010000004.1, forward strand.
CGTGCTGGCTTGCGCTGCCCAATACCGAGATAAGCCCGATGGCTTATTAGCTTGGAAAGAGCGCCCCGAGAAACTTAAATCGGGCGTTATCGCCCGCATTCCCCCCACTGCTTAATTTTTGGAAGATAGCCCCATGCATAAGATCCCCGTTACCGTAATTACTGGTTTTTTGGGGGCCGGAAAAACGACCCTCGTGCGCCACTTACTGCAGAATAATCGCGGCCGTCGTATCGCGGTTTTGGTGAATGAATTCGGCGAAGTTGGTATCGACGGCGACCTGCTGCGCGAGTGCCAAATCTGCGACGAAGAAGATCGCTCCGACAGCGTTCTAGATAACATCGTCGAACTTACCAATGGCTGTCTTTGCTGTACGGTTCAAGAAGAGTTTTTGCCAACCATGCAAGCGCTGCTAGAGCGCCGCGATCGCATCGATTGCATTTTGATTGAAACCTCTGGCTTGGCTTTGCCCAAACCTCTGGTACAAGCCTTCCGCTGGCCGGAGATTCGCACGGGAGCCACCGTCGATGGGGTCGTCACCGTCGTCGATTGCGAGGCCCTCGCCGCCGGCCAGCTCGTCGGCGACCTCGACGCACTCGCGTCACAGCGGGCGGCCGATCCCAACCTCGACCACGAAACCCCTGTCGAAGAACTCTTTGCAGACCAGCTTGCCTGCGCGGATTTGGTGCTGGCTGCCAAAGGCGATCGCGTCTCGGGTACAGATCTCGAGCGGGTGACGACCTGGTTGGCGGCGCAGTTGCGCCCGGGAGTCAAGGTTCTACCCTGCCATCAGGGTCGAGTCGAGCCGGAGGTATTGCTGGGGTTCAATGCTGCTGTAGAGGGAGACCTCGATGCTCGCCCTAGCCATCACGACCACGACGACGACCACGACCACGATGACGACATCACCGCCGTGCAACTGCAGCTCGATGCCGCCTTCGACCCCGATGCTTTGGTCGCTCGCCTGCGGGCGCTTGCAGCCGATCTCCAGATTTATCGCATCAAAGGCTTCGTTGCCGTTCCGGGCAAGCCCATGCGTTTGGTGCTGCAGGGCGTCGGCGATCGGTTTGACTACTTCTACGATCGCCCCTGGCAACCGCACGAACCGCGCCAGACGACCCTCGTTGCAATCGGCTGCGACCTCAGTGCGGGAGCGCTCCAGGCGGCCGTCACAGCGGCATCGGCAGCTTGACAACCGCTGTGACGGGGCTGCCAATCGCACTCACGAGCTGGCACGCTCCATTTGGGGCAGACAGCGTCGGTAGCGCCCCAGCGCGCTCAGGGGAAAGTGCTGGCGATAGAGGTGGTAGCGAATGTAGAAATGGCAAGGAAAACCCGTGCCGGTAAACGCCGCTTCATCCCAGCTGCCGTCGGAATTTTGGGTGCGCGCGAGATAGTCTGCCCCTCGCACAAGGGCCTCCCGCTCCCAAGTGCCCGTTGCTTCGCCTGCTGCAAGCAAGCCAATCAGCGCCCAGGCAGTCTGGGAGGCCGTACTCGCGCCTTGCCCCTTGAGGCTCGGGTCTTTGTAGGAGTCACAAGACTCGCCCCAGCCGCCGTCTTCGTTCTGGCAGCCCACAAACCAATGGGCACCCCGTAGAATAGGCCCGCGGTGGGTCTTGGGCAAGAGTGCTGCTAGGGCAGCGAGCACGCCGCTAGTGCCGTAGATGTAGTTAACGCCCCAGCGCCCGAACCAACTGCCGTCGGCTTCTTGCTCGCCAACCACATAGTCGAGGCCCCGCTGCAAGCGCCGCGCGCTCAGCTCGCCAAGATCCGGCAGGCGATCGCCGGGCTGGCCGGCCAGCAGACCGGCCATCTCCAGGACGCGCGCCGTCACATCGGCGGTGTTGGGGTCGATGGTGGCTTTGAGGTCGCTGTAGGGCAGCGCGTTGAGCCAGTCGCTGTCGTTGTCGATATCGAAGGCTGCCCAACCTCCAGCTTTGCACTGCATTGAGGCCACCCAATTCGCCGCCCGCGCGATCGCCGCTTGTTTGGCGGCTTCGTCTGGGAGCTTGAGGTCGTGGAGGGTCATCACCACCATTGCCGTATCGTCTACGTCGGGGTAGAAGCGGTTTTCGTACTCGAAAGCCCAGCCCCCCGGCTCGCCGGTGGGATTTTTCACCGCCCAGTCGCCGTAGTCGAGAATTTGCTGGTCGAGCAGCCACAGACCGCCGCGCACTAAGGCTGCGTCGTCGGGGGCAATGCCCGAGTCGATGAGCGCCCGCAAGACAATCGCCGTATCCCAAACCGGCGAGACACAAGCCTGCACCCAGTAATGCTCGTCGGTTTCTAGGGCAAACTTGTCGACCGCGCTTAAGCCCCGCTGCACCACCGGATCGTTGGCGTCGTAATTTAGGCAGCGCAGCGCTAGCGATGAATTTAGCATCGCCGGGATGATACCCCCCCAATCGCCGGTAGCTTCTTGGCGCTCGATGACCCAGCGCTCGGCGGCTGCGATGCCTTCTTCGCGCCAGGGCACCAGATCGAGGTCTTCGGCGAGCTTGAAGGCACCATCGAGATAAACAAAAAAATCGGTCCAGTCGTTGTTGCGGGGTAGCTCGAACTTGGCGTTGGCAACGCCCCGGTCGTATAGCTCGTCGAGGGAAATTTTCGGATCGACCGCGAAAACGGGCTTGCGATCGAAGACGACGAGCAGCGGCACGGTGCTGCCGCGCGCCCAACTCGACATCTCGTAAATTGTAAACGGCGACGGCGCGCTCAAAAACATGACCCAAGGCGGTAGCGAGGGCAAGCCGCGCCAGTCGTAGCAACCAATGAGGGCTAGGTGCAGCTTGGTGAAGATGCGGCACTTCTCGATGCCACCGCGCGGCAGAATAAATGCTTTGGCTTTTTCGAGGGCCGGATCCTCTGCCGGGACGCCCAACAGGCGCAGGGCCATGTAGGCCTCGACAGTCGTGCTGAGATCGCCGCCATCGCCGTAGTAAAGCTCCCAGCCGCCATGATGGCGCTGCTGCGATCGCAGGTAGGCCTCGGCTTTGTGGAGCGGCCGCGCCCCGTCGGTGCCCCAGATTTTATGGAGCAAGATCGCCTCTGCGGTGATGGTGACGTTCGACTCTAGCTCGGCAATCCAGTGGCCGTCAGGTTGCTGGAGGGAAAGTAAATACTGTTGGCTTGCTGCGATTGCAGTGTCGAGTTGGGTGCTAGCAGTAGCCCGATCCTGTGTTTGCATGGGACAAATCTCAGCGGTTGCACGATACTCTACGAGATTGTAAGAGCTGAGACGATCTTTAAAAACAAGTAACAGTTGCCAATGAATGCACTCGGATTGGGCCTTGCCGGATTATCGCTTCTCATTTGGCTGGTTTTATTGCTTGGGTGGGGCCAGTTTTGGCGCGCCGACCAGCGCCTAGACGAGGCAGGTTCGGTCGCCACAGCGCCCGACGACGGCCCTTGGCCGAGCATTGGCGCGATCGTGCCCGCTCGCAACGAAGCCGATACGATCCCCACGACCCTCAAATCGCTCCTGCAGCAGAATTATCCGGGAGAATTCGCGGTGACGCTGACCGACGACTGCAGCACCGACGGCACCGGCGATCTGGCGCGACAGGCAGCAGCAGAACTCCATAAATCGAGCCAGCTGGAGGTGATTTCCGGCCAGCCACTGCCCCCCGGCTGGAGCGGCAAGCTTTGGGCCCTCGAGCAGGGCATTCGCCAGGCCGGCACGCGTGCGGTGCGGCCCGATTATTTTCTGCTTACCGATGCCGACATCGTTCATGCGCCGGGAAACCTGGCCCGACTTGCCCGCAAAGCCGAGGGCGAAGATCTCGATCTCGTTTCGCTGATGGTGCGCCTGCGCTGCGAGAGCTTCTGGGAGCGCGCGCTGATTCCGGCGTTTATTTTCTTTTTCCAGAAGCTCTACCCCTTCCGGTGGGCAAATTCTCCCCAAAATCGCCTGGCGGCGGCGGCGGGGGGCTGCATCCTGCTGCGGCGCGAGGCCCTCGAGCGCATTGGCGGCATTGCTGCTATCCAGCACGCCTTAATTGATGACTGCGCTCTGGCTGCCAAGGTGAAAGCGGGCGGCAAAATCTGGCTGGGTCTTTCCGAAGCGACCTACAGCCTGCGGCCCTACGAATCGCTGGGGAGTATTTGGGACATGGTGGCGCGCACGGCCTATACCCAGCTCAACTATTCGCCTTTGCTGCTGGCTGGCACGCTTTTGGGTATGGTGCTGACCTATTTAGTTGGCCCTATTAGTGCGATTTGGGGCCTCGCCAGCGGCCAGGGTGCGATCGCCACGGTCGGTGCTCTGATCTGGGGCGCGATCGCGCTGGCCTATTGGCCGACGGTGAAACTCTACCGCCAGTCGCCCCTGTGGACCGTGGCGCTGCCGGCGATCGCAGCAATCTATACCCTGGCAACGGTTGACTCGGCCTGGCGGCACTGGCGTGGCAAAGGAGGTGCTTGGAAGGGTCGCGTCTACCAAACTGCCGGCGAGGCTTCACTTGACAGATAAACGATCGCGAGGGGGCCTGGTTTACCAAGACTTGCGAGCTATCCGCTTGAGGGTGTCTTCTCTAGCTCCAACAACGCCAGCAGCTGAGACCGTGGCAAGCTCGCGCGCTCGTACAATGCAGTCAAGACCTGCGGTGCGGCATCAAAAAAATCGTAGTTAGCCCGACTCGAAACAACGGGCATACCCAGCATCTCCATCGCCCCGAAAACATCTCCGGGCAGCTCCACGAGCACTTCACTCTCGATGTTGCGAGGCAGCAGGCAAACCCCCTCTGGCAAGCAAGCCAAGTTAAAGGGGATGGGTTCGGTACGCGCCTGCAGGCGATCGACAAAGGGAAAAATATCGTCAACGCCCGCATCCTGGCGGAAAACGAGTGCGGTGGCTGGATAGCTATCTGGGATGCCAGCGGAACCGTACCAAGTCAGCCCGCCCCTGGCGATCGCGCGCTCGAGGGCGAGCTTTTGCGAGATAGCAAGCGATTGCAGGTGAATGTGATTGACCGAAGCCCCTGCATGCAGAGAATTATAAAAAAACAGGGTATTGGCGCTCATTTTAGCGAGTGCCAGCGCGTCTTCTAAAAAAGAATGGGTCAGACGCTGGGGGTGATGGGGTATCGCCCCCAGCGGCCGCACCGGAACCCAGAGAAAGTGACCTGCAGCTTCAATAGGAAAGGCGTTGTAGTACCCGTGCCAGTAGCTGTTGGGCAATTCGACGCGAGCGAGAGGGTCGCGTGCGAGCAAGCTATTGCCCGAGTTGGGTCCGGTTGCCACTTGGCAGTCGAAGCGGCAATCATACCAAGCGCTCGAGATCTCGGGCTGGCGACCGGGCTGGCGGCGCTTGGCACCCGGCCGCCAGGCACGCCCGCGATTGAAGCGAACGCTAAAATCCGTGCCGGGCAGGGGTTTTTCGAGGGTGGGTTGGGCAATTTCGTGGCCTGTGGTGCGGTTGCGCGCGAAAAACTCGCAACGACCGTCCGCGAGCCGCACCCCCGCAACAATTGTCTCGCCCGACTCCCCGACCCCCGCAATTGCCGCCTCGAGGGGAAATTCAACGCAGACTTTGCCGGCTGCCACGGCGCGGCGCCATGCCTGCGACAAGTTCGAGACCATTGTCATATCGGTCATATTTGCCTTTGCCTGCTGTCGAATCCGTTGCTGCCGCTCGCTTGTGTCCGGCACCCTTTAGCCTGTATGTATGAAAGAGCAGTTTTGCTGGCTTCTAACTCTACATGTTGTTTCGGACTTTCCTGCAGGCGATCGCCACGGTTTTTGCTGCGAGCGTTCTTTGGGTACTGGTGCCCCAGCCCGCGCGCGCCCAAGCCAATCAGTATTACGACCCGCCTGCCTCCTACAGCAATGCCGAGCTAGCCGGCCGCGATTTTTCCGGTCAGATGCTGCAGATGACGGAATTCTCCAACACCAACCTGCGCCGCAGCAAGTTCCGGGATGCTGACTTGCGCGGTGCGGTCCTGAGCGCCTCGAGCCTGCGCGAAGCCGACCTGCGCGGTGCCAATCTGGCCTACGCCCTCGCCGAGCGCGTTGATTTTGGGGAGGCCAACCTGAGCGGCACGATTTGGACCGAGGCACTGCTGCTGTTTTCCACCTTTGAGAATGCCGAGATTGCCGATGCCGACTTTAGCGGTGCGCTCCTCGATGGCGCTCAGGTCAAGGCCCTCTGCCAGAGCGCGCGGGGAACCAACCCTCAAACCGGCGTCGCGACCCGCGAATCCTTGGGATGCCCCTAGAAAATTCCATCGGCGTCGTCGGTGGCGGCCAACTGGCCCTCATGCTGGCGGCGGCCGCACGCAACCTCGATCTCGAACTCTGGGTGCAAGCGGCTGCCCCCGACGATCCGGCAGTGGCGCTAGCTGCTGGCGTCGTTTGGGGAGCTGCCGACGATGTTGAGGCCACCGCCGAGCTGGCAACTCGGGTCCGCATCATTGCCTTCGAAAACGAATTTGTCGACTTGCGCGCTCTCGCGCGCCTAACGGGGGTCGAGTTTTGCCCGAGCTTGCTCGCCCTCGCACCGCTGCTCGATAAATTCCACCAACGCACCTTTTTGCAAGCTGCAGGGATTCCGGTCCCGGAGTTTGCCCCGCTGGCCCCGGGTCGCCCAGCTAAATCCCCGTTTGGCTATCCGGTCGTCCTCAAGTCGCGCCGCCAGGGCTACGACGGCCGGGGAACAGAAATTTGCCAAGATGCCCCCCAGCTCGCCACCACCTGGGACCGTTTGGGTCGCCCTGCAGGCTGGCTCATCGAAGCTTTCGTGCCGTTCGATCGCGAACTCGCAATCGTCGCCGCCCGCGATCGCGCTGGGGAAATTGCCCTGCTGCCCGTAGTCGAGACCCAGCAAGAGCAAGGCGTCTGCCAGCGCGTCTGCGTTCCTGCGGGGGTGCCGGTAGCAATTGAGACGCGCGCGCGCGCAATCGCCATTCAGGTGCTCGAGCGCCTCGATGTTGTCGGCATTTTGGGGATCGAGTTTTTTTTGACCCCAACTGGCGCGCTGCTTGCAAACGAGCTGGCCCCGCGCACCCACAACTCCGGCCATTTCAGCCTCGATGCCTGCTCGGTGTCGCAATTTACTCTGCAATTGCAGGCAGTTGCGGGCTTGCCCTTGAGCCAGCCGCCGGTCCTGACCGCTCCGGGAGCGGTCATGGTGAACTTATTGGGCTTCGAGAACCGCACCCACAGCGACTACGCCGACAAGCGCGCGCGTCTGGCCGACCTGGCCGATACGCACGTTCACTGGTACGGCAAATCCGAGGCGCGTCCGGGGCGCAAGCTCGGTCATGTCACGAGTTGCTTGGCAACAGCAGATCGCGCGGCGGCAATGGCAATGGCCGATCGCATTGCGGCCATTTGGTACGGCTAGCGTCCCCTTGGAAGTTCTCAGATAGAGTCGGTATCATGGGGTAACAGCCGCGCTACGGCGTTGGTGACTGCCAATAGTGTTTTTTGATCTACAACTAGACCTAAGCGGGAGCTGGCTTGTCTGTGGCGGTAAACCGGGCTTGGACCCGGAAACTTTTAAGCAGAGTGGTCGGCGCCCACCTGAGCTTTTAGGTCATAAACTGAGGTAAGACGGCGTCGCGGTGGGCTGCTTTTCGAGTCTTTGCAAACCTTCTGGCTTTCGAGCTGGAAGGTTTTTGCCGTAGAAGGCTGCTAATATGGTCGGCATTGCCTGTGTCTTGTCGAGAGTCTCTTGCACGCATCCGCTGGCTACTTTGAAGAACCTGTTTCTGCTGCTATGACGACACCAGCCCCCAGAACCCACCGCTACAGCTGCGGGCTGACCCTCGTTCATCAAGAGATTGCGACGACACCAGCAGTGGTTGCTGATGTTTGGGTGCGCGCCGGCGCGGCAGCCGAACCTCCCGAGCTAGGAGGCATCGCCCACTTTCTCGAGCACATGCTCTTCAAAGGAACCGATCGCCTGCCACCGGGGGCGTTTGACTGGGCCATCGAATCTTGCGGGGGAGCGACCAACGCTGCTACCAGCCACGATTACGCCCACTTCCACCTGACGGTCGCGGCCGAATATTTGCCCCGAACCTTGCCCTACTTGGCCGAGCTACTCCTGCGCCCCGCCCTACCCGCCGACGAGTTCGAGCGCGAGCGCTGGGTGGTCCTCGAAGAAATCCGCGCCTGCCAGGACGAGCCGGAGTGGCTGGGCTTCCAGTGCTTGGGCGAGTTGCTCTACGGTAGCCATGCCTACGGGCGCTCGATTTTAGGCGATCCCGATGGCTTGCAGGCCCACGCACCCGCCCACATGCGCCAGTTCTACGAGCACTGCTATCGGCCTGAGAATATGACCGTTGCTCTGGTTGGTGCTATCGATAGTGAAGCGGCCAAAGCCCTGGTAGATGAAGCATTTGCTGAGTTTTCACCACCACCGACTGCATCGTTCTTCCGTTCGAGTGCCGAGCCACTGCCACTGCCGCTGGCGTCCGTGCGCCGCGAACGACTGCAGGTGCCACGCCTCGAGGCCGGACGCCTGCTGTTAGGATGGGTGGGGCCGGGAATTGACGATTTAGAAACCGGCTATTGCCTCGATTTGCTAGCTACGATTTTGGCCGAAGGGCGATCGGCGCGTTTGGTGCGAGAGCTTGTCGAAGAGCGCCAGCTTGCCTTCGATATCAGCAGTGCCTTTTCTCTGCAGCGCGATGCCAGCCTGTTTACCATCGCAGCCGTTGCCCCGCCCCAAGTTTTGAGCGACATCGAAGCAATTACGATCGAGCGCCTGGCCGAGCTGGCGGCCGTTCCCGTTACTGCTGCCGAGCTAGCGCGAGCCCAGCGGCTGCTTTGCCAGGATTATGCTTTCTCGACGGAAACCCCCGGCCAGCTCGCCGGTCTTTACGGGTACTACCAAACCCTGGCAAGGGCCGAGCTGGCACTGGCTTATCCCCACCGCATTCGGCAAATTGCTGCAGCCGATCTGATGCAGGTCGCGCGCCGGTATCTTTCTCCTCAGGGCTACGCCGCTACAGTCGTTGAGCCTGCCTAGGGAGATAAGCCATGCAGAACGTAGAGCGGACGGTGCTGGCAAATGGCGTGACGGTAATTGCGATCGCCAACCCCGTTGCCGATATCGTTGCCGGGCGACTGTTTCTGCAGCAGGCCGGTCAGCGGGTGGAGCGCCCGCAGCAGGCAGGAATTTCTCACTTGGTGACAACCCTACTTGCGAAAGGCACGACGACGGCAAGCGCGGCGGAGATTGCCGATCGCGTCGAATCGATGGGGGCGAGCTTGGGTGCGGACGCCGCGAGCGACTATCTCCAGCTTGGTTTCAAGACCGTCTCTGCCGATTTTGATGCTCTCTTGAAGCTGGTTGGCGACATGCTGCGATCGCCAACCTTCCCCCAGCGGGAAGTCGATCTGGAGCGATCGCTGACCCTCCAGGGCATTCGCGCCGAACTCGAGCAACCGTTTAACGTCGCGCTGCGGCAGCTGCGGGCGGTGATGTATGACGAGCATCCCTACGGCTTGCCCCTCCTCGGCCGAGAAGAAACCGTCAGCGCCCTCACCCAAGCGGACCTGCGCGCCTATCACCAGCGCTACTTTCGCCCCGACCGCCTTGTCATTAGCTTGGCCGGCAATATTACGGCCGCTCGGGCCGTCGAGGCCGTTGAGGCTATCTTCGGCGACTGGCGCGTCCCCGAGCTACCGCCAGAGATTCCCCAGTTTGCCGAACCAGTTGCGGCCCCGCAACGGCGCGCGCGCCCCCAACCCACCCAGCAGGCAATCGTCATGTTGGGATACTTCGCCGGCAGTGTGACTAGTGCCGATTACGCAGCCCTGAAGCTGCTCAATGTCTACCTAGGAAACGGTCTCTCGAGTCGCCTTTTTGTGGAGCTGCGCGAAAAGCGCGGCCTCGCCTATGATGTCTCGGCTTTTTACCCGACGCGCCTGGAAACCTCGCAGTTTGTGACCTACATCGGCACGGCCCCCGAAAACGCGACTATCGCCTGCGATGGATTGCGCCAAGAGGTCGATCGCCTGCGGGCAGCACCCCTGAGCCAAGAAGAGTGGCAAGTTGCCAGCAACAAGTTGCTCGGTCAGTATGCCCTCGGCAAGCAGAGCAATGCCCAGGTTGCCCAGCTCTATGGCTGGTACGAGACCCTGGGCTTGGGCCTCGAATTCGATGGTGAGTTTCAAGCCCGCGTGGCTGCCGTCACCGCCGAAGAGGCCTGGCAGGCTGCCTGCCACTACTTTGCGGGCGAGCCCTATATCTCCCTAGTCGGGCCGCCCGAGGCGATCTCCCGAGGAGAGACTGCCCCATGAAGGCTGCAGCAGAAGGCGTTTGGGAGCTTGCCGCCCTACAAGCAGCCATTGCCGCCGAGCCGGCACGCTGGCGGCCTCTGGTGTTTACCAACGGGTGCTTCGACTTGCTGCATGTGGGACACCTACGCTACTTGCAAACGGCAAGAACCTTCGGCCGGGCTTTAGTGGTGGGCCTCAACAGCGATGCTTCCGTTGCGTCGATCAAGCCGCCCAAGCCGGGGCAGCCCCCCAGGCCGATCGTCCCTCAGGCCCAGCGCGCCGAGCTACTCGCAGCCCTCAAGCCCGTCGATGCGGCGGTCATCTTTGCCGAAACCACGGCGACGGCGACGATCGCGGCCCTCGAGCCAGATGTCTACGTCAAAGGTGGCGACTACACCCCCGCAACCTTGCCAGAGACACCCGCTGTCGAGGCCTGCGGCGGGCGCATCGAGCTGGTGCCATTTGAAATTTCCACCTCTACCTCGGCGATCGTCACGCGCATTCTTGCGGCAATGGGCTTAACTTAAGGCCGGGACCCGAGAACCTGTGGTACAGTAAGAATTTGTCGCAACTACTTTACAAGAGATGCCCGCTGGGGTTTTTCCGCACGAATTAGATTTCTGCACGAACTAAGATGAGCCTGACCCAAGAAGCCAAGCAAGAAATTATCAATTCTTACCAAATCCACGAGACCGACACCGGATCGGCTCGCGTTCAGATTGCCATTCTGACCAAGCGCATCTCCGAGCTGACGGAGCACCTCAAGATCAACAAAAAAGATCACTCCTCTCGTCGGGGCCTGCTGAAGCTGATCGGCCGTCGCCGTCGCCTGCTAACCTACGTTCAGAAAAAAGCACCCGACACCTACCAGGACTTGATTCAGGGCCTGGGCATTCGCCGTTAATTTCGAGTTAATTTATGGCTTCCCAACGCGATCGCCTGCCCTTCGAGCCCGCCCGCAGCAAGCGCAAGGAGAAATCCAAGCCGGAGAAATCTCAAGGGGCCGACACCAGCCAACAGCCACCAACTGCTACTGCCCCTACTACCCAGCCGGTGCCCATCGCCCGAGATAAAGCAAATGCCAGCCTTGCGGCCATCCCTGAGGCGGTCAGTCGGCGCATGGTGCGGCGCATGGCCATTGCTACCGGCGTTCCCACGGGTTTGGGTATTGCGAGCTTTTTTGCGTTTTATGTTGTGGTTACCCAAGAGTGGTTCGAGCTGCCTGCTTCGGCGGTTTTGCTGGTCACCGCCGGGCTCTTTGGTCTGGGCGTGGTGGGCTTAAGCTACGGCATTCTTTCTGCCTCCTGGGACGAGCAGCGCGTCGGCAGCTTCATCGGCTGGGAGGAGTTTACCCTCAATGCCGGCCGCGTTTGGGAATCTTGGCGAGCGGCCCGCCGCGAAGCTCGGGGAACCAAAGAGTAAATAGCGAATTAAGGTCTGCCAGGCAGAGGCGCGATCGCTGCTAAGGTGAACTCTATAATTTTTTGCACTGTTTTTCTGTAGTGAGGCCGCCCGAGTGCCGCACTGCCACACCTACGGTAAGGTTGAAGAAGGTTGAGGGTTTTAAAAAGATGATTGTTGTCATGAAGGTGGGATCGCCAGAAGCTGAAATCTCCCGGCTCTGCGATGAAATGAACCAGCAAGGCCTGACGCCTGAGAAAATTGTTGGCAAGCACAAGGTTGTCATCGGCCTGGTTGGGGATACGGCCTCCCTAGATCCGCTCCAAGTGCAAGAGTGCAGTCCTTGGATTGAAGATGTCTTGCGCGTGGAGAAGCCCTTCAAGCGAGCGAGCCGCGAATATCGCCACGGCGAGCCCAGCACCGTCGAGGTGACCACGCCTCTAGGAAGCGTTCCCTTTGGGGAGCAACACCCGGTTGTGGTCGTTGCCGGTCCTTGCTCGGTCGAGAATGAGGAGATGATCGTCGAGACGGCCAAGCGTGTGCGCGCTGCTGGGGCGCAGTTCTTGCGCGGTGGCGCTTACAAGCCCAGAACCTCACCCTACTCCTTCCAGGGCCACGGCGAGAGCGCCCTCGAGCTACTTGCAGCAGCCCGCGAAGCCAGCGGCCTTGGCATCATCACCGAGGTCATGGACACCGCCGATGTCGAGAAAATTGGTGCGGTGGCTGACGTCCTTCAAGTTGGGGCGCGCAACATGCAAAACTTTGCCCTCTTGAAAAAAGTTGGCGCCCAGCCCAAACCCGTCCTACTCAAGCGCGGCATGGCTGCCACGATTGACGATTGGCTCATGGCAGCAGAGTATGTTTTGGCTGCGGGTAACGCCAACGTCATTCTCTGCGAGCGAGGCATCCGAACCTTCGATCGCAGCTACACCCGCAACACCCTCGATCTCTCGGTCGTCCCTGTATTGCGATCTTTGACCCACCTGCCAATTATGATCGACCCGAGCCATGGCACGGGCAAGTCTGAGTTTGTCCCCGATATGGCCCGCGCCAGCGTTGCTATCGGCACGGATTCTTTAATGATTGAGGTTCACCCCAATCCAGCTAAGGCTCTATCCGACGGCCCTCAATCCCTGACGCCCGATGCCTTCGATCGCCTGATGCGCGAGCTGAGTGTCATGGGTAATGCCGTCGAGCGCTGGCCCCAACCAGCGATGGCAACTGCCAGCTAGTACGGCCCACCTTCGGCGTCGTAATTTCTTCTCAAGAGGCAGCCGGCGCGATCCGAGCTGCCTCTTGCTATTAAGGAAAACGAGGACGCTGCAACATGACAAACCGATTGAAGACTTCTTGGAGGTTAGCTGCAGCCGCCCTTGCCCTCGGCTGCGCGGGCTGTCAGACAGCCGTCGTTCGGACATCGGCGCTCTCGCCCGATCTTCCCGAGGCCCCGACCATTTCTGCAGATAACACCTGGGCCTTCGAGCCCCAACGCGATCGCTTTAGCCCCGAGGCGCTCCTAGATCTGCGCGCCCTTAACGAGACCGTTGCGGGCGAGACGGGGTTTGTGGGCCGCTCGCCCGACGGTGGAGATTTCGCGCGCGGCGACGGGACGCCCCTGCGGTTTTGGGCTGCGACCACCTACGTCTACGCAGATCCGGATAAAGACCTGGCTTTCCATGCCCGCTTCCTAGCCAAGCGCGGGGTCAATATGGTCCGCTGGCACGGGACGATTTTTCCTCGCCAAGAGGGCGCGCGCCTGCAAGACATCGATGCGCGCGCTCGCGACGGCCTGTGGCGCCTCGTGGCAGCCATGAAGCAAGAAGGCATTTATGTGACGGTCTCGCCCTATTATGCCCGTCCCTTCAAGCCCCAGCCCAGTTGGGCAACGCCCCGAGATAGCCAGGGCTTTTATGGCTTGCTTTTTTTTGACCCGATCTTGCAGCAGGCCTACAAAACCTGGCTGCGAGAGCTGTTTACCGTCGAGAACCCCTACACGGGGCTCGCGCTCAAAGACGACCCGGCCGTCGCCATCGTGCAGCTCCAAAACGAAGATTCGCTGCTGTTTTGGACGTTCAACCGGATCGAGGGTCGCGATCGCGCGCTACTCGGTCGCCAATATGCCCGCTGGCTCCAGCAGAAATATGGCTCCCTTGCCGCCGCTCGCAGAGCTTGGCGAGGCATGCAGCTCGAAGACGATGACTTCGCAGGCGGGGTCGTTGGCCTTTTTAACCTTTGGGAGCTAACCCAACCCCTGCTGCCCTTCCGAGGTGGCAAAGCCCGACGTTTGGCCGACCAGACGGAATTTTTAACCGCAACCATGCGCCAATTTAACGCGGAGATAGCGCGCTACCTCCGCCAAGAACTGGGAGTCAAGCAACTCATCAACGCGGGCAATTGGAAGACAGTTGACGCCGCTCGCCTCAATGATGCCGAGCGCTACTCCTACACGGCCAATGAGGTCATCGCCGTCAACCGTTACTACAATGGCGGCCCCCACCAGGGTCCTCACAGCGGTTGGGCGATTGTCAACGGCGATCGCTTTGGGGAGCGCTCGGTTTTATTCAATCCTGACAAGTTCCCGCTCAATCTCAAGCAGGTTGCGGGCCATCCCATGTTGGTGACGGAATCCTCCTGGGTGCCGCCACTCGGCTACCAGTCCGAAGGACCGTTTTTAACAAGCGTCTATCAATCTCTAACCGGCATCGACGGCTTCTATTGGTTTTCTCTGGGTGTGGAAGGCTGGCGACAGCCCTCATGGGCCAACGACTTCAAGCCCTCTCTAAGAAAATGGATTGCCGATACCCCAGAGCTGCTAGGGAATTTCCCGGCGGCGGCGCTGCTCTACCGCCGGGGTTACGTGCGCACCGGTCGTCCGGTCTTAGAAGAGCGGCGTCCCTTAGCAGATCTTTGGCAGCGACGCCCTGCAGTGTTGGCGGAGGCGGCGGGCTTCGATCCCAATCGCGACCGCGGCTGGGGCCAGCGCGCTGCCGGAGCGGTAGGGCGAATCGACCCGCTGGCTTTTTTAGTTGGCCCGGTCAAGGTGACCTACGGACGACCTGCTGCTGAGTCTGCGGCAATTGATACCGCCCCATACATAGACCGTCAAGCTAAGGTCCTGCGCTCGGTTACCGGAGAAGTTGTCTGGGACTACGGCCGGGGCATCTGCACGCTCAATGCCCCCAAGGCGCGAGGCGCGACCGGCTTTCTGGGGTCGGCAGGCGAGATCGCCCTCGATGGCGTGACAATCTCGGCAAAAAACCACTACGCAACGGCTCTCTTGATAGCACTCGACGACCGCGAGTTAGGGCGCTCCCGGCGGGCGCTCCTACAAATTGGCACGATCGCCCGGTCCACGGGCTGGCAAGCAACACCAACAACCTGGGAAACGGAGCGCGGCAATCGAGAGACAGGCTACGAGGTGCTCGATCGTGGGCGCGCGCCTTGGCGCATCGTCAATACCGAGATGACTGTCGAGATTGCCAATCCTCATTTCACCCGCGCCATCGCACTAGATATCAATGGCATGCCTCAGGCGACCGTGCCGCTGCAGCGCTCGGATGACGGCCGCCGGGCCCGTTTCGTCCTGCCCGCGTCGGGGAAATATTTTATTCTGGAGTAGATTTTTCTTCGTCACCTCCATGCCAGCCCCCACTTTTATTTACGTCGACGTTTACTACATCAACCTGGCAAACGTGACCCACATCGAAGAAATGCCCGAAGGCACGATCGTCATCTATACCCTCAACGATCGCGAAATTTTCTTGCCCGCAAGCGCCAGGGCACAGCTCGAGGCTGCCCTCGTGGGCGTGCAAACCCCCGAAGATTGAGCCACTAGTGGCCCGTCACGCGCTGCCAATCGGCCGGCGTATTGCAATTAAATAGTACGCTGCGATCGCCTGCGATCAGCTCTGCTACCGGCTGCTGCTGTAGCCAGCCCTGGAGAGAGCGGCCTCCTGCAAGCCAGTACGCCTGCAAACTCGCCACCCGATTCGGGCGATAAAACCCGCACAGGGGCTCCCAGCCTTTCGACCCTCTCGGGAGCGCCGCGGCCATCTCATCTGGAACGAAAGCCACCTGCGATTGCCACGCTTGCAAAGCAGCAGCACTCAGATAGGGCAGATCGCACGCCAGCACCAGCACCCAATCAAAGGCCGCCCCCCAAGCCAGCCCCAGGCGCAAGCCAGCCAGGGGCCCCCGGCCACCAACGGTTTCCCGGACCCAGGCACAGGGCGAAGGCACCGCCGCCTGGTAGCGCTCGGGCCAAGGCGTCACTACCGCCACGGGGCCGATGACTCGTGCGAGGCGCACCGTGCGTGCCAGGAGTGTCTCGCCGGCGCGGACTAGATTGGCCTTATCGCGGCCCATGCGCTGGCTTTTGCCCCCGGCCAAAATAACAGCCCCTGTTGTGGCGGTCATGGCTGCTGGGCCGCACGACCGGCGCCGCAATCGCCCCCGAGGTCGACCGCCCGCTGGCCGCCCCAAAGATCGACAATGCGATCGTCGTAGAGATCGGCCGTTGCCAGCACGTTTTCTACGGAGACTTTGAGTTCTTGGGGGTCGCAAGTCGAGCCTACGATGGTGTGGCGAAACAATACATTCCCCTCAGAGTCGAGGGCAAAGCCCCCAAAGAGAAGCTCGGCATTTTTATGCAGGAGAAAGGCTTGCAAAGAGGTGCCAATTTCGGCGCCCACAACGACAATCGAGCGAACGTGCACGATCGAATCATCTTGCTGAAAGGGCAAAACGCGCACCTCGACGCCTGCCGAGCCCACAAATAGCCGAAACCCGTTGTCGCCCAGGGTCTGCCAGTGAATGTCACCAAATAGGGTATCCATCCAACTGACAATTTTCTCGTAGCAGGCTTTTTGGGCGGGGGTCTCCAGCGTCATGGGGCAGGTTTGGGTATCTACATTAAATTGCCTTCGGGGCTTCCTGTCGGGCCACCGGTTTCATCGGTGCTATAAGCACGACTATAGCGCTCGAACTCGGGGCTCTCCGGACCAAAGCTATCGGCGATGTGCTCGAGGCAGCAATTAACAGCGAATTCATCGAATTCCTCGGGATCGACACCGTAGAGCCGCTCAAAATTAGCCGCACTGACGCGGCAAAATTCCGGGCGCTGCTCGTATATGCGGCAGCGGCGACTCGCGCGATCGTAGTGGCGGCACCAGCCATCGGCTCCGACCATCGACCGGTAGCGGTCGAATTCGTCGGGGGTGAGGTATTCAGCCAAATCTGGGCGCTCCGTCGGTTGGAGATAGCAGCAGGCACCGCAGCGCTCTTGGCAATGCCAGCCTCTTGGCTGGCCTTCTGACTGGCCTGTTGGCATGGGGACCCTGGGATTATTAATGAATATAAAGTTTTGTAACTAGCAGCCGGACCGCAACCACCTTCGCCAGTAGGATCTTACGTGTTCTGGCGTTCGCGCACTTTTACTAGGCTAATTTGGGATATGGACTTCATAGCAAATATTACGGAGAACCCCCTGTTTCCTCTGCTCGTACAGCTGCTCCCCGTATTCTTAATCGTTGTAGCAGGACCGATTGTCATTGTTGCGCTCTTTTATTTGCGAGGCGACCTCTAAGGTCTCGAGGCTTTGTGGCGATTTCGCCAAGATATGCTGAGGCTCTCCCAAACGCTTGGGGAGCCTTTTTGGTTTATGAGGCGGCCCGCGAGCTGCCTCAGCTCTCAGATGGATAACTTCCCCACATAAATTTCGATGTGAGCATCAAAGCTAAACTCAGATCGTATGTCAAGCGCCTGCGCTACCTCGGGCGACAGCGCTATTGTCCTGTTTGCAAGCGAAATTCCAACCGATTCGAGCCATTCGGCTTCAGGCCGCGTTCTGATGCTCGATGCCCGTGGTGTGACTCTTTGGAACGCCACAGACTTGCGATACTCTTCTTTCGCGAGAAAACAAACCTCTTCACTGCAGCATCGAAGGACTTCCTTCATGTTGCACCGGAGAAACATTTCAAGCAACTGTTTGCGGAAGCTGCTGGCCGTGGATATTTGACTGCTGACTTGAGTGGGAAGGGTGTGATGGAGAAGATGGACATTACCGATATTCAGCACCCGGATGAGAGTTTTGATATTGTTTACTGCTCCCATGTCCTCGAGCACGTGCCCGACGATCGCAAAGCAATGGGCGAACTCTATCGAACGCTGCGTAGGTCTGGTTGGGCCGTTTTAAATGTTCCGATTGTGGCAGAAGTCACGTTTGAAGATTTCTCAATCACAGACCCAAAGGAACGACTGCGCGTATTCGGCCATCCCGAGCACGTTAGAAATTACGGCCCGGACTATAAGGCTCGACTCGAAGCAGTAGGCTTTCAAGTCACCGTTTATTCGCCAGAAGATTTCTTAACCCCTCGTGACGTGGTGAGATACGGCTTATCGAATGGAGCGGCTGGCGAAATCTACTTTTGCACGAAGGAGTTAGCCAACAATGAGAGACCTTTTGCTAGGGCATGCTAGGCCCCCTAGATGGGGACTGTTGTCTGGACCGTTCGATGTGGCCGGTGCCTTCTGACTCCGGATAACCCGGCAGCCCCCACTGCTCGGGCACAAATGCGTCTAATGACTCCAGAATTGAATCGGCTTCAGCGTAAGAGGCGGGATCGAGACTGGCATCAGGGACGGCAACAACCGCCATCCCCGCCGCTTTGGCACCGCGCACCCCAGAAATCGCATCTTCAAAGACCAAGCATTGCTCCGGCGCAACCCCCAGGCGGCGAGCGGCGAGCACAAAAATATCTGGGGCGGGCTTAGGACGAGCCAGTTCCGGATCGTCGCCGCAAACAACGCAAGCAAACGCTGCCTCCAACCAATGTCGGTGGGGGGCAGCTTTCATTTGAAACGATCGATAGGTCGATCCCGTGGCGATCGCGCGGGGGATGCCCCGATCGGCCAGATGGCGGCTGAGGCGGACGGCCCCCGGCAACGGCACCACTTGATTTACTAGCTGAGGGACGAGGCGAGCACGCTCGGCCACGTAGTCCGCCGGGCTCAGGGGCAGATCCAAAGCCGCCACGACAATCTCGGCGGAGGCCAAAGCCGGGCGACCTTGGATGCGGGCGCGCACTTCGGGTGGAAACGTCAGGCCGTAGCGGCCGACGATAGTTTGATTGACCCGGAGATTTAGGGTCTCCGTGTCGAGCAGCAGGCCATCGAAATCAAAAATTACCGCCGAGATTGCCATGCCCTAGTTGCTTGGGTCGCGCCTACGGGCTCAATTGTAAGGGGCTATATAGATCCTCAAGACTGCTCGTTGAGCCCCCAATCCCAATCGATGAAAGCGATGTCGTAGCCGCCGCGCATCAAGAATTCGCGATCTTCGGGGCCAACATACTGGCTGGCAAAGTTCGCGAAGGCCGTCTCGCGATCGTTTAGGCCTGGCAGGGACTCCTCTTGGGAGAAGCCGGGCTCCCAATCTTCACCAAACCATTTGAAAACAGCCGAGAGATAGACCTTATTTTCCTGGCGATCGATGCGGAAGTGCAAATCGCCATCGAAGCTAACGTTGACCTGCTCGTCGAGCTGCGTGTCGAGGGCCTCGCCGGTGAAGGGCTCGTTGCGCAGAATCGGGCAGCCAATCGAGGCGCAGTTGACGGCAAAGTGAATCCTTGGCTCGCTGAATAGGACGCGAATGGTGTCGTGCTCGATGTTGTTGAGCGTGACTTCTTGGCCGGCAACGGGGAACCTGCGTCCGTTCCAGACGCCACCGATCTTGCGGATGCTCTCAACGGGATAATTGTCGATAATCGAGACCAGCGTCAGAGAGTTGTAAGCATTAATCAAAAATGCCAAACGCTCCGATTCCGACCAGGAATTATAGGTAGCAGGGCTGACATCTCCGAGAGAGGCATTAAAGCGGTCGAGGGCCTCGCGGTCATTTTTTAGGCCTTCGTAGTCGACGAATCCCTCGTCACTGACGTACTTGCTCAGTACGGTTTCGTAATCGGTGTAGTCAAAGGGTGCAGCAGCCACCTCACCCACATTCACCGCCGAACCGGGTTCGCCGCCAATCGTGACGGCCTCAGAGCAACCAATTGCACCAATGGCTAGAACGACTAAAGCTAGGGTCGAGACTTTCTTTCCAAACATTGCTATCAACCTCAATAATTCGGCGAGAACTCCAAAACCGGACTCTCTAAAGATCGCTCGGAACCCGCCAATACATTTTTCGGGTAGGTCCCGATAGTTTCTATCAAAAAAGATGAGCCTGAAGGAACCCTGAGAGTAGTGTAAATCCTCGCCGTGAAGACATCCGCCTCATCTTAGGCGACTCGCGCCAGTCGCGCTAGAGTTAGCTCCGCGAGCATAACCCTATATGTTTGATTTCGTCCATGAGCAATCCCTCCAGTAAGAAGATTATTTACCTTGCCAATCCCTACGGCTTCAGCACTCAGCAGCGTCAAATGCTTCTGCCCCCTTTGATTGCCGCGCTGACGGCTCTCGGCTTAGAGGTCTGGGAGCCGTTCGCGCGCAACGACGCGGTCGATTTTTCGGTGCCGGGGTGGGCCTACCAAGTCGCCCGAGCTGACTTGCAGGATGTCTTGGCTGCCGATGCCGTCTTTGCTGTTGTCAATGGCGCCCCTCCCGATGAAGGGGTGTGCGTCGAGCTTGGCGCGGCCATCGCAGCAGGCAAGCCCTATTTCCTGTTTCGGGATGATTTTCGCCGCTGCAGCGACTCCGAGACCTATCCTCTCAATCTGATGCTCTTTGCCGGGTTACCTCGCGATGGCTGGCAAGATTTCTTCTACACGGACGTAGCCGAGCTAGCCGACCCCGACAAGGCGATCGCGCGCTGGCTGGGCGCTGGCTAACGAGAATTCCCTTGGCTATACCTATCGGGCGAATTTGTAAGTGACCCCTCCCGATTTGAGTAGATGAATATTACACTGCAAAAGAGTTGCAGAAATTAACAATTCCGCGTTCCGACCGAGCCAGATCGGCGCGTGGAATCGACACGACGATCGGACCATCTAACCTATGGGAAGGTGACCGTTTTGCTAAGTAGCGGCCGGAAGACTAAGTTGCCCCTGGGCTACCTACTCGTCATCCCTATTTCGCTCCAAGTTGCTGGAGCTGTGGCGCTGGTGGGCTACTTTTCTCTGCGCAACAGCGAGCGCGCGGTGGAGGCAGTTGCTCGCCGCTTCATCGATGAGGTGACCGTCCGCGTAGGCGATCGGCTCGAGAGCTACTTGGCAGAAGCCCGCGAGGTGACCGCGCAAAATGTCGATGCCGTGCGCCTCGGACAACTCGATCCGACCGATTCCGAAGCACTTTTGCGCGTGCTGCACGCCCAGATGCAACGGAACCCGCATTTGGCTCTAGCTTCGTTTGTGAGCGTGGAGAATGAGATGTTCGAGATCTCCCGCTTTTCGACGGGGGATCTGCAGGTCGACTTGGTCTTAGCCGAGCATCCGCGGACTATTCATAGCTACGGCCTGGATGCCGACGGCCGCCAGACCGATCTCCTGGAGGTGATTCCCAATTTCGACCCCCAGCGAACGCCTCCTGGCTATCGCAATGCTGTCGCAGCTGGTGGCCCGGTTTGGAATCCGGTTTTTGCCTTCACGGGCATCCCGGATATGTCAGTTTCGACCTCTGCCCCGGCCTACGGCACTGATGGCGAGCTGGTAGGGGTCTTTTTTGCCGACTTTACCTTGAGCAACATCGACCGCTATCTCCGCTCTATTAAGGTTGGCTCCGGGCGCATTTTTATTACCGATAGCGACGGGTTGCTGGTGGCTTCCTCTGGAGCGGGAGGCTCTCGGACGTTGGTCGGCGGCACGCTGCAGCGACTGCCAGCGTCTGAGAGCCCCGACCCCCTCGTGTTCGCAGCAATGCGTTTTTTGCAGGGCGGTCGCCCTAAAAGCCTTGCAGCGATGCAGGCAGGTCGCCACGAACATTTCCAGCACGAGGGAGTCGGCCACCACCTCAAGTTACGGCCTTACCGCGACGCGCTGGGCCTCGACTGGACCATTCATGTCATTATCCCCGACACCGATTTCTTCGGTCAGGTCCAACAGAGTACCCGCGCGACAATTCTCCTGAGCTTTATTGCGGCCTCTGCAGCCATCGGGCTTTGCTGGTACACAGCTCGATTGCTCGTCAAGCACATCGACCGCCTGAGTCACACAACCCAGCAGCTGGCGGCTGAGGTTGGCGATGCCGATATTGGCTGGCGTTTCGAGCAGCCCTTAGGCCGCCACACCGTGCGGGAGTTGGATGTTTTGTCGGCGGCGATCGATCGCATGGCCATCAAAGTTCAGGAGGTTCTCGGGCAGCTCCAACACAAAGCCTACTACGATCCCTTAGTCGATCTCCCCAACCAAAACCTATTTCTGGCACGCATTCGCGCAGCCCAAGCACGCCAGCAACCGGACGCCCAATTTGCCGTGCTGGCCGTGGATATTCAGCGGTTTCGAGCACTCAGATTTGGGTTCGGCTGGAGCTTTGGCGAGCGACTTATTGTCGCCTTTGCCAAACGGCTGGCCGACTATGCAGAAAATAACGATCTCGTGGATGTTGTGGCGCGAGTCGGCGATGACGAGTTTGCTATCCTCCTGGTCAATCTGCCCGATCTTGCAGCCGCGCAGCAGGTTGCCGACGATCTGCACGCAGCTTTTGTGAAGCCACTGGCACTGCCCCAAACGCACTTGCCCGTGTCAATTTGTGTGGGTTTAGCATGGGGCGATAGCGGCGGTGTCTCGCCAGCAACTTCTTTGCAAGCGGCGAGTACGGCGCTCGCTTACACCAAACAGCGACAAGGAAGCTTTACGGAGATTTTCTCCCCAGCCATGCAGGCAGTAGCTGCCGAGCGCTCCGAGCTCGAAGCCGAACTCAAAGCTGCGATCGCCGACAATGCGCTGGCGGTCCACTACCAACCGATCGTTTCTCTGGCTACCGGCCGAGTTGTCAGCTTCGAAGCGTTGGCTCGCTGGCAGCATCCCATTCGCGGCACAATTTCGCCGGGAAGCTTTATTCCCCTGGCCGAAGAAACCGGATCGATTGTCGAGCTGGGGAGCTGGATGCTGCGGCAAGCCTGCCAGCAATTCGCTCGCTGGCAGCAAGAGATTCCAGATTGGGAGGTTGCAAGCCTCAGCGTCAATTTCTCTTGGCTACAGTTGCGCCACCCCAACCTGATTGCGGAACTCGATGCTGCCCTCGAGCCGCTGCCGCCGGGCACGCTGCGCCTCGAAATCACTGAGAGCAGCCTCCTGACGGAGACCTCGGCGGCCCGCGAGCTGCTCGAGCGGCTGCGTCGGCGCCAAGTTCGTCTCTCGATCGACGACTTTGGCACCGGGTATTCGTCCTTGAGCTACCTCCAAGATCTCCCTATCGATACCCTCAAGCTCGATCGCTCGTTTGTCTCTCGTCTTGAGGCCGATGCTCGAACTTGCAACATTGTCAGCACGATCGTCGCGCTGGCGCGAACCTTGGGGCTCGAAATCGTCGCCGAGGGCATCGAGACCCAAGGCCAACTGCGGATTCTCCGGGACCTTGGCTGCGATTTCGGCCAAGGTTACCTGTTTGCACGTCCGCTGCCTGCAGCAGTGGTGCCTGCCTTCCTGAGCGAATACAGCCTTCTGCAGAACGAGTCGATTCTTTCGATCGAAGGCCGCCTGTATGGCTCTCGAGGCTAAGCCATGGCAGCCATCGTTATTCCGAGCGCATCCTTGCCGTGCACCTACGGGCTTGAGGCTACAATTAGCCTAGCTCCTCGCACTCAAGATGGCGATAGGCTAGGGTGCCTCGCGTGCAGAGGCGATGGCGAGACGTTTTTCTGGCATCCTTCGGTCTAGCACGGGCTCAAATAGCTACGATCGCCAGCCTCAAAGCTCTAGTTGTGGCAAGCATCACTTTCCTGGCTCTCAAGATGTTCGATCTTTTTATTGCCCTTGCCCTTGGTTTTGCAACGGGTTTGAGCTTCTTCTTGGCCGTGCAACTGGCTTACAAGCAAGCTCCGAAAGCGTTTGCTTACTTTCTAAAAGGATTTTCTTCCGATGAGTTTCGCGAAATCTCCGAAAATGTCATCGTCCCCTACCGAGATTG
Organism: uncultured bacterium; assembly: GCA_964435975.1. Lineage (GTDB taxonomy): Bacteria > Cyanobacteriota > Cyanobacteriia > Cyanobacteriales > Rubidibacteraceae > CAYTBI01. Next base: position 60,316 of record CAYTBI010000004.1, read on the forward strand.
GCTGAATCTGATTTTCGTTTTGGTTCTCCTTGACGGACTCATTCTGGTGACGCCAACGCCGCTCTGGCTGGGCGTTATCGAGTCGCCTTTAGGTCTAGCTATAGCTATCGGCATGACGCTACTGGGATTCAAGATCTTTGAGAGCTTTTTTGCAGGCTACATCCTCGAGAAAGTCTTTGGGGAGCAAAAAAAAATCGACAGCGAGCTCCTGGCTTGGGTCAAAGCTTCAGCCAAATTCACCTTCGCGCTGGCGATTATCTTTATTTTTGCCCAGACCCACAACATTAATGTGATTGGGTTAGCGGCTAGCTTAGGAATTGGTGGGGTCGCACTCGCTTTTGCCTCCCAACGCGTCTTAGAGCAACTGCTCTGGAGTATTACTCTCTACCTAGATCGTCCCTTCAACGTCGATGATTATATTCACCTACCCGATGGAACCATTGGCAAAGTAGAAGCAACCGGTTGGCGCTCGACAAAAATACGTCTCTCGGGCAAAAATACCTTGGCCATCATACCCAATAGCAATCTGGCACAGGTTAATATTGAAAATTTGACGCGGGCGCGCCGGGCGATCGCCATTCTTGAATTGACTTTCGATGAGAGCATTCACCGTGAAGAGCAAGCCCTAATCCATCAAGTCATTCTGGAGAGCACCCAAGACATCCTCGGCATCGACTCGCGACTCACCCAGGTCAACTTTAGCGAGCGCGCTACCGGCAAAAAAGTGCTCAAAGCAAAGGCTATTTTCTTTGTTCTAGGGGCGGCCGAAACATCAATGGACTTACGCCACAGCTTGCTCGAAATTGCTCGTAGCAATATTGTCGAGCGCCTAGAACTTTGCGGAATTCCCTGCCAAGCTCGCGACAACATTACTGATATTCTCCAGCCCATCAACTTCTAGGCGATCTCCTATGGCCGGCGTTTTTGATTTTCTCAACCTCGACCCAGAAGAGCAGCGCTATCTCGTGTCGATCTTTCGAGATTTGGCCTTGTTCGTGCTCGGCGCGATCGTCTCGCCTCTGGCCGGTCAGTTCTTGGTTGCACTGGCCGAAAAGCTCCTCGCGCTCTTACCCGATCTCCAGGGTCTGCGGGGCGAATCGGAGCGCCAACGGCTCCTCAAACCCAACAAAAATGCCCTAATGGTAACGGGAACTGCCTTTTTTTTGGCAATTTGTTTGAATCTTTTGCTCGAATACGACGATCTTTACACGTTTCTAGGATTTTTTATCTACCTAACACTTTCAATTGGAATCGTTTGGCTCTTTACCAATATTGCCAAGCGCATTCTGCGGCGAACGCTAATCGACCTGATGCAGCGCTGGATTGGTGAGGTTAACGAAGTTGTCTTGGTCATCGAGACGCTAGTTTATTTTTTGGTCGCCGTCCTGGCAACGGTCATTTTTGCTCAGGGATTGCGACTGAACTTGTTTGCTCTGGGTGCTAGCTTGGGAATTGGCGGCGTGGCCGTTGCCTTTGCCGGCCAGCAAGCACTCAGCCGCTTGATCGGCACGCTGGAACTCTACCTCGATCGCCCCTACGTGCCGGGTGAGTATATTCGCGTCTCCTTCAATCCTTATGGCGAAGATGTCTACGGGCGAGTAGAGTCTATTGGGTTGCGATCCACCAAAATCCGGACGGTCGCCCAAAATACGCTGGTGGTCGTTCCCAATTCCATGATGGCTGGCATGAATATTGAAAATATCAGCCGCGGCAAAAAGATTATGGCCATGTTGTGCCTGGATTTTCGGCGCTCTCTAAGAGAAGGCGAGCAAGCTCTGGTGCGACGCCTCATTGAGGAGACAAGCAAAGCCTTTTGGGGGCTCGAGCAAGCCGGCGTCCGAGTTCATTTTGGCGCGCAAGACACTAGTGCTAGCACGCGAGCGCGGGTCAATTTTTTCATCACGGGCTCGAGCGAAAACTCGATTAACTTGCGCAAGCGCTTGCTCGAGCTAGCCAACGAGGAGATTGCCAAGAGCCTGGCTACTTACAACTTACTCTTCACGACCCTCGATCCGATGGTCTATATCGACTCGCCGATGTCCATCTAGAGCGGTGCTGTAATTTTGGCAGAGGAGGGCCTCTCGCAAGCTCGCAAAGGTGAGAGAACCCATCAGCTCTCCTGCCCGAGTTACTGCGAGCGCTGGAGCCCCGGTTTCGAGCAGGCGCGAGAGGGCCTCTCGCAAAGAAGCCTCCTGAGCAATTGCGGGTGCCTCTGCCGAAACAGCCTCTGCTGTGGCCGCCGCCGCAACGGGCAGCACCCCCAATTGCCGGACGCGATCGGTCGCACCGACGAGTTCGGCTACAAAAGAGGTTGCCGGCTCGAGTAAGATGCGCGCGGGAGTATCGAACTGCACGATCGCCCCGGCCTGCAAAATGAGAATGCGATCGGCCAAGCGCAGGGCTTCTTCGACGTCATGGGAAACAAACAAAACGGTTTTCTGCAACTGGCGCTGGAGGCGGGCAATTTCGGTTTGGAGGCTGGCGCGCACGATTGCATCGAGAGCGCCAAAGGGCTCGTCCATTAACAGAACCTGAGGGTCGGCGGCCAGAGCGCGGGCAATGCCGACGCGCTGCTGTTGGCCGCCGGAGAGCTGGGCTGGGTAGCGATTTCGGTACTCCTGGGGGGGCAGCTCGACGCGCTGCAACAGCGCGTCGGTACGGGCTCGGATGCGTGCCTGCGGCCAGCCGAGCAATCGGGGAACGACGGCAATATTTTCTGCCACGCTCATGTGGGGAAACAAGCCCGCCTTCTGGATGACATAGCCGATACGACGGCGCAAGCGCGCGACGGGAAACTCGCGAATATCGGTGCCGTTGAGGTAAATCGTCCCAGCACTCAGCTCGTAGAGCCGGTTGACCGTCTTGAGTAGAGTCGTTTTGCCGCAGCCAGAAGGCCCGAGAATGACGACAAATTCCCCGGCAGCAACCCGTAGCGTGCAATTGTGGAGGGCCGCTCGCTCGGCACCGGGAAACTTCAGGCAAACGCCTTCAAAATCTAGCTTGGCCATAGGAAAAGTTCTAGGTTCGAGACGAAGCAGCTGGTGGCGGCAGCAGTGCTTGGCCCGCGAGCCAGTCGCGGGCAACGTCGGCAGGCTCGCGCTTATCTCCGGTCACCTCGAAATTCAAGGCCTGCATGGTCGCATCGTCGATCTGCGCTGTGATGCCATCGAGCAGCTCGACGAGTTCTGGGTGACGCTCGATCGCCTCGGATCTGACCACCGGCGCAACTTGGTAGGGCGGAAAAAACTGGCGATCGTCACCGAGCACGACGAGATCGAAGGCACCAATTTCACCATCAGTAGAAAATCCCACCGCAACATCTGCCTCGCCAGCTACCAGAGCCGGGTAGCGCAGCCCCGGATCGACAGCTTTGTAGGTCTTGAAGTCGAACGCGCCATAGGCTGTTTGCAAGCCTGGCAAGCCATCTTCGCGCACCTGGAATTCCGGCGGCCCGACTGCCCTGAGCTCTGGGGCGCGCCCGACGAGGTCGGAAATCGTTTGCAAGCGCAAGCGATCGGCCACGGCAGGTGTCGTCACCAAGGCTTGAGAATTACTCATCGGGGAGGGTGCCAGCCAAATGACGTCGAACCGGTCGCGATAGGCAGCGGCCACTGTCTGGTAGACCCGCTCGCGGTCGGTGTCGGGAGGGAGTTTCAAAACTGTGAGCAGACCCGTTCCCGTGTACTCGGGGTAAAGGTCGATCTCGCCTGCTAGGAGTCCTGCCTGGGCTACGGGCGTGCCGCCGAGGTTGAGCTTGCGCTCGACACGAATGCCTGCAGCCTCAAGGGTCTGGGCGTAAATCTCTCCCAAAACGAACTGCTCGGTAAAGTCCTTCGAGCCAACGCGCAGGGGCCGATCTCCTAGTTCGCCATCCGTGCCGCCATTGCAGGCGATCGCCCCAAGAGCCACCAGGCAGCTCGCAAAACCCAAAACCAGCCAGCGCGCCCACCGCTCCATCGCGTGTCTCCCCCTCTCATAAAACGACAGCGGCCCAGTCGGGCATTAAGTATGACTGTAAACCTGTCGCCAATCTCCAAGGGAACGAATCTTGGCGCGAACTACAGGGATATCTAAAAGGCAGTAGGCTCCACCTGCGATCATCCAGCCAACATCAGAGAACAGTCGATCGAAAGTCCCATCAACGGCTCGCAGCGACTCGTGTAGCTCGGCGGCCTGGTAACCCATGCGCTCGAGATTCTCTTCTCCAAGCCAGTCTATGTACTGATGGAGCCAAAGACGACGAATGGGGTTGCGAAAGCACGCCTTCCATTTCTCAAGAGTTCGATCCGTCACGTGCTGATAGGCCTTGATGCCGACGTTGTCCTGCAGTCGGCCAGTGAGCTTTACCTTGTTGAAATTGCTGCTAGCCTCCGGGCAATGGGGCAGACCGCAGTAATCGAATATTGCCTCCAGCGTCGCATCGACTTCTACGACTAGATCCTCGTAGCGCACGACCAGCGCTCTATCTTGGATGCCCTCCAAGGCTTGCAGGATATTAGTCATACCCTGATAGAAGAAATGCTTTTGAGTAAAGAGCTTCCACTGATTGCCCCACCACGTTTGTAGGGAGGAAGCAATCACTGACAGCGGGTTCCGGAAAAGGAAGATGAACTTGGCATCTGGGAAAATTCGGATTATGTCCTGACAAATCAGTGCATAGGAAGGGGTTTTGTCCAAGAAATACTGAGTGCCTTCGGGAGAAAGATCTCGGTACATTGCCATTACCATCTCGCGGAGGTGGCGGTCGAAGTCTGCGCCTTTGTTGGGGAAGTTTCCCACAAAATCCTCGATGCCACGGCAGAGCTGGCTGTGCCGATACTCTGCGTGTACTCCGTCTCGCCGCCGCATATATACCAGGGGAACGAGCAAAGAGGGTTCGGAAGTAGTGTGAATCGATTTGTGAGCACTCACAAGTCGCTGCAACAGCGTGCTACCAGAGCGAGGCATGGAGAAGACAAAGATTGGCTGCACGACTTTCCCCTATTCTTTACTGCGGTCGAGCTAAGTCCGTAGCGTGCAGGATGCAATCGTCGTTGCTTGACACGGCGTTCTCGCTGCTCCCGCTCCCGCATCCGATCCGTGGCCCGAGAGCGCCTGGCAGCTAGTTTAGCGCAGTGCAAGTCAGAGCTGGGTGCCTCAGGCCCATACAGAGCGGCTGAGTCTTGCATGCATTGCAATATCGGGAGACCTGCCGACTCTGACTTAACTCCCTCCTCGGGCACCGGGCCAACATCCAGCCCAGGATTGAGCTGCCGAAGTCGGTGCAGGGTGTATCATAACCACTGAATACAATATTACACAATCCTTAACCAAGGCAGTATGAGGTGGAAGTCAGTTGAACGCATTTATGAGATTTCTCCCGTCTAAGCTGAAGACTCCCAGCTACAGAGCGATTGCATCCATCGTAAACCGCAACAGGAGGCTGTTCCTGGTATCCTTTACCGTCAACCTGCTGGTAGCACTTTTTGAGGGTAGCACTTTCGCACTCGTTTATCTCGTCCTGAAAGTGATGGAGGGAGAATCCCTAGCAAACATAAACGGGTTAGGTTGGCTGGCGACTTTCACTCAAGACTGGTCTAGAGGGACGCTGTTTACTGCCTTGGTACTTTTCACAATTTTGCTTCAGCTTGCTCGAAGTGCATTGCTTTACATGGCTTTAGTGGGCCTCGGCTACCTGAGCGCGCGCGCACGCGCTCAGACGGTCGTCCTTACCTTCGAGCGAATCATGTCATTTGAATTTGCCTTTGCAAGTGGCTATAAGGTCGGAGATCTGGCGCAATACATCCAGGATGCCGAAGTAGCGATTCAGGTCGAACTCCAGCAGTGGCGCAAGATACTAATCAAAACATTTACCTCCGTCGCCTACCTATATGTTTTGATTAGCATTTCCCCCCTGCTCTCTAGCGTTGCAGCTCTGCTGGCTCTGAGCTTGGTAGCCTTGCAAAACAACTTGTTCCCCAGACTCAAGCGGGCTGCTCTTGCGGTGACCCAAATTGTTGTTGAGGTGGTCAAACAAGCCGTTGAGAGCATCCAGGGATTGCGAGTCATTCATAGTTTTGGCCTGCAGCGAGCGACTATCGACGATCTTCGTCCCATTGTCAGCAGTTCTGCTAGGGCGATGGAACATCAGGAGCGCCTTTCCTCGCTAATCGAGCCAATCAACAAATCTTCATTAATTGCGACAGTTGGTATTCTTCTGTGTGCTGGCTTCTTTGTTTTAGGGGGAAATAGAGGAGAATTAATCGTTTCCGAACTGTTTACATTCATTGCCGCTCTCAATCGCCTTGCCGGCGAACTCAATGGATTTACAGGAGCTTTCGCGGGCATGGCCAGAAATTCGGGGCGAATGGCCCGCCTGAATGAAATTTTGTCGATCGAACCGGAGAACATGGTGAGATTCGACGGCCATAACTTCAACGGGTTAGTGGAAGGCATTCGCTTCGAAGACTTGACCCTTTGGTACGCCACGAACGACACACCAACGCTAAGAAGCATTAACTTTGAGATGCCCAAGGGAACGGTGACGGCATTAGTCGGCGGCTCGGGGGCGGGAAAATCTTCCGTTGCCGACTTACTCTTAGGTCTGTACGATCCCTACCAAGGTAGAGTATCTATTGATGGAGTCGATTTGCGGGACTACAGCCTGGAGAGCTGGCGCAAGAAAGTGGGTGTGGTCAGCCAAGATACCTTTATATTTAACCGGTCGATTCTAGATAATATTCGGTATGGTGTTCCAGATGCGGTTGAAGCTGAGGTGGTACGAGCAGCCAAGGACGCCCAGGCCCACGACTTCATCATGGACTTGCCAGAAGGTTATCAAACTGTGGTTGGCGAGCGCGGATACAGGCTCTCGGGTGGCCAGCGACAGCGCTTAGCTTTAGCCCGTGCCATCCTGAAGTGCCCTGAAATCCTTGTTCTGGATGAGGCAACAAGTGCCCTCGACAGCCAGTCGGAGCAGCTAGTGCAGGAAGCGCTCTCGATGTTCCAGCAAGACCGGACGGCCCTGGTGGTGGCTCACCGCCTGTCTACAATCTCAGGAGCGGACCAGATTCTCGTCCTAGAGAAAGGAGAAATCGTAGAGCGAGGAACTCACCGAGAGTTACTTGCTGCGGGTGGGCGCTACGCCCACTACTGGCAGCTGCAGGCAGGAGAACCAAGGCATTTAGATCTGGATCTTTCCGCACAACAATGAGGCGATGGAGTCATGTCGAAAGCTGTAGAGCACGGTAAACCTCTTGTGAGTGTGATAGTGCCAATGCGCAATGCTGAGGCCTACGTCACCGCGACACTAGAGTCGATATTGCAGGAGATGAGCTTGCCTCTGGAGATCGTCATTGTTGATGACGGCTCCACAGATAGTTCGACAGATTGCGTCCGAGGTGTTGGCGATCCGAGAGTTCGCCTCATTCCGGGGCCATGCGAGGGAATTTCGGCAGCATTAAATCTTGGCTTCGAGGCCGCGAAGGGCGAGATTTTGATGCGCTGCGATGCAGACGATGTTTACCCCCCCGGGCGCATAGCACACCAAGTGAACTGGCTGGGCCGGAATCCCGAATTTGGTGCAGTCTGTGGCAACTACTCTACGATTGATTCTCGAGGGGCGCTCGTCGTTCGCCACGACTGCGGCCGGGAGGCAACCGAGATTACGCAAGAATTGAGAAATGGAGTCACGCGCACGCATTTGTGCACGTTTGCGATCCGCTCGAGCTTTTACCGACAGCTCTCTGGCTTCCGGCCTTACTTCAAGACGGCCGAAGATATTGACTTTCAGCTACGTCTTGGGGAGACGTGCAAAGTTCTTTATCTACCCAACAGTTTTCTCAACTATCGCCTCCACGATGCCTCAGTGACCCACAGAAAGCGTAGCGAGGAGCGAGAATTTTTTGACCGCATGGCCCGCGTGTTTCAGCAGCAGAGGCTTCGGCAAGGCGCAGACGATCTCGAGAAGGGATGTCCGCCAGAACCTCCTCTCGATGACGGCACTGGGGCAACATGCCGCAGTGCCGAAACACACATCCTTAACCTTTTAATAGGGGCTTCGTGGCGCGAATACCATCAAGGTAATAAGTTGGCAGCTCTGAAGCTCAGTCTGCGTGCTATCAGAGATTACCCGACTGCTGGGAGGGCTTGGAGGAGCCTGGCGGCACTACTTTTCAAATCCGCTGGTCCTCGAATTCACTCGCCCTCGCAGACAGAGTGAATTCGAGAATCGCAGTCTTACGATTCGCAACTGAGGAGCAAAACTGGTACGAATGTGCAGTACTCTCAAGGCCCGGAGCAGCCGATTATTTCAGCGTGCATGTCGGTCTACAATAGCGCCGATTTCCCTAGAGAAGCGCCCGAGAGTGTACTAAACCAGTCGCTCTCAGATTTCGAATTCTTAGTTGTAGATGATGGCTCCACCGATTCGTCACTCAGCATTCTTGAGTCTTATGCTCGAGCAGATAATAGGATTCGGATTTATAGCAGGCCCAATCGGGGAATCTCGGCAAGCCGCAACGAGCTGCTGGCCAAGGCGAGGGGTAGATACATCGCAGTGATGGATGCAGATGATATTGCTCTGCCCAATCGTTTCGAATTGCAGGCTGAGTTTTTGGAGAGCAATAGCGAGTATGTGTGCGTCGGGGGCGCGATGGAGATTATCGACAGATGGAGCCGTTTTCTGGCTCGATTGTCTCTTCCGGAGGCGGATGCGGTGATTCAAGAGTTGGCTTTGGCAGGCCATGGAAGCATCTGCCACCCTGCTGCTACAGTTCGTCGCTCTGCTCTCCTTGAGATAGGCGGATACGACGAAAGCATGAGTGTCGCGCTCGATCTCGATCTATGGTTAAGGCTTGGCGAACTCGGCAGGCTGGCAAACTTGAAAGACCCCGTCATCAGGTACAGGCTTCATGGTAAATCTATCAGCGAGCAAAAAAGAGAGGAGCAACGGCAGTCAGCCAAAGCTGCTTATGAGAGAGCCTGGCAGCGGCGGGGTATATCAGGGAGCTTCGAGGCGGCAGGCATGTGGAGGCCCGGGTCAGACCGCCAATCTCGCCACAAATTTGCTCTCAAGTATGGTTGGTGGGCGTTCAACAGCGCTCAACGAAGGACAGCGCTGTCCTATGGCATCGAAGCCCTCAAGATCTACCCCACTTCTGCAGAAAGTTGGAAGCTCTTTCTTGCCAGCCTGTTGAAGGAGATGCCCGTGCGGGAGTATCAATAACAGGCGTTGATTGTCGGTGGCCCGATGCTCGAGCCGAAGCTGCCGACTAGCTTCGGACGGGCAAGGCTTCTAGTCGTACGGGGATCTCGATCGCACGGCCGCCGCGCTGGATATCTAAAACCACCGTATCGCCGATGGCCTGCTCGGCTACCAATCTTTGTACTTGGGCGCTCTCGGTTACCGTTTGGTTGTCGAGGCGCTCGATCGTATCGCCGGCGCGCAGCCCGGCTTTGGCTGCTGGCGAGCCTTCTACAACTTCTACAATCAGCACGCCCCTCTCGGGCAGAGCTGCACCGCCAGAGAGTCGCTCGCTGACGGTCTGACGCTGCTCGGGGGTTAAAGAGGCAAGGGAAGCCATGCGCACGCCCACATAAGGATAATCCACCCGGCCGTTTGCCAAGATTTGTTCGGCGACGCTGCGAGCGGTGTCGATGGGGACCGCAAATCCTAGCCCCTGGGCGCGGCCAATGATGGCTGTATTCACGCCAATGACTTCGCCGCGAGCATTGAGCAGGGGCCCGCCAGAATTGCCAGGATTGATGGCTGCATCGGTTTGCAGAAACTCCACCCGCTTGTCGGCAACACCAATGTCCGCAGCCGACCTACCGGTCGCGCTAATAACACCAACAGTTACCGTTTCTTCGAGGCCGAGGGGGTTACCGATGGCGATCGCCCATTGGCCGGGGCGAACGGTCTCGCTGCGCCCGAGGGAGACTGCCGGCAGGCTCTCGACCGGAACGCGCACCACCGCAATATCGGTTAGGGGATCTTCGCCGACGACTTCACCTTCAAAGCTGCGACCGTCGGGGAACGACACCGTGACAGTATCGGCTCGCGAAACCACGTGGGCGTTGGTCAAAATGATGCCGCTGGCATCGATGACAAAACCCGAGCCCTCGCCGCGGACCACGCGCTCGGAGGATTCGGGGAGGCTACCCCCAAAAAACCGCCGGAAAAACGGATCCTGGAACACCCGGGGCACCTGCTGTTGGACGGTGCGGCTGGTATCGATGCGCACCACGGCCGGGCCGACGCGCTCGACGGCATCTGTAACGAAGTTGGTATCTGAAGGGATTGGCTCGAGGGGCCGCTGGGCCGCAGCAGGCGCGCCCCCATTGACGGCAACCGGCCGCTGGCAGCCAGCGAGCAGCAGGCTGGCTGCGACAACGGGTGCGACCGCGCGCCGCCGAGATCTAAAATTAGGTCTAAAACTTGCGTGAATGTTCGCCACAACTCTCCCCCAAATGCCGTAATTCTGGGTCCGCATTACATTATGCGCAATGGTGGTGCGAGTTGGCAGTCCTGCGAGCGGGCACCCGAACATTTACGGAAAACTGCAACTTGCGAGGCTACGGTTGCTCGTCGAGCCGCACGATCGCCGTAATAATCTGGTGGGGTCCCACTTCGAGAACGAGGGCACCTGCGGTAACCGGCCGAGACGCCTCCGTCTGCCAGGTGTCGCCTAGATCTGTCAAGCACCACATCCGAGCGGCGACCCCGAGCCGAACGCGCGCGATTTGCGGGGCTGCCGAGATGTTGTAGGCGCGAATGACCCAACTGCCAGGCTCGCGGCCGGGCTGGCACGCCGAAAGCAGCACCCACGGATTGTCGATGGCGAGCAAAGAATCCTGGCGCGGCAAGCGGCGATCGCCACTCACGAAAGGCAGTGCCGGCAGCTCCGTCGCCCAAGCTGGCCGGGCAAAGGCGCGGGCGTGGCGGGTTATTTCTGGGAGGGCAGCCGTGCCAAATCCAAACGCCAGCTCCGCTTCGCAGGGGCGCAAGCACTGCGCTCCAGGCGTAGGCACCGAAGGACCGGCCTGGCAGCGGCGAATGCGGCCATTCTCGACGGAGAGATAGCCCACCGCCCGATGCAGGGTAACTGCAATAGAGCTCGGACCCTCAGGCGCGAGAATTTCGTATTCGGGCAAACCGCGATTGGCCACCCAAGCGCGATAACTGCGGCCGGCAAGCTTGCCGGCCGCGATCGCAAAGTCGCCCTGGTGATGGGTGGGGTAGTCCAGCTCGCCGGGGTAGGCGCGGTAGCGCTCGGGGTCGCTCTCGGGAGTCCGCAGGTCGGGTTTGGTGCGGGGTGCCAAGCGAAAGTGCCCGTCGGCTAGGGAGTCGCGCGTGGCAAATCCCAGGGAGAAAACAGCCCGCAAGCGGCCATTTCGGGCGCTATTGCGGTAGCAAACTCGCACCGAGAGCGATCGCTGCTCGTTCAGGCGCAAGTCGCTCGTCAGCATCAGAGTGGTCTCTGCTGCGGGTGGATAGCTCGCCGGGACCTGCAGGCGATGGCTTAGCCGCAGCGTGTCGGGGCGATCGGGTGGGCTGGTAATTTCAACGAGGGTCGCCCACCAAGGGCCCGCGTCGGGGACCGGCCCAAAAGAGTAAGTGTCGCCGCTGTCGAGCTGATACTCGAAGCGCACCGGATCTGCAAGCTCGATACCGGTGGCTTTATCGAGCAAAAAGAGCCGACCGTCCCGTACCTGCAGGCAGTACCAGTCGTTTTCAAGCTGAAGGGGAGCCGGCGTTGTCGGCACGACCGGATTGCAGGGGCGCTCCCAAATGCGGACGAGTTGATAGCCCAATGGCGGCACGACGACCGTGAAGCCAACGTCATAGCGGCGCCCCCAGGTCGTCTCTAGGTAGCGCGATCGCACCTCGCGCCCGGCGCTCGCGAGCGTATGAATTGCAACGGAATTGCCCGCACCGTCGAGGCCAGTTAGGGCACGCTCTGGCTGAGGCTCGCCCCATTCGCCCTCAGGGTTGGGGAATAAGATGCGAGCTTCGGCGCGATAGGCCTGCACCCAGGGATGGGGATTGAAAACAAACACCTCACTAAAGCCCTCACCACTCGCAGCAACGGGCTCGGCAAAGCCAATTTTGAGGAGATTCTCCAGATGCGCGATCGCCACCCCCTCGGCAATTTCGGTAACCTGGCGAAACCGCACTTCGCCATCGGCATGAACCGCATCGACACTGCAGCCGCAAATATCATCGTGGGGATGGTTGCGCAGCAGCAATTTCCAGGCGTGGGCCAAAACGGGCCGCGCGTCTGTGGCTGTTGGGGCCACCGCCGCCAGCCAGACGCTCAAGGGCTCGGCCAAATCCACGAGCCAATGTTGGGCGCGGTGGTTTTGCTGCTTGAGATACATGCGTGTCGAAAATACGCTCGCCAGGATGGGGTGGTCGTCGTTGCCGATGAGATCGCCGGCAAATTCTCGGCGCGGCAGGGCTTCGGCTTCGACTGCCCGAATGAAGTCCCCCAGGGTGCCCTGCTCGAGGGTGATTTTTTCAGCGAGTTCGCCTTCTAAATCGGCCAGGAGCCGGGGTAGCTCGGGCTGGGGGGGCATGTGGTCGAAGCCATTAGAGAGCAGCAACGTCCGCTCTTGCTGCAAGGGGGCGAGCTTGGCTACTGCAGCTAAGACTTGCTCGCGGGCGAGGGTGCGGTCGGCTCGGCGACCGTCAAAGCGACCGAAGACGTGGGGGTGCCCCAGCGCGCCGACAGGAAAGTAGCCCTCCGGCTGATAAACTGCCAGCACTCGCGAGCCGTCGGGGGCAACCCAATCAAAAATCGAGCCGCAGCGCCCTTTGGTCTCGGCATCGAGGCCGCGCATGAAAATAAAAGCTGCCAGACCGAGGCCGCGCAGCACCTGGGGCATTTGGGCAAAATGTCCGAAGGGATCGGGCACGTAGCCCACGCAGTCGCCGCCGCCGTACTCAGCCACCATCGCCAGGCCCACCTGCAAGTTCCGGACGATCGCCTCGCCACTCACCAGAAATAAATCGGGCAGCGCGTACCAAGGTCCGATAGCCAAGCGCCCCGACCGCACCAAGGCTTGCAGGCGCGGTTTTTGCTCCGGGCGAATTTCTAAGTAGTCTTCGAGCAAAACCGTCTGCCCGTCGAGGGTAAAGGCCCGAAAAGCAGGGTCGGTCTCCAGGGTGTCGAGCAAGCTATCGAGCAAGCCAACCAGGCGCAAGCGGTAGCGCTCGAAGGGCAAATACCAGGCGCGATCCCAGTGGGTGTGGGCGACGACGATCCCCCGATAGGGCGGTTTCATGGCAGCTAACGTTCTCGCAGGCGAGGTAAGAGTTCGGCAAAGTTGCAGGGGGCGTGGCGGGCATCGAGCTGGAGAGCCAAGATTTTTTCCCAAGCAGTCCGACAAGCTCCCGTAGAGCCAGGCAGACAAAAAATATAGGTGCTGTTGGCTACGCCTGCGATCGCGCGCGACTGCAGTGTCGAAGTTCCAATTTCGGCAAAGGAGACCGCTCGGAAAATCTCGCCAAAGCCGGGAATTTCTTTATCAAAAAGCGGCGCTAAGGCTTCTGGGGTGCGGTCGCGGCCGGTAACCCCAGTGCCACCAGTGGCGATCGCGACCTGGATGCTCTCATCGGCAATCCACTGCGAGACGACGGCCCGAATCTGGTAGACATTGTCTGGAACGATTGCTTTGGCTGCCAGCTTGTGGCCGGATCCTTGCAAACTTTCTACTAGGTACTGGCCCGACTTGTCCGTGGCCTCAGACCGAGTGTCGGAAATCGTTAGGACCGCCACATTTAAAGGAACAAAGGACTTTTCTGCCATAGCTTGCAAATCGGGCAATTGCCCCGTAAGGGATCCGCCTTCACCGCATCTCGGCCGACACGACGGTTGGCGAGGGCCGCTACCAGTAGAGCAATAGAACCAAAGCTACGCTGACGCTGGTGTTGGCGAGCATCCACTGAGTGCTATATATTGACTCTTATGAACTGAATGACTACCGCTGCGAAACATCACTTAATTGATTTGTTGCTCGATTGGAGCTGTGGAGATGGAACAGAAGGCTGTAGGTTCGGATCGACCTGTTATATCTGTGTGCATGCCGGTCTACAACGGCTCGGCTTTTGTCCGCGAGACGATCGAGAGCGTGCTGGCGCAATCCTACAAGAATTTTGAATTTTTGGTTATGGATGATGGCTCCACGGACGCCTCGGCGGAGCTCGTGCGGAGTTACGCAGACCAAGACAGTCGGGTGACTCTTTTTCAAGGACCGAACCGGGGCGTTTCGAGGTCCAGGAATCTGCTGTTGGCCGAGGCCCAGGGCGAGTTCATCGCTGTCATCGATTCTGATGATGTCGCCCTTCCAAACCGACTGAAAGACCAGTTGGATTTCATGCAACAGAACCCAGACATTAACTGGTTGGGTGGTGCCTTCGAGCTGATCGACGAACGGGGACGGTACCTGACAACGATGAGTTTGGCCGCAGACAACGCTTCGATTCAGAATCTGCTGCTCAAAGGCAGCCCGAGCCTGCTGCACTCAGCAGCCTTGATTCGCAAGGATGTCATGGAGCAACTGGGGGGCTACCGCGAGTCTTTTTCCACGGCCGGCTCTGATGCCTCTGATTTGGACCTTTGGCTGAGAATGACCGAGATTGGGGCCGTTGCCAACTTGCCTCAAACCATCGTTAAATATCGAATTCACTCAAAATCGATCAGTGCCCGCTCTCGCCAGAAGCAGCTAGATCATGCGGACCGAGCCGTTCGCGAAGCTTGGGAGCGACGCGGGCTTGGCGTACCTGCTTTCAAAGCAACGGGGTGTCCCTACCGGCCTCTTGGCAATCGCGCCTCCCGCCACGAGTTCATGCTGAAATATGGCTGGTGGGCTTTCAACAGTCGCCAGCGGGGAACCGCTGCCTACTATGGCATGAGAGCGGCGGTCGAGATGCCGTTTGCGCTCGAGTCCTGGCAGCTTTTCTTCTGTGCTGTTTTCAAAAGGCTTCCCAAGCAAGCCGGAGTGTAGCCATGAGCGGGAATGTAACCGTATCGGTGCTGATGCCTGTTTACAATGCTGCGGGCTATGTGGCCGAGTCGATTGAGAGCGTTCTTCGCCAAACCCTTACAGATTTCGAATTGTTGATTACGGATGATGGCTCGACCGATAATTCGCTAGAAATTCTCAAGCGTTACGCCCAACAAGACAATAGGATTCGTCTTTTCAGCCGACCGAACCGCGGTCTGACACCGACCCTCAACGAAATGATCGAGAAGGTCCGTGGGGAGTTCGTCGCGATTCTCGAGAACGATGACATTGCTGTGCCAGAGCGACTGGAGATGCAGGTGAATTTCCTGCGCGAGCGCGAGGACCATGTGTGCGTTGGCGGCGCACAAAAGCTTATTGACGATAAGGGCCGTTTCCTAACTCGTCTGTCTCTCCCGCAAGAGGACGCGGAAATTCAGAACCTTGCTCTGCGCGGCCAGGGGGGAATTTGCCACCCAGGGGCAACAATACGCCGCACCGCCCTGGTCGAGGTTGGTGGCTACGATGAGGAAATGAGTTTGGCACACGACCTCGATTTGTTCCTTCGGCTGGGCGAGATCGGCAAGCTTGCTAATCTGGCGGCGCCCGTCATAAGCTACCGGTTGCACGACAAGTCACTGAGCGAACGAAAGCGGATAGAGCAGCAGGAGGAAGCCAGGGTTGCCTGCGAAAGAGCCTGGAAACGGCGGGGCATCAGAGACGGTCAATTCGCTTACCAAATGTGGCGACCCGGCCCCGATCTCGCGTCTCGCCACAAATTTGCTCTGAAGTACGGCTGGTGGGCTTTCAACAGCGCTCAGCGCGAGACAGCCGTATCCTATGGTCTCAAGGCATTGAGGCTACGCCCGTTTGCATTGAGCAGCTGGCAGCTGTTTCTTGCCAGTCTTTTGAAGAAATCACCACTTCACAGGCAACGCACGGGCTAGCGTCGGGGTGATGCCTGCGGGCACCAGGGCGTTCGCTTAGATTTGGCCTTCCAATCCTGGGCCGAGCGATTGCCAAGGGTCGTTTATGCTAATAGCCAGGCACTTGACGCCCCTGCCACGACAGCCCATGACTTCTCGACCCAAACTGGTCCGATTTCACATTCAACCCGATAGCGAAATCCCCGCCTCCCAGCAATTGGTGCAGCAATTGCAATTCGCAATTGCCTCCCGTGCCTATCCACCGGGGCATCGCCTGCCGAGCACGCGCCAGCTCGCATCGCTGACTGGGTTGCATCGCAATACAATTTCGAAGGTCTACCGCCAGCTCGAAGACAGCGGCCTCGTCGAATCGCAGGCGGGTTCGGGGATTTATGTAAAAGTCTTGGGCCACGAGGGCGAGCCTGCCGAGCGCGGCTGCGAAGATATTGAAGGCAGCAAGCTCGTGCAGCAGAGTGTCAATCGCCTGCTTTCTCTAGGCTACGCTCTAGCCGAAATTCGCGAGATGTTTGTTGGCGAAATTGATTGGCGCTTGCGGTGCAGCGCGCGCGTGTTGGTAACCGTTCCGAGTAGCGATCTCGGAGCGGGAGAGATGATTTTGCAAGATCTCGAACCGGAATTGGAGATGCCCGTGCAGCTAGTGCCCCTAGAAGAGCTGCCAGACGTTTTGGCACAGACAGACTCAGCCACAGTGGTAACCAGTCGCTACTTCACCAGTGATGCCGAAGCGGCTATTGCCGAAGCAGGCGTTGGCGTGCGGGTGATGCCGGTCGATATTTATGACTACAGCCTAGAAATGGAGGCGATCGCCAAACTTCCTGAAGGCAGTCGGTTGGGGTTAGTGTGCCTGAGTTCGGGACTTCTGGAGGGGGCCCGCAAGATCGTGGCGAGCTTTCGCGGCGACAGTATCGATTTAATCGTCGCCCAGAGCGACGATGCCTACAAGCTTAAAGGTTTGGTTCGAGCGGCAGATACGATCCTGTGCGATCGGGCGAGCTACGAGGGCGTACGAGCGTCGATTCGAGCCGCCGCAGACGATCTAATTCGCGCCCCCAAAGTGGTTTGTACGCAGAACTATGTGAGCGGCGAATCGATCGCACGGCTCAAGCGCGAGCTAGGAGTTGCCGGCGTCTCAGAAAATTCTGGAACTACCAGAACTTGACTCCTATCTAGGAGAGAAGTTGGCCTCGCACGCTCGAGGCTAACAAAGCTGCCGGGCGCTGTTTCTGTAGACCGTTGCAATAGACTGTCGGGCAAGGGTGGCATGCGAAAACTTTATGCACTGCAGCTTCGGACCCAGCGTTCCGATCTTTTCGACTCTTTTCGACGGGCAACTGTAGAATTGCATACAAAAAATTCCCGAAACTGGAATCCTCTACGGCCAAAGACAGATTCTCCGAAAGATCGAACGATTCTACCGAGTGCAGGTTTACAATATGCTCTAAATTCCGTAGCAAGCAGTTATGGTGCTTCGAGCCGGTCGAATCTTGATGGCTGGCAGGGACTAAATGGGTGGAACTGAGTGCCTGGCCCGCATCATCATGACGGCGTTGCAGATAAAATTTCAGCGCGGACTGGCTTCGAGACGCAACTGATAGATAGCGTGACGAGATAATTTGGCCAGAGAGTTCAGGAGCTCAAAGCAGGTGACGTTCGCACGGGAAATGCTAGAGGGTATGCCATCGTCGGCCAGCTACAAGGCAAACCAGCTTCGTGGTTTGCTACTGGGGCTGCAGCGCAACCAGGTCAGCGGCATCGTTTGCATTGAGGTTGCCGAGCGCAGTTCTGCTCGGCGAGTTCTGGTGTTTCAGGAAGGCGCGCTAGCTTACGCGGGCAAATCGCTGCCCGGGCCGCGAGACTTCGTTGTCGAGCTGTCTCGCTACTTGCAGATTGGCGTGATCGACACCGTGCTGGAATTCGCAGCCAAGCGTTCTTCCGTCCAAAGTTTGCTGGCAACGATGGTGCAAATTGAAGTGCTGCAATGGGCTGACATCAAAGCAGCCATGCGCAAGCAGGCAGCCGATATTCTCGAAGAACTTCTGACAACTTCTGGCACGGTAACCTTCGAGCCAGCCGATACGACTAAGTTCGACCTGCGCTACGACGAAAAAGAGCTTGGATTCGGTATCGATGCCCTCTTGCTAGAGTCAGACCTCCACAAGAAACGCCAGGCCGGTAGCGAGGCATCGCCAGTAGCGCCGCCAGATCGACAGCAGCAGCAGCAGCCAGCAGAGAATCTGCCAGTCATTCTCAGCGTCGATGACAGTTCGATCGCCCAGGCGCTGGTCAAGCGCGTCCTCGGTAAGAAGTACCACACGATCGCCTGCACTAGCGCGCTGGAGGCCCTGAGCAAGCTCGACAACATCGATAATGTCGCCTTGATGTTGGTCGATGTGACGATGCCGGACATGGACGGGTTGGAATTCTGCCGAACGGTTCGCAAGATTGAGAGATTCAAAAGTCTGCCCATCGTCATGATTACTGCCCGAGACAGCATGGTCGATCGCCTGCGCGGTCGTTTGGCTGGAACCAACCACTATCTCATCAAGCCAGTTAAGCCAGCAGATTTGCTGGCGGTGGTCGCCCTGCACGTGCCAGCTTGAAGCCTGGGATAACACTGGCCTTGCCGGACAGGGCCAGAGAAGACCTTTAGTGGGACAATGCAACTGCAAGATTTGCCAATTGCTACCTGCGTTCGCTGCCCTTTCGCGGTCTCGGTGCCCATGAGTGCTTATTTAAGTTTCGAACTCGATCGCCTGACCTACGCACTACCGGCGACGGCCGTCCGGGAGGTTTTTCCGCTGCCCGAGCTGGTTCCGATTGCTGAGGCACCGGGAGACATCATTGGCTTGCTCAATTTGCGGGGCCGTATCGTGCCGATGATGCACCTGGCCAAGCGCCTCGGGCGCGCCTTGCCCCCCTGCCACCCGGACAATCGCGCCATCGTGCTGGAGTGGGACGGTTTGGTGCTAGGTGTCGTTGTCGATGCCGTCCGGGATGTTATCGAGCTTGCCCCGGAAGCTATTGCTGCCGAGCCAGACTACGGGCGCGTCGGTGAGGTCCATACAGCCTTTGTTGGCGGTGTCGCGCAGGTGGGCGAGACTCTGACGGTAGTGCTCGACCCCCAGACCCTCATTCGCGATGCGAGTAGCGTCGCTGTCCTGGCTGCTGCCGAGCCAGAAGAGATCGAAGCGGCAGCAGAATCCCTGGCGCCAACAGATTTTTATGCCCGCCACTTCCCCGAGGCAACGGCCGCCCAACGGCAGACCCTGCGCGATCGCGCCTCGGCGCTGCGCTCGTCTCTGGGCCGCGCTGCGGGCGACGGTCGGGACATTTTGCTGGCTGCTTTTAATTTAGAGGGCGAGCTTTTTGGCATCGACGTGCGGTACGTCCGGGAATTCATCCGCTTGCCGGAAGTGGTGCCAATTCCCTGCTGTCCGGCACACATTTTGGGAAATGCTAACTTGCGAGGCGATATCCTGACGCTCGTCGATATCCGCTCGGCGCTCGGTTTACCCGCTGCCAATCGCGCCGGTCTCACCCAAGTTATGGCGATTGAGACGGGCGATCTCGTCGCAGGCATTCTCACAGGCGAGGTTTTTGACATCTTTTCGCTCCCGGCGGACGCCGTTCGAGAGGCCCCAACAGCCGGCCGAGCCCATCTCCAGGGGATGGCACAATACGGCGATCGTCCCCTGGGAATTATCGACCTCCCCGAGTTGTTGGCTCGGGGAGGTTTGATCGTGAATGAAACTATTGCTTGACGAGATCGCTCGAGTTATTTCTGTGAAGGAGAGGAAAACACGCCAATGAAATTAACCCATCAACTGCGTTGGGCGCTCGGAGCTATTGCCCTATCTGTAGGCACGAGTTTCTTCATCGCAATCAGCAATAAAGAGCGCAGCAGTGGCGACGGCAGCCGTATCAACCAAGCAGGGATCGTTCGCGGCGCGACGCAGCAGCTCATCAAACTCGAAACCAACAATCGACCCGACGACGAGCTGCGGGCAAAACTAACCGAGCGCATCGAAGCGCTGATTGGCGGCGGCGAGGTGATAGAGCCCAATGGCGATGTCTCGACGATCGTGACAACGCAAGATGCCAATTTCCGCAAAGAAATCGAGGACGTTCGTATGGCTTGGGAGAGCCTGCAGGCGACGCTCGACCGCTACCGCACCGATCCCGGGCTACAAGAAGCGCTCATCGAAGAGAGCGAAGCCTACTTTATCGAAACCAACGAGGCCGTCTTTGCCGCCCAAGACATCGCCGACAGCAACTTCGTCCAAGCCAGAAACCTGGAGGTGGCCTTTTTTATTATCAAGTTGGCTATCATTCTCATCGCTTTCGGAATTCTGAAGCGGGTTACGGATGTACTGCAGGCCTCGGTGAGCAACGTCGCGAGCACCTCTTCTGAAATTGCCACCAGCGTCGAGCAGCAGGAGCGCATTCTCTCCCAGCAGGCGGCCTCGGTGACCGAGACTACCACCACCATCGAAGAGCTAGGAGCCTCGACGATGCAATCGGCCGAACAAGCTGAATCTTCGGCGGCAGCGGCCCGCCAGGCCATCGAACTCTCCGAAAGCGGAACTGCCACAGTCTCGCGCGCGCGCAAGGGCATTACCGAGCTGCAAAGTAAAGTCGAGGCGATCGCCACCCAAATCGTGCGCTTGAGCGAGCAAACTGCTCAAATTTCAACAATTTCGGATCTGGTGGCCGATATTGCCAGCCAAACCAACATGCTTGCCCTCAATGCCGCAGTTGAAGCAGCGCGCGCTGGCGAACAGGGGCGAGGCTTTGCGGTAGTTGCCGGTGAGGTCCGCAAGCTGGCCGACCAAAGCAGAGACTCAGCCGGAAAAATTGGCACGCTCGTTGCCGAAGTCGAATATTCTATCAACTCAACAGTAATGGTTACTGACGAAGGCACTAAAACCGCAACGGAGGGCCTGCGCCTCACCGAGGAAACCGCTGCCGCTTTCAATGGCATTGTCGAAGCAATCGACGCTGTGTTCGTCAACAATCAGCAGATTTCTCTTAGCTCCAAGCAGCAAGCCGTGGGCGTCCAGCAGGTGGTCTCGGCGATGAACACCATCAACCTGGGTTCTCGGGAATCGGCCTCGGGAGTCACCCAAGTTCGCTCGGCAGCCAGCCAACTCTCTGAAGTCTCGCGCCAACTACAAGAGAAGATGTAAGCCGATGTCGATGTATATCGAAGATGACGAGCTGCGCGGCATCTACGAGGGAACCAGCGCCGAGCAGATAGCCAGAATCGAGGCGGGCCTGCTAAAGCTCGAGGGCGGCAACTCGGCAGATGCCGGGGTCCTCGACGAGTTGCTGCGAGACTTGCACTCATTCAAAGGCGACTCGCGCATGCTCGGGGTCACCGATGCCGAAGGCATTGCCCACTGCATCGAAGACATCCTCGGCGAAGTCAGCCAGGGCGATCGCCAGCTCGCAGCTACTGATTTTGACAGGCTCTATCGCAGCGTCGACGCCCTCCGGCAAATTGCACGCGAGGCGATCGCCGGCGAGCCCTCTGGTATCGACTCAGCCGCGATTGTGGCCGAGCTAGGCGGTAGCGCGGCGCCTGGCACCGCAAGACTCCTACCTGACAATCCTCTGCCCGATCTGCCCAATTTCGAAAACCTCGAAGGTGATGCAGCCGAGCTCGCTGCCCTGCTAGCAGCCGCTCGCGCGGCCGAAACGGCCGCGAAGTCGGCGCCAAATTTTGCTGAAGAGAGCCTCGATCTCGATGAGGCTGACTTCGAACCCATTGAAGACTCTCCACCGACGACAACGGGAGCGGAAACAGCGGCCCCGGCAGGAGGAGCAGCCCGCGAAACTGTCGAATATCAAATCGATTCGGTGCGCGTCACCGCCAGTCAGCTCGATGGCCTGGCGGCCCGCGCCGGAGAGCTAGCGGTGACCAAGCTGCGATTCGAGCGCCGCCTGCAAGATATTGACGTCCTACTGCGACGGTGGGAGACCTGGAGTGTGGCCCGCGCCCCCGAAGATGTTGCCGCCGCAACCGAGCTCGAGGCCCTCGGCCAGCAGGTTCGCCAACTGCGGACCGATGCTGGCGTCGATACCGATCGCCTCGAGGCGATCGTCGGCGACCTCGAGCGGGGCATTCGCAATTTGCGCCTGCTGCCTTTAGCAACCATTTTCAATCTGTTTCCCCGTACCGTTCGAGACTTAGCGCGGACGCAGGGCAAAGAAATTGACCTCGAGATCGAAGGTGGCGACATCTTAGCCGACAAGCGCATCCTCGAAGAAATCAAAGATCCCCTCACGCACCTGCTGCGTAATGCGATCGACCACGGCATCGAATCTCCCGAGGAGCGCCTCACTGCAGGCAAGTCCCTCCAAGGGACCCTACGCCTGCGAGGCGCGCGGGCGGGCAATCGCCTGGCCCTAGAAATTAGCGATGACGGACGCGGCCTGGATGTCGAGGCGATCGCTCGCACTGCCGAGCGCCGGGGCTTGCATTCGCGCGCCGAGCTTGAGGCTATGCCCCCG
This sequence comes from uncultured bacterium, assembly GCA_964435975.1. GTDB lineage: Bacteria > Cyanobacteriota > Cyanobacteriia > Cyanobacteriales > Rubidibacteraceae > CAYTBI01. Next base: position 82,761 of record CAYTBI010000004.1, read on the forward strand.
GGGCGGCTGCAGAATTTGATTTTTGCCCCCGGATTCTCAACTCGGACCACTGTCACAGAGATTTCCGGGCGCGGTGTCGGTCTCGATATCGTGCGCGCCAATGTCGAGCGCTTGAAGGGCACCATTCAGGTCGAATCGACTCCTGGCAAGGGTTCTACCTTCCGTCTCAATTTGGGCACCGACCTTTCAACGACAACGGCATTTGTCGTGAGCGCCAGCCAGCAGATTTTTGCCGTTCCGGTAGATTTCGTTCGAACGGCCGTGCGGGTGCGGTCCACCGATATTTTCACGGTGGCAGGGAGCCCGACGATTACCTTCGAGGGCCAACCCGTGGCGGTGGCCCGCTTGGCCGAGCTGCTGGAGCTACCCGTTCGCGAGGGCGATCGCACCATGCCCTGCATCATCTTGCAGGCTGGGGGCGAGAGTCTGGGGATTTTGGTCGATGAGTTGCTAGCCCATCAAGAAATTGCCCTCAAAGCCACAAGCAAGCTCCTGCAGCGGGTCCGCAACGTACTGGGGGCAACTATTCTCGGCACTGGCAAGATTTGCACGGTGCTCAATCCCCGAGACTTAATTGCCACAGCCGCCGCCAGGAGCGGCCGCGCGGCCGCCACACCCCTCTTCGCGGAGATAAAAACTCGGCCGCCACTGTTGTTGGTGGAAGATTCCTTGCCCATTCGCACCCAGGTGCGCCGCATTCTAGAGGGGGCGGGCTACGATGTGACTGTCGCCGTTGATGGGAGCGACGGCTGGGAGAAACTACGTGCGGGCAAGTTTGCTGGTGTGGTCTCCGATGTGGAGATGCCCAACCTCTCCGGTTTGGAGCTGACCGAGCGCATTCGCCAACATCCAGAATATGCCGATTTGCCGATTATTCTGGTCACCACGCTGGCTAAAGAGAGCGATCGCCGTCGAGGAGCAGTCGCAGGTGCCAACGCCTATCTGACCAAGGGCGATTTCGACCAAACGTTGCTGCTCGATATTCTGCGGAGGTTTATTTAAATATGCCGACTGATACACCCATTAAAGTTTTGCTCGTCGAGGATTCTCCAATTGCTCTGGAAATTCTCAAGCGCCTGCTCGAGGATTCTCCCGAAATCGAAGTTGTCGGCACGGCTGCAGACGGAATTATGGCCATAGCGCTAGTCGAGCGCACGGATCCGGACGTCATTTGTACGGACCTGCAGATGCCGGGCATGGATGGCTACGAATTTACTAAGCAGGTTATGGAAAAGTACCCTCGCCCGATTATGGTGGTGAGCAATACGGTACAGCCAACGGATGTGGATAATATTTTTTCTTTGATGAAATTAGGCGCGCTGGACTTTTTCCCGAAGCCAACCACGGGCTCCTCGACAGACTACCGCAAACTGCAGGGGCTTTTGGTCTCAAAAATCAAGGTGCTTGCGAGCAAGCGCGCGTAGGTTGAACTTCTCAATGTCGCTGCGCCCCCCGATCTCCGTCCTGCTCGTTGAAGACTCCCCCATCGCCCTCAAAATTCTTGGCGAGATAATCTTGGCTGCCCCAAGTTTGACTTTGGCAGGCACGGCTCGCGACGGCCGCGAGGCCCTGGGTATATTGCCCCAGCTAGATCCTGACGTTGTCTGTACCGATCTGTACATGCGCGGTATCGACGGCCTGGAGCTGACGCGTCAGATCATGGCCCGGTTTCCACGACCGATTTTGGTGGTGAGCGTCGCGCAGCGCAATTCCAAAGCGGCCTTCGACCTCCTCGAGGCCGGCGCCATCGACGTGCTGGCCAAGCCTGCATCCGGCCTTCCGGGCGACTACCAACGCCAGGCCAATGCTCTAGTCCGTAAAATCGAGGTCTTAGCAGGCGTCAAGGTCTTCACCAAGCCCCTGCGCGATCGCACGCCGCAGGGCGACGGCGCGTCGCTAACAGGCCCGGTAGGTCCGATATCCGCCCCCCTCGCGAGCAGATACCGCCTTCTGGTCATCGGGGCCTCCACGGGCGGTCCTCAGGCCACCACGGCAATTCTCTCCCAGCTCCCGGCGAGCTTTCCTATCCCAATTGTTTGCGTGCAGCACATTAGCAAAGGATTTTTGGAAGGGATGGTTGCCTGGCTCGGTCGCGAGTGCGCTCTGCAGGTCAAGATCGCTGCTGCAGGTGAGTCCCCTCAGGCCGGAACGGTTTATTACGCCTCAGAAAACCGGCACCTCGAAATCGACGCGCGCGGCAGGCTGGCCTACAGTGACGATCCCCCCATTGAGAAGCATCGTCCGTCAATTTCAGTGTTGTTTGCCTCTGCGGCCCATTACTTTGGCAATGGGGTGGCAGGAATTCTGCTCACGGGCATGGGCCGAGATGGTGCCAGCGGGCTTGAGGTGATTTCCCAAGCAGGAGGTCTGACGATTGCCCAAGACGAAGCCACCAGCATCGTGTTCGGCATGCCCAAAGAGGCAATTGCCCTGGGTGCGGCCGCTCGCGTCTTGCCCATTGAGAGCATTGCGCCGTTTCTGCTACGGAGCGTTGCAGCCGGCTCCCTCTAGAGGGGGACGGTCTCAAGCGGTGCGGGGGCGATCGTGTAGGATTGTCGTGACTCAGTCGAGGAAAGGACGATTCATGAGCCTGCGCGAAACCGTACGACCGATTGCCGACTTTTTTGCGGGCTTGAATCTGCCCGAGCCAATCGTACATTGGGGCCATCCCGTGATGATGGGCATTGTTGTTTTCGTGATGGGGAGCTTCGTGGCCTACTCGGGCTGGCGCGCTCGCTTGGCTGGCGGCGCCGATATCGAGGCTGCCGCCCAAAACCGAGCCAGCCATAAAATTATGGCCCCAGCGATGTTTGCCTTTATGGCACTCGGCTCGACTGGGGGCATTTTGGCCCTGGTAATGCAGGAGCAGCCTATTTTGGAGAGCCCGCACTTCTGGAGTGGCATGCTGGTGCTGGGCTTGCTGGCCACTAATGCCATGCTGGCCCTGCTATTTGCCGGTCAACCGGGCCTGCGCGCCGCCCACGCCTACATTGGCAGCGCGGCTTTGGCTGTCGCGCTGGTTCATTCTGTCTTTGGCGTCAACCTCGGCTTGTCCTTCTAAATAGTTACAAGCGTTCTTAAAACTCTATGCTTCGCCAGCCTGCAACGCTGTTGTGTCTGGCGGTTGTCGCGGGACTGCTCGCGAGCTGGCAGCTGGGGCTGCCGGCCGAATCTGGCTGGGCTGTGGGCGCGACGGCAGCCCTAGCTGCGACCCTGGGAGGAGTAGCGGCTTGGCTGCTGCCTCGGCGCTGGCTGGCCGGGCCGGATGCGCGCGGCTGGATCGCCCTGGGGCTAGTCGCTGCGACGGCAGTTGCTTATCTGCAGCTGCGCGTGCCAGAGCCCGGTACAACCGACATCAGCCACCTCATTCCGAACCCATCGGGGAGCGTCCCCACCCACATTCGTGGCACCGTCCGCACCGCCCCAAGCACTAATGCCAGCGGCCGAGTTCGTTTCTGGCTGGATGCCGAACGAGCCAATAATGCCCTAGAAGTCAGCGGCAAGCTCTATGTTACGGTTCCCTTGCTCCAGGGCACGGGTCTTGCTCCAGGGCAGCCGATCGCCATTGCCGGAAAGCTCTACAAGCCCGAAGGGCCCCAAAGCCCCGGAGCCTTCGATTTTCGCCAATATCTGGCCCTGAACGGGGCGTTTGCGGGTTTTTCGGCCGAGACGGTCGAGCCGCTCGCGCCACCGGCCCGCTGGGGCTGGTGGCGGCTGCGCCAGCGCATTGTCAGGGCTCAGATGCGCTGGCTGGGGAGCCCGACGGGGCAACTGGTTAGCTCCATTGCCCTCGGACGCCGTGCCGTCGATTTGCCCGACGACATCCGCGAGCTGTTTATCCGGGCGGGGCTGGCCCACGTGCTGGCAGCCTCAGGGTTTCACGTCTCGCTTCTGCTGGGGGCAATCGGCACCCTGAGCCAGCGCTTCGGCACGGGCGCGCGCTTGGGTGCCGGTTTGGGGGCCTTGGTGTTGTATGTGGGGCTGACGGGCGTTTCGCCTTCGGTGGCTCGAGCGGCCCTTATGGGGGCCGCGGCTTTGTTTGCCCTCCACAGCAATCGCCGAGTCAACCCGCTCGGGGCCTTGCTTTTGGCCGCAACGGCGCTTCTAGCAATTAATCCGCTCTGGATCGCCGACTTGGGGTTTCAGTTGAGTTTTCTGGCGACTCTCGGACTGCTGACGACCGTACCGACAGTTTCAGCCTGGTTGGCCTGGCTGCCCGACGCCCTTGCGGGTGCCATTGCCGTGCCGCTGGCCGTATTTCCTTGGGTGTTGCCGGTGCAACTGGCGGCGTTTGGGGTTTTTCCGCCCTACAGTATTGCGGTCAATGTTCTGACGGTGCCAGCAATTGTGGTCATCAGTTTGGGTGGGATGGCCTCGGCTGTGGCAGCGGTGATTTTTCCACCGGCCGGGAGCGCCCTGGCGTGGCTATTAGGGGTGCCGGTGCGCGTGACGCTGGTGATTGTTAATTGGTTCGATCGCCTGCCCGGCAGCAGCTATGCGGTCGGGCGCATTGCCCTCTGGCAACTCGTGCTACTCTACGGGCTGATTTTGGTGGTTTGGAGCTGTCCTCGACTGCAGCGCTGGTGGTGGGCGGCCGGGCTAGTGGGAATGGCGCTCGTTGTCGGTCCGCTGGCACAACGGCAACTGACCTCGGCACAGGTGACGGTGCTCGCAGGCGGCCGCGACCCCATCGTTGTCGCCCGCGATCGCGCGGCCACAATTCTGATTAACAGTGGCAACAGCGCCGCCGCCCGTTACACGGTGGTGCCCTACCTGCAGCAAACCGGTAGCGCTCGCCTCCAGGCGGCGGTGGCTCTTTCGGCGCGCGCGAGCCAAGGCTGGCCGCGAGTCGCCCGCAGCAGCGCGATCGCCAAACTTTACCGCCACCCCAACGTGGCCCCGGAGGCGCTAGCCGGCCTAGATGCCGCCCCCTTGAGCGAGGCCCTCGCGGTCGGCAATATTCAGCTTGCGACGCTTCCCCAGACACTTCCCCAGACTGTGCCGTTGCTAGAGTTGCGCCTGCGCGAGCGGCAGTGGTTGGTTTTGGGAACTTTTCCGAAGGAGGCCGCGCTGCCACCCCCGCCGTCAGGGGCTAAAACCGCGCTGATCTGGTCCGGGCAAGCGCTGCCCCCAGCCTGGCTCGAGAGCGTCGCCCCTGAGATTGCGATCGCCACCGGCAGCCGCATTAGCACCCCTACTGAGGACTGGCTGGCCGCGCGGGGCACCCAAATATTCCGCCTCGGTCGCGACGGCACGCTCGTTTGGCAGCAGCGGGGCGCGAAAACGCAACTTCGCCTCGGCCGCGATCGACTCGATTGACTCAAATTGTCACCGGCGACTCGATATAAATGCTGGGCTCTCGGCAGGCAAAGTGGATGTCGTGCTCTCGCAGCTTTTCGGCAATTTTTTCGTTGGCAAGCTCGAGCAGGCGCTTGCGCAGTTGGAGAGAGTCTTCGCTTGCCCCGAGGATGAAAAATGAAATTCGGGCGCGGCTGCCCGTCAAGCTAGGTGTTGGCGAATTTGGCAAATTGACCGGCGTGCCTAGCTGCTCCTCTGGCTTCAGGAGAGCGACTCGCGTGCCATCAGCATCGATACCAAACACCATTATCGTGCATTCTCTGACGGTATCTTCGACCAGCGCCTCTTCTTGAAAATTCAGAACCTTCGTAAAATTCAGAAACAGCAGCACCATCACTTTTTTACTACGCGTGATATTTTCGATTTCAAGATTGGCCATCAAGGAATTCGGTAGCACCACCAGCGTGCCCCGAGCGACCGATCGCACCTTGGTCGAGCGCAGGCCAATGGACTCGACTTTGGCAAGCAAACCGCGCTCGAAGGCCGGCCAATTCCAGAAGCGGATGTATTCTCCTGGCACGAAAGGGCGATCGAGATAAAGCACCATCGTCCCGAGAAGTTGCTCGAGGGTTTTCTGAGCGGCGAAAGCAATGGCCAAGCCCCCAAGCCCGAGGCTCGCGAGCAACCCCACAAGATTAATTTGTTGCCTCTTGCGAAGAGCTTAGGCATTCCATTTTACGCTCACGCCCATGGATATGATATCTCGCGGCGGTTGCGAGAAGGGCGCTGGCAACAACGGTACCGGCAGGAGCTTGGCTTGGCAACGGGCATTATTACTGTGAATCAACCGAGCCGGATAAAGCTGATAGATCTGGGCATCCCCAGTGAAAAGATTCATGTGATTCCTTGCGGAATTGACGTACCGTCTCAACCCTGCCAACGTCAGTCTAAAGCAGTCACTCAATGCCTTGCAGTAGGGCGCATGGTCGGCAAAAAGGCCCCTATCATAACACTCGATGCCTTTCACCGAGCCAGCGAGCATTGTCCGAATCTATATTTAGATTACGTGGGCAACGGACCATTACTCTCAGCAGCCAGGCAGTTCATCATAGCTTTCGACCTCACAGAGAAGGTGACCCTGCATGGCGGGCAACCTAGTGCTGTGGTTCACCAACTGATGCAAGAAGCCGATATATTTCTGCAGCACAGCATGACCGACCCCGACACGGGAGATGAGGAAGGGTTACCCGTCGCAATTCTTGAAGCCATGAGCCACGCGCTGCCCGTAGTTTCTACAAAACACGCAGGCATACCAGAAGCCGTTCTAGATAAAGGAACGGGCTTTTTGGTAAACGAGGGAGATAATGCAAAGATGGCCGAGAAGATTCTCGAGTTGGCTGAGAATAGCAACCTGCGTCATGCCCTCGGTCAAGCCGGTTGGAAAAGGGCTTCAGAAAAATTTTCCTGGGAAATCGAAAAACAAAGCCTGCGCGGCCTACTCGGTATTGGGGGATAGAGCTTATTAGAAGCTCTGGAACCTTATTTTTTGGCCAGGCCCCTCAAGCCGGTTATCATCACGCCTTCGGTAAATTTTTGCGGGGCGCGATCGCGTTTGGCAAGAAGCCAGATTATTGGCAGTAGTAGCCGAGATAACGTGCCGCGTACAAGGCGCACCTTAGCACTCCTACCCTGAAGTCGGCGACGCACCCACAAGCCTAACATCTGAGCCAAAGCTGCATCCCATCCTCCTGTTGCCTCAATCTCAACCTCACCAAACCCAGCTTGAGTGAGATGTCTTCTCATAGAAAAAGGCGTGTATCGATATTCATCATAGGGAACTTCGTGTAAATTCCAAAGGAAAGGAACGGTAAAAAAGAGGACTCCTCCCGGTTTGAGCACTCGGCAGATTTCTCTCATGGTATGCTCCGGGTTGGGGCAATGTTCGAAAACTTCAGTTGCCATCGCACAGTCTACAGTTTCGGCTTCGAGGGGAATTACTTTCCCATCCCAGAGAAGATCGGGCCTTGAATGCTTGGCATGCGTGCTGGCCTCTAAATCTAGACTGATGTATTGGCTCACGTTACTATTTTCTGAGAGCAAAAGGGATTTATAGGGCATCCGACCGCACCCGACATCGAGCAACTTACCTCTCAGGCTGGGCAGGCTAAGCTTTAGGGCTTTAAGAATGCTAGAGCGAATGACATAGCGATCGAGGTTATTAGGAGAGAGCTGTGGGTCGAGAAATTCAAGATTTTGATTCATGAGAAAACAGTCGCCTCATTTTCGAGGCCACTCTTTTGAAATTACGAGTAAAACCTTTCTGTAGCGAGCTTTTGGCTTCTCCATCTGCCTTTTTTGGGCTTGGCAGGTTGCTAGATTCCTCGCTTTGTTTGGGAATCCAAGCCGAAAACTTTCTAAGAGAATCTTGATGTTGTTTGAGGTAAGGCGCTAGCAACCCATCCTTACCAGAAAGAATCCCATTTATAGTACTCTTCGTAAAGTGGATGAAGACTATCTCCGTCTCTCCGTTAATTCGAACAACCCCTTTCTCATCGGCCACTCTGCTACATTCAATTTGATTCCAATTTGCGACATTGCAGCCCCTGTGGCGAATTACCTTCACATCTTCGAAGTAAATCGGGATTAAATTTAGATATGCTTGATCGTCAAATATACTACGTTCGGGAGCTTTTACGCATTCATTAAGACAAACTTTAGTCCACCACTCTATTGCCGCCACCCCAGATGTTGTTATCCCAACAAAACCTGCATTAAACAAACCAGATGTTTGCAGCGTCGCGAAGTTGGCAGCATCAATATGAGGATCTGAAGCTCGCCAATGAGGTGTGAGTACAACACTACTTCCCTCAAGCTCGCGAGAAAGAAATGTATGAGAGCCGAAAAAGTAGAGATCGGGATCGAGAAAGAAAACTTGCCTGTATCCTCGCTCTATCAAGAATCTAAGAAATACTGATTTCATTGTCCATCGGAAGCAATCTATATTTGAAGCTTGATATTTTGCTTGTACCTCTTGACAGTAACTGACATGATGCATATCTTCTGGGTACCAGATTTTAACATTGGGAAATTCAGACTCTAATGATTGGAAGTCCGTCCGTTCGTCAGCGATTAAAATATTAAAGTTCTCTATCTTTCCGTGCCTCGATAGAGACTCGTATAGAGACATAGCATAGTGGATGTAGCTGGCTGTGATAATCGTGCAAAAAGCAATTTCTTCCATGCTTATAGAGCTATATTGTTCGGTCGTTCGAGGACTTTATTGTAAACATCAACAGTACGCTCGGCAATCGACCGCCAGCTAAGGGTCTTCTCTGTAAATTCACGCGCCAGGTTTCCTTGGTGAGCCGACCGACCGGGATTCTTGGCTAGCTCGATGACCGCTCGACTCATCCCTTCGATATCTCCAACGGAAAAAAGATGAGCAAAGGCAGGATCGGTATAGGCTTTGAGATTGCCAATGTCATTGGAAATTACGGGCAATCCACAAGCCAGACCCTCTAAAAGCGCGTTATTAGCCGTGCAATCGAGAAAAGGTAGCAATAAGGCAGTTGCACTACGATACAGCTCGCGCAGCTCCAGATCGGACAAATTGGCATGCCAGTGGACTTGTGGATGCCGCGCGAGGCGAATGAATGTGGGGCTGTGGCGATTGCGACTGCTTTTCGGCAGAAGAATATCGAATTCTATGCAGGCATTTTCTTCTAGGACGCAGTCCACAATCCCAGACAGCGTGTCTAAATCGCGCAAGTGCTTGCCAGAAAACAAAAAGCGAGCTGTTCTCTGGGGTTGCCGGTCGGCACCGGGGCAAAAAAATTCAGTATCTACCCCGTGGGGAATATAAAAAACGCGTCCGGGAAGATATTGCTCGAAATATGCAACCTCATCGCGACCTACAACGATAATTGCGTCGAGTGCAGATACTGTCTCGGGATAACCGTGACAGAGCCGCCACCAACCAGAGGGCTGATGGACGGTTCCGATAATTTTGCCCGGGAAATACTTGCGCCACTGGGGAGTAAGCCCGAGCTGATTTTCGACATAGCAGATATGCACCAGCTGAGGCTTGACGAGCAGATTCTTCCACAGAAGCTTCAGTTCCGCAGCCGTACTATCGAGACCATAATAGGGACTCGATTTAGCTTGCTTTTCAAAGTAACGAATGAGGCGACCCGTCCCTCTAGGAAAAGGCCGACCGGGAATCTGCCAGACACTATGGCACACGCTCTCGGGCTGTATTAGTTTGGCAGCCGCATCACATAGCAAATCATAGCCGCTATGCCTTCCCATCCAGGAGAATTGCCTGCGCAGCCAACACACACTGTAGCTCATCAGTCCAAAGCTGGGCTCGAATCAAGTACGGGCACCGCACGTCAACTCTACCAAGGATAGGGACGAGGCAACCTAGTGCCCTCTGTGGCGAGACATAAGTTATTGAGCTGCCGATATCCGCACCTTGGAGCGTGGAGGAGCACCAGCAGATTTATCGCGACCGCGATTTATAGAGAGTGGCCGTCGTTCGGGAGCAAGCTCTGTGGCACGCTCTGAGTGCCGACCGTAAAATAATGCAAAAGTACTATTGCCAATTTTATTTGCCACGGCATTTCAAGAGCCGAGCGCCATAATCGAAAAGACGCCCATGACCGGCCACCTCGTGAGTGCCCCGCCCTTAGAAACTATTACTGGTGTTGTCGAGCGCCTGACCTATCAAGCCCCCGAAACGGGCTTCACCGTGTTGCTTCTGAGGCCGAGCGATCGCGAAGATAGCATCGTTGCTGTCGGCACCTTTGCTGAGATTCGGCCCGGCCAAACCCTTCAACTCACCGGCAACTGGCGCGAGCATCCCCGCTATGGCGCGCAATTTCAGGTGGAGCTTTATGTCGATGCTCGTCCGGCTACGCTGGCGGGCATCGAAAAATATCTCGGCAGCGGCCAAATTGAAGGCATTGGCCCCAAACTCGCCCACCGCATTGTGGCGCACTTTGGCACCGATACTCTCAGCATTCTAGAAGCAACGCCCGATCGCCTCTCGGAAATCCCCGGCATTGGCGCCGTGCGCATCGCTCGCCTCAAGGCCGCCTGGGCCGAGCAACGAGCCATAAAAGACGTCATGGTGTTTTTGCAGGGGCGAGGGGTCTCGACGACCTTTGCCGTCAAGATTTTCCAAAAATACGGTAAAGAGGCCATCGCTCGCGTCAGTGCCAATCCTTACGCCCTGGCGGCTGATATTCCTGGCATTGGTTTCCCGAGTGCCGATCGTCTCGCCCGGCAACTGGGCATCGGCCCCGAATCTCCCGAGCGCTACGGCGCGGCCATCTACAACGTGCTTTCTGAAGCGACGAGCAACGGGCATTGCTGCTTGCCGCTACAGGCGCTGGTGGCGGCGGCCTCAACCCGCCTTGCCACCGAAGACCATCGCCCGGATCCCGGCGCGATCGTCGCCGCTCTCAGCCGTCTTGCTATCCAGCAGCGAGTTTGGCTCGAAACCGAGCGGCCGTTTTGTTTTTTGCCCGGCCACGCTCGCGCCGAAGCCGAAATTGCTCGGTGTTTGGTGCAATACTTGCGTGCCCCGCTCGAGGTCGATCTGCCCCGCATTCGCAACTGGTGCGATCGCGCGGCGGCCCAAGCCAACCTGAAGCTCTCCGAGGAGCAAAAACAAGCCATCGATCTCGCAGCCACCAACCAAGTGGCCATTTTAACGGGCGGTCCCGGCACGGGTAAAACCTTCACGACACGCGCGATCGTCGCCCTCTGGCAAGCAATGGGCAAGACGGTTGCCCTGGCCGCGCCGACGGGCCGCGCCGCCCAGCGCCTCTCGGCAATTGCCGGCTCGGACGCGCAGACCCTGCACCGCTTGCTGGCCTTCGAGCCGCGCACGGGTCGCTTTCAGCGCAATCGCGAGCGGCCTTTAGAGTGCGACGCCATCGTTGTTGACGAAGCGTCGATGCTGGATTTGTTTTTGATGCGGGCGCTCTTGAGAGCTTTGCCTACAGGCGCGCAACTGTTGCTCGTTGGCGATGCCGACCAACTGCCATCAGTCGGCCCCGGCCGCGTACTGCGGGATCTCATTGAGGCCGAGTGCGTTCCCGTAGCGCGCTTGAGCCAGGTCTTTCGTCAAGCCGCCCAAAGCGCCATCGTCCGTGCCGCCCACCAAATCAACCAAGGCCGCCTGCCAGACTGCGAGCGACTCTCGAGCCAACCGAGCAGTAACGCCCTTTGGTATCCGAGCAGCGACCCCCAAGCAATTACAGCGACGCTCAAAGAACTCGTTGAGAATTTCTTGCCTGGCTTGGGCTTTGCCCCCCGCAGCGACGTGCAGGTTTTAGCGCCCCTGCAGCGCGGCCCCATTGGCACTCGCCGCTTGAACGCACTTTTGCAAAGTTGGCTCAACCCCCCCAGCCCGGAGCTCGCCGAACTCGAGCGAGGCGACATCGTTTACCGCCAAGGCGATCGCGTCATTCAGCTCAAAAATGACTACGACCGGGACGTTTTTAATGGCGATCTGGGCTCGATTGTCGAGATTGACTCGGCCGCGCGCGTGCTGACTGTTGCTTTTGGCAAGCGCCCTATCGAATACGGTGCGGCCGACCTCGAGGCGCTCGCGCCCGCCTGGTGCATTACCGTCCACAAGGCTCAGGGGAGCGAGTACCCGGTCGTGGTCTTGCCTTTCGTGCGCGATCGCGGCCCCTGGCTCAGTCGCAATCTGTTCTATACCGGCCTCACGCGGGCCAAGCGTCTGGCGATCGTGCTCGGCAGTCGAGAAATTCTGGCGGCCGCTGTCGCCAGCGAGCGACCGCTGCAGCGCCATACCTTGCTCTCGGAGCGCCTAAGATCTCTGGTCGAGGGCGCGAGCGCCGCCTCAGAACCTCACTTGGTAGAGCTGGAAGAGTATGCCGGGCTTACGCTTGACGATCTTGCCCCCTACGGACTTGACGAGCGCCTCCCAGTCTTTTAAGGACTCTAAGAAAACCTCCGCGCCCAGATAAGTTTCCAGAATCGCCCAATTCTCGGCCAGCTCGGCATCTTCGAGGAGCACGTCGAAGACAAAAGACGCCCCGGGCTTGAGCGTGGGGCGGACGGCCTCGAGCACCTCTTGCCAGTAATCGAGCGGGTAGTAGCAGCTAAACCCGGTGGCGATCGCCAGATCGAATTTCTCTTTGTCGTAGTCGAGCTGGTGGGCTGGCCCCAGAGACATGTCTTTGAAGAGCTTGGAGTTGAGCTGCGGGCCCCGCGATGAGATCGCATCGTAGGTGACTCGGCTGATGTCGCGGCCGAAGAAATTAGCCTCCCAGTCGCGCCAGGAATAAATCAAAAAACTGAGGCCGCAGCCCAAGTCGAGGCAGTTTTGGTTTTTCTTTGGTTTGACGAGCTCCCAAAACGGCGAGGCGATGCGCGCCTGCAAAGACCCCTTGGCCCAATCTTGGAAAATTGGCATGGCTTCGACCTCTGCAGGCAAGTCGAAGGCGTCCCGCTCTAGCTCGCGATTGAAGCGCTTGGCAACCGCTCCCATGTACTCCTGCCACCGAGATTCTGCCTGCAGAAATTGCAGATTGCTGGTGGCTTTGGCATCTTTTGCTTGCTTCTTGGCCATGTGTCGGACCGCTCGCGCGTCTGAAGTAAGGGTGCCTGATATTCTAGCGGTCCGATTCGCGCCAGCGCTCTGGGGTAGGTAACGAAGCGCGATCGCCGAGCCTCCGCTCGCGCTCGGGCAGTTTCTTGAAGCGATCGTGCTGCGGGCTTTGTCATTTGTTTTGGCCTACCGGATGCAAGCACTCAATGACACAGGCCAAATTGCCCTGCGAGCTTGGATGCTCGAGAGTCATTTTGCTTTTGAGTATTGAATCCTCGATTGGGTCGATTGTTGCTAATATACTCGTGTCAAAAAGACCGCGAGGACGAGCTGTAGAAGAGAAATCTCGGCTTTAGTTGCCACGCACGGATATGTGGTTTCTCGATCGAGCGGCTCATGAAACTCTTAAAATAGGAGCCATTGACCGGGCATGTTTTGTTATCACAAGCTCGCCATAAATTTTGCCTTACCATTCTGTGCTTTGATTCTGAGCGCGTTGCCATCCACTGCCAATTCTATCGACTCTGGATATGAGATCGATGGCGTTACCGAGGAAATCTTTGAATGTATGAGAAGCGGTCGAGAGCCGTCTTCTTCTCAGAACCTAGGCAGGATAAGCTACGTTGGAAGTAATTCGGGAACAGTTAATGTTTCTTTAAATACGTTTCTTGTGAGTCGAAAAGCTAACCTTAAATACCAGTTCGATCCCGCCAAAGAAGTTATAACTTATTTCTACATAGGTGGAAACATACCCGAAGATAGAATTCGGGAAAGTATTGAAGCTGCACGACGAAGTTGTAGAAAGTCAAAATGACAAAATTTTCTCAAAAACAAAGGTGCGGCTTGTTTTCAGAATGAGTAGACCATTCTGGGGAAGATCGGAATAAATTGGACCCGCCTAAATGTAGTACCAACATTTCGCAGGCCTGACTTTCAGAAGATAGAATAATACAGCAGGGCTTGAGTTTATAGGTGCGCCCGCACTCAACCCAACAAAGCAGCAGCCCTGAAGAACTGCTGCTCTTGCAAGACGCGTCTTAATCGAGTTGCTTGACCTCGCTCGCGAGCTGAGCCAGCGAATCTTTGGCGCTCCCAAAGAACATCATTGTCTTCTCTTTGAAGAACAACTCATTTTGCAAACCCGAGAAACCCGTCCCCATGCCGCGCTTGAGCACGATCGTGCTGCGGGCCCGGTCTACCTCTAAAATTGGCATGCCGTAGATAGGGCTTTGGGTATCGTGACGGGCGGCTGGGTTGACCACATCGTTAGCGCCAACCACCAGCGCCACGTCGGTGCTCTCGAACTGGGGATTGATATCCTCCATGTCGTAGAGCTGAGTGTAGGGCACGTTAGCCTCCGCCAGCAAAACATTCATGTGTCCGGGCATCCGGCCGGCCACCGGGTGAATGGCATACTTCACCTCGACGCCGCTATTTTCTAGCAAGGTGGCCAGCTCCTGCACGGCGTGCTGGGCCTGAGCCACCGCCATGCCGTAACCGGGAACGATCGCCACCGAGCGCGCGTAGCGCAGCATCATCGCGGCCTCTTCAGCACCGACAGACCGCACCGTCCGGTCGTCGCCTTCGCCAGCCGCACCGCCGCCAGCCCCAGTTGCCGCGCCGCCGCCGAAAGCACCGAACAAAACGCTTGCCAAAGAGCGGTTCATGCCCTTACACATAATTTCTGTCAAGATCAAGCCCGAGGCGCCCACCAGGGCACCAGCGACAATCAGCATGTTGTTGCTCACCACAAAACCAGCCGCACTCGCAGCCAGACCCGAAAGCGAGTTCAACAGTGAAATCACCACCGGCATGTCGCCACCACCGATAGGGATGACGAAAAGCACCCCTAGCAAGCACGAGAGGCCGATGATGCCATAAAACGCGATGGAATTGCCCGGGAAGAAGACCAGATAAACGCTACCGGCAAAGAAAAGGGCCAGCAGCAGGGCATTGATGTTTTGCTGGCCGCCAAAGGTCACGGGTCGGCCGCCGATAATTCCTTGGAGCTTCGCAAACGCCACCAAACTGCCCGTCAGGGTGACCCCACCGATGAAAATGCCTAAAGCTGCGGTGATAGTCGCATCGAGAGCGACCCCCGACTCACCGTGGAGCAAGCGCCAAAATTCTCCAACTGCGACCAGGGCCGAGGCCGCACCGCCGAGGCCATTAAAGAGACCCACCATCTGGGGCATATCGGTCATGGCAACGGTCTTAGCCATAATGGCCCCGGCCAACGTTCCGGCTGCTAAGCCCACAGCAATCCCCGTAAAGCTCAGAATCTGTTGGTCGAGCAAGGTGACGACCAAAGCCAGCAACATGCCGATCGCCGCTAGGCGATTGCCTGCCCGGGCGGTTGCCGGCGAGCCCAATTTCTTCAGGCCAAAAATAAACAGGGAAATCGCAACCAAATAACTCAGTTGAATGCCCGTCGGTAAAAAAGATGTAACTGCTTCCACGACCTAGTTCGCTCCTTTTCCTTTGAACATCTCCAACATGCGATCGGTCACCAAAAATCCTCCAACCACGTTCACGGTGGCCAGCACGATGGCGATCGTGCCCAGGATGGCAACGACGCCGCGATCGCCGTCGGCACCTGCGACTAGAACGGCACCAATCACGGTGATGCCAGAGATGGCATTGGCACCGGACATCAAAGGCGTGTGGAGCGTTGGCGGTACCTTGGTGATGACCTCAAAGCCAACAAATGCCGCCAGCACGAATACAAACAGACTAATGATGAGGGTCGATTCCATGGTTTACTCCTCGCTTTAAGCTACCGGCGCGTTGAGGGCCTCAATCGCAGCCCGCAGACGCTCGTTACGAATTTCGCCACCATGCACCGCACACACGCTGCTGATGATGTCATCCCCAAAATCCAGATTCAGTTGGCCATCTTTAACCATCAGGCCCAGTAGGTTTTGAATGTTCTTGGCGTAGAGCTGGCTGGCGTGGATTGCCAAGGTCGCAGGAAGATTCTTCGGTCCCAGAATCGTGATGCCCTGAAACGTCACTTCTTTGTCGCACTCTGTCAGCGCGCAATTGCCGCCCTGAGCGCCAGCTAAATCCACAACAACCGACCCAGCGCGCATATTGGCCACCATTGCCTCGGTCACCAGCAGGGGCGCGCGCTTGCCCGGCACCTGCGCGGTGGTAATCACGACATCCGCTGTGGCAACGTGCTCGGCGATCAGCTCCTGGGAGCGGCGCTTCGAGTCTTCCGAGACTTCCTTGGCATAGCCGCCCGTTGTCGCCGTCTCCTCTTCGAGCTTGACTTCCACAAAAGTCGCGCCCAAGCTCTGGACTTCTTCTTTAACGGCCGGGCGAATGTCAAAGGCCTCGACTACGGCCCCCAAACGACGGGCCGTGGCGATCGCCTGCAGGCCCGCTACACCGGCACCGATAACGAACACTTTGGCCGGGCGAATGGTGCCTGCAGCCGTCGTCAGCATCGGGAAGAATTTCGGCAGCGTCGCCGCCGCCAGCAATACGGCCTTGTAGCCAGCGATGTTGGCCTGAGACGACAAGGCGTCCATGCTTTGGGCGCGGCTCGTGCGAGGAATCAATTCCATCGCACAAGCCGTCACACCTTTGGTAACCAGCTCCTGCATCCGCTCGGGCAGCCCCAAAGGGTTCAGCATGCCCAGCAAAATCTGCCCGGACTGCAGTCGGTCGATTTCTGCCGGTTGGGGTGCGGCAACTTTTGCGACCATCTCGCACTGCCAAACCGCTGCCGTGTCGGCAATTGTCGCGCCAGCCGACTCGTAATCGCGATCGCCATGATGGGCGGCTTCTCCCGCTCCCGCTTCAACCGTTACCTGCAATCCTTGTTTGACCAGCCGTGCTGCAATGTCGGGAACTAGCGCCACCCGCAACTCGCCTGCCTCTATTTCCTTGGCAACCCCTATCTTCATAGGAAGTTTCTTACCCTCCTTCAGTCAGTAATGGATGATGTCCGACGCGCGCCCGGCTGCTGGCTTTCTCGAGCAGACCTAAGCAAACCTAACGCAGCAGCCTCGCAAGCGGACTCGCAGAAGAACCCGTTTCCAGGAGATCCTAGGTCCACCCTCGCTGTGGGATGGGGTTTTTCAGGTTGTTTTATGAATCGAGACCTGTCGCAATCGAACTTGACCCAAGAGGCAGAAGGCCTCAGTGATATTTGCTAGACTCGGTTCGGTATTGGTCCAAAATTGATTTGCAAGAATGCTCGATTTCCCGAGCCTGTCGTCGTTGAGGAGAGTTGATGTGATGTCTGTTTCCCCCAAGCGCAAGTTATTTTCTGTCCTGTCTGCAGCCAGCTTCGCAGTCGGCATGGCGGTGGCTTCTGTTCCCGCATTAGCCCAGTCGGGCCTGACACTTTTTAGCGGTGTCAAGCGAGAGTTTTTGCTTCCCCATAGTTTTGACTTTGATGCCGGTGCGGGCGGGCGCGATCGCTATCGCCTCAGGATCCCGCGCAAGAAAATGCTCTACACGGCGTCCTCGCTCGTGATCACCTATCCTTCTTACTTCAAGGGAGAAATCGATCTCGACAGAATCGAGATTTTCGCCAACAAGAGCAAGAAAAAAGGCGCAGAAGACGAGCCTGTCGCCATCGAGGCCATCAATCCCCCCGAACTCGTCATCGTAGGCCTACCGGATGATGAAGAAAAAGGCATAGACGACGATTTCTACCGCGTGGAGATTCTACTTCTGGACAACATTCCTCAGGAAACTGAGGTCGAGATCGTCATGTCCAACGTTAAAAATCCCCGTGTCGGTCAGACATACTACTTCAATGCCCGAGTCCAGCCCCCCCGCGACATCCGGGAGCGCTACGTCGGCACCTGGATCGTCTCTATTGACTAGTCATTTGTTTGCTTCGATGGGCCTCGATCCTTTACGATCCGGGTTTGTCAGCAAATTTTTGAGGAAAGTTGAGAAGAGATGCAAACTCTGCGCGGTACGAGAATCAAGCAGAAGCGCAAACTGGGATTCCGCGCCCGCATGCGCACCAAAAACGGCCGGCGCGTCATTAGAGCTCGCCGAGCCCGGGGCCGCGCGCGCCTGAGCGTTTAGGTAAGCCGCGCTCGGCGAGGTCTTCCCCACGCATTGGGGAAAATGTTCGGGAGCGCTACTGGAGCTGGGGCGCGTTGGGCTTACCTGCCGCAAATCGACTGCGCGATCGCCGAGATTTCAAGAAGATCTACGGTGAGGGCGGGCGCTTCTACGGACGCTACCTCATTCTGAGGGCCCTGCCACCTGCTGCATTCGGAGGTGGCGCTCGGGAGGCAGCCCAGGTCGGTATATCGATTGGCCGCAAGGTTAGCAAGAAAGCCGTAGAGCGCAATCGCATCAAGCGCCAACTGCGAGCCGGGATCGGGCAGATGCTCCCGAGAATCGCGCCCGGTTGGAAGCTGGTAGCTATCGTCAGGCCCGAAGCTCTCGGCTGCACCTATGCGGGTTTTCTGAGAGAATTGGAGCAGTTATTTGACAAGGCAGGGGTTTGGCATGGCCACTAAAAGTATTAAAGAAGACATCTACTTTGAAGGCGGTCCCCATGTCGGCGACCTAATTTTTAATATCGTTCTCGGATTCACGGTCATTTGCTTGCCCTTGACCGTAGGTGCGATCGTGCGCGCCCTCTGGTTGCGCTACCGCGTCACCGACCGGCGCGTCACCGTCACGGGAGGTTGGCGCGGTCAGAGCCGCACTGACATTGTTTACAGCGAAATTGCCCGCATCATCTACGTCCCTCGTGGCATCGGCTTGTGGGGCGACCTTGTCATCACCCTCAAGGACAAGAGCCGCCTCGAGATGCGTGCCGTGCCCCGCTACCGGCAGGTGTACGAGTACATCGCCGAGGGGGCTGCGGCTAAGACAGGTAAGCCCGTCAGTGAGATTGCAGCCAATCGCTAAGCGATTCTCGAGGGGGGTTGCGTCTTGCGAGGGGCTCCGTCCCCCGACCCAACGATACGTCCGATCGAGTACAGTGGGACCGAAGCTTGCATTGGGACCCTCACGCCAAAGAGCACATCATGATTGGATTCATCTCTAACAATTTCATGCTGCCGATCCTGGATTTTTTCTACGGGATCGTCCACAGCTATGGCTTTGCCATTATCGCGCTGACCCTAATCGTTCGCTTTGCGCTCTATCCTCTGAGCGCGGGTTCGATTCGCAACATGCGACGCATGAAAATCGCGCAGCCGGTAATGCAGAAGAAAGTTAAGGAGCTGCAGGAGAGATATAAAGAAGATCCCGTCAAGCAGCGCGAGGAGATGAACAAAGTCTACCAAGAGTACGGTAACCCACTGGCGGGTTGTCTGCCTTTGGTCGTGCAAATGCCAATTTTATTCGCGCTATTCGCGACCTTGCGGGGGTCGCCATTTGCCGATGTGGATTACACCTTCAACATTAAGGTTTTCCCGGAAGAGCAGGTTGTTAGCGTCGCCCCTGAGACTTGCGAAGACAAAGCCAAGACCCTCTACATTCGTCGCGACCACCGCGAGACCGTAACAGCCAAGTTACCCAACTGCGATCGCCTGGGTGTCGGCGCGGCAGTTTCGCCGACTTTTGTGACGGCCGAGGGTGATTCATTAGGCGAGCTGGTTGCAGGGGCAGGGGACGCCCTGCAGCCGAGCCTGCGCGTTGACAAAGGCGAGGGGGTCGTCAGCATCGGCCAGAACGGGCAGATCGAAGCGATCGCTCCCGGCGAGGCCACGGTTGTCGCAAGCCTGCCCGGCCTTGCCAAAGACGATGGCTTCTTATTCATTGAGGCTCTCGGCCGAGTCGGCGCTCGCGGTGAAGATGGCTCCATCCACTGGGATATCCTGGCGATGGTGCTGTTTTTCGGGGCAAGCCTCTACGTCACGCAGCTTCTCAACGGCAGCTCGACAACAACACCCGGAACCAGCTCCGAGCAGCAGACCCAGCAACAGACGGTCCAGAAGCTTACGCCCCTCATTTTCTCGGGAATGTTCCTGTTTTTCCCGCTGCCAGCAGGCGTTCTGATGTATATGGCCGTTGCCAACATTTTCCAGACCGCACAGACTTTCATTCTCAACCGCGAGCCACTGCCGGAGAATCTGCAGAAAATTCTCGAGCAGCAACAGGCTGCCGCCGAGGCCATAACCGCCCAGCAGGAGCGCCAGGCCCTTCCGTTTGAGAAGCGGTCTAAGAAAAAGGAAAAAGCCTCCGGCTAAGCAGAGGGAGTGTGAGAAACCAATGAGTAGCGAGGATACGGGCCAGCGCGGCCAACAGTGGTTGCAGGATATCTTGCAGGCGATGGGCTACCCGGCACGGGTTGACGCCCGTGCCGAGGCCACTGGGGAAACGACCTGGTTGATTATCGAGGCTGAAGGTCTGACCGACCGGCAGCAGGCCGCCCTTCTAGACGAGCGTGGCAGATCTCTTGACGCGCTGCAGTACCTGGCCAACATCTCACTCAACCCGGAGGCGGACTCGACCGAGGAGCAGCGGGCCTTTACGGTGGAGTTCGCAGGCTATCGCCAGCAGCGGCAGCAGGAGTTAGCCGAATTGGCCGAGCGGGCCGTGCGACAGTTGCAAGCCGAAGGCGGCGAGGTCGAGATTAAGGACCTGACCGCTTTTGAGAGGCGGCAGATGCACAATACGTTGAAGTCCTACGATGGCATCGAGACCTACAGCCGAGGCCAGGAGCCCAATCGCCATCTCATCGTTCGGCTAAGTACGGCAGAAACCTAGGCCCCAAGGAGGAAAGGTACGGAGGAGAAAGAAGTATCGTGGACGCCATCTACATTCCTCGCTTGCTAAGCCTTCCCGAGCGCCAGGAAAAAATCGACTTCAGCGAGCGCATGGCCGAGCTGGAAACGCTGACTCCGGTGCGCGGCTGGGTTGCAGTCAAGCATTGCCGGACTTATCTCGAGGTTAGCGCCCGAGCCGAGACCATCGTGACCCTAACGTGCGATCGCACCTTGCAGCAATATAACCATCGCCTGCAAGTAGACACCTCAGAAATTCTGTGGCTGAGCGCGACGGCGGGCCTGGAGAGCGCGTCCGCCCCTCGAGAAATCGAGCTTTCTTCTGAAGATTTAACGGAAAGCTTGCCTCCCGATGGTTATTTTGATGCCTGGGGCTGGCTCTACGAGCAGCTCTGCCTGGCGATGCCTTTGCGCAAAATCAGCGAGGAGAGTGCTGATGCCGACTGTAACTACACCGACACCCCAACCGTTGGCGACGCCCGCTGGGCTGGGCTGGCAGACTTGCGCGATCGACTGGCAAACAAAGAATAGAGCCGGATATTTCTTAGAGGAAGCGCGATGGGGTTCGACCGAGAGCTAGAGCTATTACTGCGGGCGCGCTACCCCCTCCTGTACGTTCCTACCCTAGAAGAGGAACGTCTAGAAGCGGCGATTGCGAGTGTGGCCAAGCAGGTCGGGAATCGATCTATTTACATTTGGGATTTTGTTGGCGGCTATCAAGGTAACCCCAATGTTGCTGGGGTCGGTCGCCGCAATCCCCTCGAGGCCCTCGAGTATCTCGAAAAACTACCCGAGAATGTGGCCGCAATTGCTGTTTTTCGCGATCTGCATCGCTTTTTGGACGATATCTCTGTCGCCCGCAAGCTCCGCAATCTGGCGCGAGCATTTAAATCGAGATCGCTCAATATCGTGGCGATCGCACCGGAAGTTCGCATCCCGGCCGATTTAGCTGAAGTTTTCACGGTGGTGGACTTTCCTTTGCCCACTGGTGAAGAAATTCGCACCGAGGTAGCCCGCCTGCTCGGGCCACTCGCAATTGCCGATGAGGTCATGCAGGAGTTGGTGGCGGCCGCTCGTGGGCTCTCTTTGGAGCGAATTCGCCGCGTTCTAACCCGCATCGTGGTCGCCCGCGCCAGCAGCGGCGCGCTCCAACCTGAGGATGTGGAACCCATACTGAGCGAGAAGCGTCAGGCAATTCGGCAGACGCAAATCCTGGAGTTCTACCCAGCGGTGGAAACGCTCGCAGATATCGGCGGGTTGGACAATCTCAAAGATTGGTTGCTGCGACGGGGCGGTGCCTTCGGCGAGCGGGCTCGAGCCTATGGCTTGCCGCAGCCGCGCGGTCTCCTGTTGGTGGGCATTCAGGGCACGGGAAAGTCCCTGACGGCAAAGGCTGTCGCCCACCTCTGGCAGCTGCCACTGCTGCGGTTGGATGTCGGTCGGTTGTTTGCCGGCCTAGTGGGGGAGTCGGAGTCGCGCGCGCGCCAGGCAATCGCCCTTGCCGAGGCACTCGCGCCCTGCGTGCTCTGGATCGACGAAATTGACAAAGCCTTCGCCAGTGCTGGCGATCGCAGCGATGGGGGCACCAGTCGCCGCGTCTTCGGCACCTTCTTGACCTGGCTGGCCGAAAAGCGCTCGCCCGTATTTGTTGTGGCCACGGCCAACGATCTGCAAGCCTTGCCCGCCGAACTCCTGCGCAAAGGCCGATTTGACGAAGTTTTCTTCGTCGGGCTGCCCGATCGCCAGGAGCGCCGAGAAATCTTCACCGTCTGCCTGCAGCGCGTTCGCCCCCACAAGCTCTCGGAGTTCGATCTCGACCGGCTCGCCTACGAAACCCCAGATTTCTCTGGAGCAGAAATCGAGCAAGCCATCATCGAAGCCATGCATATTGGCTTTAGCCAAGATCGAGATTTCGCAACAGAAGATATCCTTTCGGCAACCGGCCAAATCGTTCCTCTCGCTCGAACTGCCCGCGAGGAAGTCCAAGCCCTGCAAGCTTGGGTCGCTGACGGCAAGGCTCGCTTGGCGTCTCGCGATCGGCGGGCGCTGCTGGACCGAAACTAATAGAATCCTTACGCTGCCCCTGGGCTAAAAATGAGATGAAATTCTCCAGTGTCCTGCAATTTTCAATCGGCTTTCTAATGGGTGTCGCCCTCTTGGTTGGGGCTGGCGCGGCGACGGCATATTATTTCTTTACGCGCCTGTCGAGCGCTCCCCCCAAGCCGGAATTTCCTCCCGAGCCTGAAGTCGTCGTGCCCCCGCCAGCAGAGCCGGAAAAGCCGGTCGAAATTGCCGTGGAGCCCCCGCCAGAGGCGACAGCAGCAGAAGTTGTCGAAGAAGAGCCCGAAAAACCTAAAACCATTCAAGATCGCTTCGGGCAGAGTGCCTACCGCGCCCGCGTTACCTGGCCGCAAGGCTTGAGCTTGCGAGCCGAGCCAAACCTGCAAGGCGCCCGTATCGGTGGCGTCTATCACAACGATGAGGTCATTGCCATCGGCACCAGTGCTGACGGCCGCTGGCAAAAAATTCATATTCCCGCCAGCGGTCAAGAAGCCTGGGTAAAAGCTGGGAATGTCGCTCGCCTGGATTAGGAGCATTTCTCGGCTGCCAGTAGCTTGGCGAGCAATTTATCGATTGCCTTGGCCTCCAAGGGTCGGGAGTGTAGAAAGCCCTGACCGAACTCGCACCCGAGATCCTGGAGCTTCTGCTGTTGGGCGGCGGTCTCGATACCTTCGGACACCACTTTTGCGCCCAGATTGCGAGCGAGCGCCAAGATAGTTTGCGCGATCGCGGCCTTGGTGGGATCTACGTCGATGCCATCGACAAACGCTCGGTCGATTTTAATCGTGTCAACCTGCAGGGCGTGGAGGCGGCTCAAAGAGGAGTAACCCGTCCCAAAATCATCGATGCAGAGCTTGCAGCCCAGGCAGCGCAGTCCCTCGAGAATCCGCGCGTCGAGACTCGCGGTCTCGAAGAAGCTGGTTTCGGTAATTTCGATTTCAACGGCACTGCTCGGCAGCTCGTAGGTTCGCAAGAGCTGCCCGATGCGATCGGCAAAGTCTCTCTGCTTGAGCTGCGTGCCGGATACATTGACATGCAAAATCGCAGCGTCGGCAACGGCAGCAAAGACCTGGCGCCAATGCTGTAGCTGGCGGAAGCTCGTTTCTAGTGCCCACCAACCAACCGAATGTATCGTGCCGGTCTCTTCGGCAACTGGGATAAAGTCGGTCGGTCCGATCCACCCTTTCTGGTTGTGTCGCCAGCGCAGAAGAGCCTCAAACCCGCAGAGTCGCCCCGAGCACAATGCGTAGATAGGCTGGTAGTAAAGGTGCAGCTCCTCAAGCTCGATCGCGCGCTGGAGATCGTGCTCGAGTTGCAGGCGCGTCATCGCTTGGGGGAGCATGGCCTCCTCGAACAACGCATACCCACTGCCACCGTCGGCTTTAGCTCGGTACATGGCCAAGTCCGCGTCTCGGAGCACTTCTTCGACGCGGCGATACTCGCTGCTGCCCAGGGCAATGCCAATGCTCGCGCCAATACTAAGCTCCTGGCTACCCAGGCGAATCGGCTCCTGGAGCAAGGCAATGAGGGCTTCGGCAACAGCGATGGCATCCGGAGCCTCCCGAATCTGTCGCAGCAGAATGGCAAACTCATCACCCCCGAAGCGTGCCAGCGTGTCGTCCGGACGAGCGATCCCGCGCAAGCGCTGAGCGACCTGCACTAGCAGATCGTCGCCGACTAAATGTCCCAAACTGTCGTTGATGACTTTAAACCGGTCGAGATCGACAAACAAAACGCCGTAGCGCTGCGGAGAGTCCTCGGAGCGGGCAATCTCGGTTTGCAACTGCTGGGTGAACCAAGCTCGGTTGTGCAAGCCCGTGAGCTTGTCGTGGAAGGCATCGTGCTGCAGGCGCTCCTCTGCCAGGCGGCGAGCGGTGATGTCTTCGACGGTGCCCTCGTAGTAAAGCAGCTTCCCAGTGCTGCCTGCCACGGCGCGTTGGTTCTCGGAAATCCAAATTGCCGTGCCATCGCGACGGTAGATTTGCGACTCGACGCCGCGTACTGCCCCCAGCCGTTCGGTCTCGCGGGCAAGTTGCCCGCGCCGTTCGGGGCTGGCATAGAGTGTGGCGATATCAGTCACGGCAGCAACGAGCGCTTGGGGAGAAGCGTAACCGAGAAGCTGGGCGAGAAAAGGATTGACACTCAAAAAGCGACCGCTCGGGGTGGTTTGGAAAATGCCTTGGGAGATGTTCTCAAAAATACTGCGGTATTTGGTTTCGCTATGGCGCAGGGCCGTTTCGGCCTCGACCCGCTGGTGTTCGCTGCGTTGGGCGGCCACAAAGCGACCGAGATCTCGAGCCATCACCTCTACGATCTCACACTCGTGGGCTTCAAAGGGGGTGGACCGGTCGTGGGGAGCCATGAAGCTCAAGATGCCGTAAATCTCGCGATCGACCCAAATGGGAGTGGCCAAGCAGCAGTCGGCCTGCAGCTCCGGCGCTGCGCTGGAGCTGTCGCGCGCCAAGTGGCGATCGCGGCGCGAGGCGACTGCAACGGTGCTACGCTGCCGAATGGCCAACTCGCAGAGCGTATTCTCTAGAGGCACGCACGCTCCCGATGTGAGTTGTCCGGCAGCACCAGATCGAACGAACTCCAGAGCAAGAGTGTCATCGCCAACCAAGCGAGCGACGACTCCCGTGGGCATATCTAGCATTTCGCAGCCTGCGTGTAAGTAAGCCCGAAACAGTTCTGGATAGTCCTTGAAATTGCGGGTGCTCAACCGGTGCAGGTGGTGCAAGCTGGCACTAAAGCTCTGAATGCGGCGCTCGGCGGCCAGACGCTCGGTGACATCCTCCGAAGCAACCAAAAGACCAACGATTTTGCCAACATCGTCTCGCAGTGGCAGGCGACTGGTATTAAACCAAACTTGCTTACCACCGTCTAGGTGATGGTTTTCGATGGTATGGAACTCCGGTTCTCCTGCCTCGATAACGCGGCGATCGCAATGCTGCAACCAGGCAGCTTGCTCTTCTGTCCAGAGCAGGTCGCAATCGCGCTTGCCGACAACTTCTTGTGGGGTCGTGCCCGCCAAAGCAGCAGCTTGGCGGTTGCAGCCGAGATAGGCTAGGCTGCAATCTTTCCAGGCAATGACTTGGGGAATGTTGTCGATAACCTGGCGCAAAATCTGCTGGGACTGCTGCAGGGCCGTTTCTGCAGCCTTGCGGGCGCTGACATTGCGGCAGACACAGATGAGCTTGCCGTCGGTTGTGAGCGTCAGACTGACTTCTTGGGGAAATTGGCTGCCATCGCGCCGTTTTCCAGTTATTTGCCCGTACCAGGAACCTTGCCGAACCAGGTGTGGGAAAACCTCTCGCTCGATTCGTTCGCTCTCCGCTGGCTCGTAAAGCTCGCGCCAGGTTTTGCCAACGAGTTCTTCGGGGCGATCGTATCCAAAAAGCAAGCAATGGGCGGAGTTTAAATAGCAGTATCGATCGCCATCAAGAATTGCAACACCATCGCTGGCTGCCTCAATGCAAGCCGCCTGCCAAACCTGCATCTGGCGATCCGCCCCGTGCTGCCAGCAAAAGCAGGCGAGGTCGATCCAATACTCGATGAGTTGCCACTCTTCTGGGGTGGGCTCGCAAGGGTCGGGGGAATACAACACCAGTAGGCCCGATACAACGGTATCGGCAACCAAAATAGGAATCGACCAACAGGCTCTCAGACCGTGGGAGAGGGCTAGCTCGCGCTCTCGGGGGTGGCAGCCATCACTTGCTAGCAGATCGGGGACGACAACCGGACGGCGGCGATTGACGGCTTCTCCGAATGCCTGCGGAGCTTCTGCAAGGGGTCGCCCGTCAAGGGCACTCGTGTAGGTCTTCGGCAGATTGGGGGCTGCCTCGTGCCAAATCCGGCCATCGCCATCGAGCGCTAGCAGCACGCCCCGAGCCTGGTTTAGTTGGGCTTCAGCAAGCTTGACGATAGATTCGAGGAGTGCTCTGGCAGTGGCATCGACGACCTGCAAGGGCGGCCGCGTCGATTCACTCGCTGCGAAAAACCGATCGTACATGAGTAACTTGTAGAACCCCCATGAGCGCCAGCCCCCAGTCAGCCCCCCATCAGAGGTCGCGCCGAACCTCAGCATACTTGATGGCAACATCATACTAGAAGCCTATCCCGATGCCGGAATCTTGCCGCGATCGCTCAATCGTATCTTTTCATAACAGAATTCACTGACGCGTTCTGAAAAATATGGACAGACAGTCTACTTCGACCCATTCTGCCGAGAACCCCACTCAAAGCAACCCACCGACGAACTCAAACACCGAGCGAAATAATCGGTTCGGGCGCGGTTGGGGAGCCTGGTTGGCCATCGCCCTAGGCGCAATGGCCATTGCCTGCACGGAGCCGCCCCCAGAAACTGAGGCTCCGGCAACACCTACTGCTGCCGAGGCCCCCCTTGTTGCCTCCCTTAACGGCGCGGGCGCGACGTTTCCGGCAATTTTGTACCAGCGATGGTTTCAGGAGTTCAATCGCCGCCATCCGGGGGTGGAGGTGAATTTTCAACCGATTGGCAGCGGTGCGGGCATCCAGCAGCTTCTAGCTGGGACGGTGGACTTTGCCGCCAGCGATGTGGCGATGACCGATGCTGAAATTGCCCGCGTCGAGGGCGGTGTCCGCTTGGTCCCCATGACAGGTGGCAGTGTCGCGATTGCCTATAACCTGCCGGAGGTTGGCGGCGATGGCCTGCGTCTCTCGCGCGAGGTGTTGGCCGAGATTTTCCAAGGCAAAATCGAGCGCTGGCGCGACCCGAAGCTCGTCGCCCTCAACCCCGACGCGAACTTGCCCGATCTGCCGCTAATTTTGGTGCGGCGCTCTGATGGCAGTGGCACCACCGCTGTTTTAACGGCTCATCTCAGCGCGATCGCGCCCGACTGGCAAGCGGCCGTCGGGGCGGGCCTGAGCGTTGAGTGGCCCGCAGGCATTGGGGTTAAATCCAATGCGGGTGTCAGTGCCCAGATCCAGCAGGCGGTTGGTGCGATTGGGTATGTCGAGTCGGCCTACGCCCAGCAGCTCGGCTTGAGTGTCGCTGCCCTAGAAAATAAAGCCGGAGCCTTTGTTTTACCGAGCGTAGAGAGCACGACAGCTGCCCTAGCAGAAGTCAAATTTCCAGAAAATCTCCGCGCTTTCACCGCCGATCCGACCGGAGCCGAAGCTTATCCCATTGCGACCTACACCTGGCTGCTGGTTTACCAAGACTACGACGATCCGGCTATGGCCGAGGCCCTAGAAGCTGTCTTGATCTGGAGTCTGACGGAAGGCCAGGCCCTCGCCCCGGAGCTTGGGTACGTGCCCCTGCCAGCAGAAACCGCAGAGAAGGCCTTAGCTGCGATCGCCGATCTATCACCTGCAACGCCGTAGGCCAATATAAAGACCCCCAAGAGCCCGCGCTCCCCGCTGGGGGTGAAACCCGCTTGCTTGGAGCGCGCGCGCGTTGATAATGCTTTTTGTGAGTCGATCGTTTCCCAAGCTGCGGCCGGTGCGCATTGGCCGCCATTGCGAGGTTAACCGAAGCTTACACGCGCGAACAAATCGAATGAAGTTCGTCATAATACCAGGCAAAGCCAGCGACCGGCCCGCGCGGGATTGCCATCCGTCCTCGAAGTAAATAATCTTTTTTGTTGCTGCCCCATGAATAGCTGTATTTTGATGGCCCAAGTCATCAGCGACCCCCAACTGCGCTACACCCCCGACAATCAAACTGAAATTGCCGAGATGATGGTGGAATTTCCCGGCTTGCGCAGCGAAGATCCGATCAATCGCATCAAGGTTGTCGGCTGGGGAAACTTCGCCAAAGAAATGCAAGGCGGCTACCGTACCGGCGATCGCGTGGCTATCGAGGGCCGCTTGCGCATGAGTAGCGTGGAGCGCGAGGGCTACAAAGAAAAGCTAGCCGAGTTAACGGCCTCTCGTATCTACCGCCTCGATGGTATGGCTCGGGAAGCCACGCCTTTTGTTAGCACTGCGGCTCCTCCAGCTGCGAAGCCTGCGGCTATGGATGATTTTGTCGCACCAGCTCCAGGGCCCGAGCCGGATGCTGGGAGCGGCGATCGCAATCTCGACGACATTCCGTTCTAGTTCGACTCGCCAACGTCCCTCGCAACCTATATGTAAGCCCTTGTCAGAATTCGTCACGCGACGGCGAGCCGCTATCTGCGGCTACTATGGCCGCGGCAACGCTGGGGATGAAGCCTTGCTGGCCAGTTTGCTGCAGATGCTGCCCGCGCACATCGAGCCGGTCGTTTTCTCGGGTAACCCGGCAGACACCTACAAGCGCTTCGGCACGGCGACCTGTCCCCATCGCTCGGGGGCGCGCATTCTTCAGACTCTGCGAAGCTGCGAAGCCTTTATCTGGGGAGGTGGCAGCTTGCTCCAAGACACCACGAGCTGGGCAAGCCCGGTTTACTACGGCGGCCTGATGGCATTGGCCCAGCAAATGGGCCTCAAAACCATTGCCTGGGCGCAAGGGGTCGGGCCCCTGCGCCACGCGCCGACGCGCTGGCTCGCACGGCAGGTGCTGGCCGGATGCACGGCTGCCAGCGTGCGCGACCTCGGTACGGCCGAGCTGTTGGCCCGCTGGAACATTCGCGCTCTGCTCGCTCCCGACCCCGTATGGGCCTTAGAAGCCCGACCGGTCAAAGGTATTTGGGACTTGCCCGCACCGAGAGTGGCGGTAGTCTTGCGCCCCCACCCGCTGCTAACGTCCGCGCGTTTGGCGCGGCTGACCCGAGCGCTAGTAATTTTCCAGCAAGCCACGAATTGCTGCCTCTTGCTGGTGCCTTTCCAGCCCCAGCAGGATTTAGCGATCGCCGAGAGCGTAGCTTCTGCTCTGGCAGGGCCGCATCAAATTCTGACTCGAGACGATCCCCGCGAGTTGTTTGGGATTTTTCGCGGTGTCGAGATGGCCATTGCCATGCGCTTGCACGGTCTAATTGCTGCTGCCACCCAAGAATGTCGCTGCTACGCCCTTAGCTACGACCCTAAAGTCGATCGCCTTATGGAGGAGCTGGAGCTTGCCGGCACGCACCTGGCGGCGCTACCTGAAGATGCTAATGCCATCGCCCTGGCTTGGTTGGAGCACTACGCTAATGGTATGACCCTCGACCCAGCCACCCTCGAGTCTTTGGGCGATCGGGCGCTACTGCACCGCGAGCTACTACACGAAGTATTGGCTTGAGATCGGCCGCTGCAAAAGCTCTGAAATCCCGGCTTGTAGGCACTTCAGTGGGTTGTGTTGCAGGCACGGTAAGCGTCAGGGTGCTAGGCTAGAACGCCTGACCTAGCCGGTCTTACCATAACCGCGGCATCCGACCTCTTCAAGTTCCGTCATCGCGACCCGACACCTATTTAGAGGTGACCTCCGAATAGTAGGTGGCTCACTTCTGGAGTGCCCAACGAACGATTCGGGGGTACGAGGCCATGAATCAAATCCGGAAAGGGCAGGTCGTTGGTGTGCCCAAAGGCGACGTGACAGGACAGATCTCCTTCATCAACAAAATCTTCGGGATAGTAGCTTGGATCGGGACGTCAAATGAGGAGCCAATCTATTTATAGAGAAGGATGCAACATTGCCGTCTGATGCACTGGACCTCGTTGAAGTTCTCAGACCGCGCTCCCAAGCTCAAAAACGTCGGGTCGCAAAACTTGTATCCGCTCGCAGTTGCAGGGCTTTAGATCGGAAGGGTTGCGGAATGCAAAGTCTTCGCCAAGTTCTAATATAGTAAGCTTACACTCGCAGTGGATTAGCAGTCGGGATTGCCGAGGCCAGTAATGCCATAGGCATCGGGGCCAGTTCCCGATACACCGGTACATTGCTGATTGAGAAGTTGATTGGTTGTTGACTGGATATTCGAGATGAAGAGGTTCATTGCTCTTGCAACCCGTGCAATGTAGTAGTCCGTGCCTCCTGCAAGATAGCGTGCCTGAACCTCCGGCTCGGACTGACCGGCACGGAGAATTAAATCCTCGATTTGGGTTGCGTCAAGCTCGAACCAAGCAGAGAGGACTGGCACGAAGCCTCCGAGGCGCTTGTAGATATCTTCAGGTGCGATGAATAAGTAGTGGGTCGTGTAGCGCGGTGTATTGTCGAGGGAGCCGTAGAGGCCGATGGAGGCAAAATGATAGGCCTCCCCGTCGATTGCTCCCTTACCGACGAAAGCGCCGCCGAGGCCCCGAGCGTCCAGCGCGCGAGCATTTTTCAATTTTTCCTCGCCAGCGATCGACACATTCTGGAAGCCCTCGTAGGCAAGGACTCTCTCAAGTGAGGCTCTCAAGTCCTGCGTATCGATCTCCGCTTGCACGAGCCGCGCACCTTTTAGCGCCTTATCCTCTGGAATCTTATATTCCTGGAACGTGCCTTGCTTCGGACCTGGCGACCAGCCAACGATGTCAGGCTCGCCGGAGCTGCGGTCGACGATGATGAGAACTGGCTCGGGGAGTTGTGCGGCTGCCGGGGCAACGAACGCACCTGTTGTGGCAAAACCAAACGCAGTGAGGAGGGTCAGAGCTACTCTTTTCATTACTGGAGCCTCATGGTAGGCCCGGCGTCATACCCGCACGCCGGCAATACGATTTTTGAGATCGTAGCAACTTGTCTGAGAGGTTGTTTCGAGCGGTCATACATACCACGCGAGCCGAATCGTGGCAAGCTGTCAGGCCGAGCTTCCGGGGGGCAGCAAACAAGACATCGCTCTGCGGGGGAGGGCAGTGGCAAACTCTGTATCTAGGGGCAAATGCCGGACGAGCGAGCGGTAGTAGATCGGCCCGTAAAGAATATCCATCGCTAAATCGGGATCGAGCGCTGCATCGAACTCACCCGAGTCGATTCCCCGGGCGATGATTTGCCGGGCAACATCGCGGCGTAAATTCAAGAAGCGATCGCGGAAACTCGCCAGAGCTTCGGGGTCGGATTGTCCTTCAGCCACAATCCGACCCACGTCGCCACGGAAAACGCCAACCAACTGCTCCATCTGAGCTGACAGGGCCTCGCGAGCGGTGGCAGCCTCTGGGAAGGGCAGTGCGGTCTCCACTCGAGCGAGGAAAGCATCGACAAAAACAGCCGCTTTGCTCGGCCACCACCGGTAAATGGTAGTTTTACCCACTCCAGCAGCTCGAGCAATGCCCTCGATGGTGGTTTTGCGCACGCCTTTTTCGAGCAACAGCTGCCAGGTCGCCTCGAGAATAGCCCGCTCGGATTCGTGGGAGCGGGGGCGGCCCAGAGAAGCCTCTGGGGTTGTCTGCTGGGAATCGCGACGCGGCGATTGGGAAGATTTTTGCATTTCTGCAGAAGACATGAGTCGTGCGGGCATCGCTTGCCATGCAGTGGTTTTGGAGCATTTCTAATTATACATACGCAACGCAGCGTAACGAAATTCACGCTCGGCCTTGACATATACGAAACGGATCGTCTAGAAATAGTATATACGCAACGTTGCGTTTTAATTAATGGGCTTCACTCACTCATTGGAGGTTTTCAGCCATGCGTTTTCTGTATCCACTCGGATTAGCAGCAACTGTGGGATTAACCATCGCCCTGGACGGAACGAATGCCAATGACAAGGCGTTCCGGGCGACCGCGTCACCTCAGATCGCTGAGGTCTCCTCTGAGGAGGCGCGGTCGGAGGCAGAAATTCGTCGCCTGAGCGCGCAGTGGTTTGCAGCCTGGAGTCCGGGCAGAGGCTCGGTTGATTGGGAAGTCATGGGCCAACTATTCGCCCAAGGTGACGGGCGACTTCTGGTGTTTGATGATGCTGGCGGCCGCGTGGTGGTGCTTGAGAGTTGGGAAGAGTACCGCGCAACCTGGGAACCCTTCATGGAGCAGTTCCCAGAATGGCAAATCGAACCTGAAGGCGAGATTGATACAATCGTCTCCGGCGATTTGGCAACGACCGCCTTCACGCTGGCAGGAGGCGGTCGCGATCGGGATGGTAACACTGTCAAATTTCGACAAAGAGGTACGCATGTGTGGCAGCGCACCAATGGACGCTGGGCGATCGTTCGCGAGCACCTAACAACGGATTGACGATCTCCCAAGCTGACTTTGATATGCCAACGCTAGCAAATCCAGATTTTTTTCAATCGAGCAAGCACAAAAATCATTGAGTACGAACTCATGACTTCTATCTTCGTTACCCTTATCTTCGGGCCGATCGTGCCGGGTATCACTGCGATTGTCTTACTTTCACTACTTCCGCAATAGCTAGCATCTCAATTGATGCGCAGTGGCGATGTCGAAAACCTTTCAGATCGACAATGAAACCCACCAACCCCACTCACTCAGAAATGAACCGAATGCTGTATAAAGAGCGAAACAAAATCGAGTTTAAAATAGGCGGAGATCTAGCCGTCAATCGTCTCGGATACGGGGCGATGCGCTTGACCGGACAGCCAGGCAACTTTGGTCCCTATGCAGATTGGGAGGGTGGCAAAGCCCTGCTGCGGAGGGCCATCGAGCTGGGGGTCAACTTTATTGACACGGCCGAGGCTTACGGTCCGGGTTACAACGAAGACCTTATTGCCGATGCCCTCCATCCGTACGCGGAAGACCTAATTATTGCCACCAAGGGAGGAATCGATAAGCCCGCACCCAATAGCATTCAGGCAAATGGTACGCCCGAGAGCTTACAGCGCGGCGTAGAGGCAAGTTTGCAGCGCCTCAGACGAGATACCATTGACCTCTACCAGCTCCATCGCCCCGACCCGAAGGTGCCATTTGTTGAATCCATTCAAGTTCTGGCACAACTGCAGCAGGCGGGCAAGATCCGGCACATCGGCGTCTCTAACGTTACCTTGACCCAACTTAAGGCAGCCCGCGCGATCGCCCCCATCGCCGCCGTACAAAATCGATTTAGCCCCATCGACCGCCGCAACCAAGATATCCTCGATTACTGTACGGCTCATCACATTGCCTTTATTGCCTACGGCTCGCTGGGAGCACATCCGCTCGAGCAGGGGTCGCCGCTGGCCCAAGATGCCGGCCCGTTAGCCGCAATTTCCCGAGCCCGAGGCGTTTCTCCGACCCAAATTGCCCTAGCTTGGTTGTTGCACCGTGCCCCGAACATCATCCTAATTCCTGGCACGACAACCATTACCCATCTCGAAGACAACGTTGGTGCGGCTTCACTTCAGCTCTCAGAGACCGACCTGGTGCAGCTCGAAAAGCTCCCTAAGTAAAACGCACCTCAGTCCACTGCATCGATCTCTTATGGGCAATTTAAGTTTAACGAGTCAAATGCTATCCCCGATGCCGGCGCTACTTTCGATAACTTCGAGCGCATTACAGAGCGCACGCCAGCAACCTGGCAGATGTTTGCTCGGCGACACTCAGCCGATCTAACCTCGGTCGCCAACGAGACTTGAGTGCTCGCACATCCGTTTTCGCAGTCGATCTCTACCCTCGCAGTACAGGGCTATCCCTCGAAGGCAAGCAGTAGCTCGCGCAGTAGCTTGGCTAGGGCTTCGCGTTCGGACGCTTCGAGACGGCTGAGAATCGTATGTTCGTTTGCCACGTGGGCCTCGATGGCACTTTCGATAAGACCGAAGCCTTTGTCGGTCAATTGAATCAGGGTGCTACGGCGATCGCTCGGATCGGGGATGCGAGCGACGAGCCCTGCTTTTTCTAGGCGGTCCAGTCGATGGGTCATCGTCCCAGACGAAATCATCATGGTGCCAAACATCTGGGTCGGCGTGAGTTGGTACGGCGGGCCCGTACGGCGCAATGTTGCCAGCACGTCAAATTCGCCAAGGTTGAGACCAAACTCTGCAAAAACCCTCTGAGTCGCTCGCTCGAGATGCTTGGCGAGTCGCCAGGTCCGCCCGATGATGCCCATGGGCGAGACATCAAGGTCGGGGCGCTCTCGGTGCCATTGGGCCAGAATTTCGTCGACCGGATCGGAGGTCATGAAGCTGCGGCTCGAACATTAATCTTGATGCCTAGTATCTTAACGTCAAGATAAATGCTACAATCTCGACATAGAGTATCTTGATGTCGAGGCAAATCATGCAATCTCCCGCCACACACCGCCGTGATGTTCCACTCGCGCTCGGTGCCCCACTCCTGAGGTCGTATGGTCTAGCCGTTCCCCTGCGCCCGCTGGTCTAGAAAAGAGTAGTTTTTTGTTTGCGAGAGTAATAGAGTCTCAAATGATGGTAAAAATCGTCGGCATTGGCGGCAGCCTCCGCGCGAATTCCTACAGCATGCAAGCCCTCAACCTAGCTATCGAAGGAGTTAAAGCGCTCGGAGGCGAGACCCAAATCCTGGACCTGCGCGAGCTGAAGCTGCCTTTTTGCGACGGCGGCGATGCATACCCAAACTATCCTGATGTGGCTATACTTCGGGATGCTGTAAAGCAAGCTGACGGACTGATTTTAGCTACGCCAGAATATCATGGCAGCGTCAGCGGCGTACTCAAAAACGCTCTGGATCTAATGAGCTTTGACGAGCTTAGCGATAAGGTGACGGGGCTAATTAGCGTCCTAGGAGGACAGCCCAATAGCAACGCACTCAATGACCTGCGAACGATCGTCAGATGGGTCCATGCTTGGGCAATTCCAGAGCAAATTGCTATCGGACAAGC
>CAYTBI010000005.1:0-114544 GCA_964435975.1 uncultured bacterium
AGTTCGCCGTGAAGCCCCCATGAGCGCTAATATTCCGCGCGAGGAGCAACGCCATCCCCGCCGCAACGAAGATCGTGCCGCAGTCGACCGGCTGCTGAACGCAGAACCAACCGGTTACAACCTGGGGGAACTCGCACGGCTGCGTATCCGTTACCGGGATTTTCCCGGAGAGCCGGACCTGCGCCAGGACCTCGATCGCCTCCTGCAACAATGGCAGCTCGACGAAGCCGAGCTGTTCGCCCGTACCCAGCAGCTCCACCAAGCGCGGCAAGTGTATCGACCGCGCGGCCAAGAGGGCGAAGACTGGAGCTAGGGCAATCTCGCAGGCAACCCGAACGAAGTTTGCGACTCTCGAGTCAATAGCCCGAGGTGTTTGAAGTACTTTCTAGGCAGGAGAAGAGCGATGCTGGCATTTGCAAGGACCTGCGGCCGCCAAGGCTGGAGATTCCTACTTTTGAAGGCGCTGGTTTGCGCGGGGGTGGGCCTGCTGCAGCCCCGCGCGGCCTTGGGTGCCGAGAGAATTGTCTTTTCCGTCATCGGCCCCGTCGAAATCGACATCTCCTTACAGGAGCTCGAAGCGTTTGCTGCCGGCGGCAAGCCAGAAGGTAACCTCTCCCTGCTCACCAACCGCCTCGACGAGACCGCTACCGAACAGTTGCGAGTCGGGCTCAGCCAGCGCCTCGACATCGACCTAGTGACCCTCTCGCGGGCGAGCAACACGCCCCTGCTCGAGTCGATTTACAAGCGCCTCGGGCGCGTCATCCAGGGCAATATGGGTCAGGTCAACCAGTGGCGTGCCATTCGCGGGGCTCTGGTCACGGCTGCCGCCCACCCAGAGGGCATCACCCTGCTCAACGTGATGCGCCAATACCCGCTGCGGACGATTCGCGTCGATACCGGGGTCATTTTGGAGCTGGTAGGCGAATTTAATGCTCTGGTGTCTTACCGCGACGCAGCCACCGCAGCCATCGTCCGCCAATCGGCAGCCGAGGTTGCCGCCGCGCCTCAAAATTTTGCTGGGCTACCCGACCCGCGCCAGAACGGCCCTAATATTGTGACCGAGCGGGTGCTGCCCCTGCGCATTCGTGCGATTCGCCAGACGCGCCTGGGCTTGGCTGATTCCTACACCTTCGATACCCAGCTCTATCTGCCTCAGAATCTTGCCGAACCCGCGCCCCTGATTGTCATTTCTCATGGGTTTGGCGACAGCCCCCAAACCTTTGCAGCCTATGGTCGCCACTTGGCCTCCCATGGCTACGTTGTTGCCATTCCCGAGCACATCGGTAGCGATGCGGCTTACCGCGAAGGGCTGCTGCGGGGCCAGCTCACCAACACCACTAGCCCAATCGAGTATGTCAACCGCCCCCTCGACGTCACCTATTTGCTCGACGAGCTGCAGGCCGATCCCGCCTGGCAAAACCAAATCGACTTTGACAAAGTCGCTGTCATGGGGCACTCTTTTGGCGGCTACACGGCTCTGGCATTGGCAGGGGCACCTCTCAACCAACGGCGCTTGGAACTCTGCCGCGACGACGAGCTGACCCTTAACGTCTCTTTGCTGCTGCAGTGCCGCGCCCGCTATCTCCCCCCGGTCTCGAGCGATCTCGCCGATCCGCGCATTAAAGCAACCATTGCCGTCAATTCCATCACCAGTCGGGTTTTGGGGCCCGAGAGCCTCAGCCAGATTGCCGCGCCCACCTTGCTGGTGACCGGCACTGACGACCTTATCGCCCCGGCCGTACAGGAGCAAATTCACCCGTTTGTTTGGCTAGAGACTCCCAATAAGTATCTAGCGACGATGGTCGAGGGCACCCACACCTCCGCCATCGAAGACCCCGACAATCGCGATCGCGGTGTTATCGCCCTGATTGCCGGGCCGCGGCCGGATCTGGGGCGATCGTACCTCAAAGCCTTGAGTTTGGCCTTTTTTGAGGTTCACCTGCGCGCGAACGAGACCTATCGGCCCCATTTGAGTGCGGCCTATGCCCGCAATATTTCCGAGCCGGAACTCGGCTTGCACCTAGTACGCTCGCTCGCCCCCGAGCAGCTGGCGGCGTCTTTCGGCCAGGAGCCTCCCCTACCGGTGGTTCCCGAGCCCCTGGCGGCTGCGCCCCCCCGCGGCCGTGACGAGACAGTCTTAGCTGAGATCGCCCGCGATGGCGTTTTGAGAATTGCGATGCGCGAGGATGCCTCGCCCTTCGGCTACATCGACGGGGACGGCATTTGGACCGGCTATTGCCTGGACCTAGCCGACCGGCTGGCAGGCTATCTGGCCGACCGACTCGACCGCGCCGAAGGCGTCGATGTGGTGCGCTTGCCCTCAACGCTGGAGAATCGCTTCGATCTCGTTCGCGACAAAAGCGTTCACCTAGAGTGCGGCCCCAACTCCGTTCGATCTACTTCTGATGGTGACACTGCCTTCTCCGGAGCCTTCTTTGCCACGGGCGTTCAGCTGCTGGTTCCGGCCGCGCGCAAGTCGGAGCTGACCCCAGCCAGCGGCTTTGCGATGGCCAAAACCGGAGTTCTTGCCGATAGCACCACTGCCCGGGCCTTGGCTGAGTTTTATCCGAGTGCGGAGCCCGTCGAGTTCGAGAGTCCGACAGGCCGAGCAGAAGGCGTTCGTGCGGTGCTCGATGGCAACATTGATGCCTTTGCCAGCGATGGCGTGCTGCTCGTGGGCGAGCTGACCCGGCAGGGCCTGTCGCCCGCAAGCTTTGTCCTGGTTCCCGAGCGGCCGCTAACGTGCGAGTTTTATGGCCTCATCGTGTCGGCTGACGATCCGGACTGGGATCGGGCCATTCAGGACTTTTTCAGAGAAGACAATCTCGAGCTTTCGAAAAAGTGGGCGCAGACGCTGTCTTTCGACCTCATTGCAGAACTCGATCGCTGCCTCAACCGCACGCCAGAAGGGTGAGTCTATGCCGGTAGCCGTAGCTTGGCGATTATCGGCCGATGGTCGGACACGCCGGCAGGAGCAGTGCGGACGCGCTCGACGCGGATATCCGGGCTCGCAAAAATATGGTCGATGGGGATCTTAAGCAACTGGGCCATCCGGCCGCCTCGAGATAGGGGCCGCCCCGCTTCGTTGTAAAACCAAGTGGGCTTGAGGCCACGCCCGGCGGATGCATTGCGCATGCCCGAGCGGCGGACAAAATTCTGCAGGTAAATCGACCAAGAGGTTGCATTAAAATCGCCCATCACCACCAGTGGCCCCTCGTACTGACGGGCGTAGTCGGCCAGGGCGGCAATGGTCTGGTTGCGCCTGCGGAAGAACCGGCCCGCGACCGGTGGCGGGGGATGGGTGGCGATAACGCGAAGCTGACGGCCATCGACGTCGAGATCGGCAATTAAGCTACTGACTGAGGTCCCCAGGGTATCGGTTGTAGCCGAGAGAATTGGGTAGCGGCTCAGCAAGCTCAAGTTGCCCCCTGTGGCGCGGTAGTAGTGCGGATAAAGGTCGCGAACGCGCTCGCGCAACTCGGCAGCATCGGTGGTGAGAGGCTCGATCAAACCCAAGATATCAGCCGGATGCTCCCGGACGATGTCCGTAACGCTCTGGGTATCCCAGAGCTGGTAGTTGACGTTGTAGGCCATGGCCACCACCGACGTGCCGCTTGCTGTCTCGGCCTGGGCGCGGGGAAGATACCAACTCAAAGCCGTGCTGGCAAAAACCCCCACAGCCACTGCGAGTACCCAAAAGGCCGGTCGCCGCAGCGGGCGACTGACAAAGCACCAAAGCGCCACAAAAATGACCCCGGCGATCGCGGCGTACCACAGGTAAGCCGAGCCAATTAGCTCCAAGAGGAGCAGCAGCCTCGACGAGCGCACGAGCCTAGGCAGCGCCAGTCCATAAACCGGGCTGGCGATCGTGCTGAGGCCGAGCAGAGCAAGCGCGATCGGCCAGAGCAGCACGCTAAAAAGAAAAGAGAAGACGGTCGAATCTGACTTGGAAGCCATCGGTCGTACTGTTGATAGAAGTTAAGTAGATAGCAGGAGTCTGTATAAATCTAGAGCGGTGCCTTCGTCGCACTTCCAATCGATCGTAAAAAAAGATAACCAAACCCGCACTCGTCCGAACCCGCACGGAGCGAATTGCCAAGAAGTGCCTTGCAAAAGCAGCGGCAATGGAGTCCCTGACGTCCTGCCAGAGCCCAATCGTGCTTCTGGGTTAGATTGGGGTTACCCGAACATTTTTGAGCACACCTCACATGGCAGACGATATTCTCTCCAAGCTGCAGAGCGCGATCGCCCCATTTCGCAACCGCGCCGACTACGTCGACATCCGCGTCGAGCAGAGCGAAAGTAGCACCGTCAGCTTCCGAGGCGACCGGCTCGATGGGGTCGATCGCAGCCTGGGCCTCGCTGGGGGCATCCGCGCTTGCCATCGCGGGGGCTGGAGCTTTGTGACCTTCAACGGCCTCGAACAGCTCGCCGAGCGCCTCGAGCAAGCAGTTTCGCAAGCTCGCCTCATTGGTAGCGAAACCACCACCCTTGCTGAGGTCGAGCCGATTTGCGATGTTGTGAAAGTCGAGATCGGCCGCGACCCGCGCGGCATTACCTTACAAGAAAAGCGCGACTTACTCGCCGCCTACAACGAGTTGCTTCTGAGGGCCGATGCGCGCATCCAGACGACGATGGTGTCGCTGCGCGATCGCTTCTCGACTCAGTACTTTGTCAATTCGGCCGGATCGGCTATCTCCCAGGAGCGCCTTGACATCAGCGGTCGCTTTGGGGTCATCGCCCGGGGCGAGAGCGGTGTCGTGCGCCAGGGCGTCGAGACCGTGCAGTCGCGCTCGGATTTTAACGACCTAGTTGGCCTCGAGGCGCGCGTGCTGGGTGCGGCCTCGCGGGCACTCGAGCAGCTCGAGGCAACCCCGGTCAAAGGCGGCCAGTACACGGTTGTCCTCGACCCTTACCTCTCGGGTGTCTTCATTCACGAGGCCTTCGGCCATCTCTCCGAGGCCGATTTCATCTACGAGAACCCCCGCATGCAGGAGTTGCTCGTTCCCGGCCGCCGCTTGGGTTGCGAGAAGCTCAATGTCATCGATGATGGCACCCTCGCGGGCTTGCCTGGTACCCTGCGCTACGACGACGAAGGCGTCCCGACCCAGTGCAAGTACCTCAT
This sequence comes from uncultured bacterium, assembly GCA_964435975.1. Taxonomy (GTDB): domain Bacteria; phylum Cyanobacteriota; class Cyanobacteriia; order Cyanobacteriales; family Rubidibacteraceae; genus CAYTBI01. Next base: position 5,126 of record CAYTBI010000005.1, read on the forward strand.
TAAAGATGGCATCCTTACTCAACGCTTGCACTCGCGGGAGACCGCTGGCAAGCTCGGCGAAGCCCCCACCGGTAACGCTCGCGCCCTCAATGCTAGCTATCCCCCGCTGGTGCGCATGACCAATACGGCGATCGAACCGGGCGATACGAGCTTCCAGGAAACCATTGCCGACATCAAAGAAGGGGTCTACGCCGTGCGGATGCTCGGCGGCCAGACCAACGGCGAGATGTTTACCTTTGCTGCTGGCTTGGGCTACGCCATTCGCGATGGCGAGATTGCCGAGCCCCTCAGCGACATCACCCTCAGCGGCAATGTTTTCCAGACCCTGCAAGACATCGAAGCCATCGGCAACGATACCCTCTACACCGGTGGCGGCTGTGGCAAAGGCGGCCAGATGCCCCTGCCGGTCAGCGTCGGCGGCCCGCACCTACGGATTAAGAACGTCGTCGTCGGCGGGCGGTAATTTCTCCCCTCTGAGTAGGGATGCGATCGCCGCTCTCGCGGGGGCCGGAGCCTTAAGATCGAAGCGACAGCGGCTGTTGCTTATTAGTAGTGCCGCGCTCAACTGGCTTTTGGAGGAAGCTTCTGCATGTTTTTCCACTGGTCTTTGGTCATCTTAATTCCCGGCATCCTGCTGACGTTCTGGGCGCAGCAGCGCATTCGCGGCGAGTACGCCCGCTACGCGCGCATCCCCTCAAGTTTGGGCATGACTGGCGCTCAGGTTGCCCGGGCAATTTTGTCGCGCATGGGCGTCACGGATGTACGGGTCGAACCCGTTGCTGGAGAGCTTACCGACCACTACGATCCGAGCGCCAAAGCCGTGCGCCTCTCCCAAGGGATTTATAGCTCTAGCTCGCTGGCTGCTGCGGCTGTGGCCGCCCACGAATGCGGCCACGTCCTGCAGGACGTCCAGGGCTACCAGTTCATGAACCTGCGGGCGTCGCTGGTGCCGGTTGCTAACTTGGGCTCTCAGTTTGGACCGATGCTAATTATTTTTGGCTTGCTTTTAGGTCGGTCTCCACTACTCGTCAACGCTGGGATCGTGCTGTTTGCTGGCGCGATCGCCTTCCACCTCATCACGCTGCCGGTCGAGTTCGATGCGTCGCGGCGGGCGCTGCAGCTCATCGATCGCTTCGGTATCTTGCAAGGCGAAGAAAACCGTGCTGCCCGTGCCGTCTTGGTGGCAGCGGCTTGGACCTACGTTGCCACGGCGGTTTACGCTATTCTGCAGCTCGCTCAGTATCTCATTTTGATTGCAGCAGGCCGCGACGAGTAGGCTGCCGAGATTTACAAAGCGGCTGAAAAAATTGAGACCGAGCCCGAAGCGAGGACTTAGGTGGGTACTGCGGCGCGATCGAGCCGAAGGGCTGCAAGCTTCAACTGGCGGCACCCGAAGAGCTTGCGACAACCCCTTTTACCCTTACAATTCCCGGTTTTCAGGCGGGGGAGTATCAAAAATTAAGCAGATCGGGTAAAGTTAAGCGATGTGGCAGGCGCCCGCATGCTTGCACGTAGAAGTATTGGCCTGGCAGGGTCTACTTGAGGATTGCCCGACTCAAGCAACAGGCAGCAGCAATCCGCCACTACACCTAGGACCTTCGTAAGCACGATATGGCCAAGTCTCGCCGCCAGCGCGGAGTTTTACTTGCCCCGGCAGGCTTCCGACGATTGCAAGCAGCCCGCCAAACTCTAGAGACACAGCAAAATTTTGGCGAGCCGTTCACCTTCGAGCAACTGAGCGAGCTGGCCAACCTGGATGTCCATACTGTAAAGCGCGCCCTTTCTACGACGCAGCGCGTCGATCGCCGCACGCTGGCACAACTCTTTGCCGCCTTCGATCTCGAGCTGGGCCCGAGCGATTTTGCCACGCCGAGTCGCCCGCGCCGCCAAGATTGGGGCGGGGCGGTCTCGGCACCTTACTTCTACGGTCGCCAGCAAGAGCTCGCAACCCTGACCCAGTGGATTGGTGCCGACCGCTGTCGAATTGTCACAATCTATGGCGTAGCCGGTATTGGTAAATCGACACTCGCTCTAGAAGCCGCGCGCCAATGGCAAGACCGCTTCGAAGGCTTTATTTGGCGATCGCTGCAGGATCCGACCGACCCGAAGAAGCTCATCGAGGAAATTGTTGCCTTCCTCGATCCCGATTTAGAGGTCGGTGCCGACGCGTCTGACTGGCAGTTGCTCTCCTATCTTTTGCAGGGGCTGCAGCAGCAGCGGTGCTTGCTTATCTTCGATAACGTCGAAGCTTTGTTCCGAGGTGGCGCGCGCGCGGGTGAATATTGCCCGGGGTACGAAGTCTATGGCGAGATTTTCCGCCGGCTTGGCGAGGCCGAGCACCAGAGTTGCCTTCTGCTGACAACGCGAGAGAAGCCGCGGGAGATTGCCTTTCTCGAGGGAGATGCCTCACCAGTACGCAGCCTCCGGCTGGGGGGCTTGCGCGAAAGCGAGGAAGTGGAGCTGCTGGGCGTGCGGGGTCTCAAAGCCTCGCCAGAAGACTGCGCGCGGCTTGCCGAGCAATACGGCGGCAACCCGCTGGCGCTGACGCTGGTTGCCAGTACTATCCGCGATGTCTTTGACGGGGATGTAGCCGGTTTTATGGCGCAGAAGTCTTCTGTCTACGGCGATCTGCGCGACTTGCTCGAGGGACAATTCGATCGCCTCTCGGCTGCCGAGCGGGATATCCTCTACTGGCTGGCAATCGACCGCGAACCCACCTCCTTGGCGCAGCTACGCCAAGATGCGATCGCGCGCTCCGAGCGCCCCCTCCTCGAAACATTGGAGTCGCTGTTGCGTCGGGCGGTCCTGACGCGCAGTGCGGCCCGATTCTCCTGCCATCCTGTCATTTTGGAGTATGCCGTCGAGCGCCTGCTCGATGAGGCTTATCAGGAGTTGGTGACCGGACAGCTCCAGTGCCTGCACACCCACGCTCTCTACAAGGCGCAGACCAAAGATTATCTGCGCGAAGCCCAGCGACGCGTCCTCCTGCAGCCGCTGCTTGCAAAGCTATGCGATCGCTGGGAATCTCAGCATCAGGTTGTCGGCGTCCTCACGAAAAAATTAAACGACCTCCAGACAGCAGCGGCCCCGCCGAGCTATGCACCGGGAAATTTAGTCAACCTGCTCCGGGAATTTGAAGTGAATTTTTCCGGCTGGAATTTTTCTGGGTTGACGCTCTGGCAGGCAGACTTTCAAAATGCCCTGTTGCAAGGTGCCGACTTTCGCCGCACGGATCTGCGCAGCGCCCGTTTTACCCAGTATCTCGGCAGCATCCGCGACATTGCCTTTAGTCCTGACGGTCGCTTTTTTGCCACTGGCGACACCAACGGCGAGTTGTACATTTATCGAGCCGACGCCGGTCGCCAGATGGCGCGTATCGGCCACCGAGGTTGGCTCTGGAGCATTACCTACAGTCCCAATGGCAAAATGCTCGCCAGCGGCGGTGAAGATAGCGAAATCGAACTCTGGGATGCCGAGTCGGGAGAGAACTTGACGACGCTCTGCGGTCACGAAGCTGGCGTCCGCACAATGAATTTCACTCCCGACGGCACCCACCTCATCAGCGGCAGCGAAGACGGTACCGTGCGAGTCTGGAACCTCGATAGCGATCGCTGCACGCAAATCCTGATTGATGGCTATCGTCCTGTCGTGGCACTTGCGATTGGCGCTGATGGCAAAACTCTAGCGAGCAGCGATGGCCGTGAAATTCATCTCTGGCAACTCCCTTCAGGCAAATGTCTTGCGACCTTCAATGATTGCACCGGCCCCATCCGCGCCCTGGCATTCTGCCCTCAGAGCCAGCAACTGGCCGGTGGGGGCGACGACTGCAGCATCCATCTCTGGAACTTTACCCCCGAAGCGGGGCAGCCTGTCGAACACCAGCGGCTGCAGGGCCATCAGATGGGCGTGTCTTCCCTGTCTTTTAGCCCCGACGGCAGCCGCCTTGCCAGTGGCAGCGATGACTGTACCATCCGCCTCTGGAATCTCACGAGCAATTATTGCGAGCGCGCCCTCAGCAGCCATCAGATTGGGGTTTCGGCGATTGCGTTTAGCCCCGACAACAAAACAATTGCCAGTGGCAGCCTCGATTGTACGATTCAGCTTTGGGATGCCAGTAGCGGCCGCGCCCTCCGCAGCCATCAAGGCAATGGCAACGGCTCCCAGGCCATTGCCTTTAGCCCCGATAGCCGAATGCTTGCGGTCTGCCGCCAACAGTTTGCCGATCTTTGGGATATCTCCGGCCAGCAGCGATGCCGGCAGTTGCAGGCCGGTCACCCCCGCTTGACGGCACTGGCCTACAGCCCCGATGGCCGCTACGTGGTCGCTGGCTGCCTCGACAGCTCGATTAAGGTATGGGACGCGCGTGGTGGCGCGAGCTTACCCCATCTGCAAGGCCACCACTACCGCACCCTGTCAGTTGCGTTTAGTCCCGACGGTCAAATCCTAGCAAGCGGCAGCGAAGACCGCCGGATCGTGCTTTGGGATTGGGAGCGCCGCGAGCAGATGTGCGAATACGAAGGCCATGACCATCGCGTTTGGTCTCTGGCCTTTGGCCCTGACGGCCAGACCCTAGCGAGCGCCAGCCACGACGGGACCGTGCGTCTTTGGGAGGTGGCGACGGGCAAGTGCCTCTGGATCGGGGCAGAGCACAAAGACTGGGTTTGGTCGGTGGCCTTTAGCCCCGATGGCGAGAGCATTGCCAGCAGCAGTAGCGACGGCAGCCTCAAGATTTGGGATCGGGTCACCGGAACCTGTCGGCGCACGTTAATCGAGGGTGCGTACACCTTTTCTGTTGCCTACAGCCGTCCTGACGGCCGCATACTCGCCAGCGGGCACAGTGATGGCTCCATCCGGCTTTGGGACCCAGCTAGCGGTCGGCGACTCGCGGCTCTAACCGGCCAGACGCGCAGCATTTGGGCTCTGGCGATCTCTCCCGATGGGAAAACCCTAGCCGGCACCAGCAGTGACGAGACCATCGCTCTGTGGAACCTGGAGGCCATCGATCTCGATGGGATTGCAGAAGACGCCCAGCCACAGATTCTGCGTAGCCCGCGTCCCTATGAAGGGATGAAAATAGCGGCCGTTACCGGGCTCACGAGTGCCAAGTTCGAAAATCTCAAGTCTCTAGGCGCGATCGCCGAACCCACCGAGCCCGCCAGCGACGCAGCAGGTTAGGGCCGCCCGTTAATAGCTATAGCTGGCGGACCTGCCCTTCGTCGCTTACATCCGCCCGAACCGCAAAGGCTTTGCCCCCAACGGCTTCAATTTTAGCGATGACGCCTTCTGCTTCTTCTAGGTCGGAGCGGTAGTTTACGCAGACTGTTGCTCCGGCCGCGGCCAGATGCTCGCAGATAGCCGCACCGATGCCCGAACTTCCCCCGGTCACGATGGCATTTTGGCCGGCAAGCAGCGAAGAAAGTCGGTCGCTCGCGGTCCCACCTCAAAAAACCTACCTATGTCCGGGCTTTCCAAGTGCCGCCATAGCGATACCACGGATTGTCGCGGCCGAGCTGCTCCCAACAAGACGGGCAAACCAAGCGCCACGCTTGGCTGCGATCGGATTGAATGCGGTAGCGCACATCGACCGGGGTCTGGCAAACCTCACAGGGCTTGAGCTTTTTCATGGGGCTTGGCGGCGCTACCGCTGGGCTGTCTCCGCGCGCTTGCGCTGGAGAGCGACCTCAATGGCCGCTCGTAGCTCTCGCTCTTTGAAGGGCTTGAGGATGTAGCCGTAGGGGTTAGTTTGCTTGGCCCGCTCGATCGTGCTGTCTCCGGCGTAGGCAGTCAAGTAAATAACCGGGATACGGTAGTCGCGATCGATTTGTTCGGCAGTCTCGATCCCATCCGTGCTACCCTGCAAGTTGATATCCATCAGGATTAAGTCGGGCGCGTTGGCTTCGATAGCTGCTATGGCTTCCTCGCTAGAGGCAACCCGTGCGACCACTTCATAGGCCATTTTCTCGAGTCGTCGGGCGATATCGAGAGAGACGACGGCTTCGTCTTCGACGATCAAAATTTTGTCTGCCATGGCACTCCTACCGGAATCAATTTACCTTTACCTCTAGAACCGCCGGCGCTCGACAGGCTGGGGGAAAGTAATCTCAAATGTCGCACCGGGGTCATTGTACATCTCCAGCGACCCGCGCAGTTGCTGGGTCAGAGAGATTATCAGCGAAATCCCCAGGGAGGTGCACTTTTCCGGCTCGAAGTTGGGCGGTAAGCCCACGCCATCGTCAGCAACGCGCAGCAAGAGATAGCGATTGGGGGCGCTGATAAAGTTGACTCGCAAATGCCCAGAGCGAGAATCGGGAAAGCCATGCTTGAGGGCATTGGAAATCAGTTCGTTGAGGAGCAAGCCGCAGGGAATTGCAGCATCGAGGTTGAGGGCGATATTGTTAACGTCGATTTCGGTTTGAATTCGACCGGGATCGGCATTGTAAGAGGCCAGCAAGTGGTAGACCAAGTCGCGAATGTACTCGGCAAAATCCACATTGGAGAGGTTCTCAGACTGGTAAAGCTTGCCATGAATGAGCGCCATCGACCCGATACGATTCTGGCTCTCTGCTAAAACAGCCAGCGCGCCAGGATCTGCAACGGTGTGGGCGCTTAGGTTAAACAGGCTAGAAATAACCTGGAGATTATTTTTAACCCGGTGATGGACCTCTTTGAGCAACAGCTCTTTTTCTTCGAGCGAGGCTTTGAGGGTCTCCTCAGTTTGCTTGCGCTCGCTGATATCCCGGCAGACGCCGACAATCTCTCGGTCGTGGGTAACGGTCATCGATAGCTCTGCTGAGAGGGTCGAGCCATCGAGATGGCGTCCGACGATTTCGCCACTCCACTTACCACCAATTCTGAGGGCAGATTCGATTGCCGCCACGGATTCTGCGTCTGGATAAGCCAGGCGCCAATCTTGGCCGACGAGCGAATCTACGGTATGGTAGCCCAGGATGCGATGGTAGGAGGAGTTCACATAGCGCAGCGTCCCGGCTGTGTTGACGATGAAGATCCCGTCGGTGCTGGCCTCAATCGCCGTAAGCTGTTGCTGGAGTTCCTCTTGGTTGAGCTGGCGCTCCCGAGCCAGGGCAATGGTGCCAGCAGCCGAGCCCAGCAACCCGATCGCCAGACGATCCCACGCCTGGGCGCTGCGGGCGCTCTCGAGGCCGATAAATCCAAAGAAACAGCCGCCTACCATCAAAGGCAAGGCCAGCACCGACTGCATCCCCCGGCCCTCGAAAAAGGCGCGATCGCTCGGCGCAACATCGTCGATCGTGCCTCGGACGATTTCTCCGCGTCGCAAGGCCGTCACCCAGTCAGTAGGCAGCCGGTCGCAGTCGAGTCGCTCTGACAGGCCAGCCGCCGCGCCCTCAGGGGCAGCGCCAATCGCTTCCCAGCGGGCGAGACAACAGGCGACTGCCGGCCGATCGGAGGCGACTTCGTAGGCGTAGACAACGCTTGCCTCGGAAACGCGGCCCAAAGTGGGCAGAACCGCGCGATAAATATCGCCACCAGCACCGGCTGCCAGCAGGCTGCGCTGCACGTCTACTAGTGCGGTCAAGTAGCGCTCGCGTTTCTCGAGGGCTTCTTTGGCACGCTTGCGTTCGGTGACGTCTTCAGCGATGCCTGCTAGGCGGTACACGCTACCGCTCTCGTCGCGAACGGGGAAAGCGCGATCGCGAATCCAGCGGATCTCGCCATCGGGGCGCAAAATGCGGTACTCGATGTCGTACTCGCCGCGAATCTGGCGGGGAATGGCTTTGAGAACGCCAAAGTAATCGTCGGGATGGACGGTATCCATCCAAGCTTGGGGGCGGTACACCGTTTCCAGGGGGCGGCCCCAGGTGCCTTTGTAGGCCGGAGAGACATAGATCATCTTTTTGCGCGCCAAATCGAGCATCCAAAAGACTTGCTCGATGTTTTCGGCGAGCTGGCGGAATTTCTCTTCGCTCTCGCGGAGGGCCCGCTCGGCTTGCTTGCTCTCGGTGATATCGATGCCAACGAGAACGGCCGCTCCCCCTTGCTGATACTTTTGTCCGGCGATTGAATAATTGCGAGCAGTGCCATTGACTTCAGATTCGAGAATGGCACTGGTATGGGTGTCATCGCTGCCTAAAAACGAAGCCAGGAAATGTTGGAAGGCAGGATTTTCGTTAAGGAAGCCTACGTCCTTGCCGATAAATTCTTCCGGCTGGCGCTGGAGCGTATCGGCCAAACGCTTGTTAACGCCGAGGTAGCTGCCATCGCGACCGACCCATGAAACCAAGCCTGGTACGGTGTCGATCACTGCTCGCAGGCGATCCTCATTCTGACAGCGCTCGGTGATATCAGTAAGCTGCCCGGCGGCTCCGACAATCTCACCCGTGCGATCGCGCAGGCACCCGGCTAGAAATTCGAGCCGACGCGGGGGCTGTGCCTTGTCTTTAGGGCGGCAGCGAACCTCGAACCGGACGGTTTCGCGGCGGCCTTCTACAAGCTGCCGAAAGTCTTCCCCACAGGCCATGCGGTCGGAGACAGGCTCGAGAAAGTGGAGAAAATTCGCCCCCAAGCTCTCGCCCAGGTCGTAACCCAGCAGGGCCGTCCAGGCAGGGTTAAGAAACGTCCAGGCCCCGCTTTTATCGGTTTGAAAGGCAATGCTCGGCAGCGCGTCGACAATCGCTTGACATTGGCGCTCGCGAACTAAGCGATCGTTGGTGGGGTATTGACGATTGTTGAGGGTTTGAATGGCGGCCAGGATACAGTCTGTCTCCAGAGTGGGGCACCACATCGAAGACAGGCTCAGATGCAGCCAAAGCTCGCGACCGTCGCGATGGCGGCAGCACTTCTCATAGGTGACGGTTTGGATCTCGCCAGCGAGCAGCTGGTGTAGGGCAACGGGCAAGCTTGCCCGATCGCCGTCGCGAACGAACAAATCGGCGAGCGCCAGCTGCAGAAACTCCTCGGCAGAGTAGCCCAGTAGGTCGTTACAGCGGGGATCGACCTTGAGGAAGCGACCATTGGGGTCAAGCTGGGCGATACCCGCTGCGGTGCGCTCGCAAACGGCCAAAAGGGCCTCGGCAGTCGGGGCCGGATCGAGCTGGCAAGCAAGGTGCTGGCGGCGAGAAATGGCGGCCTGCAATTGGGCTTTAAGGGTGCCAAGATTGCCGCTGCCTGCCTCATCGAGCTGGCCCAGGATAGTTTCGAGATCGTCGGTCCGGCAAAGGGCGCGGGCAATTGCGGTGGGGGTCGTCGGGGTCTCAGCGGCTACCATGGCTGGGGATGTGGTGAGATCTTGTCACCTATGGTAGTAGCCCCAGGTAGCTAGCACGTAGTTCGTCACGACGCGCCTTTTAGGTAGGCCTCGAGATCTGGCACCTCCGCCCAACCATCGCAGGCGTGCGACCGATGGGTCAGATCCATAAGCAATTGCGAGTAGACCCCCTCTTTGAGAGAGGGAATCATGGGTTTGCCACTGTCGATCGACTGAACCCAGCGATCGACAACGCGCAGCACCGGTGCCAGGCGGCCATCGTCGTAAACGCGGACGAAGGCCAGGCGTTCGGGAACGACAGCCGGTTGGAGCGCCTCACCGGCAGCCGCCACCCGCAGATCGAACCCGTGGACGTAGTCCTTGAGATTGCTGCTGCCGAGGATGAGGGTGCCGCGATCGCCGTAGATCTCGAGCCAATGGCCGCGACCGCCATAGGTCACCGAACTCAGCGTCAGTTGGCAGGGAGTACCGTCAGCCAATTCGAGCATCAGCAGAGCCGTATCGTCGGCATCGACGGGCTTGAGGCGATTGTCGTCTTTAGGATCGGGGCGCTCGGCAACAGCCGTCGAGAGGCGCGCGCTCAACCGACGCACCCCCCCAAAAAGCCAGTGCAAATAATCGAAGCTGTGGGAGCCGACCGCACCGAGAACCCCGCCACCGAGGTCTTTGCGAGCGTACCAGTTCCAAGCTCGTTCTGGGTTGGCGCGACTGGCTACGAGCCAGTCAATTTTAACCAGCCGTAACTTGCCAGCAAAGCCCTGCTGCAGATACTCCGCCAGCAGTTGCCAGGCCGGCACAAAGCGGAATTCGAAATCTGCCGCTGCCACGACGCCGCGCTCGGCAGCCAAGTGATAAAGCTCGCGAGTAGCGCTAGCGCGCAGGTTGAGGGGTTTTTCGAGCAGTAGGTGCTTGCCGGCGGCGATCGCCTGCCGGGCCATATCGTAGTGGGTGGCCGGTGGCGTCGCGATGCTAACCGCATCGACTTCGGGGCGCGCGAGAATTTCGGCCAAGTCGCTGCTGGCGATGGGAATGTCGTGTCCGTCGGCAACGCTGCGGGCCTTATCGGGGTCGGGATTGTAAATGGCAACAGGTTGAGTGCGGGGATGGATCTGCAGCGCGGGTAGGTGAATCTTTTGCCCGAAGCCGGTGCCGATGAGGGCAACACCGAGAGGTTTGGCCATGTCGTTCATGGTGGGTGTCTCAGAAGAAGGCACAACGCCAAGATTGTACGCGAAGCCATCACCGGCTTCGGAGGAGGTGCCCTCAAGTTAGAGTTCTATTGAGATCTGTTGCAAAAAAAATCGGGCACTTCTATCATTGTCAACAAACCAGCATTTATTGAGAACAAATGCCGCAGTACACTGCCGAGTCTCTCAAGGCCGAACTCAACGCCCGCGGCGGGCGGCTGACTCCCCAGCGAGAAAAGATCTTGCATCTATTTCAGAATCTGCCGCGGGGAGACCATCTGAGTGCCGAAGAGCTTCACGAGCTGATGCAGCAGCGCGGCGAGCGGGTGAGTTTGTCCACGGTGTACCGCAGTCTCAAGCTAATGACGCGCATGGGTATTCTGCGCGAGTTAGAGCTTGCCGAGGGCCACAAGCACTACGAAATCAATCGGCCCCATCCCCACCACCACCACCACATGGTTTGCGTGCAGTGCAACCGCACGGTGGAGTTTAAAAACGATTCGATCCTCAAGCAAAGCCTCAAGCAGGTGGAAAAAGAAGGCCTACAGCTCATTGATTGCCAGCTAACGGTGATAGCTGTCTGCCCCGAAGCCATCCGCATGGGCTGGCCGTCGGCCCTGCCGAGCAACTGGACGTGCTCGCGCGCGATCTCCGAGCGAGGCGCAGCAGCAGCGAGCGATCGCTAGCCGGCGGCTTCTGCTGCTGTCTGTAGGGCCAGCGCTTTTTGCTGCATGGTTTTAAAGATGTTGTAGAAGCCATTGGCCCGCGAAGGTGTCAGGCTGACCTCTAGGCCAGTTTCGGCAATGAAATCTGGCTTGACCTGCAAAATTTGCCCCGGAGGCAAGCCGTCGAGCCCTTCGATAAGTAGAGCAACCAATCCTTTCACAAGCTGGGCATCGGCGTCGCCCCGATAGCAAACATTGCCCTCGGCATCGAAGGTTGCCGTCACATACACCTGCGAGACGCAGCCGCTGACTTTGTTGGCTGGAATCTTGCTGGCCTCGGGCAGCGACTGCAGGCGCTTGGCATACCACAAAAGCTGTTGGTAGCGCTGTTTGGGGTCGGTGCGGCGCTGGAAGCGTTGCACGATGCGATCCAGTTTTTCAGGGCGGGTATCGCGGGCCGTCATAGTGTCGATTGCGATCTATTACAAAAGTTGTATCTAACTTCATGCTAGCTCGCAGGCATCAAGCGGCCAGAGAAATGTCCGCGCGTGCCAGGGTTGTCTTGTAGTAAGCCTGCAACTGTTGGGTTGCCGCCGACCAGCTCCAGCGCTCGGCCTCTGCCCGCGCGTTCTGACGCAACCGATCCCGCTCGTTGCGAGCGGCCAGCAGGCGCTGGGTTGCCGCGATCGCCCCTCGGGGGTCTTGCGGGTCGAACAGGTAGCCGTTGACGCCATCGGTAACAATGTCAACAATGCCGCCCGAGGCCGCCGCTACCACCGGACAGCCCGCCGCCATGGCTTCGAGCAGGACCAATCCAAGGGTTTCAGTGCGGGAGGGGAAGATAAAAGCATCTGCCGAAGCATAGGCCGCCGCCAGATCGAGCCCCTGCAGGTAGCCCACAAAGTGAGTGGCAGTGCCTGCGAAATGCTTTTCGATCGCACTGCGATGGGGACCATCGCCAACGACAGCGAGGCGGGCCGCGGGGATAGCCTCTAGCACGGGTTTGATGTCTTCAATTTGCTTCTCGGCCGAAACCCGCCCGACATAAAGCAGCAGGGGAGCTTCTGGGTGTCCTCCAGAGAGGCGATCGCGCATCCGATCGCAGGCCAAATGGGGCTGAAAGGTCTCGGTATCGACGCCGCGCTGCCAGAGCTGGCAGCGCTCGATGCCGTGGGCGGTGAGTTCGTCGACCATCGCCGTCGAAGTGCAGAGATTCAACATGGCTTGGTTGTGGACGAGCTTGAGCAGCTCCCAAAGGACGCCTTCGAGGGGGGCGAGGCCGTAGTGCTTGAGATACTGGGGCAGGTGAGTGTGATAGGAGGCAATCAGGGGCAGATTGAGGGCCTTGGAAAAATACAGCCCCGCCCACCCCAACACGGCTGGGTTGACAATGTGGATCAAATCGGGCCGAAAGTCTTCGAGGGCCTTACCGATAGCCGGGCGCGGCAGGGCTACCTTCAGCTCTGGGTAAAGGGGCAAGGGCATCCCCGAGACACCGAAAATCTTGGCCCCTTTGTACTCGGTCAAACCTCCTTCTGGGGCAACGACCAAAACGCGATTGCCGTTGCGCTCTAGATGCTCGATCGTATGTCGCAGGCGCGTGACGATGCCATCGACTTTGGGCAGAAACGTCTCGGTAAACAGAGCAATGCGCATCCAGGTTGTGGTTCCTCTTTCGCAGCTATTTTCGCAGCCATAGACCCCGAGCACTCAGCTCGCCCGACAGCTACATTGGGTCGATATTGGCCTTCAAAGTACCAATGTGCATCAACCCCGTGCTGCTGGCAAGGGATCCCGATCGCGAAATCTGCGCGCCGAATGACTCGACCGAATCCGAGAACCTCAGCCGCGCCGGCCGTAGTCGCGCCACACGCCCACTAAAATGCCCTGCACGCAGACGCGATCGAGGCTGGTTTCGATGGGCTCGTAGTTTTGATTGGCAGGCTTGAGGATGGCGCGGTCCCCCTCGCAGTAAAACCGTTTCAGGGTCGTGCCCAATCCTTCAACGCGGGCCGCAACAATCTCGCCAATGGGGAGCCGCTCGTCGTTTTCGGTGGTGGCACGCACGATGGCCAAGTCGCCATCAGCAATGCACTCTTCGATCATGCTGTCGCCCACCACGCGTAGGGCGTAGCAGCCGGGATGCGTCCAAACAGGAGACAGATCGAGGTGCTCTTCTACATCGGTAAAAGTTTCGACGACACCGCCAGCGGCGATCGCACCTAGGACGCGAATCCCAGTGGACTCTTCGGGCGCATTGAGTATGCGGATAGTGCGGGCGCGACCTTCGGTCCAGTCGATGTATCCCTTCGAGCGCAGCCGCTCCAGACGGCTTTGTACGGGGGCGGGAGACTTCAGATTCATCGCGCGCATCATCTGGCGGATGGATGGTGCGTGCTGGGTGGTGCGAATGTAATCGACAAGCCAGTCGTAAAGTTCTTGTTGGGCGGGGGTCAAAGGCTCCATTGTGCTTCCTCGTTCGCGTTCGGCCTATTCGTTGGAAAATACTGGACGGCGCCCCTCGATCGTTTTAGAACAGGAGTACTAAAAACAGCATGGCGCTTCTCGCGAATTCTGTCAAGCGGATTTCTGCCTAGGGCGATTCTCCCGAGAGAGTTGCCACCGACCGACCGACCCAGCTCCGCAGCAGCCTTCCCGTGCTGCCGCTTGCCTGCTGAGGCCCGACACCGCTCCCGAACTGGCTGGTATAGGATAGAGCATGACTGACGGCGGTTCTCGATACCTTTTGCGAAAAGGTAGAGGAATAGAGCTTCGTTGAGCGTTCTTAATTTCTGCGTCACGGAAGTGGGGCATTGCTTTTCTGTAGGATGCTAACTCGTGCCGACGGTTCTAAGGGCCAATAATTAATGGTTATGAATGAGGTTCTTTACGTTGAGGTCCCCACGCCCGATCTCGCCGCCGTGCGAGCGTGGTTACAGCGGCAGTGGCAGCCCGACCTCGGCTCGACTAAGAACCCAACGCCCGATGGCGTCCGCCTCGCCCTGGCGGGGGGGAGCGAGCTTTCTGTCTTCCTTTGGTCCCTGCAGCGGACGACCTATCTCAAAGCATTTGTCTGGGGCAGCGCGCCGCGAGGCCCGATCGCGCGGGCTTGCCGCCAGCTAAAAGCGCAACTGCAGCAGCACTTTCCTCTGCGCTACCCCGAGTTGCCCGCGCTCGAGGCTGGGGAATCGATTTTTACAGCCGTGGCACGTCGCTATCCCCAGACGGCTCGCTTTTTTCGCAAAATCCCTAAAGGGGAATTCGATTTGCAGCGGGCCTATTGGTGGGAGCGCTCCTGGCGGCAGCAGACGCAGAACCCACAAACCCCCAAGCCAGTCGTCGGTCGTGGCATCGGCCCGCAGCACGAGCCAGAATACGACCTCATCTATATCGGTGGTGCCTTAGGGGCCATCCATGCAGCGGTCATGGCCCAGCGCGGCTATCGGGTTCTCGTCGTCGATCGCCTGCCCTATGGTCGCATGAACCGGGAATGGAACATCTCCCGGCAGGAATTTCAGGCCCTAATTCGGTTGGGCTTGTTCTCGACTGCAGAATTTGAAGAACTCATCGCCTGCGAATATGCCGATGGCTTCAATAAATTCTTTGACGGCAACAATCCCGCCCACCTGAGAGCGGCGATCCTGCACACCCCGACCGTGCTCAATATCGCTCTTTACTCGGATAAGCTGCTGCGAGCCTGCGGCGAAAAACTCCGACGAGCGGGGGGCGAGATTTGGGATGAGACGGAATTCTCCCGCGTCGAGGTGGGCGATCGCGGCGTTACCGTCGAGCTGCAGCCGGTTGCTGGCGGCGAGTTGCGCTCGGCAACGGGGCGGCTGCTAATCGATGCGATGGGAAGTGCCTCGCCCATTGCCTGGCAGCTCAATGGCAAGCGTGCGTTCGATAGTGTCTGCCCGACAGTGGGAGCGACCGTTGCTGGGGGTATCGCCCCCGATGTGTGGGATAGCACCTACGGCGACGTGTTGTTCTCCCATGGCGATATCTCCCGAGGCCGCCAGCTGATTTGGGAGCTTTTTCCCGGTGCGGGAGGCGAGCTGACGATTTATCTATTCCACTATCACCAGGTTCACCCGGCTAACCCAGGCTCGCTGTTAGATCTTTACGAAGATTTCTTCAGCATTCTGCCAGAGTATCGTCGCTGCGACATGGAGGCCCTGACTTGGAAAAAGGCGACCTTTGGCTACATTCCAGGGCACTTTAGTGCCAGCGGCGGCGATCGCGCCGTTGCTTTCGATCGCTTGCTGGCGCTCGGCGATGCGGCCTCCCTACAATCGCCCCTAGTCTTTACGGGTTTCGGCTCCCTGGTCCGCAATCTCGAGCGCCTCACCGAACTCCTCGATACCGCCCTCAAGCACGATCTACTCGCAGCCGATTGCCTCAATCGCATCCGGGCCTATCAGAGCAACGTCTCGGTAACCTGGCTTTTTTCCAAGGGCATGATGGTGCCGACGGGAAAGACCCTGCCGCCCCAGCGGATCAACGCAATGCTCAACACCTTTTTTGGGCTGCTCGCGCGGGAGCCCCTTGTGGTGGCCGATGACTTTATCAAAGACCGAGTCAGTTGGGGCCTCTTCAATCGGTTGGCCCTCAAGGCGGCCTTCCAAAACCCACTTCTGGTGCCCTGGATCTGGGAGCAAGCGGGCAGCCGCGACGCGATCCGTTGGCTGGGGTCTTACTTTGCTTTTGGCCGGGACGCTTTGGTGAGTTGGTGTTTCCGAGGCTGGCTGCCCGGCTGGTTGCAGCAAGCGCGCCCCTGGCTCGAGCCCCGGTATCCGGGAATTTGGTTCTGGCTGTACTGCTTTAGTTTTGCCGTGCAAATGCAAGCAGGGCCGATCCGACCCGCGCCGCCGGCAGGGAGTCAGAGCACTCGCGGGTAACCTCGCAAATGGGCGTCCCTAGCACGCGCGCGTAGGCAGCAATAACCTGCGGGCGGACCATCTCGGCTCGGATTGCAGGCTCGAACTCGGCGAGGCTGCCGACAGGGCGATTGGCAATGCCGCAGGGCACGATGCGCTCGAATCCTGCTAAGTCCGGGCAGATATTGAGTGCGAAACCGTGCATGGCAATCCAACGGCTGACTTTGATGCCAATGGCCGCGACTTTGCAGCCGCGCACCCAAACTCCTGTAAGGCCTTCCTCGCGCGAGCCAGCGATGCCCAGCGCTGCGAGTGCCTGAATGAGGATTTCTTCGAGTTGGCGCAAGTACCAATGCAGGTCGCAGCGATGTCGCTTCAGATTGACAATCGGATAGCCGACGAGCTGCCCCGGACAGTGGTAGGTCACTTCGCCCCCCCGCTCGATCCGGTGCAGGGCAACTTGGGTCTGCTGGGGGTCGAAGCGCAAAAACCCCAGATCGGCCCCCCGGCCCAAGGTGTAGACTGGCGGATGCTCCAGCAGCAACAAAATATCGTCTAGGTCGGGGTTGGCGAGGCGTTCGGCCACCAGCGCCCGTTGCAGATCCCAGGCTCGGTCGTAGGGAACGCAGCCGCCGGACCACAACCAACAATGGCGCGGTGCGACCACTGCCTGCCCTCCCATTAACACTTGGCCCATCGCAAAGAAATATTAACAGAAATCAAAAGACATCAAGGGCTACTATTTTGCTCAAAGGCGAGTGCTAATGTCAAATTAGAAAGCAAAATAAGCTTGCAGGCCATAGGAAAGTATGCGTTACTCACGCCATCCCAAGCCAGTTTTTCGCCGCACGAACCTACGGAAACGTCGGCGAAGACTTTAGGGGCGGTCGTGAGTTATTAATTTGTAAGGGCGCCGCACTAACCCGCCCGTTGCAAATTAGAAACTCGAGATTTAATCCAAGCTCAAACATATTGCTTAGGTTGTTGGAGGATTGCATCTTCTAGCTCTTGGGTTTTTGCATCTTTATTTCTGCAGGCGCTGCAGAGCATCGTTGGAGGGACGGCAATTGGTGAAACTTTTGGTTCACGGTAAAAATATCGAGATTACGGCGTCAATTCACGACTATGTCGACCGGCGCCTTGAGAATGCAGTCAAGCACTTTCAGGGGCTGGCATCTAAAATTGATGTACATCTCTCTGTGGCTCGCAATCAGCGAATTTCTGAAAAGCATATTGCCGAGGTTACCGTCACGGCCAACGGCAAAATAATTCGCGCCCAAGAGTGCAGCACTAGCCTCTATGCCAGCATCGATCTAGTGGCTGATAAAATCTCCCGGCAGCTCCGCAAGTACAAAGAGCGACACCTGCACAAAGTAACCCACGCTCGCGCGAAAACTGGGACGGCCGTCGCTGAAAAGATCGTGCCGACGACACTCGTGGGCGATCGCGAGCCCCAACTTCCGGCTGCAGTCGTGCGGGCAAAATATTTTGCGATGCCGCCGATGTCTCTCGAAGAAGCCCTCGAGCAATTGCACCTTGTCGATCACGATTTCTACGTCTTCTGCAATCGCGAGACCGCTGAAATTAATGTCATCTACAAGCGCAAGCATGGAGGTTACGGTGCAATCCAGCCGCTAAAAACCAGTGACACCCACGGCTCGCACGATGACCGGCAGCGAGAAGCCCCAAACGGTCACATTGGCAACGGTAAGCCAGCGGCAGAACCGGTAACATTAAGCCGTGAGTTGGAGATGGCGGCCTGTCCGCCAGCCGAGTTCATCTGACTTCGTTCTCCTCAAACTAGGCGAAACCACACCGGCGGTAGGGACCTGACAGTAGTTCCTACCGTTTTTTTCTGGAATTTTTTGCAAAAAGCTAGCGGCGGCGTTGGATGGCCTGTTGGGCGCGGGAGTGCTCGGCAAAGGTGCGGCTAAAGACATGGGTGCCGTCGTGGCGGGCGACAAAAAATAGGTATTCCGTAGGCTCGGGGGCAAGGGCAGCTTGCAAGCTGGCCAGGCCGACACTGGCAATGGGAGTCGGCGGCAACCCCGGATTGAGATAAGTGTTGTAGGGAGAGGGCATGCGCACTTGCGCCAGCGTCAGGGGGCGATCGGGTGTCTGGGAGATCCCGAGGCCATACTCGACGGTCGGGTCCGAGGCCAGGGGCATCCCCCGCTCCAGGCGGTTGGCAAACACCCCTGCAATCGTGCCGCGCTCTTCGGCGACGACGGCTTCTTTTTCGATTAAGCTTGCCAGGGTCGCCCATTCTAAGAGGCTCCCGGCGGTCGCGGGCCGAGAGCCAGCGGTTGTCGCCGCGCGATGCGCTCTGTAGAGCGGCAGTGCCGTCGCCTCGAACTGCGCCAAGAGGCGATCGCGCACCCGCTCGGGCGTGGGTGGGGTCCCAGCGGGAAAAAAATAAGTATCCGGGAAAAGAAAACCCTCCAGATGGGGCAGGTCGGGGGGCAACCAGGGAAAGCGATCGCGTGGAATATGGGTCGTTGCTTCTAGGAAGGCGTCAGCCTCAAACCACCCCAGTTGGGCAAAGCGATCGGCCATCTGGGCGCGAGTCCAGCCTTCGGGTACGACAACCTGCTGCTGCTCGACATCCCCCGTCCAGATTTGCTCGGCAATTTCTGGCAGAGATCGTGCCGGTGACAGGACATAGGTGCCGGCTTGAAACCCGCCTCCCCGCCGCCGCACGCGCTGCTGCCAGAAGGTCCACACTCGCCAAGCCCGTGCCGACGCGATCAGATCGCGCTCGGCGAGAGTCTCGCCAATGCGCTGAGCGGGCGTGCCCGCCGCAATTTCGATGACCTGCGACTGCGATCCGGCCGCACGACCGGCGGCTGGCTGCGTAGAGTGCTGCCACCAAGATTGGGCTCCCAAGACACTACCGCCCAAAATGGCGAGGCCCAGAAATGACAGGCGAGCGCGCTGGTTCATCGGTCAGTCGTCGCCTTCTGCGAACATCCACTCTTCGAGGAGGGGCTGCACCTGGCGAAACTCTTCGAGCG
Source organism: uncultured bacterium (assembly GCA_964435975.1). GTDB lineage: Bacteria > Cyanobacteriota > Cyanobacteriia > Cyanobacteriales > Rubidibacteraceae > CAYTBI01. The sequence continues at coordinate 24,113 of CAYTBI010000005.1, forward strand.
ACAGTAACTTGATATCGTCGGTGTCGTCGCCGGGCTGAGCGAGAAATAGCATCGGCGTTAGGGGCGTGTAGATGCCGTAGGCTTCCTCATCGTGGTAGAAACTCGCCAACAGCTGAAAATCTTCCGGTTCGACGCCCGCATCGTCTTCATCGAGCTCGAGGGTGAGAATCTCGCAATCGTCAGCGTCGGGCAGCTCGCCAATTGCCGTTGGCGTGTAGGCCGTCCGCTGCAACTGCAGCTCTTGCTCGGCTAGAACGGCTCTGGCGTTGGCAAAGACGCGATCCATCTCGCGATCGTTTTCGATCAGGATGGCCCCCGAGTCGGGATCCGCTTCGTCCCAGGCCAGGATCGAAATGGGCGCGTCCACGGGACGCAGCAGCCAGTAGGTGCCGCTGGCAAACTCAAACGCCTGCTCGACGAAGCATTCGAGCTGGCGTCCGTCCTCATCTGAGATAGTGATGCGATCGGGAGCAGAAGAGGCGGGCAGGCTCTCGCGACCGTTACCGTTGCTACGCATGAATGAATTTTTTTAAGAAAAAGGTGGTTCTTATGCCGAAGATGCCTGAGTAGCAATTCTTTCATTCTAACAATGCAGTCGTTCCTGCAAATGCAGTGTGGAGGTGTCGGCAGCTCCAGCTATCGGTGAGGTCGTACTGCAAGGGGGTTACGGTGATGTAACGATCCTTTATGGCCTGGACGTCGGTGCGTATATCTACTGGTAAGTGCTGGTGGTGGGGTTGTTCGATATCTTCGATTGCCTCTCCAGCGAGCCAGTAGTAGCTCTTGCCGCGAGGATCCTGGCGCTTTTCAAACTGTTCGATGTACCGGCGCAAGCCCTGGCGAGTTAGCAGGGTACCAGCAATGGCACTGGCATCAGCGACATTGGGAACATTGACATTGAGCAAAACTGGCTCGGCTAACCAAGCTGCAGTAGCTTTGGTGTCTTTGCCCAGAAAAGATCGTGCAAAGTCCGCCGCAACTTGAAAGTTCTGACTGGTGAAGCCCACTAAACTCACGGCCATGCTGGGGATGCCTTCGAGCGCGCCTTCCATCGCGGCCGAAACCGTACCGGAGTAGAGAATATCCGTGCCCAGGTTGGGACCGTGGTTGATGCCAGAGAGCACTACATCCGGGCGGGGGTCGAGCAGGGCATGGAGTGCCAACTTGACGCAGTCGGAGGGCGTACCGGAACAAGACCAAGCCACGACGGCAGCCTCGAAGAGGCCCTCGACGCGCTCGGCCCGGATGGGTTGGTGCAGGGTAAGACCGTGGCCAGTGGCCGATCGCTCCCGATCCGGGCAGACAACGATGACTTCGTGGCCTGCTGCGGCCAGGGTATTGGCAAGGGTGCGAATGCCGAGGGCAAAAATGCCATCGTCGTTGCTCAAGAGCAGGCGCATAGGCGGCGGGCACAAGAAACTCCCACCTAGCTTACCCGCGAATGACCGCTGGTGGCGGGCCCGTGTCAAGATACGGGTGTTCCTTGCTGGCGGAGTTTTGGGGAATGTCTTCTGTCTGGACTGCCGAACGGGCGATCGCGCTATCTCCTGATGAGGGTTCGACAAAAAACGGCAAGAAGCTCGCCAGTGCGGCCAAGTGGGTTACCCTCGGCCAGAGCGAGCGGGCCATTTGGGGCGAGTGCAAAGGCAGCGGTAAAAACCCCTACCGTACCCAAGTTGACTTGAGCGAGCCTGCCTTTAAATGCAGTTGCCCCAGTCGTAAGTTTCCCTGCAAGCACGGGCTGGGGTTGCTGCTGCTGTTTGCCGAGCAACCCGCCTGTTTGCCAGCAGGCGATCCGCCCGACTGGGTTGAAGAATGGCTCCAAAAACGCGACGGCCGCGAGCAAGCCAAAGCCCAACAGCAAGCTAAAGCCGCCGACCCGGTCGCCCAGGCCAGGCGCGCCGAGAAGCGCGATGCCAAGGTACGAGCGGGCACCCAAGAACTCGGGCTCTGGCTGCAGGATCTCGTGCGGCAGGGGTTGGCTGCCGTCCCAAGCCAGCCCTACAGCTTCTGGGAGACTCCTGCTGCTCGTATGGTCGATGCTCAAGCCAACGGGCTGGCGCGACAAATCCGCGATCTAGCCGGAATCCCCTACGGCGGGCAAGACTGGCCCGAGCGCCTGCTCGCCCGCCTAGGCCGCCTGCACTTGCTTTTGGAAGGCTACGAGCGCATCGAAACTCTGCCTGCGAGCACCCAAGCTGACATTCGCACCCAAATTGGCTGGACCCAAAATCAAGAGGAACTCCTGGCGGCCTCGCCCGACACCGCCGAGGTTTTGCGCGATCGCTGGTACGTTTTGGGCAAGCGGGTCGTCGCCGAAGAGCGCCTGCGGACCCAGCGCCTCTGGCTCTGGGGCGAAGCCAGCCAACGGGCGGCGCTGCTGCTGAGTTTTGCTGCCACGGCCGGTCAGCCCCTAGATACGAGCGTGGTGCCGGGGACCGCGATCGACGCCGAGTTGGTATTTTTCGCGAGCAACTATCCCCTGCGCGCCCTAATCAAAGAGCGCTACGCGCCGCCGGAGCCCGTGACTGCTGCTGTGGGGTATGCCGATTTGCAAGCCGCTTTTGCGACCTGGACCCAGGCCGTGGCCCGGCAGCCTTGGCTGGAGCGGTTCCCGCTGCCGGTGCGCGAGGCAACGCTGCTACCTCACGATGGCCGCTGGTTTTTGCAAGATGCTGCCGGCGCGGGGCTGGCGGTCGCACCGGGCGAGCGACTGTGGGAGTTTTTCGCCGTGGCCGGGGGTCATCCTGTCGGAGTTTTCGGAGAATGGGATGGCGAAGCATTCTTGCCCCTGAGCTTGGTTGCCGGCGGGCGATTTTGGGATGGTGCGGCTATTTGAGCACGGCTCGCAGCACCTGGCTGGTGCTGTCTACCAAAATTGTCAGCAGTAAAAAGCAGCCCAGCGTCAAACTTAGCCCGCCGTAGTCGAAGCTACTGAGCTGCTCGGTCAGCTGCCGCCCCAAACCGCCAGCACCAACGAGGCCGACAATGGCAGTTTCACGCAGGCAAACTTCCCAGCGATAGAGGCTGTAGGCCCAGAACCGGCCCGCATTGGGGGCCAAGATGCCATAAAGGGCTACTTGCCCGGCCGATGCCCCTAGCGCCTGCAGCGATCGCGCCGGGCGATCGTCGAGATTTTCATTAGTTTCAGCCATCAAGCGGCCCAAAACCCCGCAATTATGAGCGCCTAAAGCCAGCGCGCCGGGCAAGATGCCCGGAAACAACACAAACAAAAACACTAACGCCCAAATGGGGGCGGGAATGGCCCGCGCCACCAGCAGCACCAGGCGACTGCTGAGGGTTACGCCCCGCAGCCAGGCCCAGCGCGGCTCCCCAGGCAAGGCAAAATTCCAGACGGCCAGCACAGAAAACAACACGCCGCCCAAGCTTGCCAGAGCCGTTGCCAGCACCGACATCGCCAGTGTCAGCCCCGAGAGCTGCAACAGCGCTTGCCAAAGGGCGCCATCGGGCCATCTCGGCACCAAGGCCACTAAAAACTCTCCCAACCGCTGCCACGACTGAGGCGATCCCAGGCGCGACCAGTCGATCGCCAATCCCCAAAAGCACAGGGGAATAGCTGCGGCGATCGCCCCCCAAGACAGCCGCAGCCAAAGCTTTGCTGCAGGAGAGCTTGCCGCAAGCTGCTGCCGCACCCAGGCGCTCCCCATATCGACGGCGCCCACGAGCAAGATGAGCGCGTAAAATCCCGTCCAGAGCTGCTCGTAGCGCAGAGACTGCAGGCTCAAGAAAATTTCGTAGCCGAGCCCCCCCGCACCGATGATGCCCAAGACCGCAGCCGAGCGCAGGGAGCACTCAAATCGGTAAAAGCTGTAGGAGAGTAAATTGGGCAGCGCCTGGGGCAGCAAGCCATAGACCCAGGCCGTCGCTGGCGCTGCCCCGGCGGCCAGCAGGGCATCGAAGGGTTCTTGAGGAGTCTCATCCAAGAGTTCGGAGAAGACCTTAGCCACGGTGGCACCATAAGGAATCGCGATGGCGAGGACCGCAGCCAGAGGGTCGAGCCCGACAATACCAAGCAGAAATAAGCCCCAAATTAGCTCGTGAATGGCCCGCGGAAACGCCAGTAGCCCTCGCACGCTCGACCAAAGCGGTCGCCCGAGCCAGCCGCCGCGAGCCGACTCAGGCAAGAGCGCGCGCCACCAGGTCGCCGAAGCCAGAATGCCGCCCACTAGTCCCAAGCCCACGCTCAAGGTGGTACCGCAGACGGCGTAGGCAAGCGTAATCGCAGTTGCCCGAGCGATAAGGGCCAAAAACTCGCCACTCAAATCGGGCTGCAAGCTAGCCGCCCAAAATTTCCCAAATTGAGGCAGGCCGCCCCAGTTAACCCATGCCGTGCCGGGGCGTGCTGCCCAGAGCGAAACGGCGATCGCGCCGGCGACCGCCAGCGCTCTTAGCGGCAGGCGAGGACGCCGTTCTTTGAGTACGAAAAAAGAGATGCCAGACACGCGCGCGATCGGCCAAAGCTCGATCTTATGGCAGGTGCTGCGCGAAAGCGGCCGATGACTCTAGCATCGGTAGGTCACACCGGATAGATCGGGCAGCTCATCTCCTGGGCCTGCTGGGAAAAGCGCAGATTCTCGGCGTAATCTACCGGGCAATCAATTACTGCCGGGATCTCGTCGCGCAGGGCCGCTTCTAGAGTTGGCGCGAGTTCGGCTGCCGAGGTCACTCGATAGCCCTTGAGGCCGAGACTCTCGGCAAAGCGCACGAAATCGGGATTGCCAAACTTAATAAATGCCGCTTCGCCAAAGCGCTCGAGCTGCTTCCATTCGATCAGGCCGTAGCCGCTGTCGTTGAAAATTAGCGTCACAAAGGGCGTTCCCACCCGCAGAGCAGTTTCGAGTTCTTGGCAGTTCATCATGAAGCCACCATCGCCAGTGACGGCTACAACTTTGCGCTCGGGATACACGAGCTTGGCTGCGATGGCTCCCGGAATGGCAATCCCCATCGCGGCAAAGCCGTTAGAAATCAGGCAAGTATTGGGCCGCTCGCAGTGATAGTGGCGAGCCATCCACATTTTGTGAGCGCCCACATCGGAGATGGCGATGTCTTCGGCACCGAGGATTTGGCGCAGGTCATAAATGATTTTTTGGGGCTTAATCGGAAACCCCCGGTCGTCGGCGTAGCGTTCGTACTCCGAGCGGATGCCAGCGCGGATGCCAGCAATTGCCGGCATCGGCAAACCGGTGCGATCGACCCGGCGGCTAATTTCGGTCAACGTGTCAGAAATATCGCCGATAACCTCCACCTCCGGGATGTAGCTGCTGTCGATTTCGGCTGGGATGGCCCCCACGTGGACGATGGGAATCGTGCCGTGGGGATTCCACTTCTTGGGGGAGTATTCAATCGCATCGTAGCCAACGGCAATGACGAGATCGGTTTGTTCGAGGGCGCAGTCGATGCGATCGCGCTGTTGGATGCCGATCGTCCACAACGAGAGCGGATGGGTATAAGGCACCGCCCCCTTGCCCATAAAGGTATTGGCAACGGGAATATTAAGGACCGTGGCAAAATTGGCCAGCGCTTCGTGGGCTTCTCCGCGGATGACACCGTTTCCAGCCAAAATCAGCGGGTTTTTGGCCCTGGCGATGGCGGCGGCAGCAGCATTGAGCGCTTGATAGGCGGCAAAGGTTTTCTCCCGCGCATCCCCCCGCAGGGGTTCTCCGAGAGCGGGCATCGCGGCAATATTTTCCGGCAAGTCGATATGCACTGCGCCAGGCTTTTCGCTTTGGGCGCGCTTGAAGGCCTTGCGCACGATTTCGGCGGTATTACTGGGCCGAACGATCTGGGCGTTCCACTTGGTTACGGGGGCAAACATCGCCACCAAGTCTAGGTATTGGTGAGACTCGATGTGCATGCGATCGGTGCCGACTTGGCCGGTAATTGCCACCAACGGCGCGCCATCGAGGTTGGCATCGGCAACTCCGGTCATCAGATTTGTCGCACCCGGCCCCAAAGTTGAGAGACAAACCCCCGCTTTTCCCGTCAGGCGGCCGTAAACATCGGCCATAAAGGCCGCTCCCTGTTCGTGGCGGGTCGTAATGAATTGGATAGAAGATTGCCTGAGTGCTTCGAGAACGTGGAGATTTTCTTCGCCAGGGAGGCCGAAGACATAGCGGACGCCCTCATTCTCCAAACAGCGAACGAGGAGTTCGGCAGTATTTTGTTCGCCCATTCACGCCATCCAAACCGTTTTTAAGTTGACAAACTCGCGGATCCCTTCTGCTGCTAGCTCGCGCCCGTACCCCGATCGCTTGATGCCCCCAAAGGGCAGGCGCGGATCGGATTGCACCAAGGCATTAATAAACGTCGCCCCAGCTTCGATCTCGTCGATGGCGCGCGCTTGCTCCTCGGGGTCGATCGTCCAAACGCTAGATCCGAGCCCGAAGGGCGAGTCGTTGGCCAAGGCAATGGCAGCATCGAAATCCTTGACGCGAAAAAGCAGAGCGACGGGTCCGAAAAATTCCTCCCGCCGGGCCAAACTCGCTGGCGGAATGTCGGTCAAGATTGTCGGCGCGTAGAAATTTCCCGGTCGGGGCAGCCGCTGGCCGCCTATGAGAATGCGGGCACCTGCAGCGGTGGCAGCAGCAACCTGAGCTTCGAGTTCGGCCAGGATGCCAGCGGTCGCCAGTGGACCCACCTGAGTTTGAGGATCGCGCGGGTCGCCGACGCGGACGGCTTGAAATTCTCGGACGAGTAAGGCCTCAAAGCGATCGGCAACGGCTTCTGCAACAATAAAGCGCTTGGCCGCGATGCAAGACTGACCGCTATTGAGCAAGCGGGCCTTGGCCCCCGTGGCAGCGGCGGCGGCGAGATCCGCACTGGCAAGGACGATAAACGGATCGGAGCCACCGAGTTCGAGGACGGTTTTTTTGAGCGATCGCCCGGCAGCGGCAGCAAGAGCCGACCCCGCACCTTCGCCACCAGTGAGGGTGGCCGCGCGCACGCGGTCGTCAGCCACGATGCGCTCGACTTGGCTGGCTGGCACCAACAGGGTTTGAAACGCACCCTCAGGCAGTCCGGCCCGGCGAAAAATGGCTTCGATGGCAAGGGCGCACTGCGGCACGTTCGAAGCGTGCTTGAGCAAGCCGACGTTGCCGGCCATCAAAGCAGGCGCGGCAAAGCGAAAGACCTGCCAAAACGGGAAATTCCAGGGCATCACTGCCAGAACGATACCTAGCGGCAAACAGCGCGTAAAGCTCTGTCGGGCACTGCTGGCAATTTCTAAGTCGGCTAGATACTCCGGCGCGCGCTCGGCGTAGTGCCGGCAGACCCAAGCGCACTTTTCCACTTCGGCAATGGCTTGGGTAATGGGTTTTCCCATCTCCAAAACCATAATTTCTGCGAAGGCCTGCCGCTCGGCTGCCAAGATTTCAGCAGCCCCCCGGAGCCAGCTCGCTCGTTGGCCAAAGCTCGTATGGCGATAGGTTGCAAATGCCGTCTGGGCGCGGGCAAGTTTTTCTTCAAGTCCTGTAGCCGTCAGGGGCGTAACGACAGTAACTCGTTCGCCGGTGGCGGGGTTGATGGTAGCAATACTCATCAGCAATTCCCCAGCGCTTTCTGCTCTTTAGACTTAGTTTAATGTCTGAAGCTAAGGATTTTTTGAGAATGTTGCAGGGTTTAAATATTCCGCAAGGTCCCGTTTTTTTGCGATTTTTTGTGACCGAAGCGATGTTTTCTGGGCTGTTTGCTTCGGTCTAAGTTGCTACCAGATTGCGGGGGTGATAGTGACGTTCGGCTCGCCGAACCCAGCTCGAGAGCTACCATAGATTGAGTACGGTAACCGCATCAAACTCGAACGCAGCCATGGCCAGACGCAGACGCCCATCGGAGGCCCCCGACGACCGCCGCAGCGGCGGCTTCTCAGGATTTAACAGTGGCACCCTCATCGCCGCCATTATTGCCTTGGTCATTGGTGCGGCTTTCGGCATTATTCTGAGCACGAGCAACGCCGATACGAAAAATGTCGTCTCGCGCGAGGCGATCGACCGCAGCGTACCCGATGCTGAGTTCTGCATTGAATACGGCGCCAGCGCTGTCGTTGCTGACTTGCGCGTGTTTCTGACGTTTAACCCATTTAGCGTCTACGTCACGCAACCTGCCATGCAACCGGGCTGCGTCGTGCGCAAATCCAACTGGACGATTCTGCAGCAGCGCCAGGCAATCTCTAACGAGCAGGCACGCGAATGCAAAAATCGCCTCAATACCTTTGGATTTACCGGCGCCCTCGACAGTTCTCCCCAGATTGACTGCGTCTACCAAAACGACTCTGCCGGCAATCTGTTTGCCCGGGACAGAGATGGCTTTGCGCCCACGCCCAACGGGGACGATTTCTAGAGCAGTCGCAATGCCGTCTTCAGAGTACCTGAGGAGCGGGTAGGTCGAGTCGAGCTAGCAGCGCCGCCAGGACGTTGCGGGCGACGCCGATCGCCCCCAAGCGGGCTCGCGCCAGCTCTGGTGCCTGCAAGTAGAGTTCTCCCCAAAGCGGAGAGGAGGACTGGAACGCCAACACGGCTGCTGCAAGATGCAAGGAATCGTTAGCAGCGGCAATGTCAGCGGCCGCCGCGCGATCGCCGAGATCCATGAGTGCGCCCAGGAGCGCAACTTGCGCCGGGGGTGGTGTAGCGAGCAACCGCTCCCAGGGGATGGCTTCCGGGGCCGTATTAGCAGCCAGAAGGCCCGTCCGGCACCCCAAGTCCAGCCACGCGCAACAGCGGGCGTGGGCGTACTGGTGCAGGCCGATGCCGCCGAGTGGAGTTTCCTCGCTGCTGCCGCGCATCGGCAGCGATTGCCATCCTAATGATAGCCAGTCAGACCACTCGACTCGAAGCAATTCAAACTCGAGCCAGCCTGTCGCTTTGGCTCGCGTCGGGCGATCGGCATTGCAGCTTGCTGCTAGATCCCGAGCGAGGGTGGCTGCATCGGATTTTGCGAGTTGGCAGGCCACAGGCGAGCTGTATCTTAGATGCTGGCGAACGAGATGAATGCTATCTGGCTCCGGGAGGCTGCGAGATTGCAAGACCTCTCTTAGTCTTGGGAGCATGCATTCGTGTAGGGATTGCTTTAGCCCTGCCAAAGGGAAGAAATTGCGGGGATCGGAGGTGCTTTTCGTTACCCGATTGCCCATCGCTCGGTACAATCTAGAGACCTTTAATTAAAGGGTACAGAAGTTCGGCGCTGAGTTTTGTACCTAACTGGAGCTGGAGGGTGGCCCCGCCGTGACGATCGACTCAAGACTGACAAAAGCAGCTCCCAACCGGGAGCCCGTGCGACCTCTCATCCCCTGGCAACGAATTGTCGACTGGGCGCAGGCTCACTACCGCGAGCGAACCTTTGCCAAAGACGAGCGCATTCCCGCTCGGTCTGGGTTGCTTTACTTGGTCCAAAGAGGTGTCGTTCGTCTTGTTGGCGCTGCCCGAGAGAGCGGTAATGCAAGCACTGCTGCTGCGACGACCCATCACGATGCCCTCGACCAAAACGAAGAGACATTCTTGGGATTTGTAGGCGCCAGCCAGCCGTTTGAAATTGTCGCGCAATCTCCCTTTAGCCTGCAGGCTTACGCTCATGCCGAGCAGACTTCTGTTATTTGGATGTATTGGGAAGACCTCGACAACTGGCCCCATGTCAGCCGCGAAGTCCTCGATGCGTTTCGCAAGCAGCACCAGCGCAAGCTCATTTGGCTGAGCACTCTCGGCCAGCGACAGACCATCGATCGCCTGCTCGGGTTTGTCACGCTTTTGGTCGAAGAGCACGGCATCAGCACCGAAGAAGGTCATTGCTTGCCCTTTCCCCTGACCCACGCCCAAATCGGCAGTGCGATCGGCTCGACACGGGTGACGGTGACCCGCCTGATGGGCAAGCTCCGCCAACAGGGCGCCATCGCCGTCAAAGACGACAACTTAATTTGCTTGCCTCAGGGCACGCTCGAAAAAGTTCGCCAAGCTGGCAGCAGCAGTCGCGTCTAGCGCGCTGCAACCGCCGCAATCGCCTTCTCTAGCAACTCGGCGGCACGGTCGACTTCGGCTGCCGTAACGATCAGCGGTGGTACGAAGCGCACGACCCTCGGTCCGGCCGGAACCAGGAGCAAGCCCTCGGCGATCGCCGCTTTGACGAGATCGACCGATGTAACCGCCGCTTCCGGTTGCAGCACCAACCCGTCAATTAGGCCCCAGCCCCGCACTTCTGCAAACAAATCCGGCCGGGCCTGGGCGATCGCCCGCAGGCGGGTCCGCAACTGCTCGCCCCGCGCCTGCACGTTTGCCAGCAAATGGTCGCGCTCGAGGGTCTCAAAAACTGCTAGCGCGGCCGCACAGGCAAAGGGATTGCCCCCAAAGGTGCTGGCGTGGTTGCCCGGCTCGAAAACATCGCAGGTAGCCTTGCAAACCATCGCCCCGATGGGAATGCCGCCTGCCAAGCCTTTGGCTGCCGTGAAAATATCGGGCTCGACGCCTAGGTTTTGGTAGCCCCAATACTTGCCCGTGCGGCCGACGCCAGCTTGCACCTCATCGAGAATCAGCAAAATATCCCGCTCGCTGCAGAGCTTGCGCAGGCGCAGGAAATAGTCGAGATCGCCCGGACGGACGCCACCTTCACCTTGGATCGGCTCGATCAGAACTGCTGCGATGCGATCGCCAAAGCGCTCGACTTTGGCCTCTACGGCGGTGATGTCGTTGTAGGGGACATACTCAAACCCCGGCACCAGGGGCGCAAAGCCTTTTTGATACTTGGGCTGGCCGGTTGCGGTAATCGTGGCCAAGGTGCGGCCGTGGAAGCTCTCTTTGGCCGTCAGAATCAGCGGGTTGAATGCGCCGCGATTGAGGGCATACTTGCGGGCGAGCTTGATCGCCGCTTCGTTAGCTTCAGCACCGGAGTTGCAGAAAAAAACGCGATCGCCAGCCGAGGTCCCGACGAGCTGGCGGGCGATCGCGCCCTGCTCGGGGATGTAGTAAAGATTCGAGACGTGGTGAAGCTTCTGGATCTGGGCGCTCAGAGCGGCAACGAGAGCCGGATGGGCGTGGCCGAGGGTGCAGGTGGCAATGCCCGCAACAAAATCCAAGTACTCGCGGCCCTCAGTGTCCCAAAGTCGGCAGCCTTCCCCGCGCTCGATAGCCAGGGGGAAGCGGCTGTAGGTTCCCATCACGCAGGCGTCGAAGCCAGCGCGGTCGAATCCGCTGGCGGGCAGGGAACTACTGGGAACGGGGGAGACGAGTAACTCAGGGCTCACAATGAGGGCACCTCGCGAGGTAAGGGTTTCTGATTGCTCCGATGCAGCGGCACGCTCACCTGTGGGCTACCGTGGGTCAGGTTCGCTAAAGTGTCACGATAGCAGTGTCGTAGTGCCCGACCGCATGTTTGGTTTACGGTAGCACACCCTCCTTGCCATGCTGAGCCTTGGCTTCGAGCGCAACTTCCGCCGCCTGCAACGACAGTTGATCGCCGGGGCGATCGCGCTGGTCGGCGTTTTCGGCCTGGGCACGGCCTGGTACCGCTGGGTAGAGGGCTGGACCTGGATCGAAGCGGCCTACATGACGGCCATCACCCTCTCGACGGTGGGTTTCACTGAGGTTCGCCCGCTGACCCCTCGAGCCCAACTCTTTGCCATCGCTCTAATTGTCCTGGGAGTGTTGAGCATTGGCTATATTGTCAACCGCTTCACCGAAGCACTCATCCAGGGCTATTGGCAAGAAAGCATTCGGCTGCGCCAGCAGCGTCGTCTGATGGAGTCTCTCAACTCTCACTACATTGTTTGTGGGTACGGTCGCATGGGGCGCTCGATCGCGCTGGAGTTTGCGGCTGAGGGCGTGCCGTTTGTCATCGTCGATCTCGCTCCGGAGCGGGTTGCGGCCGCCGAGCAAGAAGGGTTTCTCACCGTAATCGGCGACGCGGCACGGGACGAGACGCTGCAGGCGGCCGGCATCGAACGCGCGGTTTGTATCGTGGCGTCTTTGAGCTCCGACGCCGAAAACTTGTACACCGTGCTCTCGGCGCGAGCCCTCAACGCGAAGGTCCGGGCGATCGCGCGGGCGAGCACTGAAGAGGCCGCCCAGAAGCTCCAGCGCGCCGGGGCCGATGCAGCCATCTCGCCCTATATCACCGGCGCGCGCCGCCTGGCTGCGGCGGCCTTGCGCCCGCAGGTGATGGATTTTGTCGATGGCATGCTCACGGGCACGAATCGCTCCCTTTATATCGAAGAAGTCCAAATTGAGGCGGGGGTTTGTCCGCTAATCGGGCAGACGCTGGCGCAGGCGCAGTTGCGTGCCCGCAGCGGGGCGCTAATTTTGGCGATTCGCCGTGCCGACGGACGCTTGGTGGGCGGACCGCGCAGCGACGAGCTGTTGCTCCCGGGAGATTTACTCTTTTGTATGGGCACCTCCGAAGAGCTGCGCGCCCTCAACCGCCTGGTTGCTCCCACCCACCCCGAGACGCCCCGCTTGCCCAAGAGCTGAGGGGCAAAAGATTTCACCCAACATCACCACAGACAAGAGTTGATGAGAGTTACCGTTTCTGAGAGCCAGGACTTCTGCTTTGAGGTGCCGTCGGCTGCAGTAGGTGCCAAGCGCATTTTAGTTAAGCCCAATCTGGGATACCCGGTCGGTCCCCCCGCCACGGTTGGGATGGAAGTGCTCGCAGAGGTGCTGCGCGCCCTGCGTCGTGCCAACCCCACCGCTGAAATTGCGATCGTTGAGGGGGTTTGCTCTCCCGTATCGCTAGCGGAGATTGCCGCGCGCCGAGGCCTCAATGCCCTGCTCGACGACGGCATGTGCCTGCTCGATGCCGACACGCTCCCACTGTCTGAGTATCCCAATCGCCACGTGGAGCCCGTTCGCTTTGCGAGTATGGTTGCACCAGCCCTGTTGCAGGAGGTCGATTGCCGCATCAGCGTCGGTGCCTTCAAACGCACCCAGCTCAAGGGCGTACCCTTGATTTCCGCCTCGCTCAAAAACCTTTACGGCCTATTTCCGCGCGCTCGATACAAGGCCCGCAGCCCCAATTCTCGCGGCCAGCTCCACCGCCCCTCGGTGCCCCTGGTGCTCCGGGATATTTATGGCTGCATCGGACATTTGTTTGAGGGGGCCGTCGTCGATGGCACGCAGCGGTACGTCAGCTCTGATTGGAAACCCGACCGCGCGCGAGCAGCACGGCCCTTTGGCAAGGTAATTTGGGGAGACGATCTTCTGGCAGTCGATCGCCGCGCTTGCACGGAAGCACGAGAAGCCGTACCGGACTACATCGAATGGCTGCAGGCGCACCGCGCCTTCGAGAACGCGCAGCCGTGAGATTCTAGAGAGAGAGGAGCAAGCTTACAGCGCGGAATTGGCCGGTCCTCCGGTTGCTTCGCTGAGACGGCAGCCAAAATACTCCCGGTAAAGGTTGCAGCGGGGCTCGGCTTCGTTCCCTCGCAACCGCACGAGCCCCATACTCTGCAGTTGGTAAGCCCGAACGGGCTCGAGTTGCACCGGCGCGCTCGCAGTAACTGTCGTTTGGAAGGCCGCTGCCAGCTCCGGGTTCTCCTGTAGGGTCTGCCAGTGCTCGCGTAGGTGGTGGCCGTAGATGCCCGCTTCGGTGGTGGCTTCTGCAAGCAAACGCTCGAGGGAACAATCGGGGTGATTTTTGAGGTGGACGAACGCGCGCTCGAGCAGGTAGGGGTGGCCGCCGATAGCCTCGATCAGCGGTGCCAGGCCAGTCGGACCGATCTGGGGGCCTTGAAGATCGACGCCGTGCAACTGGGCGAACTCCCGCACTTGCGCTTCTGAGAACTCGCTCAGTTCGATGGGAACGCCGACATTAAAAGGTGATTGATTGATATTGAGTTGGATGTAAACGTCGGTGGCATGCACGATGGTCATGCGCAGCTGCTGCCACTGACGGCGAGAGCGAGATTTTTCGTGCCAGGATCGCAGCAGCCCAAAGAAATCCTCGTAAATTTCTGGATGGGGAAACAGCACGTCCACATCGTCGAGGCACAGCACCAAAGGCGCGCCTTGCAACTCTTCAAATAAATATTCTTCAAAGTAAGAGGTGCAGCTTACTTTCGCCCCCATTTCTTCTTCGTCCCAAAACTCGTCGAGCTGGTTTTCGAGGCCGAGTTCGCGAGTGACATTGGCGCAGAACCACTTCAAAAATTTATTCAGCTCGCAAAGATGAATCTTGCGATCGCACATTTCGAAGCTGAGGTTGACCGAGCGATAACCTTCTTGGGCCAGGCGAGCGATAACCCGGGCCATCAAAGATGTTTTGCCCATCAAGCTGGGAGCCTTCAGGCGGACGAGGCTGCCGGGTTGTAGGAGCGTTTCGTAGCATTGTCGCTCCATGGGAGCGCGCTCGATGTAGTGCTCGTCGGGGGCAGAGAACGAGTCTGGGGTAGGGATCGTAATTGTTGCCGGGCGGGTGCGATCGCTGCCGCTGCCCGTAGGCGGTGGCGAGTCGTGCCAGCGACGGCGCAGGGCTTCTTTGAAATTGCTTTTGCGCACGCGCTCGTCGAGGGCATCGGAGAGCAGTTTCCAGAGCTTGGGGGCGACATCTTGACTGATGTAGCTTGTAGAGTAACCATTCTGGGCGGCAATTTGGTCGTAGTCCCACCGCTCCCAGGCCCCTTTCAAGACCATGATTTCGACGTCTTTAAGATTGCGGCTGACCCGCTTCACCACGGCCTGATTGGCTACTGCAATTGCTTCGTCTAGATTAAAGCTCATTGCTGCTACTCTTGGGAGGTCGCGCGATCGTTCCATCAGTTCCCCCGTGAGGTGGCGGCCCAACCCAGCACTGTCCCGGTACGCCCATCAGAAAACAAAAGCTGCATCTGAATATCTTACCCGAGCCAACCTGAATTTTACTGAATTTTTACGAGTTTTGGGCAGTGAGGGGCCTGGCTTCTTCGCGAGGATGGCGAGCGCGCAGGTGCTCGCGCAGGCGCAGCAGACCAGTCGTGTTGGCGAGCTTGAGGGGAAAAGCAGAGATTCCCTCCAGGCTAGACTGAACCCAGCCATCGCCCCAATACCAGTGGTGATAGCCATCGATACCGCCGCTGAGGATGCACTGCAAGCAGCGCTCGTCGGCGCGCTCGATGCGGTGCTCGATGGCGACGGGGCCCAACCAGCTCTCAAAGCAATCGCCCGCTCTGAGGCGATCGGGCGTTCCAGTGAGAAACCGCTGCGGCCAGAGCCACTGACGGAATTCTTCTGAGGACGTCAGGCTGTCGCGAATGGCTTGGGCCCTACCCGGCATCTCGACGCGCAGGCGGCTGCTTTGGAAGCTTCCTAACATTTGTTTCCCGGGATCCCGCAGCAATAGTTGCCGTCACATTCTAGCTCGCGCTCGGAGCGGTCTTTACGGCGATCGCAGGCTTGCGCGCTCGGACCGATCTAGCAGTGCCCGCAGCACGTGAGAAGCTCACTGCGGTCTCCAGTTAGAAAGCTCGCTTGCAAAAGTTGCCAAGCTCAGTTTTTGCAGGGGAGCCCGCGCGGCGGCGAGATCGCGCTCGGTGTTGTAGCCCCACTCGGCCAAAAATAACCCCATACCTGCGAGTTCGGGGGTTTGGGCTGCTGCTTGCAAAGTTTGCAGGCGATCTTCAACAAACCAAAGATCCCAACTCTCGGCCCCCGCAGCGGCCAAGAGTTGCAGGAGGGTTTGGGGCTTGGGCTGTCGGATTTCTTTGCCAATAACGCGATCGTCGGGGAGCGCTAGCCCCTCGCGGGCCAGAAGCTGGCGGACGAACCGGCCTTCTTTTGTGGTGACAATATAAACGGCAGGCTCGCCCGCTGCCAGCAGCGATTGCAAGCGCGCCAGCGTGCCCGGATAAAACCGATGCAGCCCCAACCATCCCTCAAGATCGGCCGCGATCCGAGCATCTCGCACCCCATCGAGGCACTCGGCTAGCTCGCGGCGATCGCGCCCGGCAAGGGTTTTGTCTCGAATGACGGGCCAGTCTGCAAGTATCGCAGCGTCGGTCGCTCCTGCAACGATTGCCCGAATCAGCACCGGCATTTCCCAGCCCGTTTCGATGACCGGGCGCAGGCGGGCGAAGCGCCGCTCTAGATCTGGGCTTTTGGCAACGGCCTCCGGCCAAAGCTTGCCGTAGGCGCGCCAGCTCGTCTGGAAGTACTCTTGCAAGCCGTCGCAGAGGACGCCGTCAAAATCCAGGGCAAGAATTCGCGGCGATGGGACTGCCCGGGCACTCATCTGCTACTATCACCCTCAAGCTGGAACGGCCGCCCGGCTGGGGCTCTATCAAAACTCTCGAGACTGGGGTGCTAGGATTCGAACCTAGGAATGGCTGAACCAAAATCAGCTGCCTTACCGCTTGGCGACACCCCAATGTGCCTTTTTGCACGAAAGACAGTATAGCAAACTCCCGCGGGCGGCTGTCAACGGCGAGCTTTGAGGAACGTCAGGTATTCAGTCTCGGTCGCTAGCTCGTGAAGTGACTCGACACGGTCGAGAAAGACGATGCCATTGAGGTGGTCTAGCTCATGTTGAAATATCCGCGCAACAAACCCGACCAATTCTCGCTGCTGGCGCTGGCCGTGGCGGTCGAAGTACGCCACCTCAATCGCTGCGTGGCGCGGCACCAATCCTCGCACCCCATCGACGCTGAGGCAGCCCTCCCAGTCTTTGGCAACGTCGGCAGATCGCGCCAGGATGTGAGGATCGAACATCGCCGTCGGCTCCATCGTTGGTGCGCCGGGGTAGCGCAGATTGGGACGGGAGGCCACAACGACCGCCCGGGCCGAGACGCCCAGTTGCGGGGCGGCCAGGCCAACGCCATGAGCAGCTCGGCAGGTGGCCAGCAGCCGATCGGCCAGGTGCTGCCATTTCGGCGCGCGCGGGTCGCCGACGGGAGTAGCCCGCTGCCTTAAAACCGGATTGCCGAAGCGGACGATAGCGGCCAAATTGACAGGTTCTCGATCGGTCACGATGGTTTGGTCCTCCCGTGTGGGCTCTTTGTCAGGAGCGGGGCCTTGCGCTACTTAAGATTGTGACCCGATGAAGTGCCTCGCGCGCGCTGGGCCCCAAGCCTAGCTGCAGATCGTCTCCTTTGCGGCTTCTTCTGTCGCTCTAGCTCTACCCGAATTTTTTGCCGATACCTCAAATTGTGAGCCAACTTCCCGATAAATCTGCTACTGCTGAGGACCTCTGGGCGCGGATGCGCGATCGCCTGCAGCAGCAGCTCAATCGTCCTGCCTTTGAAACCTGGATCGAGGGCGTTCGCGCCTGCGAGCTGACGCCAACTGCTTTGGTGCTTTTGGCGCCCA
Source organism: uncultured bacterium (assembly GCA_964435975.1). Lineage (GTDB taxonomy): Bacteria > Cyanobacteriota > Cyanobacteriia > Cyanobacteriales > Rubidibacteraceae > CAYTBI01. The sequence continues at coordinate 41,383 of CAYTBI010000005.1, forward strand.
ATCCGTTCGTGCGCAACTGGCTGCAAAAGTACTACCTCCCGCTTGTGACTGCGGTCGCGCGCGAACTGTCCCACCGCCTGCTTGAGGTGCGCATTGTTATCGAGCGCGGTACGGGCGAGCCAGAGAGCGGCGATCGCTGGCTCGTGCGACCTGAGGTATCTGCCGAGACGCCGGTGCCGGCAACAAATCTAGAACTCAACCCCCGCTACACCTTCTCGCGCTTTGTCGTGGGGGCTAACAGTCGCTTGGCGCAAGCGGCGTCTTTGGCGGTTGCCGAACGCCCGGGGCGAGAGTTTAACCCCCTGTTTATTTGTGGGGGCGTGGGTCTGGGCAAAACCCACCTCATGCAAGCCATCGGTCACTATCGTCTAGAAATTGCGCCAGATTCGCGGGTTTTCTACGTCTCAACAGAGCAGTTTACCAACGATCTGATTGCGGCCATTCGCTACGACAGCCTGCAGAGCTTTCGCGAGCACTACCGCACTGCAGACGTGTTGCTCGTGGACGACATTCAATTCATCGAAGACAAAGAATACACCCAGGAAGAATTTTTCCATACGTTTAACGCGCTTCACGAGGCAGGCAAGCAAATCGTGCTTGCCTGCGATCGTCCGCCCAACCAAATTCCCCGCTGCTCGGAGCGCCTGTCGTCGCGCTTTTCGATGGGATTGATTGCCGACATTCAGCTGCCCGATCTCGAGACGCGCATGGCCATTCTGGCCAAAAAAGCCGAGTCTGAGAACCTACATCTGCCGCCGGCCGCAGTTGAATACATCGCGACCCATTACACGTCGAATATCCGGGAGTTGGAGGGGGCTTTGACGCGCGCGCTCACCCATACATCTATTTCTGGGTTGCCCCTGACGGTAGAAAACATTGCGCGCGCGCTCGATCCGCCTTCAGACTGCACGGGGGCGAGTCCCGAGGCGATTTTGCAGGCCATTTCGGCTAACTTTGGTGTCTCTATTGCCGATCTCAAGGGCACTTCTCGCCGGCGCGAAATTAGCTGGGCGCGACAGGTCGGGATGTACCTCATGCGCCAGCACACCGACTTGAGTTTGCCGCGCATTGGGGAGGTTTTTGGCGGCAAAGATCACTCCACCGTCATGTACGGTTGCAACAAGATTGCCCAGCTCCAAAAAAAAGACCCCACCACCCTCGAGCCCCTGCTGCGCCGACTCAACGAACGCATCGGCTTACTCGAGGCAGAGCGCGCCCGCTCCGCTTAGGCGGGGCGAGATCTCGCCCCCTTGACTGGCTAGACTATGGGGGTAACCTGCAAGCATCCAAGAATTTGGCAACTTACACCCCTCCCCTGGCTCGCCTCGTCGAGCAGTTGCAGCGTTTGCCGGGGATCGGTCCTAAGACCGCGCAGCGCTTGGCGCTGCACATCGTGCGCAGATCGCCCGACGATGTCGAAGCCCTCGCCCAAGCCATTCTCGATGCCAGGCGACGCGTGGGTTTGTGCCAGACCTGCTTTCACCTTTCGGCCGAGCCCACCTGCGAAATTTGCCGCCATCCCAAGCGCGATCGCGCCACTATCTGTGTCGTGGCCGACAGCCGCGACGTGATTGCCATTGAAAATACCCGCGAGTATCGCGGTGTCTACCACGTTCTGGGGGGTGTGATTTCGCCGATGGATGGTATCGGCCCGGACAAACTACACATCCAGGAGCTGCAGCGGCGGGCTATGGAGGCGCAGGTCAAAGAAGTCATCATGGCCATCTCGCCGAGCGTTGAGGGCGATACCACCACGCTCTACGTGGGCAGTCTCCTCAAGCCCTTCGTGCGGGTGACGCGCATTGCTTTCGGGTTGCCGATGGGAGGCGACCTCGAATATGCCGATGAGGTGACGCTTGCCCGCGCCCTAGAAGGCCGTCGCGAGTTAGACTAGCCGGCTGTGGATCCGAGGTGCTGGCGAACCTGTTGTCGCAGCCGGCTTGCGGGAACCCCAGCCAAGAGCTGCGCCCCGAGGCCTTCAACTAAGGCCGCAACATCGAGTTTGGGGAACAGGGCTGACTGGCGCGCGGTTTCGTAGCGTCCTGCCTGATATTGATAAATTTGCAGCGTCCCAGAACGATAAATCCAGATCTCTGGGATTGCCAGCGCTTCGTAGGCAGCCGGCGCGGTCTGCGAGGTGACATCAGATTCGATAACCAAATCTGGCGGTGGCAATTCTGAGAGATCGATACGCCGACAGCTCGCCACGGTCGCCGCGCGCTCGTCGATGTAGAAACTCGAATCTGGATCGACACCTGCTCCCTTAGCCTGCAGGCGGAAGGTCGTCGAGCCAAAATCGTCCCAGTCCCGCCCCTGGAAATCGAGGATTTCTTTGACAATATCGGCAATAAGGCGGTTGGGCCGTTCGTGCTCCGGTAACGGCGCCACAATCTCCAAAGTCCCTTGAAAATAGCTCGATCGCTGGGAGCACGATGGATTCGCAGCCAAGAATTTCTCGTAGTCCAACCAACTGACTCTTTGCAGGCGGAGGTGACTGCCGGGGAGTAAATCCAACTCGGTTGGTGGTAGCGCTAGTAGCATCGCGCGAGACCTCCTCATTACTTCCCCGTTTTGAGGAGAAAGCCCAAGTATTGAAAGTCGGGGTGACAGGATTTGAACCTGCGGCATCCTGCTCCCAAAGCAGGCGCGCTACCAAGCTGCGCTACACCCCGAAAATTGCACCCCCCTAGCTTAGCGCAATGGTGGCTCGGGACTGACAGCTCGGCGAGTCGGACTGCTAGCTGGGGTACCAGAACATACCCTTAATGCCTTCAGGATCGAGCACGAAGCCCAAGCGCCTGTAGAAGTCGACGACCTGGGCGTCGGCGAATAAGGTGATGTTGCTGATGTCTTCGCGGCGCAATTGGCGGATGGTATAGCGCATAAGGGCCTTGCCCATGCCCTTGCCCTGGTAATCGGGATGGATGACGACATCCCAGACCGTGGCATTGAAGGCGTGGTCGGAGGTGGCACGCGCGAAGCCAACCAAGCGCTGGTGAGAGCCGACTGTCTCCCACATGGAAATCACCAAAAAGCTGTGCTGGAGGGCTTTTTTGACCTTGCGCAGCGGGCGGCGCGCCCAACCGACAGCATCGCAGAGGGCTTCGAGTTCGTAGAGATCGATGTCTCGCGTGGTGCTAAAGACAACGCGACTGTTGTGGCTGCCCTCGAAGGGCTCGGCATTCGGCAACGCCAGCGGCGCGGCTGTAGCGGTAGCTTCTGCCCCAAACAAACTTTTTAAAAATCCCATGCTTGCCTGCATCGATTTCCCGAACCGCCTCGAAAACTGCGGAGTGCCGTCCCAATATCCCGAACAGGGGAACCCTCAAGGGCGCATGGCGTTCCCGACGCGGATTTAAGGATTTGTTTATGACTTAACCGATGGTATCACAGCCCGAGGAGCTATCTCTCAGGAGTTCCTCGTCGGCATTTCTGGGCGCGAATTTTGCCCATTGCTCTAAGGAAGAGGCAGTAAGTCGATGGCCTCATCGTTGCTGCCAACTCGACCGACCCAAGCCGCAAAGCGGCGGGCCAAAGTGGGGGCAAATAGCATCGTGCCGGTAAAGCCGGCAAAGGCATATAAGCTCGGCGCGATCTTGCCTATAGGAGGTAAGGGCTGGGGACTAAAGGCGACCGAGCATTGGTGCCAAGTTCCTGGCAAGTGCGCGATCGCGGGGAGCAGCGGTGCGATCGCCTGGCGGAGGACGGTTTCACTCTTGGCGCGATCGCCTACAGCCGCCGGATTCGGTTGCAGGGTACTCCTTTGCCCCAAACAAATGCGGCCGTCATCGAACTGAACGACCCCCGGATCGAGAATTGCGGGCCACGCGTTCGCAGCGGGCGGTGCGTCCCAGGGAAATTCGATTGCGAGGGCCTCGAGTTCGAGGCGCTGGTTGCGCGCGGGCATAATAGCCGTACGCAGGCGAGGGCCACCGACCGCCGCCGGAATCTCGAGCAACTCGGCGCGGGTACTATAAATCGGTAAATCGAAGCCAATTTGGCGGTACAGCCTGCGGCTGAGGCCGCCCGCACAGACGACCGTATTGGCGGCGCGATAGGTACGCGTTGGGGTGCGCGCGCCGATGACGACTTCACTCTCCTTGCAGAGTTCGGCAGCTTCGCCAAAGGCTGTCTTGCCGCCGAGACGCACGAAAGCCTTTAGGTAGGCCTGCAGAAGCGCGCGCGGGCAGACCCGACCGTGCCGAATGCGCAGCGCGCCGGCGATCGCGCCGGGATCGAGTAGGGGTTCGCACTCGCGAGCCTGGGCCGGATCGAGTAGCTCGGGGGCGGTAGCAAATTCGGCGTAGCGCGCGGGCCAAGCTTGGGGGTCGTCGTCGCCCGTGATGACCAGCAGCAAATCGAGGTCCCGAAATTGCGTGTCGCTGCCGAGATCGTCGCTGAGTTGGCGGTGCAGCAGCATGCCTTCGCTGGCAAGTTGCCGCGAGATAGCGTCGGTGGCGGCCCAGGCGTGGAGGCCGCCGTAACTAAAATGCGTGGCGTTGCGGGGCGAGGCGTAGCGGTCGAGGAGTAAGACCCGCGCGCCTAGTTTTTGCAATTCGTAGGCGAGGGCCGCGCCGGTAATGCCGCTGCCGATAACGATCCAATCGTAAGCGACCATAGTACTCGCTCCCATCCTGGCCCCAGCATACTCCAGGGGTGATTTCAAAGGGCTTCAGGTTGAAAGCTTCAAATAATTGTTGCCGTCGAGCCTTGCTCGGATTTGACAACCTGAATTTGGGAAGGAATGCGCTCGGCAACCGCTTTAACGTGAGTGATAATGCCCACGAGCCTGTCGCTGCGCCGGAGATTCTCGAGGGTGGAAATGGCCGTTTCAATCGCTTCACTATCGAGAGAGCCGAAGCCCTCATCGAGGAACAGGCTGCCAATTTGGTTGTTACCAGCGAGCAGATTGCCGAGGGCCAGGGCCATTGCTAAAGAGGCCATAAACGTTTCGCCCCCAGATAGCGACGCAACCTTGCGCCGCTCGCCACCATTCCAGCGATCTTCGACGAGGTAGTTGCCGCTGCCGTCGGTGGTGAGACTGTAGCGATCGCTCAGTTGTGTGAGTTTTTGGCTGGCACTGACGAGGAGGTCGCCCTGCAGGGCATCTTGCAAGTAGCGCTGGAAATTACGGCCGCTCAGTTCTTTTTTGAGGGTTTCGGCCCTGTCGAGCTGGCCGTCGAGGTCGTGTTTCTGGGCGGCAAGATTAGCTGCTTCGGTGCGATCGCGTTGGCCGCGCTCGAGCTGCAGGCTCAGATCGCGCTCTCGATGGGCCAGTTCGCTGCAGGTTTTCTGGCAGGCTTGGCAGCGTTCTTGCAGGGCTTCGAGGGCAACGGGCTCGCGGTCGCCAATTTCAGCGGCGAGCGCGTCGATCTGCCGAGTCAGATCGGCCCACTGCGAGTCGTAGGTTTCGATGGCAGCCGCTAGCTCCTGGCTGCGGTCGTAGGGCAGGCGCGCGGCCAGAAAGTCTGCCTCGTGCCACGAAAAACGAGCCAGAGTGCTCTTCCAGGTTGCCTCGCAGGTCGCCACGCGTGCTGTGGCGGTCTCTAGGGCTTGTCGGGCAGCTCGGGCGTCGGCTTCGGCGCGCAGGCAGGTGTCGCGCTCGCGCTCGTAACTGGAGCGCGCGAGCTCCCACTGTCGGTCGAAGGTTTGGCGCGCCGCAGTCAGGGTCTCTTGCAGGCGGGTGAAAGACAAGTCGCCTAGATCGCGGCGCAGGTCGGCCAGGGCTGCGATGAGCTCGGTGACGGCGCGATCGCGGGCGGTCAGTTTGTCTTTGAGTAGGGTTTCGGCGCGGTCGAACTCGCGGGTGGCAGTGGCGAGCTGCTGTTGTTGGAGTTGCCAGTGGGTGCGGGCCTCCTGCCAAGCGCGCTCGGCAGTGGTGTGGGCTGCGAGGGCTTGCTGGTAGGCTTCCTCTCGGGCTTGCAGGCACTCGCATTCGGCGGCGATCGCCCCGGCATTCCAGCTCGACACGTCGAGTTGGCTGGCAATTTTGGCTTGGAGGTCGCCGAGCTGAGCCTGCAGGCGAGTGTCGCCGAGCTGGGCCTGGTGGTGGCGCTCGCGAGCTTGGGCGAGGGCAATCTCGGCGCGACTGGCTTGCTGGCGGGCGGCCTCGAGGCGATCGCTGCAGGCTTGCTGGCGCGCGCTCAGCACCGGCAGTTCCGAGAGCAATAGTTGTTCGGGGCCGCCGCCGCTGAAGGTCCCATTACAAACCGGACAGGGGTCGCCAGCTTGCAATTTGGCGCGCAGGAATGCGGCCGCCTCCCGATCGCGGGCAACCTCGCAAGCTGCCGTGGCGGTCTCGAGGTCTTGGCGGGCTGCTGCTACGGCTTGGCGGGCCGCCTCCCAGGCGAGATCGCATGCTTCGAGGGTTGCTCTGCTGCGGGCCAGGTTGGCTGCCGTGGCGACCAGCTCGGCTTGCAGGGCCTCCCACTGGGGCAAAAGCAACCGGGCTACGCTCTCGAGCGTGGCAAGTCGCTCGCCACCGCCAGGGGCGTAGCGCTCCAGTTCGGCATGGGTGGCTTGCCGCTCGGTTGCTAGGGTTTCTACGCGCTCTAGGGCGAGATCGCACGCCTCGCGGGCACTGTCGCGGGCAGTTTGCCGCTCTTGCCAAGCGGCCTGAGCCTGCTGCCACTCGGCGGTGGCGCGGTCGCGGGCCTGGGCGGGGCCAGCTGCTGCTTTGAGAGCTGCTTCGCGGACTTTGAGGGTTTCGCCTTGGGCGTGTAGGGTGTCGAGGCTCGCTTGCTGGCTGGCCAGGGCTTGCTGGCTGGTTACCCAGGTCCGGTCGGTGACCTCGTGGTGGGTGGTAGCCTCAGTTTGCTGGCTGCGGGCAGTTTCAGTTTGGCGCCATTCGGCTTCGAGGGCTAGGGCTTGCCGGGCGGCAGCGAGGGTCGCCCGCTGTTGTTGGATGTCGGGCGCGCGCGCGCGCAGGCGACCGCCCTCGGCTCGCAGCCGCGCCAGCTCGGCGGCTTTCTGGGCGAGTTCGCGCGCGGCGGCCAGCTCGAGCGCGAGCCGGTCGCGCTCGGTCTCGGCGGCAGTCCGCTCGGCAGTGGCGCGATCGCAGGCGGCGGTCAGCTCGGCAAGCTGGGTTTCGGTGGGGGCCGCGAGGCGAGCGAGTTGGCTGGCAACCCATTCGCGCTGGGCGCTCAGGGTGCTGGTTCGTTCTGCGGCCAGCTCGGCCATGCGCTTGAAGATGCCAAACTCGGGGAAAAGCTTTTCAAGAATGGCTTTGCGATCGCCGGCGGTGCCCTTGAGAAAGGCAGCAAATTCGCCTTGGGGCAGCAGCACAATTTTGAAAAATGTCTCGGGATCGATGCCGAGGAGGTCGCTAATTTTTTGATTGACGGCTTTGATCGTATCGAAGCCCATGGAACGCCATTTTTGAGCCGCGTCGAGGGTTTCGAGGGCAACAAAAACCTTCCCAGATTTGGTTTTATAGTCGTAGTCGCGGGTGACGCGGTAGCGCTCGCCCCCAAGCTCGAACTCGAAGCAAACGGCGAGGCGATCGCGACCTTGGCTGAGGAGATCTTTAGGGTTGAGATCGCGGGCGACTTTGCCGAACAAGGCAAACGCGATGGCATCGAGGATCGAGCTTTTACCCGCACCGTGAGGGCCGGTAATGACAAAGAGCGAGTCGAGCTGCGTAAAGTCGAGAACTTGTTCGGTTTTAAGGCTCGTAAAGCCTCGCACGGTTAATTTAAGGGGCTGCATTGCACTCCTCCCGCGCTTGCTGGTAGAGGCGTTGGAATTCTTCTAGAAGCGCGGCATTGGGGTCGCCGTAGCGCTCGCGGTAATACTCACAAAACAGCTCCCTCGCGCCGTTGCTGTCGCGCAGCTTGGCCGCTTCAATGCGCCGGTCTTCAATGGGATTTGTTTGGCTGCGGTAGCGGGCCTCGACGTGTAGGGCCTGGGGGCAAATCCCCCGTACTCGCGCGACCAAATCCGAGAGCGGATCGTCTAGCTCGAGAATGACTTTGAGCCAGCCCGGATGCTCCCGGTGCGCGGCGAGCTCGTCTTCCCAGTCGCGATCGCGACAAATAACTTCTTGGAGGGGCTTCGGGCAAGGCAGCGTTACTGGCTCGACTCGAGCGAGCCCGCCGGGCTCGACGGTGATGATGTTGAAGCCTTTGTCTTCTCCGGCTTCGCCAAAATCAACCTGCACTAGCGACCCCGAGTAATGGGCGGGGGCGACGGCCGTTTTAATCTCTTGGCGCTGGTGGATGTGGCCGAGGGCGAGGTATTGGGTATCGGGCAGATCGCTGCCAGCAAGATAATAGTTGCCCACGGTTTCGTATTCCCGCTCGGAAGAGAGCCGCGCGCCGCCAATGGACACGTGGGCCATCATCAGGTTGACGCAATCGTCGCGAAACTCGCGGGCGAGCAGTTGCATGAAACGCCCGAGCTTCTCCCGATAGGATTCGAGCTGCTCGCCGCCGGTCTGGAGCCAGAGGTCGTCGCTTTTGAGCAAGCGGCGCTCGGAAACGAAAGGCAGCGCCGCCACGCAAAGCTTGCCGCTGGCGGTCTCCAGGGTGAGAACGCCGCCAGCATCGGCCCGCTTGGGCAGTGCCAGCACCCGCACCCCCGCCAGCGAAACCAGGCGGCCCCATTCTTCGAGGCCTGTCACCGAGTCGTGGTTGCCCGCGATCGCCACGGCCGGAATTCTGGCTTGGTGTAGCCCCAAAAAAAAATCATTGGCGGCGGCAATTGCTTCGGTGCTGGGATTATAGCTATCGAAAATATCCCCGGCGACGAGCACCGCATCGATACTTTGGGTGCGGGCACAGGCGAGCATTTTTTGGAGCTGCTCGGCAATTTCTGGGGTGCGATCGCGGCCCTTGAGCTTGCGCCCGAGGTGCCAGTCGGCAGTGTGTAAGACGCGCATGATTCAAATACCGAGATCGTCGTAGAACTGGTCTGCTGCCTTGGCATCGACGACGGCAAGGTCGGCCACCTCCGACTTGCGGGTGGCATAGGGGGGGAAGGGGAATTCCACCAAAATTGGCGCGGGCACTTCTGGCTGCTGTACTACCATGGTGCCGGATTTCATGAAGAGCACGCGCTGGCGCGAAGACTGGGGCAAGTAGCCATACTCGGGCCGGTTGGCCTCGGCGGCATCCAGGCGACCCACCACGCGAATGGCGGCCTGGCCCACGACGCGCCGTTCTACCTCCGAAGCCGTCTGCTGGGCCCCAATCAAAATGATGCCCAAAGAGCGGCCCCGCTCGGCAATTTCGACAAGCAGGTCTTTGATCGGGCTGCGGCCTTCGCGGGGAGCGTATTTATTGAGCTCGTCGAGCACCACAAAAATGGTCGGGTCTTTGCCGAGTTTTTCTTTTTCGGCAAACAAGCGCCGCAGGACGACGCCAACGACAAACATCTGGGCTTTAGCCCCCAGAGAATTAATGTCAGCCACTGTCAGCAGGCGATCGCGCCCGAGGGGGTCGAGGCGGTATTTGGCAAGCTCGGCCTCGCTGAGATCGCCGCGAATCAGGTGGGAGACCTCGTCGCGCACGCCCCACAAGCGCCGAATCAGAGCCAAACCCGTACTGGGGCTGTTGCGGGCGAGCCAGTCTTCGGTTTCGAGGAGGCGATCTTCGAGCAGCTCGATGAGGTCTTCAAAGGTAGCGACTCGGCTTTTGCGATCCTCGCCGTAGCCTTCGGGCACTTCGAGGTAGCAGGCTTTGGGGTTGCTTTGGCGCGCGAGCTTGTAGAGGTTTTCTTCGACGCTGCCGAGCAAGTAAATTAAGTTTCCCCGTTCGAGTTCTTCGCCAACAAACAGAAAGCGAAAGAGGCGATCGTGGCAGATTTCCCGCACGCTCCAGAGGTAAGGCACCACCGAGCCATCGGTACGCTGGTCGATGGTGCCTGTAAGCTGGGCAGCTCCTTTGCGCGGTGGCGCGCAAAACTTGACGTTGCGAAAGGGCTCGACGGGAATGCCCAAGGCTGTGAGGCGGTCTTGTTGGGAGCCATTGGTGGAGCTATTTTTTTTGCGCTCGTAGCGCTCCCGCTGGCTATTGGGTTTATCTAAAAAAAATAAATCCTGGCCTTTGACGTTGAAGACGAGTGCCTTTTTTTGATTGGCGCTGCCAGTAGCGGGGGAATTTAAAATCGCATGGAGCAAAAATAAAGCGTAGGAGGTTTTGGTAGCGACGCCCGAGATGCCGGAAATATTGACGTGAGCGCCTTTGTCGCCATTGACGAAGGCATAGTTGAGAAATGCCGCTTCGCCGTTGCGCATGATGCCTGCAGGGATACAGGTATCCATGCCGTCAAAATGAAGCGCCTGCTTGAGGTCGGCAGCCACCGCTCGCCAGACGCTATCCCCCGGCTGGGGGGGTAAATAGTCCTCCGGATCGAGTCGCGTCACCTGAACGTGGGCGGCATAGGAAACTGCTACCGGAATGTTGCCGCTTTTGGCCAAAAAGGTATCGGTATCGAACTCCGTTCCTTCGTGGAGAGTGCGTACGTGATCGACAACGCCATAAAAGCGCACCTTGCCGCCGCCGTCGGGGCGTTCGGTGGTGGTGCCAACCACATCGTCGAGGCGCAGCACCTGGCCTTCTTTGACGGCCACCCAAAACTGCAAGGGCGTGGCTTCTTGGGTGCCGAGGACGTAACCGATTTCTTCGCTCATGATGGGTTCGCTCCTTGCAGAAATTGTTTGACGCAGCGCTGGGCGATCGCCGGGTTGCCCATGTGTCGCCCGAGCCAGCTCTCGAGGGCGTTGACGGGCATGAGATTTTGCGGCGCGCGCGGATCGCGCAGGGGCTCGGATGCGTACTTCGGAATCAGGTGGCAGCACCAGTTGGCAATTTTTTGCGCCAGAGCCAAGTTGGCTTTGCTGGCAAAGATTTCTAGCCGCACGATGCCATGCAGGCTCCCCCGGCCGGTTTGGCCCGAGCGCATGTACCAGCTCCAGTAGCGCGCGCTGCCTCGCCCGACAGAAAATAACGGCGTGCGCTCGCCGGGGGCCAGCTGCCAGAGCAGGCGGGCATTCTCGGCCGGTAGATAATTGCGCTGCAGGGTTTTCATGTAGCCCACGATCGCCCCGGCACTGCCCTCGTAGTCGCGAAACAAGTTGCCGTCTTGGATGGCCAGAGTTTGAGCATCGCGAGATCGCGCGACAGCCAAGGCTGCCTCGATATCGCGCATGCGCTCTTGCACGAGGGCCAGCGGCACCTGCGGGTCGTTGCGGCAAGTGGCATTGGGTGCCGGGGCGTAGCGCAGGGTGCAGCGGCTACCGGGAGGCCCAGGCACTGTCACGGGCTCGGGCTGGCGATCGCCGCCGAAGGCAATGACGCGCTCGACGGTGGCGGCAGCCGGAAAGTGGGCTCGCCGGTGGTGGCAGTCGATCTCGATGATGCCGGCTGCTACTGTCGCGAAAGCCCCATACAAAATGCGATCGCCATCTCGGCCGATGGCGCGGCCGTCCAAACGCCGCCGACCGTCAATGAAGGCCAAGGTTTGGGGCAAGGGTAAGCTCGTCAGGGGCGAAATGGCTCGCCAGGGGCCGGGCTCGACATCGACGCGCACCTCATGGGGGGCCTGGCCCTCTTCGAGGGCGACGGGCAAATCGTATTCTAGAGCCCACGGATCGGAGCGCACGTTGAAATCTTGCCAGAACCCCACGCCTCAAAAAATCCTTACCTTGCTTGCAGAGTACATTTATATCTTGGTCTGAGTACGTTTATATCATTTTGGCGACAATTGTACTAGAAACTGCTGCCGAAATTAGCCCCCCAGGGTTAAATCGGGGGGTGGGCTTACAAGATGCCCCGGCCCGTGAGGAGCTGTCGCACTTCCAACATGGCCGAATAGGTGGGCAGCACGTGCAGGGTTTCACCGGCGGGAGTCAGCGCCAGGGCGCGGGCGACGGCAGCTTTTAAATTGGGTTCGACAATGAGTTTTTCCGGCGCAAGCGTGTCGAGATCGTCGCCGCTATATTGCAAGCGCAGAGCCATGTCATAGGCGCGATCGCCACTGACGACAAACCGCCGGCCGCGGGCAAACAATTTTTCAGTATCCACATCCCAAATCCAAGACACGTCGGTGCCATCGGGGATGCGATCGTTGAGGACCATTAAGGTTACCGATGATTCGCCTCGAACTTGGCGCTCGAGTACCGCGCGGATCGTTTCATTAGTGCCGACGGGATTTTTGGAGAGCAAAATCCGGACGGGGGTGCCCTCGATGGTGAGGTCTTCGGCGCGACCGAAGGCCGCACGAAACTCGGAGATTGCGACGCGGGCGGTCTCGTCGGGGATGCCTAGCTCGCGGGCGACAAGACCGGCAGCGAGGGTGTTGTATTTGTTGTAGACGCCGATGAGAATCTGCGGCCATTCTGCCGAGGCAATCTGCAGCTCGGGCTTGGTAAAACCGCAATTATCGCAGTGGTAATCTCCCAAATGGGAGAGATAAACCCCAGCATAATTTAAGCCCTCGCCGCAGCGGGGGCAGTAGATGGCATCGACGGCGTGGGGAATTTCTTCAAGGTAGAGATCCGGCTCGCTGAGGCCAAAAAAGCGCACGGTTTGGGAGAGTTTTTGACCCATGTCGGCAAGGGTAGGATCGTCACCGTTAAGAACGACCAGAACGTCTTTGTCGAGGGGGGCAATGGCCTCTTGCCAGCGCCGCGCGATCGTATCGACTTCGCCGTAGCGATCGAGCTGATCGCGGAATAAATTCAAGCCTAGCAGGGCTTTTGGCTGGCAGGTTTGCAATACCAGCGGCACGACATTCTCATCGACTTCTAAGATGGCGTAATCCACATCCAACTGGCCGAGGACATTGGCATCGGCCAAGAGAGCCGTGGCCAATCCATTAAGTAGATTCGCGCCGCTAGCATTGTGGGTCGTGCGATAGCCCGCTGCTTGCAACATCGACCGTAGCAGCAGTGCCGTCGTGGTTTTGCCGTTGGTGCCTGCTACAAGAATGACCCCCCGGCGCACCTGCTCCCACAGCAGGGGCAGCACCTTGGGTTGCACTCTGGCAGCAATGGAGCCTGGCAGAACGCTGGCCGCCCCCAGTCGTAACCCCCGCACGGCCGCCGTGATGCCCTTGGCCGCTGCCGCCGCGATCGCCAACCGGATGTTTTCTAGTCCCTGGCTCACAGCCTATCCTCTCTACAACAAACGTTGCCATGCCGATCCGTCGTTCCCCTGACGGTAGCAAGCTTGCTGGGGTTCGCAGCATCTCTTAATATTCGGGGCTTATTTTTTTCGAGGTTGCGCTTGCAGCCGCTGCCTGAGGGCCTCGAGCTGCTGGCGTACCGAGCCATGGGTGTATTTGTCGTCGAGGTGTGCTGGGTTTTTAAAGGTGGGGGCGCTCGGCTTGGTGGCTTACCGCTACCGAGCTTGCCGCCAGATCGACCAAATTTCCAAGAATTACTGACCGATCTGAAGATCGTCATTCCGCTGGATTCGGGCGGGGAGAAGGCTTCGCCAACTCTGCTCGATCGTGTGGCTGCTGCCCTAGAGAATCCTGGCAGCGTGCAACGCTTTGGAGGTTTGAGTCTGGGAGAATCCTGGGCTTTGGTCAACGGAATCCGCCGCTACCGCGAAGCTGATGGCGAGATTCGCTGGCTATCCAAGGATAATCGTGGGCTGATAGGTCTGCCCGTCTGGATCGACCGCAAAACGACGCGGGGCACCTTCGAGCAGTTTGTGATTGGCGAGCCCGGTGGGGAGTTTAGCGATCGCTGCTGGGTCTCGATCCAACAGCCGACCGCTCAAGGCCGAGCGCAGTAGAGCCTACCAGGGCCCACCCTCCTCAAGCATTCGATCCCGAACGCGATAGGCTTCCGCCTCGGCATATTCTAGAGTCTGGTTCTTCCCTTTGACGCTGGCTGCTGCTTGGGCCATCACTACCATCGCCTGCTCGGGATCGAGCCCTTCTACTAGGCCAGTAAGTACCTTGGAGAGCTTCTTTTCGGATCTCTCGAGTTTCCTGAGGCGCTGCTCGCGCTGCCGCTCTCGTGCTGCCATCGTGACCGTCCAAATCGCCCGCAGCCATTCGCGAGATTCTGCTCGGAGCGCTGCTAGTATTTCCAGCCAAGATTTCTTCAGGCGCAGATTGTAGACCGCTGCTAGTTCGGGAAACATTTCCCGAAAAGAGTCGGTATCTACGATGCGAGCAAGATCGAAAACTGCCTGCTTTGCTTCCCTAAGCTTCATGAATTAATTCGAATGCGACCGCTTCCAGTCGCTTGACGCCGAGCGTGCCTGCCAAGAACTTCAGTATATCCTCTTGGGCCTCGCGGATCATTTGCTTGCGTTCTTGGCCGATAGCCTTGCCAACTTTGTTGAAATGGTTGACCTTGATGCCTGTGATTTCTAATAAGCAGCTACTGACGTTGCCATCTTTGGTCCTGTGAGCTTTGAAGCCTCGGATCTGATTATCCCGACTCTCGATTATCTTATCTAACTGTTCGTTTTTCTTTTTAAGTCGGGCGACAGTCTCCTCAAGATCTCCATTTTCCTTGAGCCTCCGGGGTATTTTACGCCCCGAAATGGATACCTTTGCCAACTTTTCCTGTGTTTCTAGAAGCTGCCTTCTGAGTTCTTCATTTTCTCTGCTTTTTTCTCGGAAATCCTCAAGATTTCCTTGAGCCTCCTTATCGGCTTCTTTAAAATCTTTTCTGAGATCCTTTATAAGCTGCTTTCGTTCTGTCTCCAACACATTATAATGCGCTCTTATCTGCCGCATGAACTCGTAAGTTGCCTTGACATTAGCAGAGTTCTTGAGATCGAAGGAAAGCTCCTGACTGGCTTTTAGCTGTAGCTCGTAGTCCGTAAAATTATGGCGGAGGACATTCGATAGCTTCACTTTTTCGGTTAGCTTGCACTCCCGTGCAATCGCTTCGTGGATTTCCGCCTCTTCCTCGTAGAGGCAGGCAACTGCATATTCTGCAATTGGGACGCTCATCCCACCAATGAGGATATCCCGGTAAGACATATCGTCACGGTCAAAGACCTTTAGCCGGTCAAAAACTTGAATAGTCATTCCGAAACTCCATACGAAAATATTCAGTGCAGTTAAGGGTTTTGTAGCAGATATTCATTCAATCGCGTTTCTACTCAAAGGAGGATGTTCTCCCAGCGAGAAGAATCGAACTCACTCGCGTCCGTCTTTCATCGGCCGGAGGCTAGTTTTTGGGTGGCAAGGTGCTGCCTAGGGGCTCCCGGAACCCCAGATGCCGCCAGGCGATTGCCATCTCCGTACAATAGAGCCATCCTTCATCAAAGGATGCAGCCATGCTCGACACTGCCACCCAGCGCCTTGCCTTCGCGGACTATCTCGCCTACAACGATGGCACCGATAACCGCTACGAACTCGTTGATGGGCGACTATTACTAATGAACTCGCCTCGAGTCGAGCACTTCTTAATTGCCAAATTTCTCGAACGGCAGTTGGATGCCGAAATCGAACGCCGCTCGTTGCCCTGGCTGACCTTCCGAGAAGCTGGCGTTAGAACCGGCTTCAATAAGTCTCGCCTGACGGATCTGTGTGTGGTGACCCAAGCGCAAGCCGAGGAACTGCTGGGCCAGGCAGCTGTGTTTCAAACGCCCCCCCAGCTCGTTGTCGAAGTCGTTAGCCCCGACTCAGTCGCCCGCGACTACCGTTACAAACGTTCTGAGTATGCCGCTCTGGGAGTGCCAGAATATTGGATTGTCGATCCCCTGGAGACCCAAATAACCCGACTACTCTGGGACGAGGGCTTGTATGAAGAGACCGTCCTCACCGGAGATCGCGCTATCCCATCGACGATATTTCCCGATCTTGCACTGACAGTAGACCGAGTTTTTGCCGCTGCCAATCTAGGCTAACCTGGCCCATGGTGACCATTCCTCTCCCCGACGCCCAGTTAATGACCTTTGCCGAGTTTATTTGCTGGAAACCCGACAATTGCCGGTTCGAGCTGCACCACGGCACCCCCATCGAAATGCAACCGACCGGCAAACATGAAGAAATTATCTCCTTTCTTAATTCGGTGCTGTTGTTGGAGGTGCATCGGCTGAAGCAGCCTTTCATGCTGCCCAAGCAAGCACTCGTCAAGCTCCCAGATGAGGAGACGGCCTACCTACCCAACATATTGTTAATTAACCGAGAGTTTTTAGCGCGGGAGCCCTACTGGGAAAAAGCCTCTACGGTTACTCAAGGGATCTCGATGCCCCTGGCAGTTGAAGTTGTCAGTACCAATTGGCGCGATGACTACGGCAAAAAGGCAGTCGATTACGAGAGCTTGGGCATTGCCGAATATTGGATTGTCGATTATCTCGGTTTGGGCGGGCGACGCTATATCGGTAACCCCAAACGCCCGACTTTATCGATATATCGCCTGGTTGATGATGAGTACCAAGTCGAGCAATATCGAGGCAACGATCGCATCGAGTCCGCGCTATTTCCCGAGCTGACGTTGACCGCAGAAGCGATCTTTAGTGCTGGATACTAGATCTCTCGAACTCATTATAAACTCCGAAATACAGACGTGTTGCCAATAGATTTGGTGAAAAAATAACGTTTTAGGCGGAAATAAAACTGCCGCCCCCCACAGTCAAGATTGAAGCGAACCTCACTCATTTCGGAGTTTTATTCATGACTGTGACCGACCTTGGAGCTATAACTCAAAGCCAGAAAACTATTCGCGTCAGCGCCTCGCACGGCCGCCGCGATCGCCAATCGGATGTTTTCTAGCCCCTGGCTCACAGCCTGCCCTCTCTACAACGAACGTTGCCATGCCGATCCGTCGCTCCCCTGAGAGTAGCAAGCTTGCTGGGGTTCGCAGCATCTCTTAATACTCGGGGCTTATTTTTTTCGAGGTTGCGCTTGCAGCCGCTGCCCGAGGGCCTCGAGCTGCTGGCGTACCGAGGCATGGGTGTATTCGTCGTCGGGGTGCGCTGCCTGGCCCGGCTTTTGAAAGTGGGGGCGCTCGTCGTTGACTTGCCCCCAACGCACGTCTGCCTGCCGGACGAACTCGTACAGCAGCTCGGGGTGACTCAAAAGCTGCTCGACGACCCGCTCGAGGGCGACCAAAGGGCAATCGAGATGCTGCGACACGAGCGTGTCGCGGCTGACGACCCACTCGTGTAAGGTGGCTTGCAGTATTCCCGAGGCATCGGGAAGATTGCCTTCGATGAATAACTTAATAGCCGTCTTGGCTTGCAGCAGGGGCGGCACGGGCGAGGCCCCCTTGAGAAAGTCACTGCCCCCCTCTTGGGAGATTAAATCGGCAATCGTAAACTCACGTCCCTGGCGACACTCGCGCTCGATTTGGCGATCGCGCTGGCTTTTTTCGCGGTCTGCAGCCATTAGCTCTCTTCTCCGCTCGCGCTACGCTTCTATCTTCGCGCGCGAGCCGAGAGACTGGGTCTTGCCGTTGGGTGGGGGGGAGTGGCTCGTATCAGCCGAGCTGGCGATGGCGACGCTGGCGCAGCTTCAGACCGCCCAGGAAAACGCCCGCCAGAGCGACACCAGGAACGACGCCACCTTCGGGTATGCCGGAGGTCTGGGTTCGCGTCAGTTCCACACTGTCGTCAAAAGTGACCTCGCCACCGAAGAAAATATTGCGTCCCGAGTTGGGATTTCCCGCACCGGAGCTGAAGGTAAAGTCGAGGACACCTTTATTTTCGAAGGTGAGTTCCACCGCGATCTGGCTCTGTTCCAGTGTCAGTAGCGAAGTCGATGGGTTGTTACGCGCACCCGCCCTGAGAGTCGCCGCGAAGCTCGTCTGACCGGCAACACTCGTATCGACTGCCACGCCAGAGCCCGAAAGTGCCGTGCTAGGAGTGGCAACCGTGATGGACTCAAAGATAGAGTTATTGGCACTGCCGCCGCCATCGAGGTCTAGAAAAGAAATCGTCAGCTCGTCTGGGGTAACGATATCGTCGAGGGTGCCCCCTGCTTCGACAATCCGAAACTGGAAGCTTGTCGTGGTGTTGTTGCGCAGATTGATCTGCCCGAACTCGCCAGCAATGCCATTATTGTTCGTGTTGGCAGCATCGTAGGGGTCGGTCCCGTCGGTGGCGATGACAACCAAATCTAGCGTGCCGAAGCCAGCATCTGCGACGACACCGCCAAAGCGCAAACCCTCGGCAGAATCAATTTGCCCGCTTAGGGTCGCACCTTGAAGGTTTAAGGTGGCCGCATCAGCTTGGCCGATCGCCCCGAGGGAGATGGCGACGAGCGCGGGTAGCACTGGGAATCTATATGCTTTCATGTTTTAACTCAGTGGTCCAATTTAGAAGTGATTGCAAAACACCAATATTACGATCTAAGTCACTTTTTGTACCATACCAAAAAATCTTGCAATCGCGATCTAAATCCTCCGAAGTGCGTACTCAGCACCCCACCCCGGCTGCAGTAGTGTCTGCAGCGCGTCGCCCCTGAAGGATTTGTTGGGCGCTTGGCAAGCCGCTCCAGACCGGCCAGATGCGATCTACAGGGTTGATTAAAGTGGTGGGCGATCGCCCTCAAAGGTCTGCTGCCAAGCAATTCTTCGCGCATCGGCGCATGTATTCGCAGGGTATGAGTTTAGATCGCCGGCTTCGCGAACGCGAGAACAATCACGGGTCACCTAAAGTTTGTGATGTAGGTTATCGCACGAGACAAACTCTCTTCTAGGGTTCTTCGCCATGGTCATGTTTGCCCCTCCTTCTAGCTGTAGCATCGAGGCTACCGGTCTCGGCTTTACCGAGCGCATCGTTTGCGATCCCTCCAAGCGCGCTCTAGATATTGCAGGAGCCTTAGTTGGCCTGGCCATTACGCTCGTTCTCTTCCCCTTTATCGCTCTTGCTATCTGGCTCGACGATTCCGGCCCTGTCTTCTTCAGTCAAACCCGCGTTGGCCTGAGGGGCAAACCTTTCCGCATCTGGAAGTTTCGCTCCATGGTGACTAATGCTGAAGCTCTCAAGCCGTTCATTCGTAATGAGGCTGTGGGTTGTTTCTTCAAAAATGAGAACGATCCTCGCGTCACGCGCGTCGGTGCCTTCCTGCGCAAAACGAGCTTAGATGAGTTTCCTCAGTTTTTTAATGTCTTGCTTGGTGACATGAGCTTGGTCGGCACCCGCCCTCCCACCGTCAATGAGGTCGATACCTACAAGCCCCATCATTGGCGGCGGCTGGATGTGAAGCCCGGCATCACCGGCGAGTGGCAGGTGAACGGTCGCTCCACGGTCAAGAATTTTGAGGATGTCGTAGCACTGGATTTGGCATACCAGCAGAAATGGTCCCTGGCCTACGACATCGAGCTGTTGTTGGAGACAGTACTCGCCGTTTTCGGCGAGGAAGGGGCCTGTTAGCGCGCGATGACCTCTGGCGCGAAGCTCTGCAGGCGCGAGAACTGAAACGGTCCGGCAACCGAGCCCCAGACATGCTCGTCGGTCTGGGGGTCGCGACCCCGCTCCCAACTCTGGAGGTTGCCATCGGTCACCTCGAAAGTGCTATCGAGATAGGTCTGGCGGTCTTTACGGAAAACCATGCAGGCCTTGCCCGGATCGACACTGCCTTTGAAGCTGCTACCGCTCCAATCGACCCCCATGTTGCAGCCATTCATGAGCTCGATGTCGGCGGCGGTGAGCGTCTGCAGGCGATCGCGCCCCGGCTCCCGCGAGGCCCCGAAGAAACGCTCGGGGTCTTTGATAGTGTAGTTTTCGATGCCCAGGCGATCGCCGCGCACGTACAGGCGCAACACGCGAATGCGATAGGGCTGACTCAGCATGTAGTCGTAAGCTTGCTCGATGAGCAAGCCGACCCCCGTCTCGAAGGGGGGTTGCGGCAGGGGGCGCATGCAAACGCGAATGTAAGCGAAAAATGGCGGGTTGAGGTCGTGCTGGGCTTTGTTGCTAAACTCTGAGGCCATCCAAGCGGCGAAGGTTTTCAGGTCGGTTGCGTGAGTCATTATTCAAAGCTCGAGTCGATCGTGCTGGTTTTTTAAAGCCGGAGAGTATCGAGGGTAGCCTAAAAGCTACCCCCACTCAATCTAGCCGCTCGTAAATCTCGCCAGCGATGGCCGCATACCCCCACTCCGGGTGACGGCAGGCCAAGCGCGCGGCGGCTTCGGTTTCGCCGAGGGCGCACAGCTCGGCGAGCTGGCGGTACCCGGCCTCGCGTGCCTGCTGCTGCCGTTGCTCGTGCAAGGCCGTGCGGCTGGCTTCGGAGGGCTCGGGCCGACCGGGGGCGAGGGGATCGATTGTGCCGAGGGGTTCCATGAGCTAGTTGGTGGTGGCGACGGGCTTTTCGACGATCGCATCCTGGATGCTGAAAAATTCTCGCAGGTACTGGTTGACCAGCTCGGGGCGCTCCTGTTGCACCCAGTGGCTGCAGTTGGGAATGAATTTTAAAGTCAAATCCCGGACGTAAGCGGCCGTGCCCTCGGTGAGTTCTTTGCTTAAAAAGCTGTCGTTCTCGCCCCAAATGAGTAGCGTCGGCACCCGCAGCATTTCCCAACGGCGCTCGCGGGTTGCCTCGCCGAGCGCGGCGCGGTAGTAGTTAATCGCAGCAGTCAGAGCCCCGCGCCGAGCGGCAGCATCTTTGAAGGCATCGAGATCGGCGGGGGTAAATGCCCTTTTATCGACTGCCTCGGCCAGGAAAGCATTAGAAATAGCGGCATAGTCGGCAAACTGCAAGCACAACTCGGGCAGCAAGGGGACCTGAAACGCGAACACGTACCAACTGCGCAGTAACTGCTCGGGTGTCTGTAGGCTCGCTGCGAACTTGGCTGGGTGCGGCGCATTGAGAATCGCGAGCTTTTCGACGCGCTCGGGGTGGGCGTAGGCAAACTGCCAGGCGATGGCGCCGCCCCAGTCGTGACCGACCAAAAAACAGCGATCGCAGCCCAAACCGTCGAGAACTCCCAAAATATCGGCGAGCAGCTCGGACATGCGATAGGCCTCAACGCCCTCGGGCTTGTCGCTCTCGTTGTAGCCGCGCAGATCGAGGGCAATGACCCGATAGTCGCGGGCGAACTCGGGAATTTGGTGGCGCCAGGAGTACCAGAACTCGGGGAAGCCGTGTAAAAACAAGACCAACGGGCCGTGCCCTTGGGCGACGTAATGTAGGTTGATGCCGTTGGCGGCGATCGAGTCGTGGGTCCAGCTGCCTGCGAGTGCCTCGGCAGTCATGGTTGCGTCCTCCCATAGAGTTGCTTGCAATTGCTTACAACTGTAGCGATTCATCGTCTCGAATTTGCGGAGGCAGCTGGGGCTCGGAGCGTTTTCGCCTCGGGTGAGAGACGACTTGCTGGGAGCGACGGCCGATGCCCCTCACGAAAGCGCCCTGAGGTTAAGAGCAGATAAAGCTCGATGGATTTTCACCGTCTGTGAGTAGGATTTGGAAGTGCGGGAATCTTAATTTCAGCAGTGCCACCGGTTGGTTGTCTATCGGTCGCGCTTGTTGAGTTTGCCCGGAAATATTGCTCCAAAGTATTGTTTCCGGAAGGAATAACCGTTCTGAAAATAATGGTTCCGACTTTTACAAGTGGGTAGCTCGCCAAGAACTAGCCCAGTAACGGTATTGATTCGACGAGGTAGACAAGTTGATGATGAGAAACTACATTTTGGCTGCGGCTGTATCGGTCGCCTTGCCCCTGTCCGCTCGCGCCCAAGAAGCTCCCGACCCGGTTACGGGAGTCTGCGATCTATCCGTAGCAGCGCAAGCCGTCTACGCCGGAAATTGCATTTTCACCCAGCAGGCTGAAGCAGCGGGTTCGAAGGCCATTTTAGTGCAGCTAGATAACGGTCTTAATGTCCGCTTTCTGCGCCCGAGTGGCAGTACCCAATGGACGGTCGAAACGGCACAAGGCACCCTCCCGGTTGCCATCGACCCTCAGCCCGGAGAAGTAGCGTATGAGTGGGAGGGGGCGACCCTCGTGGCCAAAGCCGCCGCTGATGCGGATGCAGCAGCAACTTCTGCGCCGAGCGAAGAAGCCCCAGCACCGGGTCAGGGCGCTTCAGCTCCGTCTGGGGGTCAATCCATTCCCGGTACGGGGATTTCCATTCCGGGGACAACGAAAGATTCCCTAACCAATACTGCGGTCGACCTCGTCAAGAAAAGGGCCACGGATGTTCTGCTCAAGCAGCTCTTTGGCTTATAGAGCTGCCTCGCGCCTACTTGCCTGCTGCCAACATGGTCTCGGTGGCAGGCTGGGGCGACCCCGCTGCAAGTAGGGCACGAATCGAGCGAGCCAGAGCGCGCTGCATCAAGCCGGCGACCACTTTTTGGCCGAGTTCTTGGGTCTCGGGCTTAACGACCAATCGCAAAATTGCGGCGACTAGCTTGGTGGGGTCGTACCCCTTGGTCTCCTGCACGATGGCAAAGATGCCTTGGAGGCGGGCAAAGGTATCTTCGCTGCGGTCGTTTGGCGGCGCGTTGTGGACGGCAGCAGCCGATCCGGCTAGCTGCTCCTGCAGCCCCCGAAGGCCCGCAGTCAGCGCGTAGAAGCGCTCCTGGCCGAAGCGATCGAGGGCGCTGACGATTTCGCCGGCGAGGCGATCGCGAATGAACGCACCGCGATCGGAGAAGACGAACTCCATCCCCTGGTCCAAAATCGTATCGAAGTCGTAATCTTGGGCGTTTTTGGCATTGCGCAACAGGTTCTCCAGGCGATTCCAGCGGAAGCCATCTTCGCGAAACAGCAGATCGCGCAGCGAAGCTCGCAGCTCGGGGGCCGGATCGACCAGCAAGCGCTTGGCAATGTAAGGATAAGCCTTGCTGAGAACTTTGAAGTTCGGGTCGATGCCGATGGCGATGCCCTCGAGGGTTACCAAAGAGCGGATGATCAAGGCGTAGTAGGCCGGAACCGTGAAGGGAAACTCATACATGATCGCCGACATCTGGTCGGTGATGCTCTTGAAGTTCAGCTCGGCAACGCTAGCACCGAGAGCATTCCCGAAGACCGTTCGCAACGCCGGAATAATCGGCTCGAGATTGGTGTCGGGCGTCAGAAACTCGAGTTGAACGTAGTCATCGGCTAGGGAAGTAAAATCCCGGTTTACCAGGTGAACGACCGCCTGAATCAGGCCGTAGCGCTGGTAGGGCTTGATGCTGCTCATCATGCCAAAATCCAGATAAGCCAGGCGGCCGTCGGGCATGGCCAGTAGGTTGCCAGGATGCGGGTCGGCATGGAAGAACCCGTACTCGAGCAGCTGGCGCAAAGAGCACTCGACGCCGACTTCTACCAAGTGAGTTGCGTCGATTCCTTGAGCCTGGATTTCGCGCAGGTTGGTTAGCTTGGTACCGGTAATCCACTCCATCGTCAGGACGCGCCGACCGGTGTACTCCCAGTAAATGGTGGGAATGTAAATCTCCTGCAAGTAGCCGTAAAATTCCCGGAAGCGCTCGGCATTCTGGCCTTCGTGGGTGTAGTTCATCTCCTCAAAGATGCGCTCGGAAAACTCATCGAGGATGGCGACCAAATTGCTGCGCACGCGCGGAACATTCGCCATCACCCACCGCGCGAGCAGGCGCAGAATGAAGATGTCGATCGCAATGCGACCGGCCAAATCCGGGCGCTGCACCTTGACGGCGACTTCCTCGCCGCTCTTGAGGCGACCGCGATAGACCTGCCCGAGCGAAGCCGCAGCAATCGGCTTGGGGGTAAGCTCGGCAAAAATCTCCTCCGGGCGGGCACCGAGTTCTTCTTTGATGAAGCGAAAGGCAGTTTCGTTCGAAAAAGGTGGGATCTGATCTTGCAGGAGCGTCAGCTCTTCGAGATAGGCCGGTGGCACCAAGTCGGGCCGACTCGAGAGGGCTTGGCCGATCTTGATGTAAGCTGGGCCGAGCTGGGTCACAATCTCGCGCAACTGCTCGGCACGCCGCTGCTCGTTGCGGGGAATGCTACCGGTGAGCTTGTCGAAGAGTAAGCTCAACCCGAAAGACAGAGCCGGTGTCAGCAGGGCAAAGACACGACCGATGACCTGAGGCCAGCGCTTGCTATAGTAAGTCTCAATCCGCTTGGGGTCGTAGCGCCAGTCTTCGGGGAGGACCGTTTCAGGCGCGCTTGCAACCTCGGCCAAAGCGGTCACTGTTTCGGCGGTCATGACGTGCCCTCGTGCTACTTAACATGTTAAGCATTGTAACAGAGTGTCCGTCCAACTACAGTGCCTGCGATCTCTCGATCGCCGGTAAATTGCTGGTTGGTGTCTAATTAGGGTTCTGCCGCACGACGCGATGCGTTTGTCTTACCCCATTCCGGATTTCTTCGCTGCCGATCGCACGGACGCGGTCTGGCGAGTCCCCTATCAGGAGCGAGCCGAGCGGGCGGCTGCTTGGGCGACGCAACTCGGCATCGAGCCAGCCAGCTGCGACCGCATCCGCATCGGTCTGCTAGTTATCGACATGCAAAATACCTTTTGCCTGCCGGAGTTCGAGCTGTATGTCGGGGGACGATCGGGACGCGGTGCCATCGAAGATGCCACCCGCCTGTGTGAATTTATCTACCGCAATCTGGGGCGCTTAACCCAGATTGTGGCGACGCTGGATACTCACCTGAGCCTGCAGATCTTTCACCCGATTTTTTGGTGCGACGCCGCCGGCAAGCACCCCGCTCCGGCAACAACGGTAACGGTAGCAGACATCCAGAACGGGACTTGGCAGGTCAACCCAGCGATCGCGGGCAACTTTCCAGGTTGGACCCTAGCAGAGCTGCAGGATTTTGGCTCTCACTACGCCGAGCAGCTCGAAGCGAGCGGCAAGTACCCCCTGACGGTCTGGCCCTACCACAGCAAGCTCGGCGGCATCGGCCATGCCCTGGTCTCAGCCGTTGAAGAGGCCTGCTTTTTCCATAGCATCGCCCGCAGCAGCCAGACCCTCTACGCCATCAAAGGCGACAACCCCCTCACAGAGAATTATTCGGTGCTGCAACCCGAGGTCCGGTACGATCGCGCCGGCAACCCCATTGCCGCTATCAACAAGGCTTTATGCGACCGCCTGCTGGGGTTCGACGCGCTGATTGTTGCTGGCGAGGCCAAAAGTCACTGCGTGGCTTGGACGGTGGCCGATTTACTCGCCGCAATCCAGCAGCCGAGCTGGGCTCAAAGAATCTACTTACTTGACGATTGCAGCTCGCCGGTAGTCGTTCCAGGCGTCGCTGACTACACTGATGCTGCCGAAGCTGCCTATGCAAAATTTGCCAAAGCCGGCATGCACCGCGTGCGGTCGACCGAGCCCATCGAGACTTGGCCGGGGTTTCCGACCTGAGGCCTAGCTCGGCATCTAGAGCTGCTGGTTCCCGACCCGAATAAACGCGAATAACTCGCTTCTGCAGGCGATCGCAGTATCCAAGAAAACTTGGCGTAGAGTGGAGAGCAAGCGTTGCGCCCCACCGGCATGTATTGCCTCAATCCCACCTGCCCCGCCCCCGCCAACAACACCCCGCGCCTCAAACGCTGCCGTGCCTGCAGGTCCAAGCTCCTCATCGCCAAGCGCTACCGAGCGCTCGAGCCCATCGCATCGGGTGGGTTCGGTCGCACTTTTTTGGCCCAAGACGAGCGCGATCCTCAAAAAGCCCGCTGTGCGATCAAGCAGTTTTATCCCGAACGGCTCGACCTCCGGCAGGCCGACAAGGCCCAGGCTGCCGTCGCACTCTTCCATGCCGAGGCCGATCGCCTCGCTCAACTCGGATCTCACCCCCAGATTCCGGTTCTCCTGGCCCATGCCGAGCAAGAGAACTACCAATACATCGTGCAGGAATTTATCGATGGGCCGAATTTGGCCGAGGAACTCGCGGCAGTTGGCCCCTTCACCGAAGATCGCATTCGCGAGCTGCTCGCGTCGCTGCTATCGGTGCTCGATTTCGTTCATCACGGCCGGGTCATCCATCGCGACATCAAGCCAGCCAATATTATTCGCCGCCGCGACACGGGCGATTTGGTTCTCGTCGATTTTGGCGCGGCCAAGTACGCAACGGAAACTTCACTGGCCCAAACCGGCACCCTCATCGGCTCGGCAGGCTACGCTGCCCCCGAGCAACTGTTTGGCAAACCCACCTATGCCAGCGATCTCTACAGCTTGGGGGTGACTTGCATTCACCTGCTGACCCAAACCGATCCCTTCGAGCTTTACGAGCCGGCGGCAGGCTGTTTTACGTGGCGCGATTATCTCGGCGATAACCCCGTCAGCGATCGCCTCGGCCGAGTTTTAGATCGCGCCGTGGCCTCCTCCGTAGGCGATCGGTTTCGTTCGGCGCGGGAGATGCTCCAAGCCCTGGCGGGGTCTGCCCCCCTCCCCGGACGCACGGCCCGCATCCTTCCCCTGCAGTTGCGCGGCCCCCTGCGCGTGCGATCGCTCGCAGGCCTGCGCGAAACGGTCCGTGCTTTAGCCTTTAGCCCCGACGGACGGCTGCTGGCTGCAAGCAGCCAAACAGAAGGGGGATTTTTGCTGGGGAAAAATGCCATTGTCCGGTTGTTCGAGACCGAGGGGTCCGAGACCGACGGTAGCGACCGCCAGACCTGCTTCGTGCAGCGGCCGGGAAATTGGATTCTGTCGCTCGCCTTTAGCCCGGATGGCCGCTATATTGCTGGGGGCGGTCAAGATGGGTCGATTTGTCTTTGGAATCTCGACTCTCGCCAGCGCGCGGGCACCCTGAGCGATCGCTCCGGGCCGGTGCGGGCGATCGCCTGGAGCCCCGATGGTGCCAAGCTCGTGAGTGTCGGTGAGGTAGGTCCCCTCCATATTTGGGAGATGCAGGAGAGTTCTCAGTTTTCTCTCGCCCGCACCCTACCTGCCGGGGCCGCTCGCACGCTAGCCATCAGCCCCGACGGTCAGATCTTGGCAACCGATGGCCCCGAGCGCACCATCGAGCTTTGGGACCTGACGCTCGGTGTGCCATTGCCCCCCTTGAAGGGCCATCAAGATCGCGTCGAAGCCCTGGCATTTGGTCCCGATGGCCAGCTCCTCGCCAGCAGTAGCGGCGATTGGGAGCGGCACATTCGCCTGTGGGACGTCCCTACCGCCGAGACAGTCGCGACCTGGCAAGATTGCGGAGCCGCGCGATCGCTGCAGTTTAGCCCCGATGGGCGCTTGCTCTTGACCGGCGGCGGCGATCGGTTCGTGCGCCTGTGGGATGTAGCGGGAAACCGCCTACTGCGCTTACTGCGAGGCCATCAGGCGCTTGTTTGCTGCACGGTATTTTGCCCGAGCGGGCGTCGCTTTGCCAGCGGTGGTGCTAGGGCGACCCTCAAGCTCTGGAGCGATCTCAACTACATTTGAGAGTGACTCGAGCGAGCAGGCTCACCGCAAGCGCTCCAACTATGGCAGTGAGGTCGCTCCGGTATTCCGAGTCAGCATTCCGAGTCAGCACATATCGGAGCATTTTGTCTCATCTTGTTAAGTTTTTAATATATCAATTTCATATTGTTAACTTCCTATTGTTGAGGAAAACTTAACTTAGCTCAATTTTGATCCCTCTTCTCTCAAAATAAACCCTGTGAGAGTCGCTCGCCCTCGCAACTGGTGCAGCTCGCTCTACTGCGGGCAAGTCGTATTGCTGCGTCAGTCGTGCGCGAGAGGGTGCTCGTTGGGTGCAAGCGTCTGCAAAATTCTAGTGAGTGAGGTTGTATGGAAACGCGTATCTTCGAGTTCGAGGTTGTATTCGAGCCAAACCCCGCCCAGGGCGGGATCAGCATTCCTGATTTCGAGAGTGCGGTCTTTGTAGGCGAACTCTCTGGCACGGACCTCGATGAGGATGGCCTGATTACCTTCCAAGCTGAGGAAGACACGAGCAGCGAGCTAGAAACCCTCTCTGCAGAGCTGCAAATTACTGCAGGCGGCGAGACTAGCATCGTCGAGTTTGAGTTAGAGGATATCTTCTTCGACGGCCAAGCTGAGGAGCTGCTCAACGAGGGCATGGAGTTTACCTTCCCCAGTGGCGTTGCCGGCACCTTCGACTTTAGAGTCGAGCTCGACCCCCCAGCCGCCCCCGACCAGCCGGCGGTGTTTGAGAGCCTTTTCCTCAATACTTTCGCCGAAAATGATGAGGGCGAAATCGAAATTTTCCAGATCTCCCAACTGGGACTTGCAGACACCGCTGCCGCTGGTTCGGGCGGCACCCTCGACCTGCAGATTGCCACGCCCGATGGAACGGTGACCTCCTCGCTTATCGCTGGCGATCCCGCAGACCCGGTGTTTCCCGATAACCAGACCTTCGCCGAAATTGTGGATGCGGAAACGCTTGTTTTTGAGTTCGAGGTTGTCTTCGAGCCCAACCCCGCCCAGGGCGGGATTGACATTCCTGATTTCGAGAGTGCGGTCTTTGTGGGCGAACTCTCTGGTGCGGACTTTGATGGGGATGGCCTAATTACCTTCCAAGCTGAGGAAGATATAATCAGCGAACTGGAAACCTTCTCTGCAGAGTTGCAGATTACTGCAGGTGGCGAAACTAGCATCGTCGAGTTTGAGCTAGAAGATATCTTCTTCGACGGCCAAGCTGAGGAGCTGCTCAACGAGGGCATGGAGTTTACCTTCCCCAGTGGCGTTGCCGGCACCTTCGACTTTAGAGTCGAGCTCGACCCCCCAGCCGCCCCCGACCAGCCGGCGGTGTTTGAGAGCCTTTTCCTCAATACTTTCGCCGAAAATGATGAGGGCGAAATCGAAATTTTCCAGATCTCCCAACTGGGACTTGCAGACACCGCTGCCGCTGGTTCGGGCGGCACCCTCGACCTGCAGATTGCCACGCCCGATGGAACGGTGACCTCCACGTTCATCGCTGGCGATCCCGCAGACCCGGTGTTTCCCGATAACCAGACCTTCGTCGCAATTGTGGATGACGATGTCTTCCCCCGTGTTGGCGGCACGGTCTTCGGTACGCCCGAAGACGATGTCTTCGCCAACGACCCGACGTCGGAAAGCGACTTTGGCATCTTTGGCTTCGATAACCAAGTCTTCGGCGGCGCTGGTGCCGACACGGTCGAACTCGTCCCCGTGCCAGCTTCACCCCTTCCTGAAGGCGTTGATGAAGAACCCCCCGGCGACAACATAATTGTCACTGGCAGCGGCACGGACGCCGTCACAATCGCGGGCAGCGGTAACATTGTCTTTGGCGGCGAAGGCGCGGATACGTTGGTTGCGCTCGAGAGCACGGGCGGCAATCGCCTCTCTGGTGGGGCAGGGGATGACATCCTTGTTTTGAGCCCCGCAGACGGGTTGAACGATCGCTTCCTCGGTGACACCGGCAACGACACCTTCATTACCTTCGGTGGGAGTGGCAACATTCTCTCCGGTGGTGCTGGAGCTGATGACTTTGTCATCTTTAATGGCGGCGACCCGGCAGCAAACACAATTGTCGACTTCGAGTCGGGTACCGACACGCTGACAATCGCCGGTGACGCTTTCAGTTTTGGGGATATCGATCTTTCTCAGGGCAACTCCGTTTTGCTCGCCGGTACGGAGGTCGCAACCCTCACTGTTGCAGCTAGCACGCTGGTAGAGGCCGACTTCGTCTTCCTGGCAGATCCCGTCGTTGTCTGATGTGCGAGCTTGAGGGCTCGCCTGCAGGCGATCGTTAGAGAACTCCAATAAATAAAGCACCGGAGCGCATACGTGCCCCGGTGCTTTATTTATTGGACTTGAGATAGGAACATTTGAACCATTTCACGTTCGGCATGCTATATTGGGTTTGCAAATGGTACAAACGTTCCAGGGTCCGACAAAAATGACCCTCGACCGGCACGATCGCAACAATTGCGAAAGGAGAGCGCGATGGCAAGGTTTAAGTGGCTGCAGTTAATTGTCTTGATGGTTTGCATCACCACCGGATGCTGGGCCTATGAAAAGCCAGCAGGATTCACGGCCACGGCGAATGTCTTTCTCGTGCTGGGGTACGCCGCTAAATATCTCGACGCTAGCGAAGAAGCACGGTCTCGCGAGCGCGATCGCCGCCGAATTTCTCTAGATCGCTCCTAGAGGGCTACCTCAGAGCGCTATCGCACCGCGCGGCCCTGCCTTGCAGGCGCACCTCACGAAAGCGAACGGCGCTCTCAGATTCACGACGCGAACTCCAGCGCCCGACCCCGAACGTCCTCGTGGAGGGTGCCGCGCTCGTAGGCAATCTGCCCGCCGACGAGGGTATATTCGGGCCAACCGGTTAGTTCCCAGCCTTCGAAGGGACTCCAGCCACACTTCGTTTGCAGGTCTTCGCGTCGGACGGGCTTGTAGCTCTCGAGATCGACTAAAACCAAATCAGCATCATAGCCGGGCGCGATCGCGCCTTTGCCAGAGATCCCGTAAGCCTCAGCCGGCCCCGATGACATCCAGCGGGCTACTTCTGCGAGGGTGCAGCGCCCCTGGGCCGCTTGGGTGAGGAGCAGGGGCAAGGAGGTCTCGACCCCCGGCATGCCCGAGGGGCTCTGGGGATAGGGTTTCGCTTTTTCGGCGAGGGTGTGAGGGGCGTGGTCGGTAGCCACAAAATCCAAGACGCCGTCGCGCAAGGCCTGCCAGAGAACGGCATTATCGTGGGCCGTCCGTAGGGGTGGGTTCATTTGGGCGAGGGTGCCGATGCGTTCGTAGGCTTCAACATTTAAAAATAAATGCTGGGGCGTTACCTCTGCTGTGACCCAGGCAGGTTTGTCTTGACGCAGGAGATCGGCTTCTGCAGCCGTTGACAAATGCAGAATGTGCAAGCGGCGTTGGTATTTTTTAGAGAGCTTGAGCGCTAGTTTGGTCGCCGCGAGGGCCGCCTGCACGTCCTGGATTTCGCTGTGGACTGCTGGGTCGGTGCGGCCGGCAAACTGCTCGCGGCGCTCGAGTATGCGGGCTTGGTCTTCAGCGTGAACGGCAATCAGGCGGCTACCGCGAGCAAAAATCGGCTCGATCTCTGCTTCGCGGCTTACCAAGAGGGCGCCGTGAGACGAGCCCATAAAAATTTTGATCCCACAGGCAGGATGTGCCGTCAAAAGATCGGGCAGACACTCCGGCGTCGCCCCGATGAAAAACCCATAGTTCGCCAGGCATTTTTGGGCAGCCAAGGCCAGTTTTGCAGTGAGGGCTTCCTGGGTCGTGGTCAGCGGGCGCGTATTGGGCATCTCCAGAAAAGAGGTGATGCCCCCACGCACGCACGCTCTGGTGGCCGTATGGAGGTCCTCTTTGTGCTCCAGGCCCGGCTCGCGAAAATGAACCTGAGGGTCGATCGCCCCAGGCAGCAGGGTTAGCCCCGCTGCTGCAATAGTGCGATCGCTGGCGTCTGCGGGTAATTCTGGTGCGATGCGCGCAATTTTGCCGCCGTTTACTTCTACATCGCCTACCATCAGATCCCCATCTGGGAGCAAAATGCGGGCTTGTTGGATGAGTAATTCGCCCATCGTCGTTAAACTTGTTTAGTGCTGCTGTCGAGATAATAATTGTCCCACGCCATCGCCAATGACCGACCAAAACACCGAAAATCCTTGGGTTGAGGGGTTCAAGACCCTGGGCCTCAGTGCCATTCTGGCTCTGGGGATCCGCACCTTTATCGCCGAGGCGCGCTACATTCCCTCTGAGTCGATGTTGCCGACGCTAGAGGTCAACGATCGCCTCATTGTCGAGAAGGTGACCTACTATTTCACACAACCCGAGCGCGGCGATGTTGTGGTGTTTGGGCCCACCGATGCCCTGCGGGAGCAGCAGTTCAGAGACGCCTTCATCAAGCGCGTCATTGGCTTGCCGGGAGATATTGTCGAAGTGCGCGAGGGCACGGTGTATGTCAACGACACCCCCCTGGCTGAGGAATCTTATATCTTCGAGCCGCCTAACTATGAGTACGGCCCGGCCGCCGTGCCCGAAGACAGCTATCTGGTCTTGGGAGACAACCGTAACAATAGCTTTGACTCTCACTATTGGGGGTTCGTGCCGCGCGATCGCATCATCGGCAAAGCTGTCGTCCGTTTCTGGCCCCCGGCGCGCATCGGCCCCATCGATCCGCAGCCTCTCTACCCACAGACGATTCCAGCCCAGCAGACCGCTCCCGAGAGGCTCGAGCCTGCCGGTGCTGCCACTCAACCCTAGATGCGCTCGAATAGAGTTCGATACACGGGCTCGCCTTTGGCGTAGGTTGCGACCTCGCGCTCGGTGGCTACGGGTAAAGGATTCTCCGGCAGCCAGCCCGAGCTTGCCGGCACAAAAGCAGGGTGCTCGGCAAAGCGATCGCGCATTTCGGTGGCAATTGCGAGCACATCCGATTGCAAAAAAACCGTTCCCAGCGGGCGCAGGTACCGAGCGATCGCCGCGACCAGCTCGGGTTGGACGACGCGGCGCTTGACGTGGCGCTTCTTAAACCAGGGATCGGGAAACTGAATGTAGGTTGCGGCCAAATACCCCGGCGGCAGTGAGGCAAGAATGGCTTCTAGTGACTGGTTGGCGTGGCAGAACAGATAATGCAAGTTATCCAAGCCCAGTTCGTCTCGGCGCACATTCGCATCCTCCACTAGCGGTTCGCGAATCTCCAATCCTAAAAAATTGCTCTCTGAATGCTGCTGGGCCATCTGCAGCACGAAGCGCCCGCGCGCGCAGCCAATGTCGAGATGCAGCGGCCGGGACAAGTCGGCATAGACCTTTTGCCAGTCTGGGATCCGAACGGGGCGCAGGTAGCGCTTGGCAAAGGGGTTGACGTGTTGGCGAACGCGAACTCGGGACAAGGGATGAAGATTCCTCCGTAGGGGAAGTTTGCGGCTTAAACCATTGTCGGCGGTCGGGAAATGACCCGACAAGGGCGCCCGGCTATACTCGTAAGCGGAGTTTCGGGCCGGGCGCCAAGCTCGCCGCAATCGCCTATGAAGTTTCGGTTTGCCATTGCCAGCGACTTACACGTTGCCGTCCCGTCCACCCTGCCCGGTCCCGATAGCGCCAAACGGCGCTTCCATCGCGTGGAAGTCGGCATCGCCGCTTTCGAGAGCGCGATCGCTCACTTGCTCGCCAGCGACATTGATTTTTTACTGCTGCCTGGGGATCTGACCCAAGATGGCGAGCCAGAAAATCACGCTTGGCTCCAGCAGCGCCTAGAAGCCTTGCCGTTTCCGACCTACGTCATCCCGGGCAACCACGATGTCTTGACCCTCGAGCCGACGACCACCAACATCGGCGCGTCCCAATTCCCGGCCTACTATCGCCAGTGCGGCTACCAGCATGCCGAGAGTCGCGACTGCCTCTACTACACCTGCGAAGTGCTCCCAGGCGTGCAGCTCGTCGCGCTCAATTCCAATAGCTTCGATGCTGCCGGTCGGCAACTCGGCAGAGTCGACCCGGCACAGCTAGCTTGGCTTGCCGAGCTGCTGCCCGCGCTCCAGGGCAAATTCGTGCTGGTCGCCATCCATCACAATCTCTTGGAGCACTTTCCCGGCCAGGCTACCCATCCCTTGGGCCGCCGGTACTTGCTCGAGAATGCCCCGCATCTGTGTCGGCTGCTGCGCGGGCACGGCGTCAAATTAGCCTGCACCGGCCACCTGCACGTTCAAGATCTAGCCTGCGAAGACGGCTTCTACGACTTGGTGACAGGCTCTTTGGTGAGCTATCCCCATCCCTATCGTCTTGTCGAGGTCGAGCTGGGCGCTGGCGGTAGGGCCTGGGTGCGCTACGAGTCTTTCCGCATCGAGTGCGTCCCCGGCGAGACCGACCTGCAGCAGACCTCTCGCCGGTGGCTCGGCGATCGCTTCTATCCTTTTATGTCTCGCCTGCTGGCGGAGCCCCCCTTGAGCCTGCCCGCCACCGAGGTAGAGCGCCTGGCCCCGCACTTGCGCTATTTCTGGGCCGACTTGGCTGCTGGCGATGCGACCTGCGACATTCCGGATCTCCCTGCGCCGGTGCGAGAGCATTTTGCCCGCTTCGGGGCACAAGCTGCCGTTGATAACCGCGCCACCCTAAAACTCTGAAAAAGTCCGGATGACTGCCGCGATCGCGAAACATCCATTGCTAGAATGCGGTCCATCCAATCTGGATACCTGCAATCCCCGCACAACAATTTATGTCTGCGCTCCCTAAGTCTTTTCCAGATCGCCGTCGCGCCGTGCCGCGCCCGACGCGTTTGCCCGCCCCATTTCGTCCTGTTTGGCTGATCGGCCTGGGCTTCGTGCAGCGCGTCACTACGCCCCTGGCGCTGGGGGCATTGGCCCTGACAGTGGGAGCCTACACCCTGACGGTCTATCAGTGGCAGGCCTGGAACCAAGCCGATCGCGAGTTGGCGCGTCTGCGCCAGCAAGAGCGACGACTGCAATTTGAGAGTGCTATCCGCGAGCAAGAACTCGCGCGAGCGGCTGAGAACTCGCCACTGGTGCTCTGGGATCCGGGAAAGACGATTTTCCTCAAGCCCGAACCCTTGCCAGAAAAACCCGTATCCGCACCGCCACAACCCCTGCCACCGCCAGCGCCAGCGGGATTTCCCCTGGCCTATTAGGAAGCAGGATTTACGGACCTGGTGCCAACACAGCAAACGATGAAAAAGCAATTCGGGCGAATTTTAGTAGTTTGGGCCGTTTTTCTCGCCGGTGCCGTCGGGCTGGGGGCGCGGATCTACTGGCTGCAGCTCCAGAACGGCGGCAAGTGGGATCTCGCCGCGCGCGCGGCCGCCCAACAGCACACGGCCGTGCGGCCCTACCGGCCTCGCCGGACCATTCTCGATCGCCAAGGCAACATGCTCGCGGGCGACCGGCTGGCCTATACCCTCTATGTCCACCCCAAAATCTTCAGCAAAGGTACCAATGGCGGCCACACGCGCGCGGAGGTGGCCGCGTTTTTAGCAGAGTTGCTGCCGGGTCGGACGGCCGCCGAGCTAGAGGAGCGCTTCGAGGGCCAGGAGACAGGCATTCGCCTCGCTGACGATCTCAGCGAAGAAGAGGCAGCCCGCCTGCGCCAGGGCATCGAGCGAACGAGCGATCCGGGCAAGACCTACCACGAAGTCGTCGCCGGACTCGACCTCGAGCCCCGCTACGCGCGGTACTATCCGCGCCAAGAACTCGGTGCCAGCGTCATTGGTTACGTCCGCCGAGGCGAGGAGCATCAGGGCCAAGCGGGCATCGAGCTGCTCGCCGACGGGCATTTGGCTCGCGAAGCCGACGAGCCCCCGAAGTTGCAAGCCATGCGCTCTGGCACGGGCGAGCTGCTGCCCCAATCGTTGCCAGTAACAGTACGCGATCTCGACGAGCGCCACCTGCAGCTAACACTAGACACGCGCCTGCAGCGATCGGCGCAAGCCGCCCTTGCCAAGCAGATGCAAGCGTTTAATGCCAAGCGCGGTGCGGTTATCGTCATGGACGCGCACACCGGAGCCGTTCGCTCGCTGGTCAGCCTGCCGTCCTACGATCCCAACGAATACTTCCGCGCCTTCGATCTCGAGCGTTTCGAGCGCGATCCGGAACTCAATCCTTTCACCAACTGGGCTATCAGCGACCTCTACGAGCCGGGCTCGACGTTTAAACCGATCAATATTGCCATTGCCCTCGATGCTGGGGTCATCGCTCCTAACGCGCGGTTGTACGATCCCGGTTCGGTGCAGGTTGGTGGCTGGACGATTCGCAACCACAACTTCTTTCAGCGGGGGGGCAATGGCACGATCGACCTCGCTCGAATCTTGCAGGTTTCGAGCAACGTTGGCATGATTCGGGTGATGGAGAAACTGTCATCCAAGGGCTACTATGACAAACTTCTCGAACTCGGCCTCCAGGAGAAAACTGGCGTCGATTTGCCCGGCGAGGTAAACGGACGCCTCAAGGAAAAGTTTGAATTTCTCAACTATCCCATCGAGCCGGCCGTCACTGCCTTCGGTCAAGGTTTTTCGCTGACGCCCCTCAAGCTCGAGCAACTACACGCGGCGATCGCCAATGGGGGCAAGCTGGTAACGCCTCACCTGGTCGAAGGCTGGGTGAATGATGACGGGCGGCTGCTAGAGCAGCCCGCACGGCCCGCACCCAAGCAGGTATTCTCGCCCCAAGCTGCCGAGCGGGTGCTCGCCATGATGGAAACGGTCGTCACCCACGGCAGCGGTAAGGGCGCTCGCATCTCTGGCTATCGCCTCGGGGGCAAGACGGGAACCGCTCAAAAGGCCGGGCGCAACCGCTCGGGTTACGGGAGCGGTAGAATTGTGAGCTTTGTGGGCCTACTGCCCGTGGAGCGCCCGCGCTACGTCGTGCTCGCAGTCGTCGACGAACCCCGCCGAGGCGTCGCTTTCGGTTCGACAGTCGCCGTGCCGATCGTCAAAGAAGTCGCCGAGATGCTCATTGCCATCGAAGGATTGCCCCCCAGCTCGACACCCAATGCCGCCAAGTGATAGCCCGTGAGCGATCCATCAGATTTTGTCAAAGTCGGGCAAATTGCCCCAAGTTTTAGCGCCTGCGACCAAACAGGAGAGACTCTAACTCTAGAGAGCTTGCTGGCGGCCGGCCGCTGGCTGGTGCTGTATTTTTACCCTCGCGATAACACGCCGGGCTGCACTACCGAGGCGCAAGAGTTCAGCGCCTTGACCGGCCGCTTTACGGAATTGGGCGCGGGGGTCGTCGGCGTTAGCCCCGATTCGCCTAAGGTACACGCGCGCTTCCGGGAAAAACACCAGCTTGCGGTGAAGCTCCTAAGCGATCCGGATAAAGCCATCTGCCAGGCCTATGGCGTCTGGCAGCTCAAGAAATTCATGGGTCGCGAGTCGATGGGGGTAGTGCGATCGACGGTGCTGATTGCCGCCGATGGTAAGATTGCCCGCGCCTGGTTTGGGGTCCGAGCCAAAGGCCATGCCGAGGCCGTGCTGCAGGCGCTCGCTGAATTGCAGACAGAATCCTGAAGTGCGATGTGATGCGGCCGCTGGCTTTAGCCGTGGGAGATTTGTCAATGCGACTTGGCGCGATGCAATTGCCAAGGTTCGTTTTCAAACACTTCTAGCACGAGCTGGTGATACTCTCGCAGAGACGACCGATGGCCGACGCTGATGTAAGTTACGTCCGATGCTTGTAAGTGCTCGTAGAGGCACCGTTCGTTAGGAATATCTAGAGCGCTGGTCGATTCGTCGAGGATGGCAAACTTGCTTTTTTGCAGGAGCACGCGCGCGAAAGCCACGCGCTGCTGCTCGCCCAAGGAGAGCACCTCCGACCAGTTGCGCTCGGTGTCAAAGCCACCGTACTGCTCGGCCAAGTTGGACAAGTTAACCCGATCGAGGGCCGCCTGCAGTCGCTCGTCTGAGAAATCATCGGCCGCCTGCGGATAAACTAACTGCTCGCGCAAGGTCCCGAGGGTCATGTAGGGCCGCTGGGGAATAAAAAGAACGTCTGCCAGGGGCGGGCGCTCGATGCGCCCCGTGCCAGACGTCCACAAACCCGCGATCGCCCTCAGCAGCGAGCTTTTGCCGGCACCACTGGCCCCCATTACGAGCAGCCCGTTGTGCTCGGGTAGCGATAAAGAAAGATCGCCGAGTAGCGTGCGCTGATAGTTAGGCGTCTGCAGCGTCAGATGCTCGATGGCGATGCGATTGCTCTCGACTATATCGATGCGGCGCTTCTCTAGCTGCTCTTGCGGCTCGGCTTTCGACTCATCCATCGCCTGGGCCAAGTCATAGACGCGATCGATGCCAGCAGCGAACTGTGTCAATGTTTCGAAGCGACTGACGACAATATTCAGAGCAAAGAAAATTTGCAGAAAGGCCGATCGGGCTTGAATAATCTCACCGACACCGTAATCGCCTCCGAATACGCCGGGAGCCAAAGCCACAACTGGGACAGCATAGGTAATCCAGGTATAGCTATTTTGGAAGGTGCCAAAACCGACATCTCGCCAAACAATTAAATGTTTGAAGTTGTTGACGACCTCATTAAAAAAAATCTGCAAGTGCCCTTTTTCTTGACCTTCACCCCGATAAAACGCGATGGCCTCGGCATTTTCGCGCACGCGCACCAATCCGAAGCGAAAGTTTGCCTCTCGCTTGAGTTGCTCTGCATTTAAGTGCACGAGCTTGCGCCCGAAGACCCCTACAGCAAGAGTGGTTCCCAGACAGGTGTATGCCACTAAGACCAAAACGAGGATGCGAGAAATTGCCCAAAGCTGCAAGCTAAAGCCAGCAATCTGGAAAATAGAGTTGATAATGACGACTAGAAAAATGAGCGCGTCGTAGGTAAAACCCGAAATATCTTGGGAAATGCGCTGGTCGGGATTATCGATTGCAGCATTGGATGTGAGTTTGTAATAGGACCGATCTTCTAAGTAGCGCCCGACAAAGCGATCGGTCATCCAGGTGCGCCACTTGAGGCCCAGCCAGCTAATCAGATACGTGCGCCCGGCCACCAGGGGAATGTAGGCCAAGATCAGCAGAAAATATTGGGTGATGCCGCTCCAGAAGGCCTCGGGATTGCGATCGTCTAGGGCATTGGTCCAGCTTCCTTGCGTGGCGTTGATCCTCAGTAACATCAGTGTCCCGACGATCAGCAGACCGGTAATCCCACCCAACCACAGCAGGCTGCGCCATTTCTGCTCTCCTAGCCAGTACAACTTGGCAAGCATCCAAAAACGCTGTAGAGCGCGAGCATTCGGCTTCTTCATAAGCTGTCGCAACCTGAGAAATGTCGTAGACAATACGCGCGGCGATCGCGCCCTTGCAATTACCTTACAGAAAACTACAAACGCTGGGGTTCTTGGCAAACCGACTCGATTGTCACACTCGTCGTTCACAAAGCCAGCCTGGGGCCTTATGGTTGAACAGTACGAATGAAAAGTGATTTGTACCTAGTGACGCCGAGCTGCGGATCCATCCTTACAACAACAGGTTTTAAGATCTCCCCATGAAGCAAGCCACCAAACTCACTCCTAATAAATCTGCTTTGACCGAGCAAGCAATATTACGCCGCGCGGCCGACTTCACCACCCTCGAGGCGCTCCCGGAGTTGTGGGCGGTGCTAGCCGAGAGCCACGGCACGACTCTCGCCCTTTGGGATCCTCACAGCCAGCCCGAAGTCAAGCTAACCTATGCCGAGCTAGCGACCAATATTCGCACCCTGGCCTCGGGTCTGCAAAGCTGCGGTCTCGCTGCCGGTGCCACCGTCGGCCTGATCGCCGACAATAGCCCGCGCTGGTTGCAAATGGACCAAGCCATCATGCTCGCAGGTGGCGCTAACGCAGTGCGCTCCGCTCAAGCCGAGCGCGAAGAAGTCCTCTACATTTTGACCCACAGCCGCAGCCGAGCCCTAGCAGTAGAAAATCTTGCCGTTCTCCGCAAGCTCCAGCCCGAACTCGACGCTCTGGGCTTGGAATTTGTGGTGCTGCTCTCTGACGAGGCCCCGCCAACCGATGCCGCCATACCGACCTACAACTTCTCGCAAGTTTTAGCCGCCGGGCAAGACCGCGAGTTGCAGCCCGTTGCCAATCGCCGCCGCGAAGATCTCGCCACGCTCATTTATACTTCCGGCACCACCGGCAAGCCTAAAGGTGCCATGCTAACCCACGGCAACTTACTGCATCAGGTGACGGCCACCAGCGCTGTCCTGCAGCCCCAGAGCGGCGATCGCCTCTTGAGCATCTTGCCGAGCTGGCACGCCTACGAGCGCAGCGGCGAGTATTTTTTCTTCTCGCAGGGTTGCACTCTAATCTACACCAACCTGCGCTACTTCAAAAAAGACCTGCAGCGCTACGAGCCCCACTACATGGTGGGCGTCCCCCGGCTTTGGGAATCGGTGTACGAAGGCATCCAAAAGACCCTGCGCGAGCAGCCCCCCAGCCGCCAGCGCTTGGCGAACTTCTTTTTTGCTACCTCTGGGCGCTTCGTGCGCGCCCAGCGTTGCTGGCAGCGGCTCGATCTCGAAAATCTCTCCCCCAGCTTGCCCCGGCGCGCGATCGCTCTGATTGCAGCAGCCCTGCTCTGGCCGCCCCATGCTTTGGGCGGGCGTTTGGTCTATGGCAAGATCCGTCAGGCTACTGGAGGTCACATCAAGGGTCTCTTCAGCGGCGGCGGCGCGCTGGCGCGCCACCTCGATGACTTCTACGAGATCGTTGGCATTCCCCTGCTGGTGGGTTACGGCTTAACCGAAACAGCACCCATCACCCACGCGCGCCGCTATCAGCGCAACTTGCGCTGGTCTGCTGGCAGACCCCTACCGGCAACCGAGGCCAGAGTCGTCGATCCGCAAACCCGTAAGGAGATGCCTGCAGGGCAGCAGGGCCTGGTTTTGCTGCGCGGTCCCCAGATCATGCGAGGGTATTTCGACAATCCCGAAGCCACCGCCAAAGCTATTGACGCCGAGGGCTGGTTCGATTCGGGCGACCTCGGCTGGGTCACACCTTGGCAGGACTTGATTTTGACCGGCCGCGCCAAAGACACGATCGTGCTCTCTAATGGCGAGAATATCGAGCCCCAACCCATCGAAGATGTCTGCCTGCGCAGCTCCTATATCGATCAAATTACGTTGGTCGGCCAAGACAAGCGATCGCTCGGGGCTCTGATCGTGCCTAATTTTGATGCCCTGCAACAGTGGGCTGCTGCAACAGGCACTCAGATCGCTCGGGACAACGTCACCGCCCTCAATGCCAATACCGCTTTGCAAGGGCTGCTGCGCCAAGAGCTAACTCGCGAAGTTCAAAATCGCCCCGGCTATCGCCCGGACGACCGCATTGGGGCTTTTTGGCTGTTGTGCGAGCCTTTCTCTCCCGAGAATGGCCTGATGACCCAAACCTTAAAGATCAAACGGCCCGTGGTGGCCGAGCGCTTTGCTCGGGAGATCGCAGCCCTCTACGAGTGAGGGACGAGCGACGCAAACTCCTAAAGTGTTTTGGAAATTCTCATTCCGCCTGCTAGCGGCTGCTAGGATAGCAGGCGGCAAAAAACCCCTGCTCAAAATACCTATTGACTGTGTCGCGAGGAAAATACCTTGACTAGCGAAGAAACCAAAAGCCTACTCATAAAACGCCCGATTGGCTTGAG
This sequence comes from uncultured bacterium, assembly GCA_964435975.1. Classification (GTDB taxonomy): domain Bacteria; phylum Cyanobacteriota; class Cyanobacteriia; order Cyanobacteriales; family Rubidibacteraceae; genus CAYTBI01. The sequence continues at coordinate 82,217 of CAYTBI010000005.1, forward strand.
AATTATCGTCACCGAGCGCTGGAAAGAAGAGATGCAAACCCAGCTGCAAGCCCAAATCAACAAGCTCGACGGGCAACTACAGCAGCTCGAGGCCCAAGGTCAAAAAGCGATCGCCGAAGTCCAGAAACAGAACCCCAACCCTCTCGATCCCCAGGTCCAGCAGCAGGTTCGCAGCATTCAGGGGCAGATGAGCCAGCAGCGCAACAAGCTCGTGGAACAAAAAAATCAGTCCCTCCAGCAAATCCAACAGCTCCAAACCCTCGAACTCGAGCAAGAAGTCGTCCAAGCGCAACTCGAGAGTTTTGTCCGTGTCGAGGTCGGCTATAATCTCGTTGCCAAAATGAACACGGCCGAGATTGTCATCCGTGATGGCGTCGTTGAGGAACTGCGCGGCGACGTCTAGTTAGCAGAGCGCGGCCCCGTCGGTCTTGCTAGGGCAATCTTGACTTGTGAAGGCTCTGCAGCAATTGGCGGGCGCGCTCGGCGATGCCGTCCCAGTCTTCGGCTGCTAGCAGTGCTTGCGGAAACAACTGGCTGGAGAGCCCTACGGCAACCGCACCAGCAGCTAGTAGGTCGGGAGCATTCGCCAAATTCACGCCACCAGTGGGGATTAACGGAATATCTCTTAAAGGTGCGCGCAAACTCCTGAGATAGGCCGCTCCGCCAAGGCTCAGCACTGGGAAGACTTTTACGGCCGTTGCCCCAGCTTGCCAAGCAGTGACGATTTCTGTCGGTGTTAGGGCTCCAGGTACGATAGGTACTCCCACAGCTACTGCCTGCTGCACCAGCTCGACGGCTATGTGGGGAGAAAATAAAAACTGCGCGCCGGCGGCGATGGCCTCTGTTGCTGCCTCGGAATGCAGCAGCGTTCCCGCACCGACGTAGCAATCTGGCAGGCGTTCTCGCAACCGGGCAATGGTTTTGGCCGGACGATCGCTATTCCAGGCGATCTCAATGTGTTCGACACCACCTGCGGCGACGGCTGCGGCCAATTGCTCGCTCAGGGCGAGACTATCGGCGCGAATCACGGCGATCGCGCGGGTTTGCCTGAGATGTTGCAGCCAAGAATCGCTCATGGGGAAGCAGAGAAAATCGCCGTTAAATTGTAGATCTGCCGAGCGATTGCCCCCATCGCCGGACGTTCCCGCGCCGACTCATCATGCGTGCCGTTGCCTATTTCTACAGCGATCCGCTGCTCGATGCCGCGCCCGAAGCTGCTGATGCGAGCGCTGGGCTTGAGGGGGTCGAGCGCGTTTATCAAGATTGCGGCGATCGCCTTGCCTGGCAGCAGCTCCTCGCTGATTGTGCCAGCGATCCGCCCCAATGTGTCTTGGTGCGGCGCCTAGACGAGCTGGGGGACACTCTCGAGGCAATTGACGCGGCCCTTGCGGCCATCTCGGCGTGCGATGTGAGAGTCGTGGCAATCGAGCAGGATTTTGACTCCGCGCGCCTCGCAGGCGTCTCGGGTGGCGAAGTCCGCGCGCAACTATTCCGGCTGCTGCAGGAAATCCAGAGATTGCAGCGCAGCCGCCGCCTCAGAAAAGGCCACGCCCGCAACCGGCTCAAGGCGCAGCCACCGCCCGGTAAGGCTCCCTATGGCTACCGCCGAGGCAAAGACCGCTACATCCTCGATCGCGCCACCGCACCGGTTGTTAAGGATTTCTTCGAGCGCTTTTTGCTCTTCGGCTCGCTGCGGGGGGCCGTTCGCCATCTGGAGCAGAAATACGGCAAAAAAATCTCCCCCTCCACGGGCAAGCGCTGGTTGAGTAACCCCGTTTATCGGGGAGATCTCGCTTACAAAGATGGCGAGATTATCTCCGACACCCATGTGGCGATCGTCAGCCGCGATGAAGCCGCCCAAGTCGATCGTCTCTTGCGCCGCAACCGTCGCCTGCCACCCCGCACGGCCAGCGCGCCTCGTTCTTTGGCAGGGCTGGTTGCCTGCCGCCGGTGCGCGGAAGTGCTGGCAGTCTCCCGGGCGATGGCGCGTGGGGGCACCAAGGAGTATCTCTATCTGCGAGCGGTAGCTTGCCCGCAACGGCCGAAATGCAAAGCTATCCCTTATCAGGCCATCCTCGAAGCCACTATCGCCCGCATCTGTCAGGATTTGCCTCCCGCCGTCGCGCGGATGGGCGGCACGGGCGGGGCTGGGGTCGTGGGCGCCAAAATGGCTCTCGAAGGTGAGATTGCGGCCAAACAGGCAATTGTCGAGCGGTTGCCTGCCTTGCAGGCTGAGGGCATCCTCGATCGCGAGACGGCCGATCTGCGGCGCTACAAGCTCCAAGCCGAGATTTCTCGCCTGCGCGATCGGCTCGCGCAACTGCCACCGGAGAATCTCGACACGATCGCACAAGCCATCACATTGCCGCAATTTTGGCTCGATCTTTCTGAAGCCGAGCGCCGTTTTTATTTTCGAGAGTTCATTCGTAAAATCGAGCTGCTGCGTCCCGATGCCAAGACTTGGGACCTGGAGCTGGCGTTTTTTTTCTAAAGGGGCCCGATCTGGGGTCGCCATTGCAGCCATTGTTGGAGGGCAAGCAGGGCTGGCGAAGCTTTCTTCTCCTGCAGGCTGGGGTTGGTTGCATCGAAAACATTCCAACGAAAGGGGCCACACCGGGCAGCCGACATCCAGAGCAAACGCTTGGCGCGGGTCATGGCGACGTAGAGCAGGCGATATTCTTCGGCAGCCTTGAGGCGGGCGGCGGTATCCCAAGCGGCAATGGGCGTCGGTAGGGCCCCAGAAGCTTGGGTCCGGCGATCGCGCAGGGCGGCTCGCAGTTGCACCCGTGCCACCTCAGCAAGGGAAAACTCACCCAAAAACTTTGCACCTCCCGGCACCCAAGGTTGGCCCGGAAACAGGTCTTCGTGCAGAAACGGCAGAAAGACGTAATCCCATTCCAGACCTTTGGCTTTGTGCATAGTGACAATCGCGAGCTGGCCCGGTCGGCTGTAGCAGCCGTCGCCATCGGTCTCGATTTCCTCGAATCGCTCCGAGCCGACAATGTCGCTCAACTCGGCAAGGGTGCTCTTCAAGGAGCTGCCATAGGTCGAGCGAGCGGTCACCCGACTGGCGAGCTTTTGAACCGTTGCCAGCTCCGTTCCGGAATAGCCGAGGGTCAGACCCAAAAAAGCAATCAGATGGTAATGGGGCAGCTCTAGGCGAGCCTGGAGCAAGCTGCGGCAGTAATGGCTGGCAGTGGCGACGGCGGCTTTGGGCTGCGGGGCTAGGGGGCCGGGGTAGAGAAATTGCTCGGGAGATGCAGCCAAAGCATCGAGATCGCCGGCGGCGATCGCCCCACGGCGCTCGAGGACGCTGAGGGCACCTTTGAGGTAGGTCGGGGAGTGAGGGCGATCGAGAAACTGCAGGAGATTGTAGATTTCCGTCGGAATCTGCAGCTGCCGGTTGCCTTCGCTGGCGTCGTAGAGCGCGATTTGGTGCTGCTTTTGTAGGTAGGCCAAGCGCTCGGCCAAAAAGCGGCCCTGGCGATGCTCGCGCACCAGCACTGCCGCACTCGCATCGGGCCGATCGGCAAACAAGGCAATTGCCCGCTGGCCGATGGCGTCGGCGGTAGCAAACACGTCATCGGGGCGGTAAATTTCGACGCCATCCCCGGCATACATCGGATTGGCATTGCGCTGGGGATCGCCCGGCTCGACCGGGCGAATGACCCGCTCGCGAAAAGGTGTCTCATCGGGATCCTCGCGATGGCAACGGGTATTGACCCAAGACACTAAATAATTGGCCGCACCGAGAATTATCGGACTGCTGCGACCGGCTCGATCCATCGTTGCCAGGCGCTCTTGGGCCGCACAGGTTTGGCAAAATTCCCGAAAATAAATCGGATCGGCCGGGGTGAAGGTGGCGTTGATGGCTTGGTTGGAGTCGCCGACGCGCACCAGATTTGGCGGCGCGGTGGGATTCTGCGGGTCGCCTGCGATAACCCGTAGGAACCGCTCTTGTAGGGGGCTCGAGTCTTGGGCTTCGTCTTCAAAGATGGCAAAGTATTGCTGCTGCCAGTGTTGGCGCGCCTCCTCGTTTTGGAGCGCCTGCAGGGCACCCAAAATCATGTCGTCATAATCGACAAGATCGCGCGATCGCCGCAGTCGTTCGTAGCGCTCGTAGATGCCAGCAGCAACCAGCAAAAGGCGATAGCTATCTGGCGCGTGCCGGGCCAGCTCGAGGAGATCTGCAGGTTGTAGGCCCGAGCTTTTGGCTTCACGAATGGCAGTCGCCGCCAAGCTTGGCAAGATTTCCGATCGCAGCGCTGACTGGCGGCGCAAAAATTCCGTTTCTTCGCCATCAAAACCCCGACCCTCCAAAAGGGTGTCGTACTGTCTGGGGTTTTCACGCAGCCACTGCTCGACGGCGGCTTTGCGCAGCTGGCGTCTCTGGGCCGAGGTCATGACAGTGGCCGTTGCGAGATCGAGACCGGCGAGATCGGAGTGGCGATTGGCAATGTTGAGAGCCAAGCCATGCAGGGTGTGGGCTGCGTAGCCGCCGCTGGGGGGAAGTTGCAAATCTTTGAGGGTGTCGCGGATTTTGCCCTTGATGCTGGCAGCTGCCGAGCGCGTGAAGGTGACGATCGCCAGTTGCCGTCGAGCGTGAAGGCCGAAACGGGCGATGGCAATTGCCGCGCCGATGGCCATGCCGGTGGACTTGCCCGCACCGGGAACGGCCGCAACGGCAAGCGGCCCGCCTTGCCAGTCGGCAAGCTCTCGCTGGCCGGGACGCAAAGACCGCCTCAGAGCGGCGATTTTAGCCGTAAGACCGGCAGGCAATGCCGAGACCGTTGGCAGAACCGTGGGGGGCGTGGCACTCATGGCGAATTTTGCCTAGCTGCGGAAGGCAAAGTCCGTAAAGCCCAGCTCGGAGGTGGCAAACCACTGGTTCGAGCCCTCTCGGAACGCTTGCCAGGCTCGATAGACCTTGTTATAGCTAGAATTGGCAGTAGCCAGCTCCTCGTAAAGCTCGAAGGCGGTCTCGCGGGCGGCGGCCATGATGGCCTCGGGGAAGCGCCGCAATTGCACGCCTTCTTTGTTGACGAGATCGGCTAGAGCGCCGGGGTTGCGCGCGTCATAGCGCGCCATGATATTGGCATGGGTCTCGGCAGCGGCAGCTTCTAGGGCTGCTTGGTAGGCCGCAGGCAGCTTGTCCCACTCGCTGCGATTGAAATAAAACGAATACTGCGATCCGGGCTCCCACCAACCGGGGTAGTAGTAGAACTTTCCAGCTTTATGGAGGCCGAGCTTGAGGTCGTCGTAGGGGCCGACAAATTCAGCCGCATCGATGGTATTGAGCTGCAGAGCCTGGAAAATTTCGCCCCCGGCAATATTTTGGACGTTTACCCCCAAGCGCTCCATCACCACGCCTCCCAAGCCAGGAATGCGCATGTTGATGCCCCTAAGGTCGTCGGGGGTTTGCACTTCCCGGTTCCACCAGCCGCCCATTTGCGTGCCAGAGTTCCCGCCGGGGACGCTAATAATGCCAAAGTCCGAGAGCAGCTCCCGCACGAGATCGAGGCCGCCGCCTTGGTAGAGCCAGGCAGTTTGTTGGCGGTAGTTCAACCCAAACGGAACGGCCGTATCGAAGGCTAGAGCATCGTTCTTGCCACGATAGTAGTAAGAATTGGTGTGCCCGGCTTGGACGGTGCCTTGGCGCACGGCATCGAGGACATCTAGCCCGGGAACGAGTTCCCCGGCTGCAAAGATTTTGATGCTGAAGCGATCGTCGGTGAGGGCGCTGACGCGCTCGACAAAAAACTCACTGCCGCCGAAAACCGTATCGAGAGCGGGGGTATAGCTCGAGGCCAAGCGCCACTCAATGTTGGGAGCGGCCGCTCGCACTGCTGGGGCGCCCTCAGTCTGAGGGGTGGTAGAATCGCAGGCTCCCAGTGTTGCTGCAGCTGCAGCACTCGCGGTAGCGGTGGAAAGGAAATATCTGCGTTTCACGGGCGCACCTAAATGACTAGACCGACAAATGTACTACAGCAAGATTCCCTTTATCTTACTCAACGCTTTAGTTACTGGCGGTGAGGTTTATGGGGGGCCTGCTTGGTGCTAGACTGCTGCGCGCAGTTGGAGTTCCTAGCTATCCCTCTTCTGTTATGTCAGGTTTGCTAATATATGCCGCGCATCCCAAGCTCACCGTTCGACGAGCATTTTAGTGCTCCAAACTATTTGTTGACCTCAATTGTCAGAATTAGTCTCTATGACCCAGGTGAGACAGGGCGTCTGGACCGCTCTCCGAATTTTCTCGCCCGAACTTAACAGAAGAGGGATAGAGCCGGGGGCATGAGCTGACCCCGAATACTTACCGAGCTTGAACGCAACCCACTTCAGGGTAGAAATGAATTGCCCCCAGACCGCGTCCAGGACATGCTTTGACAGCATGGATTTTGCCAGCCCCTCGAGATTCAGAGCTTCAAAGTAGATAGTGTCTGCCACGCTGCAAAGCTTGTGGGCTGACCAGAAATGGAAGTTCTTGCGCGCGTTGCTCAATCGCTCGTGGAATCTGGCAACTCGTCTCATTGCAGCCAACCAGCGCCGACTCCCCTTCCGTTTTCTCTTGGCCGCACGTTGCAGCGATTTCAGCTTGCGTTGTCCGGTTACCAAGAAACGGGGATCCGGCTCCAAGTGGCCGTCGCTCGTTGCCAGGAAACTGCTAATTTCAACATCAATCCCGATGGCATGGCCGTGCGGCTGCACCTGGGGGCCATCCACTTCAGAAGCAGAGCATGGCACAGTATATCCCGATGCCCGCTTCACAACACGAACTTGCTTCACCTCGAATCCTTCGGGGATATCGCGAGAGCACCGAAACTTAACCCAGCCAATCTTAGGTAGGTTAATCCAGTTGCCTCGCACCACCTCCTTGTTGAGTTGCGGGAATACAAAGGACCGCATCTTCTTCTTGAAGCGCGGAAAGCTGTACCCTCGGTCCCGCATCGCCACAGAAGATACTTCTAAGTTCCGCAGCACTTGTTGTAGGACGTGAGTGTGAGGCTCCTTCAGCCAAGCCTTTTCTTTCTTGGCTGCTGCCACGGAAGCGCATTGACTGCGAAAAGTGGGGCGTTTCGCATCAACTGGAACGATATACTCCCGGTCGATGCCGCAGGCATTGATGGGGCTTTTGCGGCTGCGAGCCCAATCCTTCCGCTCTGCCAGAGCATAATTTCAGACACCCTTGCAGATGTCCAGCCAGCGGTCGAACAATACGGCCTATTGGCGAGATGGGGTTAGCTTGAACTTATAGGTTAGGTTTGGCATGAATAAGTTGTAGTTTATTATTCACTCCCGAGAAAGCCGTCCTAGAGGACGGGGCTCGTATCCCACGGCGCGCTCGCGGAGCGGGACGGGGACTGCAACAAATCTAATCGCATCAATACAAAGACTGTCTGCTGGCAATTTTTTCACGAGCCGACGAGCCGAAGCGGTTTTGTCCGAGGTATTTTTGCTGGCAAAATGCCCCCCCGAGGTATTGAAAAGTGCGGGGCGATCGCCGATCCTAAGTTCGGTAGAGGTTAAGCCCAGCAGCTTCGGGCAGCTTACAGAAGGTTTCAAAATCACCCCTCATCGATCTCGTCGAGAATAGAGAGCCTGCCACGCTCGAGCGGTAGGCTCTCGTACAAAGGAAATTCATTCAGAGCCTAGCAAGTATTCGTCTGACAAGCCCTTGCAATTTACTGCAAATCGCGAGGACTTGCAGCTAACAGCAAATTCTTTCGGGAGGTTATCCCATGTCTTTTACCATTGATTCTGCGCGGAGTATTTTCCCTGATACTTTGGCAGCAGATGCCGTGCCAGCAACAATTGCGCGATTCGAACAGCTCAATGCCGAGGATCAGCTCGCTCTCATCTGGTTTGCTTACCTAGAAATGGGGAAAACAATAACTCCAGCAGCTCCAGGCGCTGCTTTCATGGCGCTCGCCGAGCGCACTCTCAGCGAAATTAAAAATCTTTCATTCCAAGAGCAGTCCCAGGTGATGTGCGATCTAGCCAATCGTGCCGACACGCCAATATGCCGAACCTATGCAACCTGGACCCCAAATATCAAATTGGGATTTTGGTATCAGCTCGGTGAGTGGATGAACGAAGGCTTTGTCGCGCCCATTCCGGCTGGCTACCGCTTGTCTGCCAATGCCTCAGCAGTCTTGCAAACCATTCGCGGCCTTGACCCCGGACAACAGATTACGGTCTTGCGCAACTGCGTGGTCGGAATGGGATACGACACGGAAAAACTTGGCACTTTCAACTGGGTTGCCGAACCTGTGACGCCCCCCACTGCAATGACACAACGCACCCAAGTGGCCATTCCTGGCGTGACTAACCCCACCGTGCTTGACTACATGAATAACCTCAACGCTAACGACTTTGAGGCGCTCATCGAGCTATTTGAGACCGATGGCGGTTTACAGCCACCGTTCCAGCGCCCGATTGTCGGTCGCGATGCTATTATGCGCTTCTTCAGAGAGGAGTGCCAAAACCTCAAATTACTGCCCGAACGTGGCGTCGTCGAGCCCCCAGAAGATGGTTACGTCCCGATCAAAGTAACCGGAAAAGTTCAGTCGCCCTGGTTTGGAGCCCGCGTCGGCATGAACATTGCTTGGCGCTTTCTACTGAGCTCGCAGGGAAAAGTGTTTTTCGTCGCAATTGACCTGCTAGCTTCGCCTAAAGAGTTGATGAACCTGTCTCGCTGAATTAACAGCGCAGAGTACTCTCACCAAGTTCCTGCGTGTCGGCAACCACTGCCTCACCCAACACAAAAGCCAGGGCGAGACATTCTCCCAAAAACTCTCTGACTGAAGCGGGCAAGAGCATTGCTAGGCCGCACGCCTTGAAGGTGCGGAGTGCCCGAAATGCACCCCGCACGCTTACCTAGTCGCGCAGTGATTCATGCTAAGTCGCTGCCGCTAGGCTATCGCCTAGAGGCGGCGACTGCACGATCGCTACATCAGACCGATCTGGGACAGAATACCCTGGCCGGTGAGATATTCGGTGGCGACACCGATCACAAAACCAAGCATAGCCAGACGACCGTTCCAAACCTCTGCAAACTTGGTGAATCCGAACTTACCCTGCTCTTCCATTTGGTTTGTTCCTCTGCTAACGACTGCAATGCGCGAGTCAGGCCTGGACCGGAATCTCGCCGTAAAGAAATAGTAATAAATAATAAAATTTATGTCAATAGCACCGCCGACTCGACCGATACACGCACAAACAATGGTATTGACATCTCGTCAAAGTGTCAGCGCGGCTACCTCTGGAACGGAAGTAGCACTATCAATAGAAAGAAACGGGTTATTTGAGTCGCAAGCAAAGCCAGCCCCCTCTTGTTTGAAGAGGAGGATCTTCAGACCCGCAGCGAACGAGCGCGATAGAACTGATTGCGGAAGATATGGCAACGAGCAGCGCGATTAGGACAGTTGGCCGTCAAGGCTCCAGCACGGCATTTCTCCAGGTCAGCCGCGTGTCCTAACTGGGTTGATTAAAGCTATACATAGGGTTCTCTGGGCCACCCATCTTGTGGCGTCGCCTAAACTGGATCGAGTCGGGATAAACCCAAACGTGAGAGCGCCTACATAGATTTTCATGGATGCCAAAGAGTTTTTTGACTTCAGCGCCGGTGAGTGGCTCTCGATGCGAACCACCCATCACCTCCCCTTCCGCAGAGCAGAAGGTGGCAGCTCGCAAATAAAAGTGCAAGCCCTAGCGGCTGGCGACGCGCAAGTGACCGAAATTTGCGCCATGCACGATGTCGACCCCAGCACCAGTGTGGGTGGGGCCCACGTCGTTTGGGATGGCTCGATGGCCTGGGACAAAGAGGGTGAAAATCACGCGGGCAGCACCGTCTTTGCCCTCATTCCGGAAGCGGGCAATCCCCGCTGCGGCCAGCTCCTGCGCGAGCGCGGCTATGCTGAGATCGTTCCGGTTGCCGGGCGCTACGAAATGGATGAAGACGATAGTTTGGTTCTCCTCACCGACTACGACACGACCAGCGTCTTCGAGCGCTTCTGGTTTGCCGGTCCGAACATGCGCGTGCGCGTCAGCACGGCCCAGCGCTTCGGTGGGTTTAGCACGGCAACTTTCTGCGTGGAATTACGCGCCACTGCTTCCGACAAGGCTGCTGAGGCATCTGCCCCAGGAGATGCTACCGCGCCCATCTCTTTGTTTGGCTGGTAGCTGGGAGCCTGCTGGGAGCCTGCTGGGAGCCTGCTGGCGGACGGTTTTGTGTTGAGATTTGTTGCAGCAATTAAGCTTACTTTAACTTGCGCGATCGCCTGAAACGGTTTTCCTCACGGGCATCGGTGGGTTTTTAAGGGTCGCGGCCCCCAGAGCCCAGTCCCGGCCAATCTCTGGTAAGAAGTTAGGTAGCAAGCCCCCTGTGCTGGGGCTTTCACGGCCCCGTCTGATGGGGTCGATTTTTTGAGAAAAACTGTAAAGCGAGGAAAGCAGGCACGATGGCACTTCCTTTGTTGACATACACCCCCGTCTCCCAAAATCAGCGGGTAGCGGGATACGAGGTCCCTGGCGAGGAAAATATGACCCTGTCGGGAGACATGATGACGTCTTCGGCAGACACTGACAAAATCATTTGGGCTGCTTACCGTCAGGTTTTTAGCGAACACCAAATTCTCAGCAGCAATCGCCAAAAGTTTCTCGAGTCTCAGCTGCGCTACGGCCAGTTGACCGTGCGCGAATTCGTTCGCGGCTTGGCAACCTCCGACCCCTTCTTGCGCCTAAATTACGAAACCAACAACAACTATCGCTTCGTTGAGATTTGCGTGCAGCGGCTGCTCGGGCGCGATGTCTACAGCGAGGACGAGAAAATTGCTTGGTCGATTGTCATTGCCACTAAGGGTGTCGTTGGCTTTGTCAACCAGCTATTGGAGAGCGACGAGTACCTGGAGAACTTTGGCGAAGATAACGTCCCCTTCCAGCGCCGTCGCGTGTTGCCCTCCCGCGATCGCGGCGAGATGCCCTTCAACTTGAAGACTCCTCGCTACGATTCCTACCACCGCAACCAACTGGGCTTCCCCCAGATTGTGTGGCAAAATCAAGTCCGCCGCTTCGTCCCTCAGGAGAAGCAGGCCAAGGCAGGCGACCCCTCGACCTACCTAGATCTCGCTCGCGGCCTCAGAAGCGCCCGCATCGATAATGTGCCTCGGGTCAACCTGAACACGCTCAAGATCGAAGCGCCCTACCGCCGCGTTTGAGCTTGACGCCGACCGGCAAACTGCCGTAGGCCGCGCTAAAACTGCTTGGGGCAATTTTCTTCGGGATGTTGGGGCCGGTCGCCTCGCTTTTCCGCAAGAGAATTGCCCTTTGTTATTCGAGACAGTCATCAGCGCGACACCTGCAGACGGCCGATTCCTTACATTAGATAGAGGCCCCAACCCCACAGCACGCCTCCCTATGACCTCCGCACTCTCGTCTGACTCTTTGCTTTCGGAAGACCGCGCTCTCGAGACCCTCGATTGGCTGCTGCAGCAAGCAGGTAGCAGCGACACCTTTGCAAGCTTGAGCGCCACCGAAGGCAGCCTTAGCCGGTTCGCCAACAACCAAATCGTTCAAAACCTCGGCCGCTCCCAACTGCAGATGACGGTAGTTTGCGCCCGCGATCGCCGCAGCGGCAGTGCCGCCACCACCGATCTCGACCGCGAGTCCTTGTTGGCTGCGCTCGCGAGCGCCCGCGAGCTGGCGAGCGTCGCACCAGAAGATCCCGAATGGATGCCGTTGCTGGCACCCCAAACCTACGAAAATCGCCAGCCCGCCTTCGATCTGGCCACTGCCGAGGCATCGCCGCTAGCCCGGAGCGAGCGGGTTCGCGACATTTGCCAAACCTGCCAGAGCCAGGGCCTAGAAGGCTCCGGCACCCTCAGCAGCAGCGCGCGCCTGCGGGCAGTTGGCAACACGCTCGGCTTGCGGGCCTGCAATCGCACCACCGAAGCTGAGTTTAGTTTCACCGCTCGCATCGGCACCGGCTCGAGCTGGAATCGGCGCACGGCTTGGGCCCTCGGCGACCTACCCTGCGAAGACATTGCTGCTGGCACCCTCGAGCGAGCGATCGCCTCGCAAAACCCGCAAGAGATCGAGCCAGGGACCTATCCCACGATATTTTCGCCTGCAGCCTTGGCAGATTTGGTGCCTGTGGCGGTCTGGAACCTCGACGCGCGGGCTGCCGATGAGGGGCGATCGTTTATGTCTGGTGAGGCAGACGGCAATCGCCTGGGGGAGCGGCTCTTTAGCCCGCTGGTGCAGCTGTCCCGAGACCCCAGCCATCCCTTGCTCTGCGGTGGCACCTTCGATAGCAGCGGCCTGCCGCAAACGCGACTGGACATCGTTACCGACGGCGTCCCTCGGGCTTTGGCCTACAGCCGCTATTGGGCGCAGCAGCAGGGCAAAACCCCAACGGGCTCTTTGTTTCCGCTGGTGATGGCAGGCGGAGAGAGCTCCCTAGAAGCTGCGATCGCCCAAACCGAGCGGGGCATCTTTGTCTCGCGGGCTTGGTACGTGCGCTACGTCAATCCCAAAACCCTGGAGGTCACGGGCATGACGCGCGATGGCACCTTTTGGATCGAAGGGGGCAAGCTGGCCTACCCCATTAAAAACCTGCGCTTCAACCAATCGCTCCCAGAGATGCTGCGGGATGTGGATTTGTTGACCGTCCAGCAGCGGTGCGGCAGCAGTGTCATACCGGGGGCGCGCGTGGCGGCCTTTCGGTTTAGTAGCGTCACCGAGAGCATCTAGAGCGACCCCGGGGCCAGCTTCTAGAACTGCTTCATAGCCCGCTGGATATCGCGTTGGTCCTGGCGGCGCTTGACACTTTCGCGCTTGTCGTGGAGTTTTTTGCCGCGCGCCAAGCCGAGGGAAACCTTGACGATGCCGTTTTTGAGGTACATCTTCAGGGGCACGAGGGTCAGTCCTTTTTCTTCGACTTTGCCGATGAGCTTGTTGATTTCGCGGCGATGGAGCAGGAGCTTGCGGGTGCGGCGGGGCTCGTGGTTGAAGTAGTCGCCACTGGCTTGATAGGGCGAAACGTGAACGTTGTGCAGCCAGATCTCGCCATCGCGGATGCTGGCAAACCCATCCCGCAAGTTAACGCGACCTGCTTTGATCGACTTGACTTCCGTGCCGATGAGCTGCACTCCCGCTTCGTAGTCTTCCAGAATCTCATACTGGAAGCGAGCCTGACGGTTGTCGCTCAGAATTTTGATACCAGTTTTGCTCTCGCCCATACAGCTGTAACCCAATTACCGGGTTAACTAGTCTAACGCTTGGGAACGCCAACACGGCCTGCCACGCGCGCCACCGCGTCCTTGGCCGTGAAGTGTCAGACAGCATCATCCCAAACCTGGCAGAGCTATGGGACGCTTGCGACCTCGGACTTTTCGGGATGCGGGATACTAGTATATTGTGTTGTGAGTTGATGCTATCGACTTCTCCGACCAGTTTTATGGTGGACAAAGTTTATGGTGGATAAAGATAGGCTGGGTCAATTGATCGAACTCGTCAACCTGGATCTTCGCCCCCAGGTAAGCCTCGAAAGTATAGAACCACACGACCCAGTCGAGGTGCGCCATATTCCTTCGCCGTGGGTACTTTTGGGAACTGGAAACTACGCAGCAGTGTTCGCACATCCCGATTATCCAGATCGAGCCATAAAGGTTTACGCTCCGGGTCGTCCTGGATTCGAGGATGAAGTTGAGGTTTATCGCAGGATTGGCAATCATCCTGCTTTTTCGCAATGTTTCTACGCCCGAGATAATGTTTTAATTCTCAAGTGCATGCAAGGAGTAACCTTGTATGACTGCTTGCAGCAGGGATTGCGCATTCCGGTGCAGGTTATTTCGGATATCGACCGAGCTTTAGATCGCGCCAGAGAAAGAGGGTTAAATCCCCGTGACGTGCACGGCAAAAATGTCATGATGCACGAAGGTCGAGGCTCGGTAGTAGACATCTCAGACTTCCTCGAACGGGGAACGGGCTCGGCCTGGCGTGATTTCAAAAGATTCTATTTCTGGATTTACCGTCCGTTTCTTTCTCCAGCTAGAATTCGTATCCCGTTGAAGCTGCTAAACTTTAGCCGGTTTGCTTACCGACGCTGGCGCGCTCTATTAAAGCACGAGTCTTAGGAGTTATTTTTTTTAAGAATTTCTAAATCTGGGAAACTCGCAGCGCGGGCAGCGAGCGCGTAGTATGGCTGCGAAAATTTCAGATCCGCACTGCCTCGATGAGTCGCGCGAAATAGAAAGGCGCGCTCTTGAGAGCTTTGCGCTCGATTGCAAACCCGCAGTCTATCAGGATGCCAATTACATCTGCCTCCCGGTGCTGGTAAGCGCGAGTCGTCTTGCTCGGGCCGGGGAAAAATTCACCAATTTTCTTCAACAGGCTCAGGCGAAAGGTTTTGGGTGCAAAGCTCAAGATCAAGCGCGATTGCGCTCGACTTGCCAGGTGCGAGATCATGCGCTCGATCTCCGAAGCCGGGTAGTGGATGAGTACGTCGAGGCAAACAACCGTGTGGTAGAACCCGGCGATCCCCTCGAGGTCGCCGATGCCATAGGCGATCGTGCCGGCAGGCAAGCCCGCAGCCTGCGCCCGCTCCCGGGCTTCGCCAACCATCTTGGCAGAAATATCACTGGCACTGACCCGAGCGCCCGCTTGTGCTAGCGGCAAGCTCAAGCTCCCCACACCGCAGCCGGCATCGCAAACTGTCAAACCGGGCAAGTTGCCATCGGCCTCGAGCCAGCCTACTACAGTATCGACGGTACGCTGATGGCCGAGGCGAATGTACTTCTGAACGAAATTAACCTCCCCATCGCCATAAATCCGCCGCCAGCGGTCGAAACCTTTACTGTTGAAGTACTCCGTTACTACGGCTTTGTCGTCGATCGCGCCCATGAGCCCCTGCAATAAATGTGCGATGAGTCTGTTGCCCTCAAAAGCTTAGCGCCCGATCGGCCAGCAATGCCAACTCTCAGGCACGGTCGCGCTTGCCTAGGGTGCGAGCCGCCGCTCGCGCTCTCATTTCTTGGGCGAGGATGCCGTGCTTGGGGGCAAACGCCATGGTGAGGACAAACAGCACCGTCAGAAGTACGACGATACTACCGCCAGTAGAAGTGTCTAGATGGTAGCTCAAATAAGTTCCGGCCACACAAGAAAACACGCTGCTAGCAATGGCAAGCGCGAGCATGCGATCGAAGCGATCTGTTAGCAAATACGCAATCGACCCGGGCGTGACTAGCATGGCAATTGCGAGCACGATGCCCACTGTTTGTAAGGCAGCCACGACCGTAAGTGCGAGCACCAAAAGCAGCGTGTAATATAGCCAGCGCACGCTCAAGCCAATGGCTTTAGCATGATTGGCATCGAAGCAAAACAGCAGCAGATCTCGGCGCCGCACCAAGATTACGGCCAGGGTAATCGTCCCAGCAATCGAGGTTTGGATGATATCTCCTTGCGAAATCCCCAGTACGTTCCCGAAGAGAATGTGAAACAGATCGATGTTGCTCGGAATCTTGGTAGCTAATACGATCCCGAAGGCAAAGAACCCTGCAAACACCACGCCAATAACGGCATCTTCTTTCAGGCGCGTTTTCGATTTGATGTAGCCGATGGCAACCGTAGCCCCAAAACCAAAGATAAAAGCCCCCACCGCAAAGGGAATATCCAGAGCATAAGCCACCACCACCCCCGGCACGACAGCATGGGAAATTGCATCCCCCATCAAAGACCAGCCTTTGAGCGTGATGTAGCACGAGAGCACGGCACAAACCAAGCCCACAAAGCCGCTCACCCAGATAGCCCTAACCAAAAATTCGTACTCGAGAGGCTCGATAATCCAGTCCCACAGAGGAAATGTTGCGATCGCGCTCATGATGCATCGACTTCCTTGCGAGCTAGCGCCTCTGCAGACGCCATGGGCAACCCCCCAAAGGTCATGGCCAGATTCTCAGCCGTGAAGGTCTCCCGGATCGTTCCTGCTGCCAAAACGGTGCGATCGAGCAAGATAGCGCGATCGCAAAATGTCGAAATTGAGGCGAGATCGTGGGTGGAGACCAGAATCGTGTGTCCTTTCGCTCGCAACTGCAGAAGCAGATCGACAATTTGCTTTTCGGTTTTGACATCGATGCCGGTAAAGGGCTCGTCGAGCAAGATAATTTTGCCCTCTTGGGCGAGCGCCCGCGCCAGAAACGCGCGCTTTTTTTGGCCGCCTGAAAGCTCGCCAATTTGCCGGTGGCGCAGGTCGCCCGTACCCGTTCGCTCCAGGCTCTCCATCACCAGGCGGCGATCTTTAGGGCTGGGGATTCGCAACAGGTTCATGTAGCCGTAGCGGCCCATCATCACCACATCGTAGACACTCACGGGGAAATTCCAGTCCACCTCATCAGCCTGGGGCACATAGGCCAGCAATTGTTGTTTCTGGGCTTGTCCTACGGGAGAGCCCCCCACGCGCACCCATCCGTGGCTCGGCTGGAGAAATCCCATAATGGCTTTAAACAGAGTCGATTTGCCCCCACCGTTGGGCCCGACGAGGGCCGTGATGGCTCCCGGCTCGACGGTGCAGGTGACGTTATAAAGGGCCAGGCGGGCGTTGCTGTAAGTAACGCTGAGGTCCTCGATAGCAATGTCGAGGCAGGTTGCAATCGGCATAATTTTTTCTGGATGGGAATTTACCGAGGAGTGCGGCCCGCTAAGAGGCCATTGGCGATCGTCCGGGCGTCGTATGCGAGCAGCTCCAAAAAAGTCGGGACTGGGCCTGCGTCTGTCGACAGGGAATCGACGTAAAGATTGCCGCCAAACTGGGCGCCGGTTGCTTTGGCTACGGTTTTTTGAGCCTCGTCGCTGACAGTACTCTCGCAAAAAACAGCAGGCACGCTGCTGGCTCTAACTCGATCGATGACCGACTGAATTTGCTTGGGGGTAAATTGCCGCTCGGCATTGATCGGCCAAATGTAGACTTCCTGCAGGCCGTAGTCGCGGGCAAGGTAAGAAAAAGCCCCCTCACAACTGACTAAGACTCGCTGTGCCTCGGGCACGCGTGCTAAGTCGGCTGCGAGTTGTGCGTCAATCGCCTGTAGCCGTTCGCTGTAGGCAGCGGCATTGGCGTTGTAGGTCTTGGCATTCTCCGGGTCGAGTTCGACAAAAGCTTGGCGGATGTTTTCTACGTATGCCAAGGCGTTTTTGGGCGACATCCAGGCATGGGGGTTAGGTAAGTTACGGTACGGCCCCTCAGCAATAGAGATAGGTTCGATGCCCGCACTCAGGCGTACCGACGGCACATCCTCTAGATTCCCTAGAAACTGCTCGAACCAGCGCTCGAGGTTCATGCCGTTGTAGAGCAGCAGATCGGCCCCCTGGGCGCGGACGATATCGCTCGGGGTCGGCTCGTAGCCATGAATTTCCGCACCGATACGGGTGATAGATTCGATGGCTAACTTGTCTCCTGCTACATTGCGCGCGATATCAGCAAGCACGCTAAAAGTCGTCAGGACTTTCTTTCTGCCGTCGGTTGCGGCAGGACTTGTCTCGGCAAGGTCGGCAACGTCAGGGCCGCTCGCGGTCGGAGACACTGCCTCCGGTGAGAGCGAGCAACCCCCGAGCCAACCCACCACCAGTGATAGCCCCAGGGCCAGCAGGCCATTCTGGGGAACGCGAAGAGGTACCATAGGGGCGAAGTATTTTCATAATCCTATCACTTTTCATTTTTAACTCATAATTTGCCCCCCGGATCGCCAGGGCAAACCCACGCTGGGAGCAGCCGCGTCGGGTGGCCGCCATCGTCCGAGCCAAGCCTTGCAGTGTTGGCTTGCCTGCCGCCTTCGACGCTCGCCTATCTAGACCGGTGGTTGCGCCGGGTCGACTCTTGCAACCAAGCCGCGATGGAGCACGCGATCGCCAATAACTGCTGAGTGATCGGCTCTGTGCATCGTGCAACGGTTGTCCCAGACGACGACGTCGCCCTGCTGCCACTCGTGTTTGTAGAGTCTCGAAGGCCGGATTGAATGCTTGTAGAGGAGTCGAACGATCTTTTCTGCCCGGTCTCTGTCTGGCCCAGAGAGATCGCAGCAGCGTTCGGGGGTAGAGAGATACATCGCAACTCGACCAGACAGGGGATGCTTCTGAAAGAGTGGATGCCAACTTTGTTGCTCGTGGCGATCGCTAAGTGTTAGGCCCGTCACGACATGCAGAACGCTGCTTTGAGAGAGTCGATTCTTTGCCCAGGTGGGTAATGTTTCGTAGGCTCGATACTGATTTGAGAAAAGTGTTTCTCCACCTGCTTGCGGCCTAACTACCATTCGTAGTGCCGTGTATGCTGGCGGTTGTGAAATGTAGCTCGTGTCAGCATGAAAGACACTTCTCGGCTTTTTGGCACGGCCGACATTGGTGACCAGGTTCAGGAAAGGCTGGCCCTCAACAGGCTTTTCTCCCTGAGTAAATGTTAGCGGTCCTAATTGCTTCAAGAAATTGACAAAATCTTTATCTGTTATGTCTTGATTTCGAAAAACAGTTACCCCGTGCTCTGCAAGTGCCGATCGCAAAGCTCCGGCGACCGAGCGATCGACATCTACAATCTTCAGGTTCTTAAATTCGACACCGAAGGGAATGAGTTGGCGATAGCTCAAATTCATTAGTTTGTAAGGTAGGATTTCATATCGGCAAAGTTCAAGTTTTCGGTTCTAAGAGCAGCCCCTGAAAAAGCATGGCCGGCTGTGTTGGCGCCAGGAAAGGCAACGCAGGGCAAGCCCCCAGCTC
Organism: uncultured bacterium; assembly: GCA_964435975.1. GTDB lineage: Bacteria > Cyanobacteriota > Cyanobacteriia > Cyanobacteriales > Rubidibacteraceae > CAYTBI01. The sequence goes on from CAYTBI010000005.1 coordinate 100,970, forward strand.
GCGCTGCGGCCAGGCCCTCGACATTGTCTTCAATAGCAAGGCAGCTTTCCGGACGCTCGCCGAGTTCTGAAAGTGCGAATATGTAGGCATCTTTGGCCGGTTTGGGTGTCCGGACCTGAGAGGCATTGACAATCAAATCGAAGTCTCGATAGCTCAAACGCTCGCCGAGCGCGCGGAATAATGCGCTAATATTCTGCTCTGAAGTTGTCGTCACGAGCGCCACCCCAAACCTAGAATCTCTGGCAGACCGTATTGTCGCCAGTACTCCAGGGCGGGGTTCGAGATCGGTATTTCGCAGTTTTTCCTGGAATATCTCCGACTTCAAGCGATGAAGTGCGGCCACATCAACCTGCTGCCCGACGCGATCTGCGAAGGCTTCAATTCGCTTTCGGCCGCCACTTTTGCCGAGCAGATCGATGTACTCCGCTCTCGACCAGTTCCAATTCAGGCCCTGACAAGCAAAGGCTTGATTGAACGCCGCACGTTGGATCTCAGATGTCTCTGCGATCGTACCAATCGAGCCGAAGAGAATGGCCGCCATGTATATTCCTCCAAGCCCTCCGATCGACTGCCTGCGGGCACTGTATTTCTCGCTGTATTATACGTAATTGTTGCGAATTGTAAAAGAGGTGCGATAGTCTAGAGAAGACAGTCAGCGACCTAGTGCCAGAGGGAAAGCGGTGGATTGGCTTGAAGGGTTGCAGCTGATGCGAAGGCGCGCTCTAAATTTATTCGGCCCAGTCGGTATCTGGTTGCCTGTAACCGTTGGCTTGGCAGCCAGCTCCTTATCCCCAGTTTTGATCCGGGCTAGTGAGTACGAACTCAGCCCCCATGCAACCATATTTCATCGCTCGTGGATGGCCGCGCTCATTTTTATAGGGCTAGAGGTTATTAAGGCCAGGCGACGGCATCTGCCAACTGCGCACGATATGGAAGGGTGCCCGACGGACTGGCGTGCCGAGTGGCAATCGACGCTAAGGTTGTTGTTACTGATGGGCGTATCCTTTACCGTAGCGGTTACCTCTTGGGCTTGGTCTCTAACAGCTACAACGGTTGCTAACTCGAGCTTACTTCACAGTTGCATCCCTATATTCGTAGGTTTTTTCGCTTGGCTCGCCTTCGGTCAGTGCTTCGATAGCAATTTTTGGATCGGGACTTCCGTTGCAGTCAGCGGTGTATTCGTGCTCGGTATTAGCGAGTACAGCTTCAATCCGGAGCACTTGTGGGGAGACGCAGCAGCGCTCTTCTCGGCGGTGTTTTTTAGCACGGAGCCTATCCTAGCCGCGCAACTGCGGCGACGCTTGGGAACTTACACGATAATGGCTTGGAATTACGGAATCATCACTGTATTAATCGCACCGTTTCTGTGGCTACTTCCGGAGGCTTCTGTGCCCGTATCCGGCCGGGGATGGCTCGTAATACTCGTGATGGCGATTGTCTGCCAAACTGTGGGCTTCGGCTTGTTAACCTACTGTTTAAAATTCATCTCTGCTGGGGTGATGTCCCTACTGCACTTGCTGATACCCCTGATGAGTGCTAGTGTTGCCTGGCTCGCATTTGGAGAGTCATTGAGCCTCTCGAATGTACTGGCATTCTTTATCATAATTGGAGGCATCGTCATCAGTATTCAGGGAGAGTCATTTCCCGAGGTCAGCCCGGAGAGGTGAGCTGAATCTTGTCGGCTTGCTGCCGAAGTAAATTCTGTCCGTGCCGCCTTCCGTATTATTGTTTTGAGTATTGCTTGGCGGTGAGAGTTGATTCGATCGCACTGACGTTTGTAGGATTCCTAGCGCTGTTCGTTGGTGTCGGTATCTGCGCTTCGCGCCACCAGAAGCCAACAACTGCCGATTACTTTCTGGCCGATCGCTAGGTAAACCCGTGGCTGACCGCGCTCTCTGCTATGGCTACCGGTCAGAGTGGCCTCCTTTTCACCGGACAGATTGGCTTTGCCTACACGGTAGGACTCTCTTCAATCTGGCTGACCCTGGGTTGGGCGATTGGGGACTACCTTGCGTGGTCGATTGCTTTTCGGCGCCTTCGGCGGGTGTCAGAAGCTGTCAATGCCGAGACAGTCCCCGCTCTACTCGGCTACGATCGCATCCATCGCACGCAGGTCCTTATTACGATCCTGACTGCCTTGGTAGCCGTTATTTTCCTAGGGTCCTACGCAGGCGCGCAGCTGTTAGCCGGGGGCAAAGCACTGAACGCAGTTTTTGGCTGGGATTTGACGATTGGAACGTTTGCCGGGGCGATTGTTGTGGCTCTTTACTGTTTCTCCGGTGGAATTCGCGCTTCAATTTGGACCGATGCCATCCAAGGCGTGATGATGATTGGTTCGCTTCTGTTGCTATTGGGCGTGGCGGTCGATCGCTGCGGCGGATTGGGTAGCTTGTGGCAGCAGTTGGGTGCAATCGACCGCAATTTAGTCTCTCCAAACCCCAGTAATCTGCCTTGGGGGTTTCTGCCTTTTCTGCTTGGGTGGATTGCGGCAGGCTTCGGCGTTGTCGGCCAGCCACACATCCTCGTGCGTGGCATGGCAATTGATGCCGCCCGCCACATTGTCATGGCTCGGGACATCAAGACAATTGGCGGCCTCATCAACTCATTTTCGGCCTTGGGCATTGGCGTGGCGGCGCGCGTCTTGCTTCCGGATCCGATCGCTTTGATGGGCGATCGCGCGGTCTCGAAGTTTCTCCAACCAAGTTAGCTGCTGGCTGGCGCGGGTGTTGGCGATTCACCCTGGAAGGGGTTAGTAGGCCAGTGGGTAGAAGAGTGCAAAAAGCAGGCCAATCGCGAGCCCCACCGCCAGGGAAGCGGCCGCAAACTGCACCATACCCATAAAGACGCCGAAGGTTACAACCTCTCGGAGCTGCCTGAGGTCGCGCTTTGAGAAAAATGAGGGCTGGTTGGAATCTTGGTCCTGCATAGCTTTACTCAATTTGGTTGACTAGGTTCGTTCTAGGGGCCAGCGTTGGGGGAGGTTCACCCTGGAGGAGGTTATCGGCACCAAGCCATTTTTCTCGAATTGCGGCCACGTTCTCCCGAGTGTCCCCACCCTCAGCGAAGCGGGGTGGGGAGGAATAGGGCGGTAAGCGAGGGGCTCGATGCCCCGAAGATTGCCAGAGTGCAAAGCTACTTGGGCTTATCCTGCTTATCAATATATTCCTTCAGTCGTTCTATAGGAGCACCCCCAGAGGAGGCCACATAGTACGAACCAGACCAGAACGAAACGCCACTCCGATAATGCTTGTGACACTCATCAGGAAACTCTTTTTTCATGCAGCGACTGGTGGCAGACTTTAGCGACCCAGCCACAGCAGCGATGGAGTTGCGGGGGTGAAAGTCAATGAGCAGGTGTACGTGGTCGCTCTCACCTGAGAACTCAAGCAAGATGCACCCCATTTTCAGACAGACCTGGGCAAACATTTCGCCCATGCGGTCAAGCATTGGCAGAGTGATTGCCTTTTTCCGGTAGTGAGTCACGAAAACCAGGTGTAGGTGAATGCTAAAAACACTGTGAGACCCCTTGCGTGGCTTCATTTCGGCAACCCCCCACCTGCGCTATAATACAGCCATGATAAATCGCAGGGCAACATTTCGGCTGTATCCCACTCGCGCTCAAGAGGCCAAGCTTTTTGAGGCGAGGCGGATGCACGCCTATCCGTACAACGCCTGCGTGGAGCACCGTAAGACGAGCTGGCGACACCATCGGCAGTCAGTTGATTACTTCGACCAACAAGCGGCGCTCGTGCCCTTCAAGGATTGCTGGCCCGAATATAAGTCACTCAATCATGGCAGCTTACAGGCAACCGTGAAACGGGTAGACTTTGCCTTCCAGCGTCTGTTCAGAGGGCTCTCGAAGCGCACTCGCTTTCGTTCAATTCGCCTGTACTCAGGCTGGACTTACCCCGATGCTCGTCAGGGCTTCAAGGTGCTTTCGGATGGTCGCAATGGTTACCTGAAGCTCAATGACCTGGATGTCTGCCTGAAAATGCGCGGCAAGGCAAGGCAGTGGGGCAGGGTAACCACCTGCACCATCGTTTATCGCCACGGATGCTGGTACGCATCGTTTTCGCTGAAGAGCGAAGCGGTGACTCGGGAGACCGGAACGGGGGCTATCGGCATCGACCTGGGCTGCAAAGATGCGGTCACCTTTTCTGATGGCACCAAGGAGCAAAAGCCCGAGTTCATCAAGGCAGGTGACCGTAAGGTCAAAGCTGCAGGCAAGGCTCTCAGGCGCAAGCGTGCGCCCCACAGAACCAAGCGAGTCAAAGCTTCTGCTCGGTGGAAGCGTGCTCGTAAGGCCATGAGTGCAGCCCAGCGGAAGGTTGCCAACCAACGAAAGCAGTGGCTTCATCAACTCTCTAGCGACATAGTTAGCCGTAGCAGCCTAGTCGCTGGTGAAGAGTTGGCCGTCAAGAACATGACGCGAAAAGCCAAGAAAGGGAGCAAGCGGAAGCGACAGAAGGCGGGGCTAAATCGCTCGATTCTGTCGGTTGGGTTTGGCATGTTCTCCAACATGCTGGCCTATAAGCTTGCTGAGGCCGGTGGATTCTATATTGAATCCCCAACTGAGAAGCTCAAGCCCACTCAACGATGTGCTGAGTGCTGGGAGTTGACGCCCAAAACTCTCGGCGACCGCGTGCATGTCTGCCAACATTGCGGTCATACAGATGGCCGGGATGTGAATGCAGCACGGGTGAATCTAATCTGGGCGCGGGGACAGGAACTGTCCTCGTTAAACGTGGAGAAGGCTAGCTCACGAGCCTGCCCCCGTTTTCGAGGTCACCTCGAAAACGGGGGCTCTACTACCGATTGCGGCAGCATGAGGCAACTAGCTTCGAGGAAGCGTAAGAAACCGCTAGCTCAGCCGCAGGCGGCTAGCGTGTAGTTCATTTAGCTCCAGACCCAAAGCCGCCAAAACCTTGAACAGCGTCTCAATCTCACTGCTTCCAGGAGAGTTCTCCAGCTTCGAGATAGTCTTCTGCATCAAACCATTACGTCTGGCCAGCTCCGACTGGCTCAAACCCTCGAGCCCCCGAAAGTCTCGCATGTACGTCGCCAGCTCCTCGGGGCTCCTAATACGTCTTCTCATAGCTATCCCCCACAGGGTATCAATTCGATCTTATACCCTGCGGGGGATAACACCAATTCTCTTGGTTCTCACCGGTTCTCACCACAGATCGTCCAGATTTCGTAACCTATGCCGCACCAGGCTCTGAGAACGAGGCATAACCCGAACCTGCCATACGAATAGCGTTATCACTTTTGGGGCTGGTCCCCCTCGCACTCCGGTTCCAAGCAAGTAAACAGTGAAACCGACACCCAAAAATGACATGCAGCCCCAATTCGGGAATTTGATGTTGCAGCATCCCGAGGGACAACAGCACCGTAGCACCGCTGTAGGGAGCCGTTATCATTTTGCTGAGAATGGCCGGAGACAGTAGCAGGGGCTCGCCAACGAATTCATGAGCGACTGGTCCGCAGGAGAGCACCTCAAAAACGGACGCTACGAGATCGAGAGCATCATTGGCATCGGCGGCTTCGGGGCAACTTACCGAGCGCGAGACCTATACAATGACAGCCTCGTAGCGATCAAGACTCTCAACAGCACCACCCAAAACCATCCCGACTTCCACCGCCTGCAAGAGAGCTTCGTCAACGAGGCAATCGCCCTGGCAAGCTGCCGCCATCCCAACATCGTGCGGGTCTTCCCCCAACTGTTTCAGGAGGGTCGTCTCTGGTGCATGGTGATGGAATACGTGGCCGGAGAGAGCCTCAGCGATCGCTGCAAGCGCGTGGGAGGGTTACCCGTCAGCGAAGCGCTGGCAATACTCATTCCCATTGGCAAGGCGTTGGCCTTCGTCCACCAGCAGGGCTTTTTGCACCGCGATGTCAAACCGCAAAATATTCTTCTGCGCCGCGATAGCAACGAACCGGTACTCATCGATTTTGGTTTGGCGCGCGAATTTCGCCCCGGCCAGATCGATAATCTGACTAACCACGTTACCGATTGCTTTGCGCCGATCGAGCAATACTCGCGGGTCGGGCGCTACGGCGCTTGGACGGACGTTTACGCCCTGGCGGCGACTCTCTACGTGACGCTGACTGGAGAGTTGCCGGTGCCCGCGCGCTTCCGGCGTCAGGGAGCCCCCTTGGTGCCGCCGAGCCGCCACAATCCGCTCGTCGCAGCCCCCCTAGAGCGCGCGATTCTACTCGGGATGGCTCTCGAACCTGAAGAGCGCCCCCAGTCTGTTGCCACTTGGCTCGAGTACCTTCAACCGGGCGCAAGCCTGCCCGAGCTGCCCCCTAGCGCGGTCAATCTGGCCGGGGGTAGGCCTACCACGACGGGATCGACACCCCCAACGGACCGTGCTGGCGAGATTGACCAGCAAACGGCAATCGTTCGCCCCCGACTGCACCAGAGGAGCCAGCGCACCGCACCGCGCGTAACCCAGATGGGTGATATCTCGAGCGCAGTTATCTCGACAGCGCGGCGGACGGCTGCTGCTGAGAGCCGCCCGGCCTCGACTTTCGATTACGGCACCCTGCGTCGCCACCTCCTGCGCGAAGACTGGGCTGCTGCCAACACCGAGACCTATCAGTTCATGCTCTGCTTGGCAGGCCGGGCCCGGGAAGGCTGGTTCCGTGCCGAAGATCTCGCCTGCTTGCCCTGTGCCGATCTATTGGCGATCGACCGGCTTTGGCTCGAATGCAGTGACGGCCATTTTGGTTTCACGGTCCAGTGGCAGATCTACCGCAGCCTCAGTCAGGAACTCTACAATCTCGATGCCTGGAGAGCCCTTGGCAACCGCTTGGGTTGGCGGGCGCGAGGAGACTGGCTTACCGAGACCGACCTAACGCTCGATCGCCAAGCCCCGCGCGGGCATCTGCCAGGATGGATCTTGCGCTCCGAGTACCGCCACGGGGGGTTGGTGGTATTCTCATCACTAGTGTCGCGGCTGGAGCACTGCCAGACCTCTGGCGGCTTTTCCCGGAGCGCAGCGTCCGCCCCCGAGTCTGGCGAGTAACAGCTACAGGAAATATATCGGGGAATCAGTTTTGGGTATCGAACTGCGCAGCTACGTTTTTATCGACAGCCTACAGCCACAACACGCCGCCTATATGGGCACGGTCTCCATTGGTTTTTTACCGTTGCCCGGCGATACCTCTCTTTGGGTCGAGATTTCACCGGGCATTGAAATTAACCGCATCACCGACATCGCTCTGAAGTCAACCCGAGTGCGTCCGGCGGTTTTGATGGTCGAGCGTCTCTACGGTCTCCTCGAAATCCACTCGCCCCAGCAAGGCGAGACCCGTACGGCCGGTCAAGCCATTCTCGATGCCCTCGGTGTCAAAGAGCGCGATCGCCTGCGCCCGCGCGTCATCTCCAGCCAAATCATTCGCAACTTAGACCCCCACCACGTCCAGCTCATCAACCGCTCCCGGCGCGGGCAGATGATCCTAGCCGGTCAGACTCTCTACGTCTTTGAGGTGGAGCCCGCTGCCTATGCCTCCTTGGCCGCCAATGAAGCTGAGAAAGCAGCCAACATCAATATCTTGCAGATTTCTTCGATTGGCACCTTCGGCCGCCTCTACCTCGGCGGCGAAGAGCGCGACATTATTGCTGCCTCCCAAGGGGTGCTCGCGGCGATGGAGAGCGTCAGTGGCCGCGGCCCCGATGGCCTTTGGCGCAGCGAATAGCCTAACCGGCTAAGACTGATGCAAAATCAAGCGATTGCCCGCCGGATCGTAGGCATAGATTTCGCGGCCGTGGGAGGCCGTGGCAATCTCACCGGGGGGCGGGTAGCCCAGCGCTTGCAGGCGAGCGATCGCTGCTTCTAGGTCGGCAACTTCCAAGCAAAGGCTCAGACCGCTGCCAGCTGAGGTAGCAAACTCGGCGCGATTACTCGCTTGCGGGCAAAAAATCCCCAGGCGCAGGCCGCCGGTCAGGCAAAATTCAGCATAGACGCCCGGAATCAGGCGCTCGGGCGCGCGCGCGAAGAGCCCCTCGTAGAATGCAACTGCGGCACTCCAATCAGAGGCCGCCAGGGTGACCCAAGCATCACTGCAGAAATTTGTCGGTGCGGGCATCGCGCGCTCTGCTAGTTAAAAGCAAGCCACTGCGGCCACCAAGCGAGCCTTATCGAGGCCCTTTTGATTGAGCAGCAGCCAGGCTTGCGTGAGGTCGTGGCCCTTGAGGCAACCTGTCAGACCGGCGCGGAGGGTTTTCATCACCATGCCTTTCTTGACGCCGAGATCTTTGGCAATTTGGCCGAACATCTCTTTGAGAGTCGCTTCGTCCCGTTGGGGCTGGGCTGCGAGGGCGACAATTGCCGCTTTGACGATATCGAGCGCCCCATCTTGCTCGAGCTGGCCTCGGCCGTCTGCAAGTAGCGCGTAATCCTGGAAAAACAGCGTTGCCTGGGGGGCGGCGTCAGTTAGGCGCGTCAGACTCGGGGCAATCAGGGCTGCGACCCCCTCGAGCCAAGGACGATCGCCTGCAAGGTCGACGGCGTACCCGGCCGCTTGCCAGTGGGGGGCAAGCAGCTCGACGAGCTGGGCGGGGGCCATGTGGTGCAGGTATTGGCTGTTGATCCAATCGAGCTTGTTCCAGTCAAATTTCGACCCGGCTTTGCTGACGCGATCGAGATCGAAAAGCTGAGCGGCTTCGTCGAGGGTAAAAATTTCCTGGGTCGAGTCGGTTGGCGTCCAGCCCAACAGCAGCATGTAGTTAGCCAAGCCCGCTGGCAAAAAGCCCAGTTGGCGAAACTCATCAATTGAGGTGACGCCGTCGCGCTTGGAGAGTTTTGCGCCTTTTTCGTTCAAAATCAAGGGCGTGTGGGCAAATTCTGGCACGGCAGCCCCCAGAGCCTCGTAGAGCAAGATTTGCTTGGCCGTATTGGCGATGTGGTCTTCGCCGCGAATGACGTGGGTAATGCTCATCTCCGCATCGTCAACGACGACTGCCAGGTTGTAGAGGGCCTGGCCGAAGGGCTCGTCGCCTTCGGGGCGGCGAGCCACCACCATGTCACCGCCGAGGTCGCTGCCTTTCCAGGTAACCCGGCCGCGCACGCGATCTTCCCAGGCAATGGTGCGATCGTCATCGATTTTAAAGCGAATGACGGGCTTGCGGCCCTCGGCTTCAAAAGCCGCGCGCGCTTCGTCGCTGAGGTGGCGGTGGCGGTTGTCGTAGCGGGGGGCAAGTTTTTGGGCGGCTTGCCGCTCGCGCATCTCGTTGAGTTCGGCCTCGCTGCAGTAGCAACGGTAGGCCAAGCCCCGATCGAGGAGCGTTTGCACGGCCGCTTGGTAGAGGTGCAGGCGATCGGTTTGAAAGAACGGCCCCTCATCCCAGGTAAGGCCCAGCCAGGCCAGGCCGGTTTTGATGTTTTCGGTAAATTCTGGCTTGGAGCGGGCGCGATCGGTATCTTCAACGCGCAAAATAAACTGGCCGCCGCAGTGGCGCGCGTACAGCCAGTTGTAAAGGGCCGTGCGGGCCGTGCCGATGTGCAAGTTGCCCGTCGGGCTAGGTGCGATCCGAACTCTAACGCTCACGCTCTTTGTTTGGGAGCCTCCGCCTAAACTTTACCGCCTAAACTTTACCGAGAAGACCATTCTATCGGCTTGCTAGCCGCGACCATACCCGCGTCGGCAGCCCCCAAATATAAATGAATCCTTCTGCGGCTTTGTGGTCGAAGGCATCGTCGCTGCCGTAGGTTGCCAAATCGTCGGCGTAGAGCGAATTGACAGACCGACGGCCGACAACGGTCGCGTTGCCCTTGAAGAGCTTCACTCGCACGCTACCGGTGACGCGCGCTTGGGTCTGCGCGACGAACGCATCGAGAGCGGTTTTAAGGGGGCTAAACCACAAACCCTGGTAGACCAGCTGGCTGTAGGTTGCCTCGATGCCGCGCTTGTACTGGCTCACATCGGCCGTCAGGGTCAGGCTCTCGAGGTCGCGGTGGGCCTCGATGAGCACCAACTGCGCCGGGGTCTCATAAATTTCGCGCGACTTAATCCCGACGACGCGATTCTCCATCATGTCAATGCGACCGATCCCGTGCTTGCCAGCCAGCTCGTTGAGGGTTTCGACTAGGGCCACGGGCTCGCAAGCCGCACCATCGAGGCTCACCGGGATGCCGCCCTCGAAGCCAATCTCGACGTATTCCGGCTCGTCGGGGGTCTCAGAAACCGCGCGCGTGAGGGCGTAAATCTCTTCGGGGGGCTCGAAATTGGGATCCTCAAGGGGGCCAGCTTCGATGCTGCGCCCGAGCAAATTACGGTCGATGCTGTAGGGCGACGACTTTTTCACGGGGGCCGGAATGCCGAAGCGCTCGCCGTAGGCAATGGTCTCGGCGCGGCTCATGCCCCATTCGCGCGCTGGGGCGAGAATCTTCAAGCTCGGGTTGAGGGCTGCGATTGAAACGTCGAAGCGAACCTGGTCGTTGCCCTTGCCGGTGCAACCATGAGCGACCGCATCGCAGCCGTACTCGGCAGCAGCTTCGACCAGCATGCGCGCGATGAGCGGCCGCGCCAGCGCCGTCGAGAGTGGGTAGCGATTCTCATAGATGGCATTGGCTTGGAGAGCCGGGAAAGCAAACTCGCGAATGAAGCGATCGCGACCGTCAACCACCAGCGAGACCGACGCCCCCGAGTCAAGTGCTTTGGCTTTGACGGCGGTCAGCTCGTCGCCCTGGCCGAGATCGGCGGCTAGGGTGATGACCTCTTTGACACCCCATTCTTGCATGAGGTAGGGAATGCAAACAGAGGTATCGACCCCTCCGGAGTAAGCAAGTACGACCTTTTCAGCGCGACCCATCGATTCGAGTGATTTCCCGGTAATAACAACTCGGACATTTTCCGCGATTGCTGCAGGTTCGGCAACGGAAAATCTAGATTTCCATAATCTTGCCCGACCGCAATTCCACCTAAGAATTAAAGCTCGGGCACTGGCTCGGACAAAAGGCGGCACCCAGATTCGAACTGGGGATAAAGGATTTGCAGTCCTCGGCCTTACCACTTGGCTATGCCGCCTCACGCACATCGGGTTAATGTAGCAAATTTTTGGGGCTAACGGAACGGTTGCGTTTGCAGTTCGGGGTTAACCCGTAAGTTGCGATCGGATGTTTGCAGTTTTATGAGAACAATCTGCCGTAAGGAATCTGTCGTACGGGCGGGTGAGGCCGCATTCGCCCGTTGTAAGGTATTAATTATTAATCGAGGATCTTGCGGTACAACTCGCCGGGACGGACATGCAAGGGGTTTCTCCACTAATCGCCGCTCAAATTACAGATACCCACCTCTTGGCTGCAAGTGAGGGGGAACTCCTAGGTCTTCCGACTGCTAAATCTTTTGCAGCGGTAATTCGGCGGCTCAAGGAAGTCGAGCCGCAGCCGGATTTGCTTTTGCTCACGGGAGATCTCTCTCAAGACGAAACCGTCGCCTCCTACGAGCGTTTGGCAGCGGCGGTCGCGCCTTTGGGCATTGCCACCCACTGGATACCCGGCAATCACGATCGGCTCGATTTCATGGCTAAGGTGCTGTGCGAGCCGCCTATTTCTACCGAGCGCTCGCTACAGGTGGGTGGATGGCACCTGATTTTGCTCGACTCTTCGGTTGCAGGCAAAGTCCACGGCCGCCTCAGCCTGGAGAGCTTGCAGTGGCTCGACGAGCAGTTGCAGAACTTCCAGGATCTACCCACGCTTGTGGGCCTGCATCATCCACCCCTAGATATTGCCTCTGCTTGGATCGACCGCAGCCGCCTGCAAAACCCGGAGGACCTCTTTGCCGTCCTCGACCGGCACCCCCAGGTCCGCCTGACGATTTTCGGGCACATCCACCAAGATTTCAGAAGCAAGCGAGGCGGCGTCTGCTACATGTCGAGCCCCTCCACCTCCGTGCAGTTCCGGCCCCAGTGCCAGCAGTTTCGCCTCGACAACCTCGATCCGGGCTTCCGCTTGCTTTTCCTTTATCCTGACGGTAGCTTTGAGACGCGCATCGAGCGCGTTCCCCTCGGCGAGAGCGTATCGCCCAATCTTTCGGCAACGGGCTACTAGGCACCGCTTGGGGCGGGCCGAGTAGTTTAGACTTGTTGGGTGCATTTGAAAATTTTTTAATGTTTGCAGGGTGCGAGCGCGCTCTGGCTTGTCGTCGCGCAGAAGGTGTTGGGGAATAAAGATATGAGTAACCCGCGGGTCATCCGGCTGGGAACGCGCAAAAGCGCGCTGGCAATGGTACAAACCAACTGGGTCTGCGAGCGGCTCCAGCAGGCGTTTCCCGAGCGCCAGTTTGCGATCGAGTCGATGAGCACCCAAGGAGACATCATTCTAGATGTCGCACTTTCCAAAATCGGGGACAAAGGCTTGTTCACCAAGGAGCTGGAGACGGGTTTGCTCGAAAAGCGAGTCGATCTAGCCGTGCACTCGCTCAAAGACCTGCAAACCCACCTGCCCGACGGGCTAGCCCTTGGCTGCGTGACCGAGCGCGTCGATCCGGCCGACGCCCTAGTGGTTGCCGAGCGCCATCGCGACAAGCAGATCGACACGCTGCCAGAGGGTGCGGTGGTGGGGACCTCCTCGTTGCGCCGCCTCGCCCAGTTGCGATATCACTTTCCCCATTTGACCTTTAAAGACATTCGCGGCAACTTAAACACCCGCTTGAGCAAGCTCGATGCCGGCGAGTACGACGCGATCGTACTGGCAGTGGCGGGGCTAACGCGCCTGGGCATGGCCGATCGCATCCAGCAGGTGCTGCCTGGCGAGATTTCGTTGCACGCGGTCGGTCAAGGGGCGCTCGGCATCGAGTGCCGCAGCGACGACACCGAGGTTCTAGAGCTGCTGCAAACCTTGGAGCACTCCCCCAGCCGCGACAGTGCCCTGGCCGAGCGGGCTTTCTTAAGGGAGCTTGAGGGCGGCTGTCAGGTCCCCATTGGCGTTAACACCACCATCGCCGACGACACCCTCACCCTGACGGGTTTGGTGGCTAGCCTCGACGGCCAGCGGTTGGTCAAAGATGCTCTCGGCGCGCCACGGGCTGCCGCCGAGCAGCTTGGCTGCGATCTGGCCGCGCGCCTGCGCCAGCAGGGAGCCACAGAAATCCTGACAGAGATTTTTGCGGAAATTTCCCGCGATCCCCGCTAGGTAAAGTTGCGGGCGGTCTAGCGGGTGGCAGACATCGCGGCCATTTCTGGGGCAGGCGCCACAATCGCACTGCCATCGCGCGCGTCGGTCCGAGCGGCCGCAGCCAGGATTTCCAGAGCGCGATCGGCGTCAATGAGCCGCTTGAGCACGACCTGGCCGATTGCGCCATCGGTGCCCACGGCAGGTGGGCGCACCTCTAGCATGAGGACAGCCTCCTCGGCCCTGTAGAGCCACAGCGTCTCGCCGCCTTCAACCAAACACAGACCCAGCCGCGAAATCTCTGGTTCGCGGCTCGCACTCCAAAGCCCGCCGAGTTCCCAAACTCGACCGACGGACCATCCATCCGACAAGAAAAAATACTTCACTCGCTCGCGCTCCCTTGCTTCTAGGTTGGCATTATGCCTGCAGTCCCTGACAAAGTGAAGGAGATGGGTTA